>NZ_JPRO01000015.1 GCF_000737785.1 Chryseobacterium luteum | reverse complement strand
TGATCATTGGTATTCTGATTGAGGTTGATGGAAAAACCCGATTTATCAAGAAAAGGTTTTCCCTCCAAACTCAATGTGCAATACACGAGCGGACTCAGCTTGTCTGCCAAAAAATCTTTGAACGTTTTGGAAGAAAAGTGTTTTTTGAGATCATCGGGATGATTAAGCCGCATATTGCTTCCTAAATTTCCGGTGCCGAAACTATTTTCATCATCTAAATAGGACATAACTTTCTCTATTTTATTTGGATTTGTGTTGTTAAATTGGCCGAAAACAGAAAAGAATTTCTATTTCCACGTTTTTTCGTGAATCGCTCCGTTGACATCAAACTTCCTGGCAATCAAATGCATTTCAATCTGTAATGGTTCTGCATCTACGGAATTAAAATGTTCCGTGAATTTAATGCAGTACGCTTTTTCAAAAGTAAGCTCCTGAAGTTTGCTCATAGCATCTCTCCTGAAAAAAGTAATCGTCCCGTTCTTGGTCTGGTTATGATCGAGCATCCAGCCCAGAAGTTCAGGATTTCCGGTGCTCTCGATACGGATGAAGATTTCCCCGCCCTGAGGCATTCCCTGAGGCTTTCCTGTTCCGTCCGTTGCCTGTGTAAAGCTGTATTTACATTCTAAAATATTATACGTGTTACCGTCTAATTCTAATTTGGATAAAAAGGACATATTAGTAGTTTGTTGGTTAATGGTTGTCGGTTGATAGTGAATTATCTTTATTGATTCACTCACTACAATTTGAGAAAACTAAAAAATGGGCAATGCTTTATTGCCCATTCTTAATTTATTTACTTGTTACCAGGCCACTCATTTTCGTAAAAACCGCCTCCTAATTCAATCTTTCTTGCAGAGATCGTAAACGTTTCTGTCAAAGGATTATCACCCGTAGAATCAAAGTTCTCTTTGTGCTTTACCAGGTAACCTTCTGTAAATTTCAATTCCTTCAAGGTAGCATCGCTGTCTCTTTTGTAAAATACGATGCTCCCGTCTTTTCTTTCGAAAGAGTTGGTCATCCATTCGAAAAGTTCTGTAGAGTTGGTACCTTCTACTACAACATCAATCTTACCGCCTCTTGTTACGGTAGAGGGCCTCCCCGTTGCATCTGTCTCCTGGAATAATCCGTAGCTTACGTTTAGGGCAGTGAACTCTTTTCCTGCTACTTTGAATTTTGCTTTAAATGACATAATAAAAATATATTTTAGGTTTAAATATCTAATAACACCAATAATGGAAATATACCCCTGCACTTATAAATATATTTGTTCTTATAATGACCAACTAGGGAATATATTCTTGTCAAATCTATACATTATTTTTAGTTACACAAATAAATAATTGATAATTTTTAAAGTATTTTATTATGTTAAATATTAATTAATAGCAAAATAAATGAAATAATGACAATAATTATACAATTTTAATCAAATAAACTAAAAACGATAAAATTATATATCTTGTTTATTTTTATGAATTAAAATCAAATAATTTATTTACGTTGTTATTTCAACACTAATTCCTTTTTATACGCAACTTATTAAAAATCAAATTTCTACAAAAAACCAAATGCATATTTAAAGTAATTCATAAATAACCATACCCTTAAATAAATGAACTCTAATTTTTTTTAAAATTTACAAGCAAAGCTTTTAAATAAAAAAGCGTGGAAAATAATTTTCCACGCTGAAACACAAATTATGAATAATATAGAAATTAAATAATTTTAAAAAATTATTGAAAAAATAGTTATTCTATTTTCTAATTCCTACATCCTATTTCTGATTTTTATTTCTGTTCGTATTCTGTTTCCCATTCATTACCGTCATCTCCTTTGTGACCATCCATTTTGATAAGGAAGTTTTTAGCCGGGAAATAAGGTTTCATGTGAATATCTAAATGAATCCTGTCTTTTTGTACAGGATCCTGCTCGAATTTCCTGATTTCAAAATTTTCGATCAATTTACCAGGGCCGGTAATTCCATCAAGAAAACGAACAATCTGGTTCATAATTTCTTTTCTTGTAACTGCAGTAAAGTTTTCAAATGCTCTTCTGTTTAAGAAGTCCATCAATACTTTTGTAACATAATCGAAAACTCTTACAACAGAATAGGTCTGAAGTCCCAGGTTATCTCCGTTGAATAAAGTTTTACCTGAGAATGCCATTACTTTTCCGTACTCATTGACCATTGGGATAAGCCCCAGGTTTTCAAGATTGGCTATTTCACTTTTTTTCAAATCGAATTTAACACCGTCCACTTCATTGATTCCTCCAAACTTTTTACCTGCAGTTACCTGAGACATCAATGTATGGTAAATTTTTCCTGCTAAAGCGGCAGAAGGCGGGATAAATAAATCTTCAGTTTCGTTGATATCTTCAAATCTTCCTCTTCCAACCAACCAGTTGCAGGTCATTAAAACATTGGCTCTGTAAACATCACCTCCCGTCAAATACGCCTGGTCAAACATTTCCATTACATCATCCGGTTCATCCAGGTGTTCAAAATCGGTCACCAGCATTACTTTGTTTTCGTGAGCCAGTTTTGCCCATTTCTCCACCACTTTATTTGATCCTAAATACCCTGGAATAACAAGGATTCCATAGTTGCTTTTAAGATCTAATCTATCGTAATTGTCTGAAAGTTCAGCATGAATGGTGTCGATAAATCTTGTATTATCAAGATCTTTCAGCTGTTCAAGATTTGCATTGACAATCGTGATATTTTTCACCTTGTCAGATTCTGTATTTTTGTAGAATAAGGCAGCAGTTCTATAATTAGCTTCTAATTCTCTGGTAATATCAACTGCTTTTGATAAATTTTTAGAAAGTAAATCTTCGGAAGATTTCCTTTGATCTTCACAATTTGCAACCATATCAGTTAAAGAATCGTTTTTACTGATCACGTTTGCCCAAAGTTCAAGAGTTTTCTTTAAGGTTTCTCTTTCTTTTTCTTTAGCCAGCTCTGTCAAGAAGATTTTCCTTCTTGCCTTTCTGTCCGGATTGATGTTTTGTACGCCTTCAATAGATGTTTCCAACAAATCGAAACCTCCGTAACGGGCTAGTTTATTAAGACTGCTTTCTAAGGATGCAGACCCCTTTTTTTGTTCCAATACCGGAGCTGATGAAGCCTGTACTGATTCTTCCTGTTTTGCCATAGTTTGTGTTTTTTTTAGTTATTGTTGACAGTGTTGCTTTCCAATTCTTTGATTAATGACTGAAGGGTATCCAATAATCCTTTTTTAGCATCCGGATCTTCAAGAGCTGCTTTAAGAATTTTGTTTGTTTTCAGTTGCTTAATAATTTTTTGGTACTGATCCTTCTCTGTTTCAAGTCCACTTAAAAATCCACTTTGACCCGTGATTCCTTTTGTGCCAAAATCTCCCAGGTTTTTGAATTTTAAATTTTCCATTTTCACAGATCCTTCTGCATCTTCGAAATCCACTTTAATTTCCGGTTTGAAATGCTCAAAAACTTTATCAATAGTATTCAATCCTTCTACCAGCTCCGGTTTTACAGGATCATCTGCGGTAAGTTTTTGTGCTAAAAGCGTTCTGTTTTGAGGGATTTCAAAAATCGCCTCACTTGCATCCAGTGGAACTTCATTTCCACCAATTCCTTTGTTCGATAACATAAGTGTTTTTTTAAAGGGTTAATAAATGTGTTTAGTTAATATCATCAACTTTTTTAAGTGATATTTTTATTTTTCAAAGATCCTGTACGGATATATATTAGCAGAGGCGTTTTTTAGTTTAAGCAAAAAGCTCTCACATAAATATTCCCATTCTGAATCTTTAATTGAATCCTTTACATCAGGATTTCTGATCAAAAAGATGTCAATGGTTCTACTAAATCCTCCTTTTAAAGAAACTTCTTTTTTGGTTCCTTTAGAAACTTCTACATCTTTTATTGTACTTTTAAAGTGGTTTAATCCAAAAATTCTTATATCAGCCACTGTTACGATTCTGCCTCTTGTCAACAATGAATTTCTGTATTCCAAAATCTTATCCTGTGGAGACAGGCTTTTTCGTCCTCCGGTAGAAGACTTAATCATTACAGCTGTTTTGTCCAATGCTAAGACATCTGAACCTTCTACAGTTAAAATTGTGGCAGGTTTAATATCATTTCCTTCTTCTGCGTGTGTAAGCCAACATGAAACATTGCACGCAATTTCTGCATCCTGAGAATCAGAAGTAATAACCAAATAGGGGTTATTGGCTTGCGAAAAACTTTTTTCTTTTGCTAACTGGTGTAATGCCGCAACATTCTGGTTAATCTGCCTCAAGGTCTCCTTTGCCGAATCTCCGCCGATCCCTGAAAAAGCAGCCGTTTCATCTTTTATTAGTTCCAAAAGATATTGTAACAGTTCTGAAGCTCCCCGCTGGTCAAATCTTGAAACACCACCTTTTCTTAAAACTGCAGAAATTCCGTTGTTTTCAGCGGCATAATTTTTCACATCAAACCGTCGGCCTCTGTCATCAGCAACATAATCCAGGTCCAGAAAATAGTCATCTGACTGAATAGGGATGATATTGAGCCTCCCTGTTACACGGTGATGAGATGTTATATTATGAACATTTACAACGGGAATGCAGTTTAAAGTAACGCTTACATTTTCCAGCACTTCGCTTACAACCGCTTCTGAAAATTTGAATTTCAGCCATAAAATATCATCGTCATCTGAGAGTTTATTATCCTTAAAATACTTTTCAAACAGTTCTACCTTTTCAGGTTTATCAGTGTGTGATAATTTTTCTTTTAAAGTGAAAAAATTGGAAAAATAATATTGGTTGACATCTGTATAAATATGCTCAAGGTCCGAGTAGTTTTTAGTAACTATATTTTCAAGATTGATGTTTTCCTGATCAACATTGTAACCTTCGTGCAATGAAAACTTTTTTTCGCCGAAATAAATCTTTGCCTGCCTGAGATAATAAAAAAACAGTTCCTTCTGATAATTGTTGTTAATATCAATATAAAACATCAGATTTTCAAGATCTGCCTTTTCCTTGCAACGGACTCCCACCCACATTTCTCCGGAAGGAATATGCTGTTCTCCTTTTGATAAGAGGTCTGTAAAGAAGAAACTCTCTACACGGTTCAATGTATTTCCGTAAGCAATATATTCTACTTTCGCCGTTGTAAGCTTTGCTTCAATAGTAGGACAGAAGAAAACATCTTTACTTCCGCTTTCAACAGGATTGAATACGTTATGAATACGTTTACTCGTTTTAAAATGATTATATAAAGATATTTTTGACTGATTTTCCAAAGGAAAAACCTGGATCAATGATCTTGAAGGAATAACCCCGGAAACTTCTTCCGGAAACATAATTTCAAGAATTCTTTCTATAATTCTTGAACGCGAACTCTCCAGTTCAAACCCCAATTTCTCAAGTTCTGAAGCAGTTGCAGAAAGAAGCAGACTCACCACCGGGTCAAAGGAAGTTTCTGCTTCCAATTCATTGTAGCCCCAAAGTCTTGCTGCTCTTCTTAATATTCTATCTTTAATTCTTTCCTGATTCATTAGTCATTAGTGTCTTGTGTTTTTTAATATGAAAGGGGTCCTACAAAAAAGGAATTCTGGAAAAGAAAAGGCCTGTTGGTCTCTAAAACCTGTCCTTTCACAGAGATAACAACTCTTTTTTTCATTCTTCTTTTTCCAATGGTTCCCAGGTTATGGTCTTTTACAGAAACTTCTACGTCTTCCAGCAAAAGTCTTTTTTCGTGCATCACAATTGCTTTTTTCATAGAACTCACGATGAATTCTTTCAGGCTGTTATCCGTTTTAAGAAGGTCAAAATCCATTTCCCAAATTTCTGTCCCAAAGGTTTCATCAAACTTGCATTCTCCCAAAGCTGTTGTAGAAATAAGAAAAATCTGCTGGCTTATGGAATTATCAATAGAAATTTTATGGGCATCTTTCTTATTAACAATTGCCTCGAAATCCATTGGTATTTTATAGTATACTCCTCTCATTATTTCTAAAAATAAATCGTTCTCTTAATATTTCCTTTATCATCGTATTCAAAATTTTTCGCCACTTTGCTTCTTCTGATAATCTGCAATTCTACTTTTGGTGTGAGTTTCAAAAATTTTTCACGGTATAAAATATCTCCGATAAAGCTTTTACCATCATTATTATCGACAATGATAAAATACTGATTGATTTCATCCGGTTTTTCAAATTCATTGATGTTACCGGAATAAAGCATTATACTCTGTCCATTTCCCGAAAGCAGGTAAATAAGTTTATCCTGACTAAGACTTCGATGTCTGGAAATATCAAATTTTTCAATATTCTCGCGAAGCGGTTCATAGGCTATATTTTCATACAAAAAAGAAGTTTTATCAAACCGTTTAATTCCTAAAAAAGAAAGAAAACTTTTTTTAGTGGTCGTTTTTACAAAATTTAAAGTATCTCTTGTTACCTGATAAGCTTCGGTTTCGTTCGTTTTATCGTCAGTAACCGTAAGTTTATAAGTAGGAACCTCAACTTCTTTATTGTTTATTTTCAAATGAACCTTTCCAGCTTCCTGATCCGAAATAATCATTGATATGGAGTGCTTACGAAGTCCGGAATCGGTTCTCACAACAATTTCATCTTTACTCTCATTCGTAGCAGGGTCGATATTGGACATTCCAAGATTGAGGTTAAGTTCCGGAAGCGGGCTCATTTTTTTTCGTTTTTTTAATTTTTACTTCGTCAGTTTTTTTAATTTTATAAACAGACAAACAGTCCAGCTGATTGTCTATATCAATATTCTGAACTTCACTTACATACAGTTCATAGTTCTTTTTATAAGTGTATAATTTGATCAGATCGATATCATTAAGTCTCAGCTTTTCAAATTCCTTTTTACTGAGCTGTTTTGCAAAAAAACCATCACAATTCAGCGAAAAACCATTTTTATAGGTAACCACCTCTCCTGTTTTAAAAAAAACATCCAAAACCTTGTCTTTTTTTACACATACATTTTTGTCCAAAATCTGTATGTACATAAAAACTTTGTTTTTCCTTTTCCCCAACTGCAGTGTAGCATAAACATAATCGCTATTGTTAACCCTGAGGTATAATGGTGTAGTACTGGCAAATTGCTTTTTGTCAAGTTTTTGCCTGGTCTGTACAATTCCACAGTCATAGCTCGCATAGGAAATACCTGCACTGTCTGGAACAGCTTTCTGCTGAGCATTTGCCCGGAACATTCCCGAAAGAAAAATAATAAGAATGAATACTGAATTTCTCATTTTTCTGTTATTGTGCCTGATACAATTGACGACAAACATCAAGGTCTGTTTTTATTTTATCATATTCCGACTTTAAAGTTTTATTGATGGTACTCAGACTGTCCATTGTCATTTGGTTTCCGGACAGCTGCTTAATCTGTTTTTTAGCATCCACAAGATCTTTAAAGGTCATGATGGTGTTATTATACATGATTTTGTTTTTCAGAGTGTCTTTCGGAAGCTGCTTGTACATATCGGCAAGAATGGATAATGATAATTTCTCGTTGAAGAAATCATTTTGTCCCGGTACACCTATTGAATCTACAGCTGCCTTTACTTTTTCTAATTGGAAAGAAAACTTGTCCTGAGTTTCCATTTCTTTTTTCATTTTTGCATTTTCAGCTTTCAGCAAACTATTCTCTTTGAAAGGAAAATAGGCATTAAAAAATACAGCAACAAGCAAAACAATAACGGTAATAACGAAAAACAGGATGAAAAAGGAAAAAGCTCTCGAGCGTTCTTTTTTATTAAGGACTTCCATATAAATGAGTAATATTTGCGTTTAATTAAATTTAATCTGCGAGAAAAGTTCTGCTTCGTTTAGAATGGATAACCGAATCTCTGTCGTCTGTATTTTCTGAAACAAAGATGCTTCCGTCCCGTTTTTTGCCGATGTAATCCAATCTGTTAAGGACCGAATACAGATCTTCAAGAGTTTTCATGAAAACATTTACTTTGGCAATGGTCACATCCATATGGTTATGATTATAATCTGTATTGATAACATCTGAAAAAATGGTTTCAAAATATCCCTGGCTCACATTACACCATTCCGCAAAATAATTCAGTAATTCTTCTTTTCCGGCTCCTGAACGCGCATCAATAAAATTTTTAAGCACTCTTGCCAAAGCAACGACCGACAGCAACATATTCGCCGGAGGTGTATGTGGAGAAAGCCACCTGAACCTGTTGATTTCCTGGCCAAGATAATTAAGCGTTTTATCCGCCATCAGTCCCATCATCACAGCTAAGGAATTATTCTGCTTTTTTACGTGGATTTTTTGTTCAATCTGTACGGCGTACAATTCAATCTGCCCATAAAAACGGTCGATTTCCACATATAAATCCTGTAATTTTTTAGAACTTGTAATACTTACGCAGGGTGGAATATAATTTTCATCAATTCTGGACTCTCCTGCGTTGACCAATATCTTACCAATTGTAAGATAGCCTGTACCGAAGCCTAAAGTATTTTTCAGTTCCTTTTCCGGAACAAGATTTAATGAATATTCAGGCTGTGTATAAGGATATCTTGGCGGGTTTTCTTCGGGGTCGGGCTCTCCGAAAGGTGTTCTTTTAAAATGGTTCACAGAAAGGCAAGCCATCAAAACCACGCTCTCATTATCTTTTATTTCGTATGCTGCCTCAGGATACGGGATCGAGAGATTAATGGCTTCGGAACTTCCGGTACCGATATCTATTCTTGATCCGCTTGGACTGATCGCATGGCACTCTTCTACTTTTATTCTAAGTAGTTTATGATTATCAATAATCAGGCTCAGTTTAATGGAATCATTTACAGGCAATAACCCGTAATTAATCATAGAAGTATGAATCCCAACCGCATCTCTTACAGAATCGCTTACAAAATCCTGTACATCTGCAAAATGATTCTTATTGATTTTCATCCCGTCTATCCAGTTTACGGGAAAGTGGTTTAGTTTTTCTATCATGGTGTTTACTTGTTCTTACTGAATTTATTGTATTATCAAAATTTTCACTGCTCTCTTAAAAAAAGTCAAAATCTTATTTTTTTATTTTAAATGTAAAAGCTATAATTAAAAAAAGTAAAGAAAAACTTCCTACAATTGTTGTGAATAGCCATTGGTTCAAAAAACTGTTAATCCTGGCATTCTGTGGATTTTCTTTTGAATATACAATCTCTACCTGATCTCCAACTGAATAGGGCTTTGAATTACCATGCCCTACATTAGATTCTACCTGTGTAAGACGATTTTGGGCATCTTTAAATTCAAAGGTGGGATAATAATAGGTGATCTTTTTTGTAGTTCTTTTGTTTCCGTTTTTCTTTGTTTCTGTATCTGTTGTTGTTCTGTAGGAAATAACTGTGGCCTTTGCTGTAATGGCATTTTCCAAAAATGTATATTTATTGTATCCCATATACAGTGCTATTCCCAGAAGAAGTATTCCTATTGATAATAAGCCCTTACTCATTTATATTATGTTTTTTTTGATTTTTTTTTATTCGCTTATAACTCTTTCGTTGTCTTTTTCTTTATCATATTCAAAATCGGGAACCTCGTTGCCTATTCGGTCTTCCGGCAGTGCCAGCTCGTTGGTTCTGAGGCAGAATATGACACTGTTTTCTTCTATACCATTCATATAAAGGGTAAGATCGGGATCAATATACTTCGTAGATTCGTACCATTTAGGCTGCAGAAAGAAAACCCAGCTGTAAAGGCCATTGGGTCCGTCTATTTCAATTTGGTCTTCAGAGTGTCTTTCATTATAATCTATTACAAAGTTGTAAAATAACCTTCCAAAATCAACTCTTGTAGGACCTTTTGCCCGGTAAACACTATATTTTTCCGCATGACGGTCTTTATCCATTAAAAATGTAAATACTACCAAATCCCGCATTTCTTCATCGCTTACCCCTGCCAGTTCTTTATAATTTTCAGGGAATTGCCAGGTTTTATAGATTTTCGGCGGTATTGCCATTGCTCTGTTGAAGGTATCATTCAGAAATATTGGCATAAAGAATATAAGAAAGTGTCCTAACATTAAAAATGAGAAATCAATCCCATTCAGAAAAGTAAAAATAAGTATGAAGGGTATTGCAGAATACATTATTGTTACAAGTGCGAAGAGATATTCGGTTCCAATATTCTTTGTCCCAAATTTTCTGAAATAAGTTCTGTACATCGAGCAATGGATCACTCCTATCACTAAAGAACATACCTGATAAAAAATGAATTCGTACAGGTTATTATCCTGAAACAGCTTATTAAATCCCAAAAATGCAATGATGGAATAAATAAAGGCTACAGAGAAAATATAGGTATAAAATTTACTTTTATACTTCTGCTTAAACTCCGGAACTTTTTGGGAAAAGACCATGGTAAGGATAATACTGATAGCCAAAAAAATCAGAATTGCTACTAATATTTTCGGTTCAAATAAATTAATAAAATATTTTTTCAATCGTGTCATATGCGTGTGTTATAGCCTAATACTGAGTTTTGTTGTGAATGGAATTCGAAATTTTCTTTTTCTTCGGGAAGTAAAATGGTTGTTTCTATCTCAACTTCTATCGGGAAAAAGTATTCATAAAAAAGGTCTACAAATTTTTTCATAGCTCCATCATGAATGTAGTCAGAGAAATTAGAGTTGACCAATGGACCAATCCGAAGATTAAAGTGACTTGAATAATCATCGTAACTATTACCGGTTATCAGTTCCAATCCCAACCTAGCATTCCCAAGCAGAATACTTTGCTCCTCATCCAGATATTTCTGGTAAGCCTTTGTATTCGTACTTACTTTTTCTTCTATTAATGATGAAAGTATCTGGCATGCCAGATCTATATTACCTACTATTTTGTATGTATAGGGAAGTATTCTGATGAATTTCGACACCAATAATGATGGAAGATCTTTACTGATTCCCCAAAAATCGTAAAACATTTCAGGCACTAAAAAGCCATTCAGATCAGATAAAAAGTCCTGTTCAAATCCTTCTATGGCAACACCATAACTAAATATTTCGTTCTCAAAAGGCTGAAAAAACCGTCTTGCTTCTTTTTGTTGCCGTTTTTGTACCTGATATTCCTGGATCATCCCATCCACATCCTTTTCAGGCGAATCATTTCTTGCTGCGTGGATTAAATTCTCGGGAAGCATATCGTAAAATCCGTCACGGGAAAGTACAATTTTCAGCATTTGGGTATCGTCGAGGTCATAGTCTACCACCTCAGAATCCAATACATCAAAACGGAATGCCCTGGAAAACTGGCCTTGCCTAAAAACCACATACTGGGATTCATCAATATCTTTACTCTTCAAAAGATTGTTGATGATAACTTCTCCCCTGATGTCATGTTTAAGCGAGGTGATGTGTTTCGAAAGGTTATTTAGTTTTTCCATAATTAGTTTTTCGGTTTTAGCCTTCCTGCTGCCACATACCTGAGCTGAAAATATTCATCATTGAAATCATAAATATTAAGTCCATTGGACGTGCAAGCTAAAATCCTGTCATTATTCAGGTAAATCCCCACATCGGAAATCGGGTGCATCTTGTCATACCGAAAAAATAAAACATCCCCTTCTTTTAAAAAGGCTCTTCCTGTAAATAATTGTAAGGATTTTGAACGAAAGATACCGTCCGGTGTTTTTTGGAAAGTTTCCCCATAGACATCGCTGTACAGGGATTGGATAAAATAAGAGCAATCTACTCCGGTCTTTTCTTCTAATGTCTGTTTTTTGTATGGAGTACCTATCCAATTATCAATGTATGAGTATAGTTTGTAGTTGGTAACTATTTTGGGCATCACTTCCATTATGATGGAATATTTTTCCTTTATGCGGAGCTCTTCATCGCTTAATTTCTCAATATTATCATCCACATTGGAATATTGTGAGTTGACATTATTTTGGATTCCGCCTGCCTTTTCAGCATACGTTTCGGATGAAAAATTATAAGGGATTTCCTGGATATATTTTTGGGTACCGCAAGAAATTATTGAAAGCAGACCTAATAAAACTACTATCAATTTGTAGAATTGCCATTGAGAAAACATTAATCAAATCATTTGTGTTTGACAAATATATTTAAAAAAATAACACGAAAATTATTTTGCTGTAAAAAAAAAGCTTGTTTTATATATAAAATCATAAATATATTTGTCCTGAACACAAAAAACACAATGAAGAAAACCAAGATCAATTTATTTTCGAATATTGACCCCAAAGTTTATGCAAGTTTGGGAGTCCTTTTACTGCTGGGTTTAATCGTTCTTTCATTCCAATACCGCAGGCATGTGGATTGTGAAAATGCAAAATTCATTGTTCATTCCGATGAATTTATGATTAACCGTGTAGTAGAGTTTTATGACAATACAGAAGGAGCCAAGTCCTGGGAATGGGATTTCGGAGACAGTACGGCCGTTGATTTGAGACAACGAACACTTCATCAATACAGAAAACCGGGAGATTATATTGTTAAGTTAAAAATTAACGGTAATTGTGTCCATGAAAAGCTCATCAATATTTCCAGCATAAGCCAGCAAACCGGATATTTACCCGCAATTATAAGCCCGAACGTTGTTTCCGTTGGAGAAGCTGTAAAGTTTGATGCTGAAAAAGAAGGTGGAGAATCATGGGAATGGAGTTTCGGGGAAAATGGAGGTACTGATGCTCTTGATAAAAACCCTTCTTATCAGTTTAAATCTGTCGGTGAGAAAAAAATAACACTTATCGTGAATGGCGATGTAGAACACACCGCTGTGAAAACGATCTATGTAGCTCCCAAAACTATCATAGCAAAACAGAAAATTGATATGAAGTCTTATGAATTTGAAAGACCTCATGTTGCCTTCTCACTCCCTGTAGGAAGTGCACAGAAAGATCCTTTGGTAGATATGCTTCAATACATCCCGGTGTCTCCAAAATCTAAATTGAAAAAAGATTCTATATCAATTGAGAATAAAGCTCCTGAAATCTCCAATGAACAACTTCAGCTGTTATTAAATCAGGTAGCAGCACAGCTTAAAACAAAAGATGATTTCAAAGACTATCTCTGCGGAAAATATGACATTCCTGTAGTTGTTAATGATAAAAAACTAATCCCTTTTGATCAATTCTGTCAACTGATTGCCGGTAAAAAAATAAAAATTACTGCCCTGAGAATCAATAAAGATCAAAAAAACTGTATTCAGAATCTAAACATTCAATATAAAGTCAAAAAAATGATGATTTGGATGAAGGAAAAATAAACACAAAAACGATGAATCAAGAAGAAATCACTTATAGCCAGGAAGTTACCAAAGCCCTCAATATTGCACAAAAAATCGGAAGGGAAAACCTCAACGCTCAATATACCGGTGCACATTTACTCAAAGCAATGCTTAACAGAGACCTGTCGCTGCTGAAGCATTTAGAAAATCTTGGCGTGGATGTTTTTTATCTGGAAGAATGGGCCGAAGTCCGTATAGAAGAATTACCGAAATCACCGAATAAATATTCGTGTGAACCGGATGAAATTATTGATGAGATTTTTGCTGAAGCAGACCAGATAAGAGAAATCCTGGATGAACAGGAAATCTCCCTTTTTGCAATAATGACCGCCATAAGTTCTCCCGGTGTTGCTTTTAGCTTTGATCAGATGAAAACTTTTCCGGTAACAAGAAATGAATTATTAAAAGATGTATCCTCTTTTGGAGAAGATCATATGACAGGGACAGCCGAACCTATCAAAAAAACAAGCAAAGGCTTTATTCAGAAATATTGCATCAATACTAAAGACAAGGTTAAGAAAAAGAACAGAAAAGAATTACTTGTCGGAAGAGATACCGAAATCAACAGAATTACAGAAATTTTATGCCGGTACAGCAAGCAGAATGTACTTGTTATTGGAGATCACGGTGTTGGAAAAACAGCACTCATTGAGGGATTTGTACAAAAAGTACTCCTGAAACAAATTCCTGATATTTTGGGCGGATTGGAAATTTTCGAACTTGATATGGGGGCATTGATTGCCGGAGCTTCCTACAAAGGAGAGATTGAAGACCGTATCAAAAATATTGCCCACGAAATGAAAGCAATTCCCAAATCGGTGCTGATTATAGAGGAATTTCATTCTTTATTTGGCAGCCACGGTTCAGATTCAGGAATTATCAACCTTTTAAAAAGTGAGCTTTCCAATGGCCTTACCCTTATTGCCACTTCTACCATAGAAGAGTACACCAAAAAAATTGAAAAAGAGCAGGGTCTTGCAGGAATGTTTGAGCTTCTGAAGCTGGAAGAAAGCACGGATGAAATTCATTTCAGGATGTTAAAGCAAACTTTGGAAGATTATCAGATTCACCATAAAATCAGCATCGATGACCAGACAATGCGGGAAGCGATAAGACTTTCTCAAAGGTACATGAAGGAAAAAAGCCTTCCGGCTTCTGCAATTGATCTTATTGATCACACCATGTCGGTTTTAAAAACGGCAGGCGAATCTTTTTTAAAGGAAAGAAATCACCTTATCACAAGAATTATTCATCTTGAGGACAACACCAATAATTATACGGAAGATGAACGGAAGATGCATGCAGACTGGCTTCTCAAAGATTTAGTTGAGAAAACAAAATACCTTATCAGTACCGCAGATACTCATGAAGAAGAAAATGAGCTTCCTGAATTTGAAAATACGGATGAACTTTTAGCTTACGCAAGAAATCTTATTGAAAAAACAGAAAAGATTGCCCAGGAAAAAAGAACACATATTACAGAATTTGATCTTGCGCTTATCATTTCTCAAAAAACAAATATTCCGACAGGAAAACTAAAAGAAGAAGAAAAACAAAGGCTGAATGAAATGGAAGGCGTTCTTGCAAAAAGAGTTGTAGGACAGGATCATGCCATTACAATTGTTTCGGAAGCTGTTTTGGAAACCCGCTCCGGACTGAGTAAAGCCGGACAGCCCATCGGTTCTTTCTTTTTCCTGGGACCCACAGGAACCGGGAAAACAGAACTGGCAAAATCGCTGGCGGAATTTTTATTTCAGGATGAAAATGCGATTATCCGTTTTGATATGTCTGAATTTAAAGAAGAACATTCTGCGGCACTGCTTTACGGAGCGCCTCCGGGATATGTAGGATATGAAGAAGGAGGCCTTCTGGTCAATAAAATCAGACAGAAACCTTACTCTATTGTACTTTTTGATGAAATTGAAAAAGCGCATACTTCTGTTTTTGATGTGTTTCTTCAGATTATGGATGAAGGAAAACTGCACGACAGATTGGGTAAAGAAGGGGACTTTTCAAATGCCATCATTCTGTTTACTTCAAATATAGGGTCTGAATTTATTGTTGAATCATTCGGAAACGGAGAAATTCCGCAGTCATCCAAACTATTAGAAATGATGAGCCGTTTTTTCCGTCCCGAATTTTTAGGAAGGCTTACCGAAACCATTCCTTTTGCTCCTATCAGCAAAGATAATGCCCTGAAAATTTTTGAAATTCACCTGAAAAAAGAATTATTGGATTTAGCGCAAAATCTGAATATTGAACTCTTTATCAGCCAGGAGGCGAAAGAATATCTTTCTACAGAAGGTTATGACATTAAATACGGAGCACGCCCATTGAAAGGTGTAATCAGAGGGAGATTAAGAAGACCTTTAGCTAAAAAAATTGTTGCCGGGGAATTTAAAGACGGCGACAAAGTAGAAGTTATTTTAGAAGGTGAAGAAATTGTCTGGAAGAAGAAGGAGTAAAGGATTTTACTATTTTGAACTCTGAATTTAGTCAATACTTAATCTGGCAGCTATCATCTTTTTGGTATCACTTCCTCTGAAAACGCCGGACTTTCCAAATGAAGTAATAATCAAAGCTAATGAAAGTTCTGAACATGGTTTGGCGTTTCATTGGCTTTGATAAGTTATCGTTATTCTTCAATATTAGAATTCCTACCATTAATGACCGGAAAAAGCCAAATATATTTTAATATCAGCAGTTTATATTTTTAACAAAGCAGCCACCACAAATTGAATGATTTTAGTTTTCCGTTTTCGAAATAGAATAAAAAAGCATCATCGCCGTCATTCTCAAGACCAATCCTGAATCTGCACTCATTCTTATGCTCCAATTCTTCTTTCTTCAAATTGGGGAAAAATTTTTGGAACTCTTCTAATGTTGTGTTTTCGTTCAGTATAATTTGATAAGATTTGATTTTAAACTCATTCCCTTTTGAAAGTGCAGTATTGAAGAGCACAATATGATTATTGGTATCAAACTGAACATTGCCGGTGTAAATCGAAGTTACCTTTCCATCAAAATCTCCGTAGGTATCACGGTCTTCATTGTACTTTCCATAGGTTTTGGTCATCCATTTGTCATCCAGCCAATTAAAAGGATTTCCGCACTCCCAGATTTCTGTTTTGACAGAATCTCTTTTCGGATACAGCTGATCAAAGATTTTCTTATCCAAAATCATTTTATGGTTATTCAACAATGCATCTTCTATTTTCAGAAAAGAATCTGAATAAGGTTTAAATGCTGGTTTTTCTAATGCTTTAATGCTGGTTTTTTCAACGGATTCCGTATTTGATATTTCATTGCCATTGCCGGATGGTAAAGGTTCCTTTTTGCCGTCTTTACAACTGAAAAGAAAAAACAGGGCCAATAGAATCTTGAGTATATTTTTAATTTTCATTCGTTTTTCGTCTTTTCAAATAAGTTATTATGCTGAAATTTAACAATCCCAATATCAGGGAAACAGGAAAAAATATCATGATTCCCATCATTCCCATAAAAATAGCTGCAGGCAGATTATCAATAACTTCGCTTATTGGTTCTTTAAACATCAACGCAAGAGAATTACCAATAAATAAAATCGTCATACAACTCAAAACAGAAGTCAGAATTAGCTTGAAAGTATTATAATTTTCAAATTTTGAATATCTGAAAAACAGAATATAGAACACAATACAAGCGACCGACATCCCAATCATCAAAGGATAATTGACATCTTCATTAAACGAGTTTAAACCTCCCAGGAATAAAATCCCGTTTCCAATTGATAAATTGACAAGGATTACTGTTACTGTAATTTTTATTGTATTTCTGTCCATAAAACTTACAAATTAATCATAATCGTTAATATAGTAAATCTTACGATTCGAACCACTGGAGTTTTTTATAATGGAGTGCCGAATTTTCGATGGAGGTATTTTTTGTTTTTGTTTGATTTTTAAATGGACTGTTAATTTTAGCAGTTTTGTTCCTGATGAAAAAATATAAACGATACTGACGCTCTTTTAAACCATTAAGATTGATCAACAGTATATTGTTTTTCTCTAATTTTATAAATTTAGGGACATCGTAATTCTCCATATATTCCGATTTGCCAATAAATATTTTATAATGACTCAATGTTAGTAACAAGGTTCATTTTTATTAAAAATACAATATGGAAAACGCACATCTATAGAATCTTTTAAAGCATAAGTTTTGATACTATCCATTTTTCCTTCTTTATTGTAATACTTCCATTCTCCAAATTTCAAATTATTTCTTACCTCACCTTCAGCTTTCTTAATGGGAATTGTTACAACACCTGAATTCTTTTTATTTTCGGGATAATAGTAATCTATATAATGACCATTTCCTTCTAAAAGCTCATTTTCCACTTCAGATATTCTTTTTACGTTACCCTTCTTATCATAGAAATAGCTTTTCCCTGATGGAACAGGATCGCCTTTAATTTGAATTTCATGTCCTTTTGTAAGTCCGTTATTAATAGATATAAATTGAATAGTCGTTTCGTCTTCAAATATTAATTGCATACTTTTAACAATACCATTTTCACAAACCAGGTTCCCGGATTTAATTGAAAAATCTTTTTTAAATTGTTCAATTGAATTATATTCTGATGAGTTGATATTAGAAAATTTGTATTGTTCCCAGTTATCACAGGTATTAAAATTATATTCTTTCCTGTAAATAAGTTGACCATTAGCCCATTTTTCTTTTTTAATTAGTCTACTTTTTTTATCAAAATATTTCCAGATTCCTTGATATTTCCCTTTTAAAAATTCTCCTTCTGCATAAGTATAAGGGACAAGTGTAGGATTATCATCTCCTGAAGTTTGATAGTAATTAAAAAGTTTTGTTTTTCCATCAAGTATCTGACAATCGTTATCGCTTTTCCAACAGAACAAACCGTTACTTAATTTATCTAATTGATTTACATTTAGATAATTAAATTCTTTTTTATAAGGAATTCCCTTTTGAATTTTATATATTTTACCCTTTCCAAATCCTGGAGGTTTTTCATATTTTTGTTGCGCGCAGGAGTTTAAAAAAAAACACAAACTAAAAATTAAGGAAATGAATATTTTCATAATTTTATTTATTCTCAGTTACAGAGCCCTAATAAGATTTCACATCGTTTTGCAAAACCTTCCCTTGCAATAGCTTAACATCCTCGTGTAGAAATTACCCTAAGACATTATTTCAACTTCCAATATTACTTCCTGTTGAGCATCATTCTCGTTGCCAAAATATGCTCGCAAGGACCCTGCCTTAAACCATTTGTTTTGTAAAAACCGCACTGACAATTTCCGTCCGTCAATCGTTGGTCCTTATCAATAAAAGCTTCCGTTTTGTGAGTGGAATTATTTTCTTTTACCGTTCCGCAGATATGGAGAACTTCATTTTTTACACTATAATCAATTTTCACTTTGCCTTCCGAAATCAGCTGATCCGCTTTTTCCTCCTGCGGACTCGAAAAACGCAACTGCTTCATGTCCAAAGGTTCCTGGGTCAGTTCACGAACCCTGTACAATCCCGAATTGAGGTCGTAAATTACTCTTCCCGCTTGTGTATAAGACGTCAGCGAAGCCGAAACTGTAGCGGTATCGAGATTCAGTTTTCTTGAAAGTTCAGTAGTGGTTCCGAACCATGTTTCCTTTAAGGCATTGAAAACTTTTTCCTGAGTCAGTAAATCCACATGACTTCTCGGAGCCATCAGATCAAAATTTCCGGCTCTGCTCCAATCATTGGTGGTCCATCCTGAAAGTCCCAGAGTAAAGGACATATCTCCCAAATCCGCAATATAAAATGAAGGCAGTCCGTTTCCTAATAAAACCACTCTGAAATTTTTGGCAATAGGAATCAATCTTTCCAGAATCAACAACCTTCTTCTCCCCCAAATTCTGATCGTTTTACTTTCCGGTCCTTTATAAATAGAACGGTGAAAAGTTAATGTTTCGTACCACGGCTCAAAAACTGCCTGAATAGGTTTTCCGGGCTCAAGAATAAAACGCAGTGCTCTCGGTCCTTTTTTCTCCTTAAACCTCCTTAGAAACTGACAAATACTGAAAATATCCATCGGATGAAGATCGAAAGTCGTTGCTGGTAAAGTCATTGCAGAACTCACCTGTAAAAATCCGCGAACCCACGAATCTGGTAAATCTATTTTTTCTTCCTTGTAAACTTCTTCGTTTGTGGTAAGTGCCTCAAAACCCGAAGGATCAATTTTAAATTCTGTGTCTTTATAGTCCCTTATTTTTTGGAATTCGTTGTAAAGCGCAGCCGAATAATCAATATTTGTCGTGCCACATTTGAATTCGCTGATCTCCGTGAAAACATTGTAACTGCTGCTCAGTTTTCCGTAAGTGGATTCGTCCTGACTAAAACATTCAAAGAAAACTTCATCAGGATGAACCGTAATGACGGGATCGAGAACAAACCATGCATCTTTGTCTTTTTGGTACAGATAATCGAAATAAGTTTTTTTAGCGGTATTGAAAGGGCCTAACACCCTGTTTTTTTCCTTATACACCAGATCGAGTTCTCCCCTTACTTCAGCCATTCTTTTTCGGACCTCTTCTATCTGGAATTCTGCCATATAATCGCTCAGCCAAAGTTTTTCCTGTTCAGCGACCCATTCTTTGTATTCTGTTTTGTCTTTCGGCTTGAAACGCAGATCGGAAACCACCACATCATGCAATGCAGAAATGGCTTCCCTAAAAGGAATTCTTTTATTGAGTTTACCTACAAAAAATGTCGGATCTCTTTGCAGATCAGGTGAAAAGCTCATTTGCGTACTCGTTGCAGAGTTTGTAATGGCTGTATCTTTATGAAATTTATAATCGAATAACATGGCTTAAGAGATTAGTTTGAGGTGAACATTCAGTTGGGGATAAATCATTTTCAGATCGGAAATGATATTGATGCACTTTGCCTTATCCTGAAGTGCTGTAGTTGCCGATAAATCGTCTAAAATTTTACTGACGATTTCTGCCGATTCTGTATTTTTTCTTCCTTCTTTTTCCAGAAAAGTGAAAATCCTGTTTTTGGCAGTTCTCGCTTTGTTTACCCTTGAAAGCACAGAACGGAAGTAAAACTCTAATTCCTTAAGTTTTTCGGGTTTGTCTGTTGCATATTCTTCAAGATATGAGGTCACGAAAAGCTGTATGTTCTGACTCGGATGTTGGCTCAGTTTGGTAAGATATTCCAATCCGTGTTCTTTTTTGAAGAATTTCATGATGAGATTTTTACCGAAATTTTCCACATCAGTACGCACAGAATCTGCTATTCCGACCAGACAGTCCGTATCCCAGTCTTCATCTTTGAATTCGGTTTGGAAGAAATGAAA
This sequence comes from Chryseobacterium luteum, assembly GCF_000737785.1. Taxonomy (GTDB): domain Bacteria; phylum Bacteroidota; class Bacteroidia; order Flavobacteriales; family Weeksellaceae; genus Chryseobacterium; species Chryseobacterium luteum. The sequence continues at coordinate 99,882 of NZ_JPRO01000015.1, read as the reverse complement.
TGCAAATTCCCGGCTGTCGTCCCATTTTGCATCCAAAATTCCCAGCGCATGATTACGGTCCGATTTGATTTTTTGAACATTATTTTTATAAAAATTCCATGACCATTGTCTTACTGCCAGAAATTCGTGATTGGCCAGAGAAATCACCTGTTTCAAAGTAAATCTGCTGTCATCATTTACCTTTTTAAGGAGTTCAAAGCCGAAAAGCTGGTTTTTCACACTGTTTGCAAATAGTAATCTGATGATCCATTTTACAGGGATATCGGTACTATATTTCGATGTTGTTTTTTCAAGATAATCTCTGAATAACTGATGGGAGTTTTCAAATTTTTGCTCGGTCATCAACAGATCAAACAACTTTTCAATGGTTTGCAGCTGAATTTCAGATTGAAATTCAAACTGATCGTTCAAAGAAAGTATGTTTTCTGCCACTTCTTTGTAACCGGAAGAAATCAATCTAATAACTTCCTGCCAGTTTTTCGCAATTTCTTCTTTCGGATATTGATTTAAAAGACTGATTCCGTTTTGCCTGATGGATTCGTTTTCGTTGTTTAACAGCAATTCAATAATTGAAAGAGGAATTTCCGTTACAGGATATTTTTTGGATTTGGAAAGTAGAATTTCACTTGCCAAAAACCGGTTATTATTCAACGGAGAAGTCAGTAATTGCGCGATAATTTCCCAACTGATTTCGGAAAAATTAGAGAAAGCCGTTATTTTAAGTTTTTTTGTGGCAAATTCTGCAATTTTGTTATTTTCTTCATTATTTTCCAGAGAAATCATTTGTATGATTACTTTTCCAAGCACGGCTTTTTGCTGATCTTCCGGCAAAGATGCTTTTTGGAGTAAATTATTAATGAATTCATTGGATTCTTTTCGTGAGTTCATAACCAGAATCGTGATGAATTCTGTAGAAGAAAGAAAATGTTGTGTATTGTTTTCTATTGTTGTTTTTGCCCAGTTTCTTGCCTCTTCGTTTTCGGAAATTAAAATTTGTGCTACAAAAATTTCATTTTGCTTTAATTCTTCCTGTCTTTTTTTCAAAGCATCAAAACCTAAATTTTGAGGGTATTTTGAAGATTTGCAGAGGAGCTGTACCATCATTTCAGGCTCTATTTTTTGCAGCAAATCTTCGTAATCCGGATGAACGGAAAGATTTTCGTAAGCAAATTTCATGACCAGATCCATTTTTGCCTGCATCAAAAGCTGAATGTAAGCTTCGGGCATTTCGTCCCAAAATCCGGGATAAAGTTCAGGTCTTGATGGATTTGGATCAGGCTTTGTTACATCTTCTTCCTGTTTAGGTTGAGGAACAACTTCTTTTTCTTTATTTGATCCAAAAATATTTTTAAATGTACTTATGATATTCTCTAAAGCTCCTTTCTGTTGATTTTTAGCGGAAGAGTCTTCGGAAGAAATTGAGTTTCCATTGGTCCCCGATTCTACTTTATTGACTTTATTTTCCTGATAATAATAATCTGCACTCCAAAATTCTTCTTTTTTGAAATAAAATTGAAGTTTGGAGTCCATTTTACGGTTTTTATCGTTCCCGAAAAGTAAGGTTGTAAGAAGTAAAGACTGGTAACATTCAGGGAAATCGACCACCGTATAATGGAATCGTTTGCTTTCCCAGTCATATCTTCCGTAAGTGCTTAAAGGTCTTCTGTTTTCGGGAGTATAATCTGCATCAGAATATTGAATAAGAACATTTACTGCAAATCTTAAATATTCTTTTGCTTTATTTTGTTTTCCCAGTTCTTTTAAATAGTAAAAACCATTCTTCTGAAAATAAAGTTTGGTGAAATTTGAAAATGCAAGCCTGCTTTCATTGCCGGAAAGCTCTTTTCTTACATTAACGGAATCTCCGAACTGATAAAAATACTGGTCCTGATTCCATGCTTCTTTGTCCAGACTGGCCGTTCTGTTGAACATCGGCGTTTTCTTTTCAAACAAAAATGAAAGCATTCCCAAAACCTGAGCATCATCTCTGAAACGGGCGAGTTTATAAATCGCACGAATGTTTCTGAAATAAGGCGATTCAAACGGGATCTGCCCTATAATATCTTCAATCACTTGAATCAAGGAAGGGTATGCTTTTGATAGAAGATAAAGATAAGCCAGTTCGTCTGCTTTTTCTTTTTTTGCGAATTTTTCCGAATAATGTTTCTTCAGACTGCCGTAATCGCCTTTATCGATGGCATACTTTATTTCGGGAGGCAAAATCTCCAATAATTCAGAAACCGTTTTTTCCAATTCCGGACCTTCGTTAATTGTCAAAAGCGCATCAAAAGCCACATTTCTGATATACTGTTTGTGCCTTGTACTGTTTGCAATGCTGTGAAGAAGTTCAGAAGCCTGAGCAATCTTTAATGTTCTGATTGCAAAAATGGAAGCATATAACTGCATTTCATCACCTTTTGTCGCCAATTTCAAGATGTAAGGAGTGACTTCTTTGATTTCCATTTGAGCGGCTTTCCAGATCACACGGGAAGTTTTCCATTCTGTTTTGAAGGAATTGATTCCCTGTGTGGCATCTTCCAGACGTTTCAATATAACGCCTTCCGCAGAATTCATATTTACGGTGTCTAATGAAGGAAGTTCTACAAATACTTCGATTTCAGACTGATATCCTTTATTTCTTTTTTCTTTTTCAAGTTGCTCAAAAATATTTTCAGCTTTTTCTCTGGAGACAAATTCGGGAGTTTTACTGCCTTCCTTCAATGCAGTCCCGCGTTTTCCGTAACGGAAATTGACTATAAAAGCATCGGGATTGACTTCACAAAGGTCTATTTCGTAAACTTTATCCGATTTTCCTTCGTGGAAAAATAGTTTGGTTTGTTTGATAATTCTCATCTATCTTATTGATTAAGATGGTTGCTAGTATGGGTTGGGTTCAGGCTAAAAAATATTCCACCAGTCTGTTTTTTCTTCTTTTGGTGCGATAATTTCTTCTTTGTCTTCGGAAACTTTAATTGTTTCTGCAATTTCAGGAATGGTTGTTCTGACTTCTACAATCGGTTTGCCGTGTTTTGCAATGATTGCGCTCAGTTTTTCTTTGAAAACCAATGCTTTGGACGGATTTACCATATTTACAAAATTGATATAGCCTTCCACCGCATTGATGAGATGAAATGCTTTCCCCCAGGTCTGATTTTGCCATCCGTTGACTTCGATATTGTGTAAAAGTGCTCTGAATTTTCTGAGCTTTTTTCGCTCGACATTCAGTTTTTCATTGACTACGATTCCTGTCACTTTCTGCTGATGCTTCCTTCTCATGATATGAAGCTTATCGGGATGGATCGTGAAGTCTTCGGCGTTAATCACCTGTTTTACGAAGTATAAAAGCTTATTGATGTTCTGTTCGTTATCCTGACCGGCAGAAAAAGTAAGGTCATCTGCATAACGGGTATATGTAAATCCGTATTTTGCAGCCAATCCCTGTAATCTTTTATCCAGTTTGTAAGCAATGATATTGCTGATCGCCGGACTTGCAGGTGATCCTTGCGGTAAAAATCGTTCTCCTTTATGAACAAAATATTTAACATCATCAAGTAAGACTTCTTCTGTATGAGCCTGTGTGCAGACCAATGCAAAGATGGTTGACAGCTGTTCTGAATATCCAAGCTTTGAAAACAGACCTTTCACTCTTTTATAGCTGATTGACGGGAAAAAATCCTGCAGGTCTATATTAATGATGATGTCTTTTTTAAGATGTGATTCTGCATTGGTGACAATCGATTTTTTTATGGTGAAACCATGAACAACCTCTCCTACAGGAATTTTATTCAGTATATTTTCTAAAATCCAATGCTGGAAATGTCTCAATTGAGGCTTCGGAGCGGAAATTTTTCTTTTTCCCCCTGATTTTTTTGGAATTTCAAAAACGTGGTAATGAGATTTTTTTGAAACGCTTCTGTGAAAAGCAAGGTATTTTATCACTGAAAGACCGAAACCCGATTTCTGACTGAAATCCAATACATTTTCAAAAACAGGAAGTGAAAACTGAAGCAGTTTTTCCGTGTCTGAATCGCTTTTATGAAGACCTTTCGAAACATTTTCACCAAGATAAATGATTTGTTGCTGCTGTAAATTTTTCCAGTAATCAGCTTTGTCCTGTCGTTTTTGTTCGCTTTTTTGTTTGGTTATTTCTCTTTTGGCTTTTGCGTCATTCATGCGTTTTTTACGCATTTCACGGAGCATAGCTTCCTGATTGCCGTATTTCCTGTCTTTTGCCAATAATTCCTGCAATTCCTGTTGTAAAACGGCTTCTCTCTGGATCAGCTGTTCGGGAACGGAAGGCGTGGAAGTTTCCTGCCAAAAGCCAAGTCTTTTCATTTCATCCAAGATGTAACTGTCTTTGGAAGATGCTTTTATACGGTCATAAATCTGTTGTCTGCTGAGATTTTGTGACATTTGGTGTATTTTTTATAAATAAAAGCCCTACAACTGAATAGGGCTTTGTTTGATATACCTTCGTATCTTCTGAGGACTATATCTATCAACTCCAGAAATGGTACTAGTGCGTACCTTTATTTTCCCGGAAAATGAACTGAAAAGGCACGCACTAGTACCAATTTCACCATTAAAGATAGTATGTAGTGCAGTATGCTAAGCAATTTTACATCGATGACGAAACATCATCATTTCTTAAAAAGAAAAGCAAGGATCTATCTTTCCCAAATATATCAAAAAATATAATGGTACCCAATATTAATTGAATTATTTAGATTTTTATATTGAAATGCTGAATTTTCGGTAGAGGTATTTTATTTTCTTTGACTTAAAAAAATGAAGTTTTGTTTCATTATTTTTATTATGATGGAGTCCTAACATTTCAAAATAAGGTGTATGAAAATATTTGTATATTAGTATACCTACATCTCAAATTAATAACCATGGAAATATTACAGAAACCAGTATATATTTTCCCCGGCGATATACATCCCAATGCTGATCTTATAAAAGAGCAAACAACAGCCTGGATCTGTTCAAATTATCTTTTCTTAGAGGATCATATGCAAAAAAAATATAAATACTCGGATTTTGGATATTTTACAGCACGTTGTCTTCCACATCAGCCATATGAGTCTCTATTACCCTGTACCAGATTTATGCTTTGGGCAACAGTATTTGATGACTACTATGAATATTGTACTGCAGAAAAGCTATCATTATTGAGAGAAAGAATAACAGCGATATTTAATGGGGATGCTGTACATGAAAAGGAACATTTTTTCCTTCATGAAGCTGCTGTAATAAGAGATGAGCTTTCTGCACTTATGCCAGATATATGGATGAAGCGTTTTATTAAAAGCTTTGACGCCTATATGGAAAGCATGCTTTTTGAAATACCTTATAAGATTCCGGATTATTTTCCCACTTTAGATGAATTCTTTGCTCTGCGGGAAATTACCATTGGAATACAGGCATTTATAGACCTTATTGAATTTCAGACAAAGGAAATATTACCTGATTCGATTTATTACAGCTCTTTTTTTAGAGATTTATATACACTCACCGCAAGGATATCTGCCTGGTGTAATGATTTTTATTCGATAAGAAAAGACTTAGATAGAGAACCATTAAATTTAGTATTGGTGCTTAAACATCATTATAAGCTATCTCTTGAAAAAGCCAACGAAGAGGCATTACGCCTACACAACGATGACGTGCAACAATTAATCAATTTACAGCAGAATATTCCGGATTTTGGTGAATATACGGAGACCGTACGTCAGTTCGCCTTTTATTTGGGTGTTATGATCCAGGGACAATCGCAATGGTATAGCAAAGATACGCGACGTTATTTAGAAGGAGGCCATCCAGACCTTCACACCTTTAAAAATATACCCTAACAGGTTTAAAGTGACACCCAGCGACATCATACCGAAGCACTTAACATTGTAAATCAACACATTACACTAATTTACAGAACCTTATAGAACTCGAACTACCGGAGTTTTCATGATGGAGTGCCGAATTTCCGGCGGAGGTATTTTTTCATCAACACATCTGAAACGCTTGATTTCTTTTTGGCTCATTTAGGAGATTTTGAGCTCGCAAAAAACAGAAAACAACCCGAAGGTTGTTCTCATTATTTATTTCCTTTTGTAAATAACTGGAAATCAATTATTATAGTTCCAAAAATATCAAATCAACACATTTGAAACGTTAACATATCTCCAACCAAAGTAAATCAGTAAATGCGAAAATCAATATAATCTAACTCACCCGGCTGGAGAAATCATTAATTCATTATTAAGGCTTCCAAAAGCTCCATACTGTTCCGTTATAAACTGCAAGCTGTTTTTTAGTGGTATCATACACCATCATTCCTGCAGATGGGGCTATAATACTCAAATGCGGACTGGCAACTTTAGGTAAAACCATAGCTTTATTATTATCAGCCAGAACTAATATTCCTTTTGTGGTATCTGTTCCCCCCAAAGTCGTGCTGATACAAACCTTTGCTCCCGGCTGCTCTACCCTGTCATTTGCCTGGATATTTAAATCTGCAGTCCCGGTTGCATCAACGCTCAGATCAACCCAGTTATTGGTATCTTTTAAATATTTTACTTTGTAGTCTGAGGTATCAAAAATAAGGGTTCCGTTTTCTATAATCCCTGTTTTATCTGTGACATAAGGGAGTAGAAGTCCTCTATCCTCGTTGTCCCCAAATTGCAATGAAACAGAGCCATTAGTTACGTTGTCTCTACTGATTCCTATTTGTGCCTGTAAAAAAACACCCATTAGAAACCCAATTACTATTATTGTATTTTTAATCATTTTAATTTTAATTTTGATGAAAACTGTGAACCTGAAAAATGAAAATATCAACATTCAGGTTCACAAAAATTATTATTAATCAGGGCATGCTTGCGTGCTGATACAGAACCACCCAAATGTGCTTCCTCCGTCTTTAGAGGTATACATTTTCATACATTTATTAGTGGTATCATAAACAAGCATTCCTTCGATAAAATCAGCAACCGGAATCCCGACAGGATTTCCAGAAGAATTGAAATCCATCCTGTTAACAACAAAACCTTTCGTTCTTGATTCTAAAGCCAACCAGGCCCCATTACGAACTGCCGGCCAATTGTCTGAATTCTGACTTCCAGCTCTTAGTAATGAACTGATTCCTATCTTACTTATTAAAGCAGGATTTCCCGCTGTAGCAGCAATTCCTGGTTTGTAGCAGGCACCGTTGGTACAAACAATAGGCGTATATCCATCTCCCGGTACCGTTACTACAGATGTTCTTGTATCTATATAGGCAGAATATACCTTCAATGTCTGGTCTCCCAATGAAACAGCACTTCCGATAGAAATCTTAACTTCATCAAACGATAATGTTGTCTGGAAGCCAGGTGTATAGATGTTGGTATTGGTACCAAACCATTGTGTAAAGAAAGAAAAATCTATCAAGGCACCTCCGCTTCTATGCTCTCTGTATTGACCATTTAGATACGTTGTTACCGTAACATTTGGTAAAAAACCACCGGAAAAAGGAAAGTTATCTTTATCTACAGTAAATCCTGCAAATGTGCCCGGCGGTAAAGTAACTTTTGGTATCGCTATGGAGATAGAGCCTGTAACACCAGCTACTGCAGGTAAATGTATCGTTGCAACATCTTCCGGATCCGGACTTACCGCATTCCAAACATGATCAATACCATATCCTGCTGCTGCTAAACCTTCATACCCTGTGTTGGCATATTCTATTACCGCAGGGATTGTAGGAGAAGTTATAATCGTAGGACCATCTGTAAGTACATAAGTACCATCGCATTGCAAAACTAATGGACACGTAGTCGTAGAAGTAGGGCTGAAATCTCTTGCTACTACATTGTGGATTCTAATCTCCCCGGCAGAAGCACCTGCAGCGCGGCTTATCACATAACGCACTTCATCAAATGGAACGTGGGCAACTGTTCCTATTACCAGACGTTGAAAGCCTCCTGTCACTGCAGCAGTACTTAAACCTCCGGCAAGTTGGGTACCTGTACTGGTTTGTACCAGAATTCCGTCTTTGTATAGTTCTATTTTATTACTTTCAAAAGTGCTTGCCTGCGCTATATCTAATGTGCTAATATCGAAACCTATATAAGTATCTTTAGGGAAATCTCCAAAGCCATTCGCTACGCTGAAAGCTAATCCTGAACCTACACTGGCCCCAAGTTGCATTGCGGCATAGCTGTTTGGATCATTGTCTATTGCCTTCTGAGATTCACTTACAGAGCTATTGCCATCTATGAAAGCAGTAACTCCTGTTCTTTCCCCATTGATATATAATGGATACTTAGGAACGCTTATGTTTTCTATCTCGTTACATTGAATAACAGGTGTTGCACAGAATCTTTGAATAACTGCCGAGTAAATGTTTATAACACCCATATTTCCACTTGCAACTTTGTTTACGGTAAATTTTACCCCGCTAAATGGAACATCGGAAGCAAATCCTAATATCTGACGATTATTAGTTGAATTACCAATAGAGGTATGCACACCGAAGAAACTAGAATTCATCACGGCTGAGTCTGCAACAGTTCCGTCTGCTTTTAGCGTAGTAATCGTAATAGTACTGCCAAATAATTCTGCTGCAACAAGTGTAGGGAATTCTACATCAAAACCAGCAAAAGTACCTGCTGGATATAACTCATAGGTAGGATCTCCCGGATTACCAATAGCTTTACTACCATCCTGCACCGCTACCGAAGCATTGGTTACACCTCCAAATACAGTATATAATTTAGCTGGAGAAGTAGTATTTGCCACAATATTGTTCAAATCTTTAAAATAAGTATCTGCTGTTGCTAAACCTTCTACTCCTGTATTTGCAGCATCTATAAATACTGGGTAATCATTTGGATGTGAAGCGTCAACCCCTCTTTTAAGATTTGTAATTACATTACAAGCCTGCGCTGTAGAAGGGCAAAACTTTTCTATCACAGCACGATAAACTTTTGTGCTGGATCCTGCCTGTACAGTTCCTATTGCTTCTACTGTAATTCTTACCTCATCAAAGGCTTTACTTTTAAAACCTATAATATACTTCCCATTATTGGGTGTAAAAAGGTTTGCTCCCAATACATTTGTGGTACTGTATCTACCTACTTCAAATCCGTTTTTATAAGTACTGATGATAAAATTCTTAGCCACGTTTGCTTTTGCAAAGTCATCGTCTTGAATTTCAAAACCGGCAAAAGTACCGTCTGGGTAACCACGGTCAATATTAGTAATATTATTTGGGTCACTACCATCCATCGTCTGTCGGGAAACAACCGAAATACCATAGTTGGACCAGAGCGTACCACCTGTGGCAGCACCTATTTCTGCATAATTACTCAAATCGGTATCTATCACTCTTTGTACATTGTTGATACCCGGGTTGCCAATAGTAGCAGAACCAACACTGATACCAATCACTTTTGCATAAACCGGGTGGTTTTGTGCGCCTCCCGGAGTAACTTCTCCGGAAATAAGGCTTACCGGCGCTCCACAAGTAATGTCAGCATTACAAAAACGCTGCACGATAGGGTAATAAATTTCGAGTGCACCGAGAGCTGCAGAGAAATTGGTCTGAATTTCAAATTCAATAGCATCAAAGTCATATGGAGATATCGCACCTACGGTCAAAAGACTTCCGCTAGCTTCGACACTTAGAAATTCATCATTCACTATACTTGGTCCGACCTGAGAACCATTTTTAAAGAACCTGAGTGTTTTTCTCACATTTAGTCCTCCAGTTACGGCATTCAGCTGGTAAACGCCACCACCAAAAGTACCGGCAGGATAAACGACCCCGTTGTCTTCTAATTTACCTGAATAAGTAGCTAAACCGGGGCTGAAATAAGGAAGAAAACCATGCGAACCAGGCTTTTCATCTTCCAAGGCAGTAATTAACCCTGGTATTATACCCGCACCAATAGGAACACCTAGTATATTTGCATATCCGTTTGCTGTTACCCCACGACCTGTAAGCGGTATCTGCGCATTGCAGGTGACAACCTTGCTGCCGACAGTATCATAACCGCCACCGGTACGGGTGTAGCGCTGGAAATAGACATTATGGATTCTTTGGTTTAGTGTACCAATACCAGTACCAATTGATGTTAGCTGAACCTCCACTCTGTCAAATGGTTTGTGGGCAAAAAAACTAACATCTGTAGTTCCTATAACTGCCCATCCTAAACTTGCGCTGGTTTCTACCGGAGTAGTACTGGTCCCAAAATATGTCTTTATAATAATATTACCGAGGCTTGCAGCTGTAAATCCAGTAGTAGTTCTGCTTACGTTTACCCCTATACGATACCCTGTAAATGGTGTGGTATTGTAGGTATTGCCGTCACTTACACTAACGGGAGTAGTGGTATACGGTGTAGCTAACGCAGCAACACTCGAAGAGTACTGTGCATAATCTGTTATTGCAAGATTGTTATCAACAATCTTGGGAGTATCTACCCATCCTGTTACTGCGGGAGCTGTTACTGTATCAAAATGCATGGCACTACCACCGGTGCCGTTACCCCCGCCAGTTATCCAGGGGATTTTAAAAACTTCGGCAGGAACTAGTGGGTTTTCAACGTAGCCATTGGTGGGGGCTACTGCCGCATCCTGGGAGAAAGCAGTAATACTCCCTACTAATGCCAAAAGCAAAGCGGCTTTTCTGAAAAAGCAGTCTCCTTTTTGCTTTAATTGGTTAATGTTCATCATATTTATGTTATTATATTTATTAAGTTTTGAAAAAAATAGATTCTAGTTCTATAAGTTATTTTGAGATTTCAAATTTCTTTTACAGAATGAATTTGTTGAACAATCTATAACCCTTTAATGTTGTTTTTTATAAACATTAACGACCCTAATCGTCACTTTAGGTTCTTCGCTTTGGATGAAAATATTCTGTATAGGTTATCAGATATAAGAAAGATCAATTTTGACGTTACTAAATCCATTTTTCAAGTCTTTGACTATTTTTCAGTGGATTCAGGAGGTGTAGTATTTCCACTGTCTGTATGTATGAAAAATTGCTTAATCTCTTCCACTTTGGTATGTATAGTGTACTCCTGCATATTTTGATTTATCAGGACTTCACTAATGATTTTATTTTATTATGTCAATTGAAATTCATCATTTTTACTCAGGATGACGAGATTGTCCTTATTAAGGAAATAAAGTATCTTTGAGCATCAATGATTTTCTTGGCTGAAATATGTTTTATTATCTTTCAACAGTTTCAGAATAAAAGAAATTATGACCGTAAAAAGTCATATTATTTAAAGAATTTATGAAACAGGAGGAGGTCGAATCTGCAGTCTACGTTGAGACAAATTATCCGCAATATTTTGCTGATTAATTAAAGTACAATCACCTTTGCCATTATAAAAAAAGGAAGTATAACCTTGTTGTAAGGCTCCTGCAACTTTTAGATGCTGAGTGACAGGTAATAGCGTTTTATATCGTGAAGAAGATTTAGAAAAAAAGCCATCATCACCAGGTGGTAAAGGTTTAAACTGAATTTCTACAGATATTTTTTTGACATACTGGTCAACCTTTTTTGGTTTCTTTTTTTTTGCTTTTGAAAGAGCAGATTTCTTTTTTGTTACTTTAGGTTTTGAAAGATGCCTGGAGGTAGGAGATTCTTTACCTACCTGGTAAATGTTCTCCTGATTATATATAACAGTTCCTTCTGCAACATGAATGTCTCCTGACAATTGAGTAGTTTGCACAACTACTCCATTGTCTGTATCCGAAGCCAATGCATGCAATGGAATCATGAAAAACAAAAAAAACAAAACATGTCTGCTAAAAAAACAGAACAGCGTTTTGTTAATTAAATAGGCATTCATCATTTTTGCTCTTAGATATAATTGGGGAACTATTAAAGCAAAAAAACAGCACATTTTCTACTTCCGTTTAAAGAGAATCAAATGCAATTATTTTCAGTAAAAATATTCCGTTTTTTTCTCATAAGAAATAAGAGTATGAGAGAATATAAGAATATATATCATACTTGTTTTAATTAAAAAATCACATTTCTAACATATGAAAGAAAACAAAAAAAGCATCAAACATTTGAATATCAAATATTTAATTTTAAAAAACAATTGCAATATTTTACGAAATCAGCGCAGTTATTTTATATTTTCCCTTGTAAACAAATCCTTACTTTGTCACCATTAAAAAATAACTGATAAAAAATATATTACACTATTTTTATGTGTGATTTTCGGATATTATTCCGCACAATTTCATCAAATATTCATCATTAAAAAGCAAATATCAATTGCATAAGAAGAGGATCAATCATTGTACTAATTTATAAATCTTATGAACTGTAAATCATTGGAGTTTTTATGATGGAGTGCCGAAAATTCGACAGAGGTATTTGTTTTTCTTTGACCTTATTTGATTGTTTGACTTTTAAAACGGAATGTGATTTTTAGTAGTTTTGTTCCTGATGAAATATAACCTATATCATTCATCATTAAAACTTCCTATGCATTCGGGATCACCAATAGGTACTTCACCACTTTTACTTCTTTAAAATCACTAAACAATAAATAATTCCCCGAGATAGAGCCTCGAGGAATATTAAGATTAAAATCTATTTCACTATCGTAGTATTCTTCAATATTTTCAGGGGTTGTACATTTAAGTATATCGTCACATTATTTTATTAAACTATTTATTTTAAAAGGTGTATCCAAATAACGACAAAAACTCATGATATTAAAGGTTATTTCATATAACTCTTTTATGCATTTTTATAAAATAAACTACTCCGATTTAGGAATCTAAACCATTATTAATATCTTACCATTAAAACACCTGAAACTGTACGATACAAAGCTCCAATCGGTAAACCTGCGGCAGATGCTTCGGTATTGTCTGCATATACGCCACATCCTTCTATAATTGCCGGAGTAAGATCGGCGGCTTGTTTTACAATATGCAATTGTGCGCTGGGAGCAATCTGCCCAATTCCAACTCTTCCTTCAAAAACATTTTTGGTGTTTGCGCCTTCAGAATAGATATTATATGTCTTTTCGCTGGCATGACCATTGTAAATAAACGGATCAATATGAATCCCATAAATATTTCCAGCGATATTTGCAGAACCAGCAGAAAATGGGTCTTTATAAATATCCAGACCATACACGTTTCCTGTAACATTTAAACTCCCTGATCCTTTTATTAATGCTGTTCTGGATTCTATGGTTTTAATATTATTTACAGTGATATTCCCGGTACTGATATGTTCCGTCCAGCTTCTGTGTCCAAAAGATGTACTTATCGTTGCCGTTCCGGAAGCGGTTGGTTCAATATGCAACCGGTCAAATCCTGAAGCAGATCCATGGGTTCCGGTACTCGTAAAATTTCCCGCAGGAAGTATGTAATTAAAATTGGCAGAAGCCGCCGTTGCAAGCCCCATATTGACATCTCCACCGGAAGGGGGACTAAAAATTATCTGATTGTACTGACCAAAATATTGCGAACCTCCATAGGCAGAAACAGGCTTTAATTCAGTAAACATATATGTTCCAGCACCTGTCCCACTATTACCAACTCTTGAGCCATCAATAGTAGTAATGAAGTTATTTGCTCTGATTGGTTGAACAGCAGTAATTCCTTGTCTGGAGTCCACAATTCTCGAATCAATACCAGATGGAGTTATATTGGGTGCAGATCCATTGTCAATATTTAAAGTATTGTAAATACCTTTTATTGCAGTGGCAGAAGGGTTTTTTGTGCTTGTAGCGTTGGAAATCCCGTAAACGGAGCCACCTCCATCTGTCGCATCATCTTTCAGTTCATTCATTATCCCGCTTTTGCTTCCTTTTTTATTGGTAGTCAATGAATTATGAATTCCATAAGAAACACCAGTGTCCCCTGAAGTATTATTTTCAAAAATATCCAAATTTGCTACTGGATCTGCGCTTGGATCACCACCAATAGCTACCTTGCCTGTCTGATAAATGTTTTGTGTGTTACTTGTCGCAGGATTAGTTGTCCCGCTAATTTGCCATGGTCCGGTTCCTCCTCCTGCCGTGTTATTTTTCCAAACTAAATTGTTTTTACCTGTAACGGCATCTTGTTCATTCACTAATATCTGTCCATCTAAAGGATTGGTTTTAGGAAATGTATATAAAGCATAACCTCCCAACCCATCAAAATAATAAAAATCTACTAATCCACTAGAGCTACCATCCAATGAGACCGATGAGCTTTTGGTTCCGTCGGATAGTTTCATTGAGGTATATCCTTTGTTTTCTGCTGAAACAGTAAATGCTGAATTTTGATTTGTTGTTCCATCTTGCGTAGACAAAATTCCAAACTTCCCGTTGACTTGTACCGTTGCCGTATTATAATTTGCATCTTGTGAAGTCATATAACCAAGATTATCGCTCAAACTAAGGATGTTAAATTTTGTAGAGTTGGATATTTCCGTACCATCGGATACTGCCATATAAGATCCCAGTCCACTTACATTGGTTTTAATGGTGTGGTAAAGTCCATTGGATAATTTTCTGGTTAAAAAATCTCCATTCACATCAAGTGTTTTGGTGGGTGTTGGAGTATTAATTCCAACATTGCCGGTTTGTGCATTAAAAAAACAGGGTAATGCAAAAAGGGGAAGTAAATAATTTTTCATCGTTTAATCATTTTTTATTAATATTCTTTTAGTCAAAATCTTGATACGTTTTCAACATTAATTAAGAATGCAAAGAAAACCTGAATAAGTTCAATCAAAAAAGAATAGGCTTTCGGAATTATTAATTTCAAAAAACATATAAAAATAAAATATTGATAATCAGATTATTGTAAAATATAAATACGAGATTATTTTCTCAATACTGAAATTTATTTTATCTAAATTTGTACAACTTTACAAATGATGAAACCATACTTTATACTTTTCTTACTGTTTATTTTCGCAGCAAATGCTCAGACAATTAACAAGAAAGAAGACAGTCTTATTTTTCTCCTTAAATCAACAGCGAGTCCCGATGAAAAAATTACTTTAGGTGAGTCATTATTACTTAAAGACGGATATTCGGATCGTTTTAAAGCATATGTCAATCGTTCTGTAGGTTCTGCTTTTATGACTAAAGGAGAATTTAAAACCGGGCAAGAATTTTATCAGAAGGCAATAGCTTTTGCTGAAAAGTCAGATGATTATTTATGCAAAGTCCAGACAAACTGCAGTATGGGAGAAGCTTACAGTGCATTGGGATTGACATCTGAGGGAGAAGAGTATCTTTTGAAAGCAAAAGAATATTCTACTCATCTTAAAGATAATGAAGAAAGTACAATTGCGATATTCAGTATCAATTCAATTCTCGGGAACTTGTATAAGTCTAAAAAACAACCCAATAAATCCCTGAATATTTATAAGAATTCTTTATTTCTTTCAGACAAAATTAAACACAGACCTGAATATTATGGAGCCTTAAGTTATACTTATCTTGGATTGGGAGACGCTTTTGGTGAAAAGAAAATATATGACAGTTCCAGATTCTATTATGATAAAGGTATTGAAACCAGCTTAAAAGATCCCCAAAAAAGATATATCTATGCCCTTTACAGCGGTCTTGGAGACATTGAAGTAAATGCAGAAAATTATACTCAGGCTATTAAAAATTATAATAATGCATTATCTTTTTCTTCTCAGCTTCCCCCTTATGCGAAATCGGATATCTACAAGAAAATAGCTGACTCATATCTTAAACTAAAAAGCATAAAAAATGTATCAAAATACACTGACAGTGCCAAAATATATAGTGCAAAAGCCTACACACAAAGTAATAAAGGGCTAGAAACAGCTGTTGATAAAATTAAAAATGATAAGATCGCAATTATTAATGAAAAGGAAAAGAAGGTTTCAAATCTGCTGTACTTATTGTTGTTTTTTGGAGCTTTATTAATTATCAGTACTCTTTG
This sequence comes from Chryseobacterium luteum, assembly GCF_000737785.1. Classification (GTDB taxonomy): domain Bacteria; phylum Bacteroidota; class Bacteroidia; order Flavobacteriales; family Weeksellaceae; genus Chryseobacterium; species Chryseobacterium luteum. Next base: position 83,937 of record NZ_JPRO01000015.1, on the reverse strand, counting down.
GTATTTCTTGAATTTAAAAAAGCAGAAAAAACTTTATCAGGAGTATGTATTACAGGCTCAATCCCTGAATAAAACGCAAACAGAAACAATAATTGAAAGTTTAGCAAACCATTCGCAAACTTCAATCAGTACAGATCTGGAATTAGATATCCTGGAAAAACTTAATATTTTTGAAAATGAGGAAATGTTCAGAGATCAGGATATGTCACTTTCCAAATTAGCCTCACATCTTAATACCAACACTAATTATCTTTCCAGAATCATTAACCAGCGTTACAATAAAAATTTCAACAACTACATTAGTGAATTAAGGATCAATTATATAACAAAAAAAATAACTGAAAATCCCAGTTACCGAAATTATAAGATCAGTTTTCTTGCTGAAGATTCTGGCTTTGTTTCTCACAGTGCCTTTTCTACAAAATTTAAAGAAGTAACCGGAGTTTCACCTTCTCAGTTTTTATCATTTTCTTCATCTGAGAGGCAAATATCTTAGTTAAAATATTAACTTCTCCTGATAATAAATTCATTCTAATCCATTAAATTTAGAATGATAAATTTATAAAAGGTCTTTTTTCAATCCATCTAACAGATTCAATGATCTTACCAAAATTCTTGATGTACTTTACGGCGGAGTTATTATTACTGGATTTCTCGGTTCTTTAAAAAGAACTTAAAGTCATTAAGAAAAGTATAGTCTTTTTTTTGAATATCAATATCAGAAATATTGTACTTCCATTTCAAAAATTCTTTGGTATACTTTAGACGTTACAGCGGGTTAATGTTCCTTTTCTAAACTCTTTCTCTGCCAGCATGTTCATTCTACCATTATGATCCTGGAAAAATAGGAATGAACATGCTCTCTTTGGCTAACCTCTTCCTAAAGCTTATTTTTTAAAGTTTCACAAGTCATGGTTTCTTTATCTCTCATCAACTGGTGATATTAACCCATATAAACTGTTACGAAAAAGAAAACTGGTGGTTCAAAAGAAAGAAACGAAAGATATTATAAATTACAATTTAGTATTTCATTCATCGGCTGATACTTTTGCAAACTTTGGTTCACTTAAGTTTAATGATATTGAGGGATTTACAAATCAAGAAAATACTTTTTATGGCTTAGTTTTTAAAAATAACACCAAACTAAATGATGAATCTTTTAAAGAAAAAATTGTTTATCTACAGGAGAAATTGGGCAAACCAAACTACCAATTCAGAGACCCAATGTGGGATTTTAGTTGGTGAAAAATTATTCAGTTGGAAAATCAAAAACCTTATTTATGTGGCGTATTTGGATAATCAGGATTGGTTACGGTTTCACATCATCAATTTTGATAAATTGAAGGAGATTGAAAAACAGAATTGGGTTGGAAATTGGTCGATTTGTAAAATGCTTTTAAAATATAAGATGTTAAAGAAAATAATTACGGCTATTTCACTTTTCCTTTTTTGCTTGGTTTTTTCACAGTCCAACCCAAAAGCAATTATCAAATCTGAACGAAAAATTTATTCTGCTTTACAAAAAAACGGAGAATGGAAGCGGGGAGAAATAGGCTGTTATGATGAATATAACGAGTACGATGAAAAAGGGCAATTGTTTAAATATTTCGATATTCTCTATGATGAAGAAACCAAAAAGGACAGCTTAAAACTGAAGCAAATAAACGATTACTTAAACGGGAAAATAGTTAGCGAAGAACATTATTTCGGACAGAAATATAAATTCGAGGAAAAAAATGGAAATATGATAGTTTTGGAAATGAAAAATCCGCCAGCAAAGGAACAAGAACAACTTATCCGTCATCCAATAAGTTTTTTAGTTCGGAATAGTTTTTGCAAATTTATCGGTGCTTTATTTATCCATTCGTTAAAACTTATAGCATTTCGAAGCATAAAACTACGGTAAACGAAGCAATTAAAGCTTTATGTTTTATAACGATATTTATAAAATAGAGTTTATTTTTACCTTTAGAAATACATCATTATGTATAATGGATAAACTAATCACTTATATTGAGCAGATTCTTTCTTTGTCTGATTCTGAAAAAGATTGTATTCGCATTGCTTTTAAACAAAAAAGTCTTAAAGCAAAAGAACTTTGGATAGCAGAAGGAATTATCTGCCATCAAATTGCTTTTATTTGCTCAGGAAGGTTAAGAGCATTCTACAATAGTAAATCAGGAAAAGAAGTAACTATCTATTTTGGGGAGGAAAATAGTTTTATTTCTTCTTATACAAGTTTTCTTACTCAAACACCATCATTAGAGTGTGTAGAAGCAATAAATGCTTCTGAGCTATTGATAATAGACAATAAATCATTAGAAACTCTTTGTACTGTTGTTCCAAAAATTCATATTTTATTTCGAGTCATTGCCGAAAATCTTTTTATAAAACTTGAAAAAAGAACAAGAAATCTTCTGGATCTAACAGCAAATGAGCGATATGAGCAAATGATGATGGAAAATCCGAATATTATTTTAAATGTACCACTCCAATACACAGCCTCTTTTTTAGGAATTACACCCCAACATTTCAGTAGGCTCCGTAAAAACATAAAGTAATTTCTTAACATTTGTTCAGACTCTCTTCATTTCTTTATACCAATTTTGGTATACTTAAATATTTGATCATGGATAACGAAATTCATACAGTTCTTGGCGCTTCTGGTGCAATAGGCTTTGCTATTATTAAAGCTCTTCAAAATAAAAACCTATCAATTCGAGCCGTAAGTAAACATCCTATGCAAGGAGTTAAGTGGGTTTATGCTAATTTAATGGATACTGTTCTAACCCAAAAGGCAATACAGGGTTCCGGTTATGTATATCTTTGTGTAGGACTTCCATATGATTCGGCAATATGGGCTTCACAATGGCCCGTAATTATGAAAAATGTAATCAATGCCTGTGAAAAATCAAATGCAGTTCTTATTTTTTTTGATAATGTTTACATGTATGACCCTTATTATCTACCATCTTCTTTTGATGAAAATACTCCGCAATACACATTAACAAAAAAAGGGATTACAAGAAAACAAATATCCGATATGATAATGGATGCAATAAGACAGGAAAAAATTAAAGCAGTCATTGGAAGATCAGCAGACTTTTATGGCCCTTTTGCTAAAAATAGTCCTTTTTATATTTCTTTTCTTGAAAGAATGTTACTTGATAAAAATCCTTATTTTTTAGGAAGCCCTGATAAAAAGCATACTTATTCATACACCCTTGATAATGGAAGAGCTCTTGTCCTTTTAGCCTTAGATTCTTCAACATATGGAGAGGTATGGCATCTGCCGACTAGGAAAGCAATAACCATTGAGCAAATAATAGAGATTTTCAATGGAATTCTTAAAAAGAATTATAAAATCAAAATAATATTTCCGATAGAGCGAAAATTATTGTCATTATTTTCTAAGACGATCAAAGAAGCTTCTGAGATGAATTATCAATTTGAACATGATTATATTATGGTAAGTGATAAATTTAAAAATCATTTCCCTGACTTCCATATAACCCCTTATGAATTAGGTATCAAAGAAATGATAAAATCATTTTGCAAAAAAAATACAAACAGATAGTATTCTCAATACTATCTTCTTTTAATAATCATATAAAGTAAAAAATTATGCAAACTGTAAACGAAAAAAAATTAAAAGCATTTTTAGAAGCTCACCCTATACCTGAGCAATTAACAACAGATAAACGAAAAAGAATGTACATGGATGATAGGTCCATTATAAATTTTAAACTGACATCAGAAGAATCGAATGGCAGTTTGAGTATAACTGAATTTTACTTAATGAAAGGAAATGAACCCCCTCGTCATATCCACGAATTTGTAGATGAAACTTTTATGATTCATGACGGAATTGTTAATTATTATGTTGGAGATAAAATTATCACTGCAGGTACTGGAGATGTTGTATTTGTCCCTAAAATGGAGCCCCATCATTTTAAGCTTGTTTCGGATTCCGCAATTGTTTCAACTATTTTTGCACCAGGCTATTACGATCATTATTTTTGGTATTTTTCTAGACCTATGGATCAGGAAAATATACAGCTGACCAACATGACTCCGGAGGAATTAATAAAATGGAATAAAGAAAGTGCTGTTTTCGGAACAGTTTTCGTAGATGTCGTTAAAAAGAGTAAATAGCTTAATATTTTTACAAAAATTCAAGAAATAAATACTTTGAATCTAAAAGAAGGTGTCTAAAAAACACCTTCTTTATTTTTTTGCTCTTAAAGCCTTATTTGTAATAGCCACAACTTGATCTGACAGTTTGGTTCTAAAAATATTTATCAGTTATTCGATATTGTCCAACGAGTTTCCCACATTCCAACAAAATTCCAACAAAGACAACAGGAAATTATTAACCAAAAACTCTACTTTTGAGTGTGACTAAGTAAGGGAAGATTACAAGACCATGTACTTTTAATTCCTCCCGGCAGACTTCTTTCAATTTCCAATCCCAACATATTATGTTTGATATTGGCTATCCATTCATTTTCATCCTTTCCTGTTTTTATGGAAGTAACCAGTCCATTTTTATTTCTTTCATAAGAAATATCTGCTCCTAAAGAACTCTCCACGGAAAGTAAATTCCCTTTTTCGTCATATTGATAATCAATAACATGCTCCCCTTGTTTTTCTTGAGTAACCCAACCTTGTTTGTTCCTCGTGAAAACAACATTGATATTGGGATTTTGTGCTGCAATTAAAAGCCCTATTTTATTATATTCAAATACCTCCCAATAGCCATCAAAATAATCTGCCCGTATGATCTGCCCTCTCTTGTTATATTCATATTCAGTATATCGGTTTCCTTTTCTTTTTACTTTCACAACCTTTCCAGCATGGTCACGGTTGTAGTATTTGCTAATCCCATCAAAAGAGACTTCCTTTATAATATCGCCTCTATTATTTCTGATAAATTTGTATTGGTCTCCTTGTTCGTTGGAGAGGTTTTTTTCTTGCTTATCATAATCGAAATTGACTTTTATGTCGTTTTCATTCTGTTCTTTGGAGCTTTAGAGTTCGTTTTATGAAACCAATTTGTACTCTGTTATTTTCTTTTTTAATGAGAAAACCTAAGGTAAATAATGTAGTGATATCAGCTATATATTTCGCTTTTTTGAGCCGAATGGTATATGAAAACACATACTTTTTTGTGGGTTTTTTATGCTGCTTAAGTAACATTTTTTATCTGGTTTTCCTGTATATAGCCTTCTGTTCCTTTTGGGGTTCGCACTTTATACCAACCGCTTCCTTGGGGTTCGAGTAGGGTAATTTCTTCTTCATTTTTGAGTAGATCTACTAAGTCACTGTTTACGGCTTGGTATTTATACACGCTGACTTGGGTATCATATTTATTGAAAACCAAATATTTGGATTTGGCTTTTGGGGTCTCATCATCGGCTAGGAAAGAGATTTTTCGCGTGGGAGCTGTTTCTGAAGTTCCTACTGTTTCTGATGAAAATTTGTCCTTAATTGATTCTTTATACACTGCTTCACTCATTAGAGTGTATTGCATTTTGGTAAAAAGTTGCTTTTCATCGGCTACTTCTTCTCTGTATAAAAATGCTTCTAATAACTTTCCTGTTTGCGGGTTTATTTTATAAGTTCCCGATTCTTTGAGCCTTGTATTGAGTTTTGTAATATCTATCTGATTCGCAAACTGACCATAAGCTCTGCTATAAAAGCCTACCCCTAAGGGCATAAAAGATTGCATGTCTATGTTTACTGAAAACGATTGGACATCTGTTGGGAGTTCGTGCATAGGATTTACAAAACAACTCCATTGCACATTGGCTGAATTAAAGAAGTTGGGTTTAATAATGTCTTTTTTATTAAACGGTAAATCGTTGCCATATACATAATTGAAATGTAGCATAAAAAACTCACTTGCTTGTATGCCATGAGTGAGTTTGGCTTTGTCTTGGAAAATGGAATCATGTAAAAGAATTGCATTTTTTATATCTGGCGTATTTTCTGCTATCTTTTCCATTTCTGCCTTGGTTTGTTTCCATTTGGATAAAATAATATCCATATTTAATACATCAAGTATTTTGCCTTGCTGGTCTATTTTTAGGTGTAATTCATTATACAAACGAGAAAATGCTTTTGTTAAATTAGCTACTTCTTTTATTAAGGGATTATTGGCTTCTAATAAAATATGATCTAATAATATTAATTTCACCTCAACTTCGTTATCTGAAACTTTTAATACGTTTAAATCCCAACGGATTTGGGTTTTAGACTGCATTTTTGCATTTACAGCCATCATATCTGAATCTATAACAAGTGTATATTGCTCTGTATAAGTTTGTTTTATTAAAAGTTGTTTGTTGTTCATCGTTTAATTTACTTTTTCTATTATTTCAAAAAATTCTTGAATTTTGAATAAAAATATCTAAATAGGCATACAAATACCTTAAAATGTTATGTTTGATTTCTCTATAGGAATATCTTCAATATTTTTTATTAAATATTTATTTTTATCTTCTACATTAGGTCAACCTTCTAATATTTCTTTTTGACTTTCTGTTGCTATTCCATTCTGATTAGCTTTAACAGCATCTTGCCAATCTTGCATGCACTTTTTTACAATTTTTCATATTTTCTTAATTATTATAATACAAAGTTGTTGATAATTGTATAGAATCATAATTATAAATAAGTTATAGGTTTTCTATAAATTTAAGAATGTCTTTGTTTATGTTAGCTAAATCTAATTTTGCTTTTTTACATGCTTGTTTTATTAATTTATTATGTATTAATGGATACAACTCTTTATTAGGAAATGTTCCATCTTCAAAATTTTCTTCATCTAAAATAGAATATTCTAACTCAAATGATATTTTCTGAATATCTTGTAAAATATTGTTTTTAGTTTCTTTATAAATATTGGTTTCCATTAATAATTTCAATCCATCTATTTTTAAATATCTATATAAAAATACAATATCGCAATACATTCCATAATTTCCAATAAGATATCTTGCTCCTACATTACGTTTGATATTTTCAATAATTTTCATCCAATCCTGTTTTGATAGTAAAGACCATAAGTCAGTTTTCCATTTCAACGCAGATAATATAAATCCTTGATCACATTTATTATTGAATAGATAAATAATTACATCAACCAAATTAAAGGAACTAATATCATAATTTTTAATGTCATTTTCAAAATCACCATTTTCCCAATATATGTCATACATTTTAGTCCAAAAAATCTCTATAAACTTTTCCATTTCTTAATTTTTAAAATATTTATAATTTTCTTTAGCCTTACTCATATCTATACCTGATTCTTCAAATATTTTCTTAAAATTAGCCGCTTCTTTTTGTGTAGGTTCATAGTATCCAGAACCATTATCTATTTCACAAACTCTCCCTCTTTTTATGGTTATTGATCCTGTCACTTGAACAGGTTCTCCATTAGCTAAATGTACATGTCTACTACCTATTTTAAGATTACCATTCATATCAATGATAAAATTCTTTCCATTTGGTGCATGAACAGGATTGCCATTTTTATCAATGATTAATCCATCCTTTACATAAACTTCGGTAGTTTTTCCGTCAGAAGGGAATGGATCTTCAGGATACTTATTCTCTATTTTTTGCTTTGGATCCTCAAACGGCTCACCATCTTTAGGAATACTTGGTGGTTCTGGATCTTTTGGATTTCCAAGGTTTTCGGATGTTCATTTTTAATAATATTATTTTAATCTATTTTTATTATTTCGTAATAATTACTTTCTGTAGAAATAATTGCTTTTAAACCTAAATTGTCAAATTTAACTTCAACAGCCTCACCATAATCGTTCCATTCTGCATTAATTAGGCTTTCTAGTTCTGAAATAAGATTGGATACATCTCCTTTACCTTTTTCATAAATAAATTTTGTTTTTGGACTAACCTGCTTTTGGATTGCTGATTCTAAAAAAGCAACAAACCATTGAGGAATCATCTCTGTTTCAATTAAATCATTTTCTTCTAAAATATTATCTATTATAATTTCAACTCCATTATCTACTTGTTTATTATTTTGTAATAAGTAGAGTTTTTTAATTAATTCTTTTAACATATATATATATTTTAATTGTTAGGGTACAAAGTTATTAATTCATATTGACCTGTTGTAGGATTTAATTTGTAAATAGCTGTATAATAGCTAGTAGGGCTACTTATCAGATTACCATTCGCATCTAAAGTATAAGAAGTTCCCCCATTGAAAGGTTCATTTTTAATCTCAACTTTCTTTTTTAACCCTCCTTTAGAATTAATTTTTTCAGTTTGTAACTTTACTTGTGAATCTTCATAAGCAGCTATATGTTTTTCATGCGAATTGAATTTACCAGAAGCTTCTGGTGTTGCCCTTTGACTACCTCCAGGTGTTTCTCCTGTCTCTAATCTTATTTTGTGTTGATTCCCTGTTGTTTGTGCACCGTGATCAGCATAAGAATGCCCTCCATCATTATCTAAATTAGCAGCTTCTTGTTCAAAATTTCTTGGCGGCGGCGGAGGTGCAGGATCCTCAAACGCCTCTCCATCTTTAGGAGTGCTCGGTGGTTCAGGGTCTTTAGGATTTCCTAAATTTTCGGGTGTATCTATAAATTCTGCATTTTGTTCGGGGTTAAATTTTGGTTTTGTTGGTGCGGGTACTTTTTGCTTAAAATTCGCTCCTAAAAATAGCAAATATAAAGCTATATACCCTGCATCACTTGCTGTTACATAGCCTTGTTTGTATATTTTTTTCCCTAATGCATATTCTCCAGAAGCTCCTGTGGCAAACGCATCAAACGCACCTCCTGCTGTTTCGTTGTCTTTTGTAGCCCAATCATGTAACAAACTGTCTGCACCACCAGCTCCCCTCATTACAGCCATTTCTCCTTTTGCACCATATATCATTCCCCATAAATTACCTCCTATGCTAGACATACCCCAACCAGCAGACATAGTACCTCCCCATAAGCCAGCAACAACAGGTGCCATATAAAAACCTCCTGCTCCTGCTCCCGCTCCCACAGCTGCACACTCCACAAGTTTAAGCGAATAACTGGTTCCTGCAAATAATAAGGCATCTGTCCATGTTTTTACTTTCGGAGAATATTTCACTACGCCTCCTACTTTGCATTCCATAAAAGCCCCTCCTGTTACCGCATAACTACCTGTAAGTATAAGATCTTTTTTATAATTCTGCCATCCTCTTTGCCCTGCATTATTTTGTCCACAGGTTAATGCTCCCTCAACCGCTGTTACAATACCTGCTGTTACTGCGGCACCTGCACCAATAGCCATCATACCCACCAATCCAATAGCTGCAACTCCACCAGTACCCACTATTAATGCAACTACAACAATTACTACCACAGCAGCAATTAAGGCATTCATAAGCATGTTTTTGGTGCATCCAAAATCTATCCAACTACTGGTAGCAGTATCAGCTATAGTAATATATACTTCCCCAGATTTCTGTTTGTTGCTTTTTCGTGTTCCTTGCAACTGTGCTGGGGCAGCTCCGCTGGAACATATCCAAAAATCTTTTTCAGTGATTATTTTGTTACCCATGGCTTAATTTATAAAGACATCACCTCCGTCAATTTTTGTGGTACCACCACCAATATGATTGCTTTTAGAAGAAATATCAATTGCTTTAGTACCATTTATGCCAACACCATCTGTTGCTCCAATTCCTATAATCTTGCCACCAATCAAAATAGTACCATCGGTATTCAATGTAATTGAACTCAAACCCGTTGATAATGTAATTGTCGTATTACATGTTAAACTTATATTTCCTCCGTTATCCATTTTTAAAATACTTTCGCCTCCCTTTCCTACATTAATGGTTTTAGTTGTTTCTGCACTTGTAGTTGCATTTCCCCCGCCATCAAACTTCATACTGACACCTCCATTATCCTGCATATGAAGTGAGCCGTCTTTGTCGTTCATGTGTAGTCGGCTTCCTGTTGGTGTCTGTAGTCCTTTCATAAAATTCCCTGCACCACCCAATCCCGCACTAGCTTCTCCATTAAACATTGCTCCAAATACAAACGGTCTTTCAGCATTACCATTGTCAAATCCTAATACCACCTCTTCCCCAACTTCCGGGATGATGTGCATTCCTTTCCCTTTTCCCGCGTAAGGTGTAACAACTCTCAGCCAAGGGGTTTTCAGTCCTTTCTTTTTCTGCCACGGAAATTGTACTTTTATCATTCCCTGTGGATTATCATTGTCTGTAACAATGGCTGACTGCTCTTCACAGGTTGGGAAAGCATCTTCATCAAAAAATGGGGAGATAAAGATATCGGGGATCCCTATAAATTCATTATAGTAATCGTTACCATCGTGGGAATGAGTAATTTCTATGATACGGTAGGTTTCCATCGCTTTGGCATTGATGTCGGAAATTTCTGCCCTTCCTCCGATCTTCAGCTGTGGGTCACGGCTTCTTCCTCTTACCTGCATCAGGCTTTCCCTGCTTTCCTTTTGGCGAAGCACCATTTCTTTAAGGTCACTATCTACATTCTGTTGTGAGGTAGCATTAAATAACATTTCAGCTTTTTTCTTAAATACTTGTTTGGAGGCATTCACAGCAATTGCTTGAAAACCGTTTTCTTTGTACTGAGCTTGTACAGAATCGGAATCCTTTTCTTTAACCTCTGCTGATATACTATCATATGACATATACTTGAAACCTTGAGGCTTAATCATGATCTCAAATTCAATATCGATCAGATCCATATTTTCTCCTAGCTTTACGATAGGCTGTACTTTGTTTCCGAATATCAGGTTCTGTCCGTCATAATAAAAATACTCGCCGTATCTGTGAGCTAATCTTTTGATGAACTGATAGTCTGATTCCTTATATTGTACTGTGTAAGGAATAGAATATTTGGTATTTAGATTTTCTGCTATTATTGGTATCTCATTCTTGTATTCTTTCAAAGCTTCATCAATAATTCCTTTCAAATCTTTTTCAGTAAAACTTTGGCAGTCTTTACCATTTTCCAGCAAAATACTTGGAGCGTATCCTGTAATAAATAATTTTCCATATCCGCCTCCTTCATTTTTTTTGTTACGGATATTAGCAATGATTCCCATAAAAGATTGCCGAACCTCTCCATATCGATGGAAATTAATAGTCACCTTTTTACCAAGAAGGTTCTTGGAATTTTCCATTACGTAACCTTCAAAACTATCCAATGAATCGTCGGGAGTGATAATTGTAAACGTGTCGTGGTCGTTGGTATGCTGCCTAAGCTCTACCACATAGCTGTTTTTAGCCAGGAATTCTTTACCGTCTATGGTAAGGGTGCAATACACCAACGGACTATCTTTTTCCTTCAAAAAATCCTTGAACGTCTTTTTAGAAAGATATTTCTTGATATCATCCGGATGGTTGAGCCGGCCAATAGAAGCATCATCTATTGGGGTTTCGACAGAGGAAAATTTATTAACCACATTTTTAATGGTGTCTTTATTTTCGGCAATTTTATTGACAATGGGATTATCCAGTTTTTCTGAAATTATTCCTGTAATTTTGTTTTCAGCAGCAGATAATCCTTGCTGTTTAAGTCCGTCCAATCCGCCGTCAAGGGGATTTTTAGGATTGGTTTCTTGGAATGACATATTTTATGGATTTGATTTAATGATTATTGATAATTGGTTTTATAATAGTTTTTATTTCTATTGTTAAAGGTTGAAAGACAAGATTTTTATTGTTTTTTTAAAGATGTAAGAAAATTTTATAGAAAAAATCTAATAGACTAATACGGTCAAAATCTATTATTAATCCTTACCCTCTACAATATAATTTTTTTGGTTCACCATATATTCTTTTCCGCTATTTGGTTTAAACCAAAGTTCGATTCTGGCACAATATCGATCTCCCGCACCTTTATTGATTGTAAAACTTCCTGAATAAATTTTGGCGGTTACATCATCAATCATTGATTTTGACCAGTCATTGAGGTATTCGTCGGATAATAGATCGTTAGTGGTTACTTTAAATGCTTTTATGTATAAATATCCTTTTTCTTTGGGCTTAAAGTTGACGTAGAAACTGTAATAGCCATACCCACCATTGAGTTTAAAATCATTCTGAACTCCAAGTTCTTTTTTTGGAATTTCTTCTTGATAGACTTTTTCGCATTTTATGTCTTCGGGAATTCTGTAACGTTGGGTCGATAGGTATATACTCCCTAAAATTATTGGTGAAAAAAAGAGCAATATCCAAAATATCGTTTCAATGGTTAGTTTACTGTTTTTTTTACCAAAGGCGAAAAAAAATAAACATATAAATAATAGCACTAATGATAAACTTAGATAAGCTTCTATAGGATAAAAAAAAGTCAAAAAAGACAGTAGGTAATAACTTTCAAAGAAAATACGAAAATTATAACAAACCCAAAAAACACCATCAAAGGAAGACCATATTGCTATAAAAATTATAATTTTCATTGACCATTGTGCGATGTCTCCGTAGTTATTTTTATATTTCCTAAAGAAATACAAAAACAATAAACTTAGCAAGAAAGGAAATAAAAATACAGCACAAAAAAAAGAAATATCATAAATTTCTACTACATGATTGGTAATATCACTAATATAAAATGCTAAGTTTTCCCATACTGGATATTTATACATAAAAACTAAAAACCAAAGTATTAATAACCCGAATTCCAATTTCTTACTCATACCTCATAGTTTTTTGGAATATCCTTTTTACCAAACGCAAAAAAGAATAAGGTTATAAACAATAACAATAGAGAAACGCTAAAGTATGTTTCGGAAAGTATTAAAACTCCAAATAGACCTCCTAAAATTGGAAGATTATCTCCTAAGCTTGGAACAGCCCAAAACAAACCATGAAAAGCAAAAACTACCGCAATAATTATAATTACTCTTAAACACCATTTCGCTATATCTTTATAATTATTTTTATATTTTATAAAATAATATAAGAACAGAAGACTTAGTAAAAATGGAAATAGAAATACACCTAGAAAAAGTGAAATGTGAATAGTATTATCACGAAAATATTCTATTTTTGAGCCATAGCTATATAGAAAATCTTCAAACTCTTCTCTTAGCGGAAACTTAAACAATACAACAAAAGTCCATAAAATCCACAATCCAAATATTAACTTTTTACTCATAACTTATTTCTTTACGGGTTGGTGTACACGAATCGTAGACTGAAAAATAGCATTCCATTTAAAAGGCGGATAACCGCGCTGGTGTTGCAATATCCAAAAAGCGGTTAATGCTTCACGTCCTAATGCAGTTGCGGCAGTCTTACCTTTCTGGTTTTTCCAGTCATTGGTTGAAAAATCGCCTTCATCTACGGCAAACCGATCCCTTAGCCTTATCTCCAAAGTAATTGCATAATCTTTATGGCTGGTTGTGGAAAAATCCATTAAAGTTGGTCTGGGCGGACGATTATGTTTTTCTTCCTGCACTCTTATGGTTCTTACCGCAATCTCTTGCACTCCTCCCATTGGCATAGCAAGACTGGGGTTGGCAATGTCGGTACGAAAATTGATATCTGCTTTGTCCAAGATTGAACTACAATCAACGCTATAGTTTTCGAACTGAGACCATCTTTTGCTCTCCAATGCCTTTTGAACTTCATCCCGAACTTTTCTCAAAATACCCTCACGATCATTAGAACTTGAACTTACCCAATAGCTATCGGGCATATTTACAAAAAGTTCTTTTCCTGTACGATTTCGATAATTCGTTTCCAGTATCTTTTTAAGATCTCCTGAACCTACTCGATCTAAAAACTTAAGTCCTCCAGAATCCCACATTATACTAAGCAATTGGGAATCGGACATCTTCAGAAGATAAGCATATTTTTCTTTTAGAAGTCTTTTTCCTTCTGTGGTACTAGGCTGTTCACCACGCCCATACCTAATTTCATTTGGATCTATTTTTTTATCAATTTGCTTGGAAGTTCTTCCAAAAACATTAATTATCATCTTTTGTTGGTTTTTAATTAAATTGAATTTACTTCAACTTAAAAAATTGAACTTTCATCAATTTCTACCTCCATTTTTTCTCGTGAGTAGCACCATTGACATCAAATGTTTGGGCAATGAGTTGTAATTCAATTTGAAGAGGTTCGTTGTTACTTGAGCTGAAATGTTCTACAAAATGAATACAGTACGCTTTTTCAAAATTCAGTTCCTGAAGTTTGCTCATTGCATCTCTACGGAAGAAAATAATTTTTCCGTCTTTGGTTTTATTATGATCCAACATCCAGCCTAAAAGCTCAGGATTTCCCGTACTTTCAATTGTGATGCTAATCTCTCCACCCTGTGGCATTCCCTGTGGTTTCCCGGTACCGTCGGTGGGCTGGGTGAAGCTATATCTACACTCTAATACGTTGTATGTATTACCGTCTAATTCTAATTTTGCTAAAAAGGACATATTTTTTTGTTTATTGGCAGTTGTATTGGCTAATGGGTATAAACTGAATGTTTTATTTGATTTCTAAATTTTCTATAAAATAAAAGAAAGGTGAATTATTCAGAAAAAACTAAAAAATGGGCAATGCTTTATTGCCCATTCTTAATTTATTTACTTGTTACCAGGCCACTCATTTTCGTAAAAACCGCCTCCTAATTCAATCTTTCTTGCAGAGATCGTAAAGGTTTCTGTCAAAGGATTTTCTCCCTTACAGACACCTCAACCGGAAATACAGACATCTATGAACTTGGAAACCCTATTGTGTATGCAGGATTCAGTCCGTCAATAACCGGTGCTTTTTCAAGCGCAGACTGGTTCACGATAACAACGCCCAGCGGCCCTACCACTTATCTGCAGATCTTTTAAATAAACAGGCAGCTGTTCTTACAGCTGCTTATTTTATTAAAAACCATTGATACGGAAAGCAGCATTTTGCTTTCTGAGGGATATTATATGTCCGAATTTTACTCTTAATTTAATCTCATATTTAAAACAATTTAATCATGAAAAAATTCTTTTTACCGGTTTTGGCAGCCGTTTTAACCTTAGCATCATGCAACAACGAGAACATAGCTGCAAATACTGTGGAAAGTATGAAGACCCCACAGATGGAAAACTTTGACAAGGCTTTTAAAAGTTTGGGAGATCCACAGAACAGGCCTACTGAAGAGGAAAAGAACAGAAATACTTCCGAGCTGAGCGACAGAAGAAAGGCTCTTCTTGTTCCGGCATCCAAAGAATTGATTCTTTCCTCAGGTGTTACAGAGGCTGAGCTGACAAGAAAAACAGGTGGTGATATGAGCCAGATCATTGTGTGGGCTACCAACATCTACATGCAGAAAAGTGACGAGATCCGTAAAAACCTAAAATCAGAGAAATAGATATGAAAAAGTTTTTACTGCTATTCGGCATATGTTCCGTTTCTTCGGCATATGCTCAGGGAGGAATGCTGATTATTCAGAATTTCACTACGAATTATGATTTCCACGGAGTTCTTTATGCCAATAATAATACGGGAGGAGGATGCTATCCGTTAGTTGTCTCCAAAGTTCCTGATGCTATAATAATACCTGCGGGAACTGCTGCGAAATACGAAAATTATAAGGACCAGTATGCTACCTCTGGTTTTCCGGTTTCTATCTGGAATGTTTATTTAGGAGCAGGATCTGCTGCCTCGCCAAGAGCCTGGAATCATGGCAGCCTTGCCCCGGGCGGCGTCATTTCGAATAACACAAAATGGTCTATGGCTAAATTCCAGATGTATCATGCCGGAACTTCAGTACCGGAGACTTACTTTAACGGAGATGTCGGAGAAACGGCCCCTCCCTGCAACACTGCTCCTAATGTTGTTACAACATCCTGGGGAAATGCCAGCTGGTTCACGATCACTTCCGGTACAAATGTGTACACTTACCTGAACATCCAATAACCTTATCACCATGAAAAAGATATCATTACTTTTATCAGCTTTGGCAGGAGTTCTTTCTTTTGCCCAGGGTTCTCCGCTGGTTATACAAAACTACAGCAGTTTTGATGCAGTAGGAAGACTTCGTACCGGAACACCTGGTACACCTGGTCCATATATGTTTGCTGCCCCCAATTTTCCTTACGGATCCTATACAGTTCCTGCCGGAGCTTCTACGCAATATAATACATTTGACACTAGCGGTACGGCATCGCTTCCTATAACAATCTGGTATGTAGGAGATGCAACAAACCCGGCAAATAACGGAAGCTATCCTTACAATCATCCTTTCATTACATCTGTGATGAATCCTTCCAATATATGGGGCGGATTTCATTTCTTCCTTACAGACACCTCAACCGGAAATACAGACACCTATCAACTTGGGAATCCTATCGTGTATCCGGGATTCAGTCCGTCAATAACCGGTGCTTTTTCAAGCGCAGATTGGTTCACAATAACGACACCCAGCGGGCCTGTCACTTATCTGCAGATCTTTTAAATAAACAGGCAGCTGTTCCGGCAGCTGTTTATTTTATTAAAAACCATTGATACGGAAAGCAGCATTTTGCCTTCTGAGGGATATTATATGTCCGAATTTCACTATCATTTTAATCTCATATTCTAATACAATTTAATCATGAAAAAATTCTTTTTACCGGCTTTGGTAGCCGTTTTAACCTTAGCGTCATGCAACAATGAAAACATAGCTGCAAATACTGTGGAAAGTATGAAGACCCCGCAGATGGAAAATTTTGACAAGGCTTTTAAAAGTCTCGGAGATCCGCAGAACAGACCTACTGAAGAGGAAAAGAACAGAAATACTTCCGAGCTGAGCGACAGAAGAAAGGCTCTTCTTGTTCCGGCATCCAAAGAACTTATTCTTTCCTCAGGTGTTACAGAAGCTGAACTTACCAGAAAAACGGGTGGCGATATGAGCCAGATCATCGTTTGGGCCACGCAGATTTATATGCAGAAAAGTGATGATATCAGAAAAAACCTAAAATCAGAGAAATAAATTATGAAAAAGCTTTTAACTATCGCAGGATTGTTATTCTTATCTTTTGCTTATGCTCAGGGAGGTCCTCTTGTTGTGAACAATTATACATCGTATGATTTCCACACAAGAGTTACGGCGGCTAATCTTACAACACCGGGATGTCACTTTTATGTGGCCTTAGACCATCCTGAGCTTGTGATTCCAAGCGGGGGTTCTACCAGCTATAACAGTTTCAATATTCCGGGTACTTACTGGAAGGTAGCCACATCATCTTCGCCTGCAACCCTAAGACCGGGAAGCCATCCAAGCCTTGCTTTGGGAGGAGTAATCTCCCTCAATACGAAATGGGTGATCTCTCAATTTCAGTTTTACAAGTCAGGAACGGCTTTATCGTCGGGAGCTGTGGGCAATACAAACTATACATGCGATCCTGTTCCTAATGTTACCACCACACCGCAAGGATCGGTAGAATGGTTTACAATCACCAGCGGCGGCACCACATATACCTATCTCCAGATGTATTAATCCATTTTTTTAAAACACTAACCATCTAAACAAATTGTACTATGAAAAAACTAAGCATTATTTTATGTACCATTGCAGGGATAGCCATTACGGCCCAATCTACTACGCTGGTAATCAATAATTACAGCATTTATGATGCTGCAGGGAGGTTTATGACGATTGGATCAGCAGGTTCCGGATCATACCAGCCTTATATGTATGCTCTTCCGAATACGCCTTATACTACCTATACAATTCCTGCCGGTGGGTATACCAAGTATGACAAATTTGACAATACGGGAGGATTCAATCCTATTCCTATTACAGAATGGTATTATGTTGATCCGTTAAACAGCGCCAACACGGGAATCTATCCGTACAATCACCCGATAATCACCGCTGTTACTTCCATTGATGAATGGATGGGATTTGCTTTTTCACTTACAGACAGTACGGGATATACGTATGATACTTTTGAGGTAGGAGATCCCGTACTTTCCGGAGGTTTCTTAAGCTCAAGCCAAACAGGGCCCAATACCGGTTCTTCGGCAGACTGGTTTACGATCACCACCTCTGGCGGGCAAGTCACTTATTTCCAGATCTATTAATTCTTCCATTATCAAAATAAAACTGATCATTAAAAAAATATCTCTATGAAAAAACTACTGTTATCCGGTGCTTTTGCCATTTTAACTTTGGCTTCATGCAGCAACGAAGGAAATGCCGTAAATACTGTGGAAAGCATGAAAACTCCGCAGATGGAAAACTTTGACAAGGCTTTTAAAAGTCTCGGTGATCCGCAGAACAGACCTACTGAAGAGGAAAAGAACAGAAATACTTCCGAGCTGAGTGACAGGAGAAAAGCACTTCTGGTTCCTGCGTCCAAAGAATTGATTCTCTCAACTGGCGTTACAGAAGATGAACTTACCAGAAAAACAGGTGGCGACATGAGCCAGATCATCGTCTGGGCTACGCAGATCTATATGCAGAAAAGTGACGAAATCCGTAAAAATATTAAATCTGATAAATAATAAGTTATGAAAAAAATATTAACCGTATTGGGAATAGCCGCCTTTTCTTTAGGATACTCCCAGGGAGGGACACTTGTTGTGAACAATTATACTCCCTATGATTTTTTCGGAGCCATAATCGCTCATAATTTTGCGGGAGGATGTTACCCGTATGTCAATCACAAAGACCCTTCGATGATCACAGTTCCCGCCAATTCCAATATGGGAACCGGAACCGAGCTGAGGTATGATAACTACAGAGACCAATACACCTCATCGCTGTATCCGGTAACTGAATGGCAGGTAAGCCTTTCACCAACCAACGGACAGCCAAGATTATGGAGCCATCCTGCTGTGATGCCAGGAGGTGTAGTCTCTCTTAACACCAGATGGGGTGCTACAAAATTTCAAATGCGTATTGCAGGTACTACCACTAATGCTCCGGATAATTTCAATGCCAATTTAAGTGTTGCAGGAAATACCTGTTACCTGTCTGATGATTATTTTACTACATCATCCGGAAGTAACAGTGCGGAAATGTTTACCATAACAAGCGGAAGCACTAACTATACCTATATCCAACTCTATTAATCTGATTGAATTATGAAAAAGATTTTAGCTATCATAGGAACAGCCGCCGCTTCTTTTGTCTACTCACAGGGCACGATAATCATTAATAATTATTCAAAATTTGATTTTCATGGATTTATTATGGCTTCCGCTTCTACAGCCGGGTGCTATCCCTATATAGGAAATGACGGCGAGATTGTAGTCCCTGCCGATTCTCATATGGGTAACGGCAAAGAGCTGATCTATAAAGATTACAACGGCCAGTACCTGTCTTCTTTATATCCTACCGCCAACTGGGCTGTCACATTAAGCCCAATTAATTCTTCCATCATGGCCTGGAATAATCCCAATCTTTCACCCAGCGGTACCATTTCAACCACAACCCGATGGTTTGCCACTAAATTTGATATGACGGAGGCCGGAACGACTATATCCTCACCAGACTTTCGGGCCAATCTAAATCTGGCAAATCCTTGCAACCCTACCGCCTATAGTTATTACACTACTCCGTCGGGAGACAACAGTGCGGAAATTTTCATCATTTCAGGCATTACTTATCTACAGCTTTATTAATTTTTAAAAGCATTTTTAATACTGAAAAGCATGAAAAAAATATTCACTATTCTCACACTATCATTACTGTCATCCGCTTACGCGCAGCACAGCATCATGATCGTCAATAACTATTCTACCAACTTTGACTTTCAGGGGAAAATTGGGGCTCATAATTTCGCAGGGAGCTGCTATCCTTATGTAACATCGAGTACTCCAACAGCCATCATTGTTCCGGCAGATTCACATCAGGGTAACGGCAAAGAGCTGGCTTACAAAAATTTCAAAGACCAGTTTGCAAGCTCTCTGTATCCTACCACTAACTGGACGTTGCAGACCAGTGCCACTAACTCTTCGGTAAGATCCTGGAATCATCCCAGCATAGCACCGGGCGGTGTTATTTCCTATAATGTAAAATGGGCTTCTTCACAGTTTCAGATGTATTATGCGGGAACTTCCACTCCGGAACCTGGTTTCAGCGGACAGATCGGGGAATCTCCTGATCCTTGTACAGGTGCCCCAGGGTACATTTCTACTCCATACGGAGATGCAGAATGGTTCAACATTACAACAGCGAACATTACTTATTCTTATTTACAAATTTATTAATCAAAAAAAACTAACCTAAATTCTAATTTATTATGAAAAAACTTTTTATATCAGCCGCTTTTGCCACTTTAACCTTAGTATCATGTAATAATGAAAGGAGCACAGTAAATACTGTAGAAAGCATGAAAACTCCACAGATGGAAAATTTTGATAAAGCTTTTAAAAGTCTGGGAGATTCCCAAAACAGACCTACTGAAGAGGAAAAGAACAGAAACACCTCCGAGCTGAGCGACAGAAGAAAAGCTCTTCTGGTACCTGCTTCTAAGGAATTGATCCTTTCCACAGGCGTTACAGAAGCTGAAATGACGAGAAAAACAGGGGGAGACATGAGCCAGATCATCGTCTGGGCTACGCAGATCTATATGCAGAAAAGTGACGAAATCCGTAAAAATATTAAATCTGATAAATAACCATGAAAAAGATTTTAGCAGTAATGGGAACCGCAGTAACATCGCTGGCTTATTCGCAGGGAATCTTTATGCTCAACAATTATTCTCCGTATGATTATTATGGAAATCTTATGGCCATGAATTTCAGCGGCTGTGTTCCTGCTGTCATGAACAACAGCCCGGCAACAATGAAGGTTCCTGCCAATTCACACATGGGGAACGGCCTGGCCTGGAGAATAGATAATTACAGAGATCAGTTCAGTACTTCTTTATACCCTGTTACTAATTGGATTGTGACACTTGGACCGCCATCTTCGACCATAAGACCGTGGAACCACCCAAGTCTTATGCCTGGTCCCGCAGGTGTCATTTCCAACAATACCAGATGGGTGACTTCAAAATTCCAGATGCATTATCCAGGAACGGGGAATCCAGTAATAGGATTCAATACAAACATTGGGGATGCAACCCCGAATTCATGCATCGTCAGTGTTGATTATTTTTCCACTCCTAACGGTTCTGCAGAATGGTTTACCATCACAGGTACTGAAACAATTACTTATTTCCAAATATATCCATGAAAAAAACAGCAGCTTTATTATTGGGTCTCACAGGAATATTTTCCTCTGCACAGACTTCGTCTTTTGTATTCAACAACTACAATGTCTATGATGCCGTTGGAAGACTGATGACCTGCAGTCCGAATCCAGGACCGATCCGTTACATGTATGCATCACCCAACGGTTCTTTTGGATCGTATACGATGCCGGCAGGAATCTCTTCGTCCTACGCATCATTCGGAACTACAGGTCTGGCTTCCTTTCCTATGAATATGAATCAGTGGAATGTGACCGATCCTGCCAACACAGCCAATAACGCCTCTTTTGTTTATAACGATCCTTACATTGTCTCTACGATGTCATCAATCAATGAGTGGGCATCCTTTCACTTTTTTCTGCAGGACAGTGCAGGAAATACAGTGGATTCCTATCTTGTGGGAGATCCCAGCATTGCCATTAATGCAGGGGTAACTGCAAATGCCTATCAAGTGGGCGTGAACAGCGGTATAGAAGCTGAATGGTTTACCATTACGACATCTACAGGAAAGATTACTTTTTTCAGTATTTATCCATAGAAAAAAGCGGAGACCGGGTCTCCGCTTTTATTTTTATAAACAGTTTTATAGCGTACATAAAAAATCACGAGAAAATCTGTAAGCCGGATTTTGTTCTTCCTAAGAAGTGCCTGTTATTTATCTGCGTCTTACATTGCTGCAAAACTTGAGCTGATTACCCCTCGGCTTTCAGGACGAGCCGCCCCTAATTTCCATTACTGAAAAGAACCGATATACTTATCATTGCACCGCAAAGAGTTTACCTGGTTTCACTACAGCCGAACTGTACCTGCTTTCTGTTGCACTTGTCCTACCCTCACGGGTGACGGATGTTATCCGCTTTGCTGCTCTATGGTGTCCGGACTTTCCTACCCCTGCCGAAACAGGAATCAACAAACCGATTTTCTCGCGGTTGCAAAGATACATATTATTTGGTGATGTGCTGATGAAAGGATTTGTTAATGTGAGGAGAAATAGCAGACTATTGACAAAAATGGGCATTTAGGTTTTGGCTGAAGCCAATGGCATGAATGTTTTTTTCAAAATGGGCTAAAGCCCATTGCTATTGATATTATGTAGTTCCCATCAGTACTATATTTCCATTTTCAGATCAATAAATTATCCTGTCATCATATCAACAAATTACCACATTATTGTTATCTTCGTGCCATTATAAATCTATGACTTCCAGAGAAAAAGAATTTGCGCAACTTATTAAAGATAATCAGGGCCTGATTATTAAAGTTTCGCGTCTGTATACCAATTCTCTTGAAGATGAAGAGGATCTGTTTCAGGAAATTGTCCTGCAGCTTTGGAGAAGCTACGATTCTTTTAAAGGAAACTCTAAAATTTCTACGTGGATGTACCGCGTAGCCCTTAATACAGCCATTACTCTTTTCAGAAAAAAAAGCAAAAGCCTCCTTACAAACGAACTGGATATCAACCATAGGGATTTTGTGGAGGATGATGATGAAAAACAGCAGCAGATCTCGCTTCTGTATACCGTGATCAAAACACTCCCGAATGTAGAAAGAGCAATTGTAATGATGTATCTTGATGACCTGCCTTATAAGGACATTGCAGAAAACCTCGGGATTACCGAAGTCAATGCACGTGTAAAAATGAACAGATTAAAGAAAACCCTTAAAGAACAGATGCAAAAATATGCCTGATTTTGATTTAGACAGCTTTAAGAAAACATGGCAGGAGCAGCCTGTTCAGCCGAAATACGACAGTAATGAAATTCTTCAGATGCTGAACAAAAAATCGCGCAATTATGTGAAGTATATTTTCTGGATCAGCGTGGCAGAATTTCTATTCTTTTCCGTGCTGGGTGTATTCTATTTCTTTCAGGATGAGGAATCGGACAGCTTCCGTAAAATATTAGAAAAGCTTGGAGCCCAGAAAGCCCCCGAAATAGAGACTAATTTTGATCATGCTTATTTAGCCATAAAAATTTTAAGCCTGTTAATTACAGCTTATTTTGTTCTGAAATTTTATCAGAATTACCGCAAAATAAGGATCGAGGAAAATCTCAAAGGCCTCATTATAAGGATCATTAAGTTCAAAAAAACGGTCAACGCTTTTATCCTTATCAGTATTGCTATACTGGTTGTTTTTACATTTGTGTTTACAGCCTTTATCTTTTACGTATTAAATTCCCAGAATGTACGTCCGGACAATTCCAACCTGATTATTGTGATTATCGGGATCATTGTAAGCACGGTGTTGTGTATACTGCTGATCTGGCTTTACTACCGGCTTGTCTATGGAATTATCATCAAAAAACTGGACAGAAATCTTAAACAGCTTAAAGACATAGATTCTCAGGAAAATTAGCATAAACAGGCATCAATTCAAGATTTTTCATTAATTTTATTCTACCAAATCTTAAACTATGCCATTATCTTACGTCTATGGAGCTTCTGCCATTCCATTACTCGGACAAACTATCGGTGGAAATCTTAAAAAGACCGTTGAAAAATATCCCAACCAAGAAGCATTAGTCTGTGTTCATCAGGGTTACAGAGCTACCTATCAGGAATTTTATAACCAGACCACTGCTGTGGCTAAAGCTTTAATTTTTTCAGGAGCCAAGACAGGAGACAGAATCGGAATCTGGTCTTCTAACCGTTATGAATGGGTCCTGCTTCAGTATGCTACCGCCCGGATAGGGACTATACTTGTCAATATCAATCCTGCTTACAGAACACACGAACTTACTTATGTGATCAACCAGTCGGGGATCCGGTTTATGTTTTCTTCTTTAAGCTTTAAGACGAGCAATTACAGGGAAATGGTAGAATATGCCAGGGAAGTCTGTCCCAGTCTTGAACATGAAATTTTCTTTGATGACAACTGGGAAGATTTTTTAAACAAAGGGCAGGATATTTCAGATGATACACTTCACAGTTTTGAAGAGCATGTACAGTTTGATGATCCTGTAAATATTCAGTATACATCGGGAACGACAGGTTTTCCAAAAGGCGTTACCCTTTCCCATCATAATATTTTAAATAACGGATATTTTATCGGCATACGCTTAAAATACTCAGAAAAAGACCGTGTCTGTATTCCTGTGCCTTTCTATCATTGCTTTGGAATGGTGATCGGGAATATATGCTGTACCGCTCACGGTGCCTGTATGGTGATCCCTAATGACAGCTTTGATCCCGGTATTACTTTAAAAACAGTTTCTGAAGAAAAATGTACGTCTTTATATGGAGTTCCAACGATGTTTATCGCTGAACTGGCAGTGAAGGATTTTGACACTTATGATTTTTCAAACCTAAGGACGGGTGTTATGGCAGGGTCCGTCTGTCCGCCTGAGATCATGAAAAAGGTAGAAAACCTGATGAATATTAAGGAAATGAGCATCTGCTACGGAATGACGGAAACTTCCCCTGTTTCTACGCAGACCCTGATAGGAACACCATTGGAAAAGCAGGTCAGTACTGTAGGTACCGTTCAGGATCATCTTGAAATAAAGATCATTGACGAAAGCGGAAAAACCGTAAAGCGTGGTGAACATGGCGAATTATGTACCAGAGGCTATTCCGTGATGCTGAAATACTGGAACGATCCGGAAAACACGAAAAAAGTACTGGACGATGCCCGGTGGATGCACACCGGTGACCTGGCTGTCATGGATGATGAAGGCTATATTACTATTTCCGGAAGAATAAAGGACCTCATCATTCGCGGTGGCGAAAACATTTCACCTAAAGAGGTTGAAGATTTCCTGTACACCTATCCCAATATCCTTGATGTACAGATCATCGGGGTTCCGAGTGAAAAATTCGGGGAAGAAGTAATGGCCTGGATAAAAGTCAGAGAGGGCTTTGAAGTATCGGAAGCCGAACTTTTAGAATACTGCCAGGGAAGAATTGCCCATTATAAAGTTCCGAAATACTGGAAGTTTGTAGATGAATTTCCTATGACAATCTCAGGAAAAATAAGGAAGGTGGAAATGCGGGAGATCTCTATAAAAGAACTGCAACTGGATACACTGAAGCAGTGAACTTAGAAAAAAAACTACTTTCGTAATATTGCAGTAAATCTTTGCACTTAACATATCCCGCAGACTGAGCAGATCAGCCATATTTTATTTTAAACCCATAATTTATTTAGGATACCAGGCAAATACAAATCTTTACTTTCAAATAAAAAAGCCCGGAATTTCCGGGCTTACTTATGTATAGATAACTTATTAAAGTTCTTTTCTTAATCTGGCTACCGGAATATTGAGCTGTTCACGGTATTTTGCGATCGTTCTTCTGGCAATATTATAACCCTGCTCTTTCAGCATTACTACCAGGGCATCATCTGTAAGAGGTTTTCTCTTGTTCTCTCTCCCGATAACTTCCTGAAGATGTGTCTTGATCTCTTTGGTAGAAACCTCTTCACCGTCATCATTGGTCAGACTGTCTGAGAAAAGATCTTTCAGATAAATAATGCCGTTTGATGTATCGGCATATTTGCTTTTTACTACTCTTGAAATGGTAGAAATATCAAATCCTGTGATATCTGCAATGTCTTTCAGAATCATTGGTCTCAGGGATTTTTCGTCACCTGTGATAAAATAATCCTTCTGAAATTTAACGATAGCCGTAATGGTCTGCAACAGGGTGTTCTGGCGCTGGTTAATAGCATCTATATACCATTTTGCAGCATCAAGCTTCTGTTTGATGAATAGTGCCGCCTGTTTATGCTCAGAAGAGTTTTTATCGTGGGAATACGTGGTTAAAATATCCTTATATTCTTCGGAAACTCTCAGAGTCGGTGCATTTTTACTGTTAAGCATCGGAATGACCAATCCGTCTTTCACCTGGATCACAAAATCCGGGATAATTTCCTGGTTGATGGTAATCGTCTGGGTATCAAAGTTTCCTCCTACTTTTGGTGAAAGTTTGGAAATTTCTTCCAAAGCGTCCTTCAGATCGTCCTCTTCTATATCATACTTCTGGATAATCTTGTTGTAATGCTTATTGGTAAGGGCATCAAACTGATATCTTAAAATATTGGCCGCCAGAGAAACCGCTTTATCAGAGCTCACTTTTTTCTCGATCTGAAGAAGAAGGCATTCCTGAAGACCTCTTGCTCCCACACCTGGCGGGTCAAGCTTCTGGATATAATTTTCAAGGATATCTTCCACTTTTTCTTTGGTGGTGTAAATTCCCTGCGAGAAAGCAAGATCATCGACAATAGCTTTGATCTCTCTTCTCAGATACCCGTCTGTATCAAGATTTCCGATCACATATTCGGCGATCTTTTCATCTTCGTCGCTGATATTCACCAAATGGATCTGTTCCAGCAGGTAATCGTATAACGACTGGCCTTCTGTTAAAAGACTTTCATTATCGAACTCTTCATCGTCCGGAGAATAGTTACTGGAAGCAGTTTTATAGCTAGGTTCGTCATCGTAAATATATTCGTTGACATCAAAATCTGTTTGAATACTTTCTGTTCCTTCGTCCTGATAAGCATCTTCAAGTGAAGAAAAATCATCTTCTTTAGGATCTTCCTTTACAATTTCCAAAGCAGGATTCTCTTCTAGCTCTCTTTCCAGCTCCTCTTCGAATTCCAGGGTATGAAGCTGAATAAGCTTCATCAACTGAATCTGCTGAGGTGCCAGCTTCTGTCCTAATTTGAGTTGTAAGTGTTGTTTAAGCATATTAGTCTTTGTGTTTTAACATAACATATTCTACGAATTTAATAAATTAATTCGACAAAAAACAAATTTAGCATGATTTTTGCATTAACTTATTAACATAATAAACTATAAGAAAATAAAAAAAGCCTTAATTTTTACATTAAGGCTTTTTTATTGGTCTAGAATTCAGCGCTTTTCGGTGTTCTCGGGAAAGGAATCACATCTCTGATGTTGGTCATTCCTGTTACGAAAAGAACCAGTCTTTCCAATCCTAAACCGAAACCTGCATGCGGCACAGAACCGAATTTACGGGTATCAAGATACCACCAAAGTTCGTGTTCATCTACATGCATATCTGCCATTTTCTGTTTTAATACGTCTAATCTTGCTTCTCTCTCCGATCCTCCGATGATCTCCCCGATACCCGGGAAAAGAACATCCATTGCTGCAACGGTCTTATTGTCATCATTCAGTTTCATGTAGAAGGCTTTGATCTCTTTTGGATAGTCAAACAATACTACCGGGCTCTCAAAATGTTTTTCAACCAGGAATCTTTCATGTTCGGACTGAAGATCCGTTCCCCAGCTCTCAACCGGGTACTGGAATTTCCCTTTTTTATTTTCTTTCGAGTTCATCAGGATCTCGATCGCTTCTGTGTAGCTTACACGTTTGAAACGTTTAGCTATAACGTTCTGAAGTTTTTCGATAAGTCCTTCTTTTGCTCTGTCTTTTTCCGGTTTTCCTTTCTGCTCTTCCTCAAAACGTTTATCAAGGAATTCAAGGTCATCTTTACAGTTGTCCAGAACATACTGGATCACATATTTTAAGAAATCTTCCGCAAGGTCGATATTGTCTTCAAGGTTGTTGAATGCCACTTCCGGCTCTATCATCCAGAATTCCGCAAGGTGTCTTGTCGTGTTTGAGTTCTCAGCACGGAAAGTCGGTCCGAATGTATAAATTCTGCCTAGTCCCATTGCCGCGGTTTCTCCTTCAAGCTGTCCGGAAACTGTAAGATTGGTTTTCTTTCCGAAAAAATCCTGTGCAAAATCAATTTCCCCGTCTTCAGTTTTAGGGATATTATTCAGATCAAAGTTGGTTACTCCGAACATTTCTCCTGCTCCTTCTGCATCTGCTCCCGTGATTACCGGTGTGTTGATATAGAAGAACTGGTTTTTGTTAAAAAATGAGTGTACTGCAAAGCTTACGGCATGACGTACTCTGAAAACAGCCCCGAATAAATTCGTTCTGAATCTTAAATGAGCCTGGTCTCTCAGAACTTCCAAAGAGTGTTTTTTGGGCTGAAGAATCGTTTTGTCCCTGTCTTCTGTAAAGTTATCTCCTAAAATAACAATTTTCTTTGCTACAATTTCAAC
The DNA here is from genome assembly GCF_000737785.1 of Chryseobacterium luteum. Classification (GTDB taxonomy): domain Bacteria; phylum Bacteroidota; class Bacteroidia; order Flavobacteriales; family Weeksellaceae; genus Chryseobacterium; species Chryseobacterium luteum. The sequence continues at coordinate 55,712 of NZ_JPRO01000015.1, read as the reverse complement.
GCTCTGCCCTGCTCCCTGACTTTCCACTACTTCACCCACTACTTTTAAAGAGGCGGCTGTGCTGATTTTACTGATAATCTCTTCATCGAAATTTTCGAAATCAACAACTATTTGCAAATTATTAATAGTAGAACCATCATTTAGTGCTATAAAGCGATTGGCACGGAACGTTCTTACCCAACCGTAAACCGTAATGTCATGATGTAATACTTTCTTGTAATCCTGTAGGACTTCCTTAATGGTCTGCTTTTTCATTTGTTGATTATAAATTTTCTTATAAAAATTAACGTCTGCAAAGTTACAAAAAAACAGCGTAACCTGATGATTACGCTACCTTTTTAAAAAATCATTTATCAAAATACTGAATCTAAAACTATGCTATGGATATTATTCAGGCGATGATATACTTTAATGTACCAATTATAACTATTTATTAAGTCTTCTATCCATATGTTTGTAAATACACATGCTGTATTTATTGTCCTGTTATAATTAATTTTGATTTTATTAGAGCTTTAAATGCCAGATTAAAGTATATTAGTATCAAAATAATCTTTTGATAGTATAATTATTCAGATGATCATCATATACCGTAAAACAGCTTTAATCGAAGGGCTTTCATATCTGATTCTGCTCTTCATTGCCATGCCTTTAAAGTACTTTTTTAATATACCGGAAGGGGTAAAATATTTTGAATGGATCCATGGAGTCTTGTTTCTTATATTTCTAATAGCTCTTCTGTTATCCGCAATAAAATACAGGTGGAGTTTAAAAAGAATCATATTGTATCTAGTAGGTTCAGTACTTCCATTTGTACCATTTATACTGGATAAAAAACTCAAAGAAGAATATTCATAAAAAACGGATTGGCTACTTCCTGTTTTTATATTTTATCAGTCACAATTATTTGTAATCAAATTGAATAACAGTTTTCAGACACTGAATGCTCACATAATTTTTGTGGCCTTATTTTAGAATTTAAAAAGTATCAGGAAGCAGCCCTATAGTTTATCGGGATATCAAAAGTCAATAAAACCGTGTTACAGCAATGCTTTTAAACGCCCCTCTTCCAACTGCGTTTCCTCACCTATACTCTAATTAAAGAATACTGTTTTCTTCCGTTCTTTTCCGTTCCGGATTTTCCAGGCATGATAGGAACTTGGTACGTCGTACTGCCATTTCGGAAGCAGCAAGACGATCAAAATAACGTCAATATGAGATACAAATCCTAATCCGACCGTAAGGTAAAATGCCCAACCAGTCTGCTGAAACCCGATTAAATAGGTAAAAGCGATCAGCAGACTTAAGCCCCACATTTTGGACAGAAAAGCATGAGTACAGGTTTCTTTCCCGAATTTCCAGATACTGACCATGTAGCAAAGGGCTTCCATCACAAGGATTAAAAGAATTCCCTGCCATTCGTTCTGAATTAATCCGGGATTCAGAAAATAAGCAGAAAATCCTAATGAAAGCCAGAAAATCAAATCGGTCTGGCTGTCTAATCTTCTTAATTTTTCTGATGAAACACCAACTTTCCGGGCAATAATTCCATCGAAGATATCCGTTAATAATCCAAAATACATCAAGGCTAAAATCAAAAACCGGGATTCTTCTCCTTTGAGATATGCTAAAGCAATAATAACCGGCGCCAGGATAAATCTTACAGCAATTAAAATATAAGGTATTGTTTTCATGACTTCTTAGTTTTAGTTTTAAAATTCCAATTGATTAAAGGCAATTTCCTCTTTTCGTTGACATTCCAAAATCCAAGCTGAAAACCTTTAAGATTTTCGGTCTTATTAATCAGCCCGATCTGCACCCCTCTCATCTTTTTGGATTCATTGAACCCAGAAACCTGCAACCCTTTGAAATCATCTGAATAGTTTCCGATAAAAGCCATATGCAAACCGTACCCTTTTTCAGAATTGTTAGCGAATCCGGAAATATGGATCCCTCTTAAATTTCCTGAAGTATTATTGTAAAAATTTAAAGAAATCCCGTTGGTAACCCGTGCATGATGATAGATCGAAATCCCGACCCCGTTAAGTTTTTCACCATCCACCATTCCACCGGTAGAAATATGCAGTCCGTTTACCGTAACGGTTGATGTTTTTTCTGTAGGGGCGGGTATGGCTTTAGGAATAAGGGGATAAATCAGGCTAAGCGGGTTCGCCTGTAGATTCAGTCCATTAATTTTTTGTTTTTTGTAATCATCTAAAACCCCAACGTTAATTCCTGACGTATTTCTTGTCACTGCTTTTTTAGGGTTTACTGAAAATACAGCCGGCTTTATCTTAACGCTGTCGTGGTCCTGGCCATGTAATACCATGCTGATGAGCACATTCAATAGTATTAAATTCTTATTCATGATAACTTATTTTAAAATTATACTTCAAAAGTATCTGTGAAAAACACCAATCCGAATGCGAAAAAAAATTAAAATAAAGAAGTACATTTGTGAAAATCACAAAAAACATGTATCAGGAACTTTTGCTTAAGGAAATCCGCAGAAAAATTGGCGACAAATCTTTGAATGATGAGATTGCAAATATTCTCAATATAAGTTATGATGCATCGCACAGAAGGACGTCTATGAAGGCAAAATTCAGTTTTGAAGAAGCTTTGGAGCTGGCCAGATATTATCAGATTTCCCTCAATCAGTTCATCACTTCAGACCAGCAGCTTGTGGTTCAAAAAACATCGGCGGTGGACAAAACAGAAGACCTGCAGTCTTTTTTTCAGAATAATCTCAGCGTTTTTGAAAATCTGCCCCTTACTGATGAAATGACGGTTTATTACTCTGCGAAGGATATTCCTTTTTTCTATACACTTTCGGACACCCTGCTTTCCCGTTTTAAGATTTATGTCTGGATGAATCTGCTTAATGCGAAACAGGTTTTTATTCCTTTTCTGCAGTTTTCACCTCCTCATTTTGAATCAAACACACAGGAGCTCAAGAAAAAATACGAAGCACAAAGCATAGTGGAACTTTGGAATGAAAGGACGATTTCCAGTATTCTGCAACAGATTTTATTTTATCACGAAACCGGACTTTTACAGAAGAATGAAGCAGGAATCATCCTGAAAGAGCTGAAAGAACTTATTGAATATATCGAACAGAAGACAGAAAACAATCCAAAATTTCACTTGTATGAAAACGAACTGATGCATCTTTCCAACGACATTTTTTTTCATCATCCGCACCAATCGCTTTTTGCCATACCTGTGAATATGTTTGGGTATATTCTGATTAACGATGAAAAAACCTGCGGTGAAACACGGAATTATTTTGAACACCAGATTAAAAATTCAAAATCGCTGAACACTTCGGGAAACCGGGACAGGAAAATATTTTTCAATAAAATGTACGATCAGATTGAAAATTTAAAACAAAAACTATAATATGAAAAGCCTCCATCATGGTGAATTTTTCGGAACAACCAACGAAACCCTACATTTCGGCGGACTGACCATTACGGATACGGAATACACGCATCCTTATGTCGACTGGCATTATCATGAAAACCCCTATTTCACTTTTCTGTTGCAGGGAAATATGGCGGAAGGAAACAAAAAAGAAATGTACGACTGTTCTGCAGGAACACTACTCTATCATCATTGGGAAGATGCGCATTACAATATAAAACCTGATATTTTCACAAGAGGATTCCATCTTGAACTTACGAAAGATTGGTTTGAACAATTTGACATTTCAAAAGACTGCATTGAGGGAAGCTTTAATTTGAAAGATCCTGATATAAAATTGCTTATGCACCAAATTTTCAGGGAGACAAAAATGAATGATCCAGGGATTGAGCTGTCTGTTCATGAACTTTTACTCAACATTTTCAGCCGGTTAACGGGCAAGGCTGAAAATGCTGATAAAAAACCGAAATGGGTAGGTGAGATTGATGAAATACTTCACGGAAGCTTCACGGAAAAATTAAGCCTGACAGAGCTTTCAAAGACTTTAGACATTCATCCCGTTCATCTGAGCAGGGATTTTCAGAAGCATTTTCACTGTACTTTAGGTACATACATCAGAAAACTGAAGATCAGTACATCTTTAGCCCTTCTCAACACGGAAAAGTCTTTAACGGAAATAGCACTGGAATGTGGTTTTGCAGATCAAAGCCACTTTATCAGGTCGTTCAGGGAGAATGTGGGAATTACTCCCCTGCACTACAAAAATCTTCTGAAGAAATAAAGATGTTAATTTCATTCTATTTTTTATAAAAACAGATGCCTACTTTTGTTCAGATAAAATGTACCATGAAACCAATCCTTTTATTTGTTCTGATTTTCATTTCCGGTCTTTCTTTAAGCCAAAATCTTATTGAGCCTGAAAAGATTGAAAATCCTGTTCAGAAAAACCATCTGAATAAAATTCTCTTTTTAGATAAAGTGATTTCTGCAGAAAATACAAAGGAAACCGATTTCCTCAAAACAATGATATTCCAGGAAGATAAAGACTTTGACCTTCGTGTTTTTTTGGATAACTCATTGGTTAATTATTTACATCAGCTTGACTCCAATTTATCTGCGGATGAATTGCTTAAAAAAGGGAATTACCAATTTAGTTTTTACGTTGATGGAACATTAATTTATACAGAGAACCTGAATCCGGGAGCCGGAATCTCAGAAGATAAAAAGAAGAAAACCACTTTCAGAATTCCTTTATTAAGTTCAAAAAACGAAGATTCCTGGGGGAAATATATGTGGATGAGATTTTATCTGGCCCATAGCGGAATTGATGCCATGAATGAAGGAAATCACGTTTTAAAGATTGAAATCAGGCCTTATTTAAAAACATCATCAGTAAAAGCCGGGAATACGATTGCTTCGGGTGAAATTAGCTTAACCGTTCCTCACAAAAACACTTCGGAACAGCAAATTGCCGTGCAAAACATCCAACCCAACAGCGGCTGGAAAGTGTCTGATGAAAAATTGGATCAGGAAAAAATCAGGCTTTTAAATACAAAAATTGCAGAGAACAGGTTCAGGGATATCACAAGTATTGTCATTATCAAAAATGAAAATATTCTTTTGGAAGAGTATTTCAGTCAGTCCGGAAGAGATTCTTTGCAGGACACCCGTTCGGTTGGGAAATCTTTTGCTTCTGCGTTGATGGGAATTGCCATTAAAGACGGCTATTTCAAAAGTGAAAACCAGATGCTGAAAGAGTTTTATGACCTGAAACAGTTCAAAAATTATTCGTCCCGCAAAGACAGTATTCCAATTAAAAGCCTTCTGACCATGAGTTCGGGATTTGACGGAAATGATTCTGATGAAAGCTCTCCCGGAAATGAGGAAAATATGTACCCTACTGAGAATTGGGTGAAGTTTGCACTGGACCTACCTGTTACAGAAAACAAGCCCGGAAAAACCTGGAGCTATTTTACGGCAGGTGTTATGTTGACAGGAGATATTTTGGATAAAACAGTTCCCAAAGGTCTGGAAAACTATGCCGCGAAAAAGCTGTTTCAACCTCTAGGAATCACGAATTATAAATGGCAGTTTACCCCGCAGAAGAAACCTTCTCTGGCCGGAGGACTTCGTATGAGGACGCTGGATTTTGCAAAATTCGGACAGCTCTATAAAAATAACGGAATATGGAACGGCAAAAATGTCATCGATAAAAATTGGATAAAGAAATCTTTCACCAACTATTTCACCAATGACCAGGATTTTGAAGGATATGGCTATCTATTCTGGAGGAAAGTTTATAAAGTGGGAAATGAAAGTTTTGAGGCCTATCAATCCAGTGGAAACGGTGGGAACAAAATTATCATATTCACGGAAATCCCAGTTGTCATCGTCATTACAGCAAAAGCATACAATAAGTCTTATGCACACTTACAGTCTGAAAAGATAGTTGAGGAGTATTTGCTTCCGGCGATTAATAACTGATGAGTAATGGGTAATAAATAATGAGTGATTATTGATATAGTCACTCATCTTTTTATTGAAAGGCTTGGTTATTATGGTACTTTATACTTTTCAAAAAATGTATCTTTAATAAAAATAACCCATGAGAATTTCACTTCTGCTGTCGTTTTTCGTTTTATCATCATGCTATAGTCCCAAGACGGATGTGGAAGAAGACAAATATCCTGAGATCCCGGAATTTCCCAATTTTTCAGATAAAACAGTTGTTTTGGAGAAAGTCATGGAGCTTCCGCTTTCACAGAAAAGCAACTGCAGCTATCTGGTTAAAGACAATTATCTATTTGTATACAATTCCCCGGGGATGGATTCTTACGAAAACAGCACCAACAGGCTTTTTATCATTACTGAAGGCAAGCCTGTTATTTTTGAGCACTGGGGAAGCAGACCGAATATCAATAACCTTGCTTTCATGGATGATGCCGGGAATATATACGCTAATAACCGGAAATATCTGGCTCCGGACTTCCATTACAAAAAGATCCTGCCTTTCTATGACGCAAATGATATTACAAAGAAATATGAACCTCTTTTCCATGTAGGTGAATCTGAAAAAGACTCTGTACTCTTCAAAAAAATAGATGAAGAACAGGCTGTTTTACAGAAAAATATTCTTGCTAAAGGGGATCAGATCTTAATGATAGCTGATGCAGTAAATGATGAAATCCCGGATCAGGCAATATACGGTGGTAACTATCTGTTTAATCCGGGACATAAAAATGCATATTTTGTATCTTACAACCTTTTACAGGAGCTGAAAGCAAAGGATTCTGCTGTGGAAAAGGATCCTATTTACGCCCAACTTCGCCCGAAGATCAAACTTTCTCCACGCGAAAACAGCTTCTCTCCTGAAATCCGTAAAGAGTACAGAGATACGGTAACGTTCAAAATAAAGGATAAGATTGTCTCGGGAAACCAATGGTTCAGTACCGGAAATCACTTTGTAGCGTCTTTCGGGTATCATCCTGTGTATATGTATTATTATGATGTAAAGCTGGGGAACAAAACGGTTTCCACCAAAGAAGACCAAACCAGAATAATCGTTTCTGATCCTATAAAGACTAAAACGGGAAAATATTTTCCGGTAAGTAATATGAAAGAGGGTAAATTTCAGATTTATTATCTGAGAAAATGATTATTCGTCTTTTTTAGAGGAAACTAAAAAGACGTCGATAAGTCCTTCCGGCAGCTGCATTTTGATGAATCTTTCTTCCCGGTTCACCTCAAGGATCCAGTCTTTGATGATAGGGATCACCACTTCTTTTCCATCCAGGTTGGTTACGAAATAGTTTTGGGCAGTCTGGTCGTTTACAGATCTTATCACACCACATTCTTTACCATTTTCATCAAGGATATCGAACCCGATGATCTCATGATAGTAAAACTGTTTTCCGGAAAGTTTGGGAAGGGTATCAAGCGGTAAGTAGACACTTTTTCCAAGAGACTGGTCTACCAGAGCCTCGGAAGAGTTTTTAAAAGCAAGGTTCAGAGCATCATTTTTGCTCCATGATGATTTTTCAATAAAAAAAGGAACCAATAATCCGTTGATTTCAACGAATATTGATTCCAATTTATTGTAAAGCTCGGGCTGGTCGGTATCCAGTTTAAGGATAACGTTACCCGCAAGGCCATGTCTGCGTGTGATTTTTCCTAATAAATAGCAATCTTCTTTACGCATACAGGTTTGTTATTAAGCTTCAGTGTTTTCTTCAGTTTCAGCAGCAGGAGCTTCTCCTTCTGTAGCTTCAACAACTTCTTCAGCAGGTGCGTTAGCAGCTTCTTCAGCAGCTTTGGCATCGGCTTCAACTTGTGCAGCAGCAGCGATTCTTGCTTCGTTTACTTTAGCTTCAGCATCTAAAGCAGCTTTCTTAGCGTCAGCTTGAGCTTTAGTTAAACCTTCAACTTTACCTTGTACTTTTTGTTCTTTAGATTCTACCCATGCATTGAATCTTTTTTCAGCTTCAGCCTCGTCAAAAGCTCCTTTAGCAACACCACCTTGTAAGTGTTTTTTGTAAAGGGCACCTTTATAAGAAAGGATAGCTCTTGCAGTATCAGTTGGCTGAGCACCGTTGTTTAACCACTTTACAGCAGAATCAACGTTCAAATCGATAGTTGCAGGGTTAGTAATTGGATTGTAAGTTCCCAGCTTCTCGATGAATCTACCATCTCTTCTAGCTCTGGAATCTGCAACCACGATGTGGAAGAAAGGCTTACCTTTTTTACCGTGTCTTTGTAATCTGATTTTTACTGACATAATGTTGTGAATTTTACGGGAACTCGTCCCAGTTAAATATTTAAGAGTGCAAAGATATATAAAAAATTTTATTCAACAATTATTAAATGTAACAATTTATCAGTCTACTTTTCCCATATAAAAAAGCCCAAGACATTTCTGGTTTTCCTCTATGGTTAAAGATTCCTTAAGGTGGTTTACAATCGGCGGAGAACTCCAGTAGCAGCCTACATTATTTGCGGTACAGGTAAGATACATATTCTGAACCGCCATGGAAACGGCAGCAATCTCTTCCCATTCCGGAACCATACCGCTGAAATTAACAACGATGGAAACTACAGCATCTGCTTTATTGATTTTAAAACCGATATCCTGATATTTTTTCTCCAGAAAAGTCTGTTCTGATTGTGCAGCTTTGTAAACAGCCTGCATTTCTGCTGCTAATTTTGCTTTTTCTTCCCCCTGGAAAAGCTTGAAACGCCATGGTTTTGTACGCTTATGATTCGGGGCCAGTGTGGCCGAGTGTAGAATTTGATCTATAATTTCCCGGGATATTTCATTTTCAGAATAATCTTTTGGAAAGATACTTCTCCTCTTTTCTATGATTTCTTTTAAAATTTCTGCATTATTCATATGGCAAATTTACGATATGTAATTGAATGTATTATATTGATTTAGCCCTGATTTTTCAACAATGCGCTCCGGCTTTTATATACCTTATAATGAGTGAATAAAAATGTGGATACAATGACAATAAGTAATCCTCTCAAAATCCAAAGCTCCGGGCCCTGAGTTGAAGGCCCGGGAAATGACAAGTAAAGAAGACAGGCGGTATAAATGAGTCCGGCACTGATCCACGGACGTTCCGGATCCGGATAAGCTTTTACGGTCATTGGCTGATTATATCCAAAAACAGGAATCAGTTTATGGTGATCCCAGATCAGCAATATGATGACAGCAACCATCATGAAAGAGGTAATGATCCAGGTTCCGGTAAATGAAAGGCTGATGGTAATGATCCAGATATTACTCAATATCGCTAAAAACATAAGAGTTCCCAAAAGGGCAAACCGCTGTGTCATCAGTAAAATTCCTGCCACCACCTGGCAGAACCCCAAAAAGTTCCAGTAAAATCCCGTCAGGTACATCGCTTCAAAGAAATATCCTATCGGTGTATCTGTTGAAAGAACGGTAAATCTGTTTCCTATTAATTTTGTAAGGCCGGAAGGAAAAAATGCGAATCCCACTAAATACCTTAGGTGAATGATGATCCAATGATTGAATCTGTTTGTCCGTAGCCTTTCAAATGTCATGGTTGATGAGTTAGGGTGGTAGAGTTTGAGAGTCTGAGAGTTTGAGGGTGTGAGAGTGTGAGGGGTTTGAGGGGTTTGAGGGTAGGAGTGTGGATTTGGAAATTATCGGTGAATAATCAATTGAGCTAAAGATTTCGGTGGTTTGAAATCCGGCATCTTGATTGAGGAATCAGATTACTTCTACAATTTTCTGATGAATATTATTTAAGGTAAAGGCATCACCGGATTTCATTCCCATCATTTTTTTGGCCATGGGACTTTCCGGAGAAATAGCATAAAACCGGTCACCTTCATAAAAAAATTCTCCTAATGAAACGGAAATATAGAAGCGGGCTTTGTTGGTAATCACCAGTGAACCCAGCTGTATTTTTTCCGTAGAGGCATTCAGAACCTTTGACATATTTCTTTTAAGCTCATTCAAATTGCCAAGCTGACGCTGCATCTGGTAAATCTCCTCCTGCATTTCCTCCCTCATACTGTCATATTTTGGAGTCTTCTTGATATCCCGGCTCGCTTCCAGGGTAAACTCGATAAAGTTTTTAAGTTTTTCTATTTTTTCAGAGATCACTGTCTTTACGTAATCTCTTATATCACTTTTTTCAAATACGGTCTTCTCCATGAATCTAATCTTTACATAAAGATAATAATTTTTTAAAATAACCTGAGTTCAGGATAAAAAAATGCTTGAAACCAATTTTATTTTATTGCAAAGACAAACAAAGGTCATTTCACCAGCAAAGGATTACAAATAATTGTTTCGCTTTTTTATTCTCATGGAGCAGGATACCTGGTAAGATTGTGCGTAATTAAAAAGCCTTGCAGAATTGACAAGGCTTATATTTTTTATTTTTCAGCAAGTTTTTTAAGGTCTCCGAGTCCCTGATCAAACATGGTTTTCATGTTCATATCCATCATCGGTTTCATAATCTTCATCATCGTGTTCAGTTCGTTGTCTATTGCCCAGGTTACTTTGGTTCCGTTTCCTTCGGGAGTCAAAATAAAGGTAGCTTTAGCATCGCCTTCAAAAGGTTTGATAAAATGAAGCTTGGTCACCAATTTTTCATTCGGGACAGTTTCTTTAACAGACTGCTCGCCCTCTCCTACTTTGTCATTTCCTTTCCAGTGGTAAGAATCACCCACTTTATCGCCGGCTCCGGAATAGGTAATCACAATATCTTTATCAGCTTTGGAAAATGGATCCCAGACATTGTATTCTTTTAATGAACCTACGTGCTGCCATACTTTTTCTTTGGGTGCATTGATCACCACCGATTTTTCAAAATGATAATTTTTACTGAAAGCCAGCATGGCAATAACTGCATATACTACAGCCAAAAGGATGATTACGCCAAGGATTTTTAAGAGTGTTTTCATAGTTTTGATATTTAAAGTTATTGGTTAAATTTTCCAAATATAAAAATTTAGTTATTCTGAAAATCAAATGTTTACGAAACTTACACATCTGTGGCTTTATTGTTTTCAAAATTAAGCATTCCACCCTCTCCGGCTCTTTTCATATGACAAGATTATTAAAGATAAAGCATTTTTGTCACATCCTGATATCCGGGCATTATTTTTGTGTGTTTCAGCTGTGATTCCCGATGAATCATTAAATTTACCATACCTAAAAATCGAACAATGAATATTTTAACAGAGAAATTCAATACACCATATCACGCAGCACCTTTTGACGGCATTAAAAATGAAGATTTCCTTCCTGCATTCAAAGAACTGATCAAAAAATCTGAGGATGAGATCAATGGTATTGTCAGCAATCCTGAAGCAGCGACCTTTGAAAATGTCATTGAGGCATTGGCTTATTCAGGGGAGCAGTTGGATGTGGTTTCCAATATTTTTTTCAACCTGAATTCTGCGGAAACAAGTGACGAAATTCAGAAGATCGCCCAGGAAGTTTCTCCGCTTTTAACCGAATATTCTTCAAAGATCTCTCAAAACGAAGCTCTTTTCAGCAAGATCAAAAAGGTATATGACGAAAAAGAAAAATACAACCTGAATGAAGAACAGGAAATGCTGCTGAACGAAACGTATAAGGGCTTTGTGAGAAGCGGTGCCCTGCTGAATGAGGAAGACAAAGAAAAACTGCAGAAGATCAATATGGACCTATCTCTGAAATCGCTTCAGTTCGGGCAGAATGTTTTGGCATCTACAAATTCTTATTTTAAACATATTACGGATCAAGAAGAACTGGCCGGAATTCCGGAGGCTATCCTTGAGCAATATGCTGAGGAAGCTAAGGAAAGAGAACTGGAGGGCTGGGTTGTTACGTTACAGTATCCAAGCTATATTCCGTTCATGACGTATGCTGAAAACCGCGAGCTGAGAAAGGAAATTGCCCTGGCCAGCGGTAAAAAATCTTTTGACGGCGGAGAATTCGACAATCAGGGGCTCATTAAGGAACTTCTGCAGTTAAAGCAGCAGAAAGCTGAATTGCTAGGCTATCAGAATTATGCAGATTATGTTCTGGAGGAAAGAATGGCCAAATCTCCGGTGAAGGTTTTTGAGTTTTTAAATGAACTTTTAACGAAAGCAAAGCCTTATGCAGATAAAGAGATTGACGAACTGAGATCTTTGGCCAAAGCTGCCGGGATAAAGGAATTGCAGGGATACGACCATGCTTTCTACGCAGAAAAGCTAAGAAAACAGAAATATGATTTCAACGATGAAGAACTGAAGCCGTATTTTCCGCTGGATCAGGTACAGGAAGCGGTTTTCGGCCTGGCAGGCAAACTGTTCGGACTTCGTTTTTCGGAAAGAAATGATATACCGAAATACCATGAAGATGTGAAGGTGTATGAAGTGTCTGAGACGGAAAGCGAGAAGGCTGAAGATGGAAGTTTTAAAGCTCTGCTTTATGTAGATTATTTCCCAAGAAAAGGAAAAAGAGCCGGAGCCTGGATGACCAGCTATAAAAACCAGTATAAAAAAGACGGTGAAAACTCCCGTCCGCATATTTCCATTGTCTGCAATTTCAGTAAGCCAACGAAAGATACACCGAGCTTGCTGACTTTCCAGGAAGTGACAACTTTATTCCATGAATTCGGACATGCGCTTCACGGCATGATGGCCGATACGCAGTACCCAAGTCTTTCCGGAACTTCTGTGAAATGGGATTTTGTAGAACTTCCTTCTCAGTTTCTGGAGAATTTCTGCTACGAACCCGAATTTTTAAAAACTTTTGCCAAGCATTATAAAACAGGGGAAGTACTTCCGGATGAAAAGATCGAAAAGATTGAACAGTCCAAAAGCTTTATGGAAGGTTACCAAACGATGAGACAGCTTGGTTTTGGGCTTCTGGATATGAACTACCATACGAAAGTGGCAGAACTGGAAAATGAGACTGTAAAAGAGTTTGAAGATAAGTATACGAAGGCAACAACGCTTTACCCTGTTAATCCTGAAACGGCTATGAGTCCTAGTTTCTCTCATATTTTTCAAGGAGGGTACTCTGCGGGTTATTATTCTTACAAATGGGCTGAAGTTCTGGATGCAGATGCGTTCCAGTATTTTAAGGAAACCGGAATTTTCAATCCGGAAACGGCTGCCAAATATAAAATTCTTCTTTCTTCTGGCGGCACGAAAGATCCGATGGAACTGTATAAGAGTTTCAGGGGAAGTGAGCCGAAAGTGGAAAGTTTGCTGAAAAGAGCGTTTGGGTAAAATAGAGAAAAATATCACCGATAATTATATAGAAAGAACAGTCACCAGCTGTTCTTTTTTAGTTTTAAGCGATCATACAAAGTATAGGTTGCCATGCAAATTTTAATTTGTATCTCCATGAAAATATATAAATTAGCCTATCTGCATACTCAATATAAATTAAGGTTGACAAAAAGTTAACTTCACACCTTTAAACCAACCATAATCTATTTGCGCTGCAATTCTGTCTAAAACGTTATCAAATATTTTAAACAAAAACCAGTAATGAAAAAAAATTAGTAATAAAAGGATTTTTAATTCTCAGTATATTTTGGATGTATGCCTGTTCAAAAACAAAGCAAGCCGGAAACGAACATGGCTTTTCAAAAGAGAAGATCAACAATAAAGATATAAAAGAGTTTATCGGTAAAAGCATAACGGTTACCGGTAAAACAGTAAACATGAAACTTGGCGCAGTATTGATTTCAGAAAACGGAGAAAGTATCTGGATGGACGGATTGGATAGCTGGCCTGATGGATATTACGTAAAAGACGATGATTTGAACACTAAAACTGTGAAAGTGACAGGAACTATAATAGAAGAAAGTGATTTACCTGTTTTTATTCCTAATGAAAATGACTCAATAATTCAACAAGGAATACCTAAACCGAAAGGGAGCGATCTTCAACAGGCAAGTCACAGATATTTATTAAAAGATTATAAATACAGTATAATTAAATAAAAAACATTTGCCGGCACCATTTTGTGCTTTGGTTTTTCCATCCGAATGCAAATCTCCAAAACATTATCAAAAATTCTCACCAATGAACCGGAATATAATTTTTTGCTTCATCATTTTACTTTTATTTTCGTGTAAAGAAAATATTAAAAATACCGTTACAATTGAGAACGAGTCAATAACGGAAAAGAAAGAAAATGTAACAGCTGAAATTTCAACAGATGTCAATCAACTTCAAAAATTAATTGACTTATCAGAATTCAAACCTGAAAACGTTAAATTCAAATATATATTTATCGACAATTCAAAAGGAAGAGTTCCTGGTCCTTCTGATTCTTATTTGGAAGCCGTTCTATATTTTGACGATAAAATGATGGAAAGAATCTTGAAAATTGATAAAAATGTAGATTTTCCAAATCCAAACTATCAAAAAAATGACTTTAAATTCGAGTGGCTTGATAAACAAACCCTTTCTGAACTTGAAAAAGCAGATAGCTTAAAAAACATCCGTCCTGATGTCATTTTTGGAACTAATAATGGAGGATGTATGTACCTGAAAAATAAAATTCTGCTGATCAAAGAAGTAAATTAAATTAGCTCCCAAACGAAAACAAAACATGAAAAAAATCTTAATTCTAACTTTTATTGTACTCATTAGCATTGGATTGATTTATGCAATGACTTACTATATCAGGATGGATAGCTTTTCTTTCGCAGTGGCTTTAAACTTCACGCTGATGGCATGTACACTTATTTTTACAGAAACAATGAAAAGTCAGCTCAACTCTTCTTATTTTAATGAAAAGAGCTGGGAAAAGAGAGGAAAAATATATGAATCTCTGGGAGTTCATTTTTTCAGAAAGTTATTAGTAGTGACGGGTTGGGAAAAACTGAACAAAAAATCCAAACCGGTAGAAAAGAATATCACAGCTTTAATGAATCTGCATTATCGTACAAAACAGGATGAACTTGGCCACCTGGTCATCATGGTTATTGTTCTGGGATTTAATATTTTTGTAGCCTATAAATTTGGAATTCTTCAATCCTTATGGCTACTGGTTTTAAACATATTGCTCAATATATACCCTGTTTTTCTTCAGCGATACAACCGGCCGCGAATAGAAAGAATGATCAATTTAAATAAACGCGGATGAAAATACCTGTATAACGGGATTCAATGGACAGATTCAATATGAAGTTTCTACGTTTAGTTTCAGTGATCATATTGCAGGCTATGAAAAACCTTCAATATTTAAAAAATCCTAAACAAAAACTGATTCTCAATCAATCAGCATAAAACGAATAACAGAATTTACGGTTAAAATGAATATGACCAATACGGAAACTCCGCACAGAGGAAAAGGATATTTCAAAGCAAAAACGAATAATATACTTCAAATGACAAAGAACTACTGCCTGACTTTTTTTATCGTCCTGCTATTCAATTTCAGCTTTGGGCAGACTCCTCCATTACCTCCGGCTCCTAAGGAAGCCGGAAATTACAGTTCAAAAGATAATTCTAGAAAAGAAATGATCAGACCGATAGAGATCTCGGTAAACAATGAAAAGAAAGAAGCAATTCCACAAAACAATATTCCAAAATTCAATATATCCATTGATCAGTCAATGGATAAAAATTCCATTTATTATTTCAAAAACATTGAAGAACAGATAGCAAAACTGGATACCCTGTTATCCGGAGAACAAATCATAAGCCTCACAAAGTACAAAATACATACTAAGGCAATACATCCGGCCTATTTAGACAGTCTGGCCAATAAAGCTTATCTGTTGAACGAAAATAAAAACTACCGGGCAGCTATTGAAGTATCTGAAAAAATACTTACCCGGAGTCCCAACAACATTACCGCCCACAAAGAAATGGCTTATGCATACAAACGTCTGGATGACCCTAAACGGTCGAATCTTCATTTTTCAATGATGGTGAAAATCATCAAATCCGTATTCAAGTATGGGGATGGAAGCCGTCAAAGCCCGTATATCCTTAATAACTTTTTTGAAGGATTATCAATTTATGAAGCTATGTATAGTTGCTTTCCAAAAAAAGTCACATTAATTCTCACAACTGACAAAAACCTTTTAGGCGGTTATGACTGTTTCCATATCATGCGGTTCTCAAACCTGAATCATTGGCTGCCGTCTTTAAGCGAGGAAGACTATAAAGTGGAACAGTAAATTGTAAATTCAGAGAAGCTTAGAGCCTTTTTAAATGTTATTCAGTACAATTATTATGAAGAAATAATCTACTAAAGAAACATATTCATCGCAGATTAAGTAGATTTATTTCAGTTATAAAAATCTGCGTATCTGCCAAATCAGCGAGATTTTAAAAATTTAAACAGCCCCACTATAAAACCATCCGGAAACGTGAAAAACACACTCAGCTTAATCACCTTATTATTTACCTTCATTCATTTATATTCTCAAAATACATATGTCTTTTTCGGTTCATTTAACCGGGATAAAGCAACCGAAGGATTGTACGTCTATAAACTGGATACCATAAAAGGAAAGCTATCCAAAGTAACTTCTTTGAAGGGAATCTTAAACCCATCATTTCTGACCTTATCGGCAGACGGCCAATACGTTTTTGCCTGTACGGAAAGCAAAACACCCAATGCAGGAAGTGTCAGCAGCTTTAAATTCAACCCCAAAGATGAAACCCTTACGTTTATCAACAGCCAGAAAAGTGGCGGTGAAAACCCGGTGTATGCAGCCGTTCATCAAAACGGGAAATGGCTGGTTAATGCCAACTATACAGAAGGCAGCGTTTCTGCATACCCATTGTCTGAGGACGGAACTATACAGCCCTATGTACAGAATTTCCATTTTTCGGAAGGAAGCATCAATAAAGACAGGCAGGATAGGTCGCATGTTCATGCAGCCGTTTTTTCTCCGGATTTCAAACAGCTGTTTTTACCCGATCTGGGGGCCGATAAAATCAGGTCTTATATGTTTGACAGCGATAAAGCTGAACCATTGCAGCCGGCAAAACAATCTTATATCCCATCCACTTCAGGAAGCGGACCAAGACATTTTACGTTTCATCCCAATGGTAAATTCGCCTATTGCATTGAAGAATTATCAGGAAGCGTGAATGCCTATCAATATGAAAATGCTGCTCTGAAAAGTATTCAAAGAGTAAATACCCATACCAACGAATACAAAGAAGATTTTGAAAGTTCCGACATTCATATTTCGCCTGACGGAAGATTTTTATACGCATCCAACCGCGGCTACGAAAATAATATAGCCATTTTATCAATTCTTGAAGACGGAACCTTAAGAAACATTGGTTATCAGCCGACTTTCGGAAAACAGTTAAGGGTATTTGACATTGACCAGGCGGGAAAATTCTTAATTACAGCCAGTGCAGCCAGTGGGAATGTTGTTGTATTCAAACGTGATCCCGAAACAGGTTTATTAAAAAAGGCAGGCAGAAAAATAAAAATTCAGGGAGCTTCCAGTGTGAAAATCAGAAAGTATTAATTTTTCTAATATAAGATAAGCTTATTTAAACTTTTAATTTTTTAGGGAATAAATTCGCTTTTTATCAAAAGAACATCTTCTTCCATTTTGCGACCGTATTCCTGCTCAGTTTGAAATGGTGCGCCAACTGACTGTTGTTCAGTTTGTTTTTTTTCTGATAATCCAGTATTTCAAAAATCGTTTGGCGGTCATAAGAACGGTGCTGCTGGTTGAATGCCTCGGTCTCCGTATTTTTTGTTCCAAAAATCTTATCATTTAGCTGGATAATATCCAGTAAGGAGAGTTCTTTTTTTTCCAGCAATGTCCGGCATTCTTCTTTTTTATGAGGATATTTACGGTCCAGAATATCCTGATAAATACGGTTATAATCCGGCTTTGTTTGTGTATCAATGATTCTCATTTTTTTATATTAAAGATACTTGTCAGATGTATTTTTAAATAAATTGTCAGTTACGGCAAGCTTCCCGACAGGCTACTTACCCTAGAGAACAAACTCTGTGGCAAGACATCCAAAATGACCTGTAAAACAATTATTCATATCGGATATTTTTCAAAACACCTGCCCGGGAAAACCTTACAGGTGTTTGTGCTTAGTAAGTATGATAAATTAAGTGCGGGACTAATCCTGCATTCTGTGACCACTTAATTAATTAAGTTCAGATATGATTTTATATTTTTTACGGTTTTACATACAACGCATTACCCACTTTAAACAAACCACCGGGTGGCAATGCTGAACTAAGACCAAGTGCTTCTGATCCAAAACTTGGCAAACCTTCTATAATAACAGGAGTAAGATCTGCTGCCTTAGCTTTGATAACATGTAAAGACGCCTTTGGATTGACTTCTGCAACTCCAAAATACCCTTTTTGATCGCCCGTGTTCACAACTACTTGATTTGCAGCGCTGTCATTACCGTTGATCACTAACCTATTGTCTGCTATCACAAAAGCTACATTTGACCGCAAAGTGTTACCGGTTTTAAAATCAAAATAAACATTGTTGCTACTTGCGCCTATTTCTACACTACCGGTAGCACCAGAACCATTTTTGAAACTCGCTGCGGCAATTCCTGACATGGCATCTGCACCTACTACCTGTAACCTGTTTGTTATTGCATTTGAACCGGTACCAATACCTAAGTTACCATCCGGATCAAGTCTCATTTTCTCCGCAGCTGCTGTACTTGCTGTGGTAAAAAAACGAAGGTCGTTTCTACGGTTTGTACCATTTCCAACATAGTTAGACATAATTTTTGAGCCATCACCATTAGTAAAGCCTGTCGAAGAATAATAATCAAAAAGGTAAGATGCAATGACATCGCCAGGCTGTAAAGCTTGCGGACCGGCTTTTGATCCTCTCGAACTTCTAAGATTAAATTGAGAGCCGTACTGACCCTGATTACCAACATATTCAGTTAACATAATTCCTGAATTAACAGCCCCTGTACTTTCTCTTACGATCTCCAAAGGTCTTCCCGGTGCATTGGTCCCGATGCCTACATTTCCCATTTGGTAAATATTCTGGTTATTAAGAGTTGCTGGTTCATTTGTAGCCACATCATTCCAGGGCTCTATGCGCATCATTTGCCAAATAGACCCGTCAAAGTAATAATAACCCGCTCTATTGATATTGATGGTTTTTTTGCCGCTCACACCTGCATCAGGACTTGCAGTCGTTGCATAAATGATGGTTCCTGTTTGTCCGGTAGCATTGGTGTATAAAGCGTCTTTGTCTCTTAATTGGGTACCCGTCAGACGGGGTGCTATAAGACCGTCAGTTTTTGCAGGGTTTGCAGGCTCCGCCATCACGTCTAAGGAAGCCTTTGGCATCTCGGTATTTATCCCGACCTGCGCCATTGCCATTGTTGCTCCGATAAAAGCAACACTTGTTAAAAGTTTTTTCATTTCTGTTTTTTTTTATTGTTATGATATAATTTGTTTACCCCGAGAAAATGAAAATCCCGCCGGAGAAAAGTTTTCTGAAACTTCTCCATAAGAGACGATTGGTCAGATAATAGATGTAATGGTGTTTTGAGTTAAGCTGTACTGTGGATTGATAGGTAACATAATTTTAAAATTTTACTCAGACAATTACAAAGTTTCCCGTTGGTATTCTTTTGTGTTTTATAAATTATTTTCAGGTAACAAAGAGAAACATCCAGACGCATAGATACAACTGCTACCCATACATGATTCGGAAATTAATCTATATAATTCCGAATTATACAGGATAGTTTTTTGGCTGCCTGGGTATGCTTTTTATTTTTCCATAGTGCTTTTTGATGATAAATTCTTTTGCGGTGTCGTTTTCAAAAAACAGATACAGTACGGTTTTCCTGCCCAGCCAGTTGATGTGGAGAATGTACGTCCAAACCTCTGCCGGGTAATAATTAAAATCCTGCCCCATTTCTGCCAGAATTTCTTCTTTACTTTTCCCTGCCAAATACTGTAACTTATTCTTTATCATTGCGTGATATATTTGAGCTTGTAATAAAGCATCCTGATTGGTGAACTCTCTGAAAATTTCTTCGGAAAATGGAACAAATGCAACAGTTTCACAACAACTGTGGGTACGGAATCCTGTAATTCCCCTACATAATTCGGAATTATGTAGATATATTTTTTAGATAAGGTTTTATATATTATATTTAAAATCAATGTTTTAAAAACTAAAAAAGCAATATTCATTTATTATAAACACCGATCATTATGATTTGAAAATTTGATTAATATTATATATTTGTGGCACTATGAAAACACAAATACTTTTTTCCTTTACATGTATGCTGATCTGGTCTTTATCTTTTTCCCAGATGCCTGAAATGCCAAAATCCTATGAGATTAAATTGGGGCAATATGAGGAAGAATTAAAAACCAACACGGAAGCAGCACAGAAAAAAATATTGGCTCTGATAGATGAAGCCAAAAAGAAAGAGCTTCATCTTGTGAGCATTCGTGCGTATGAAGTCATTACCTATCATTATTCTACCAGGGATGACAGTCAAAACGCACTGAAATATGCAAAGGCAGCTGTGGAACTTGCAGAGCAGCACAATTATCCTGCAGAAGCTGCGGTGATGTATGGCGTTATCGGGCAGCAATACGGAAGAATGGGGGTAGACGATGATGCAAAAGAATATCTGCAAAAAGGCATAGACCTCATCAAAAAGCCTAAGAATGATGCCGAAAAGCACCATCTGGGAAATCTGTACACCTACCGTATATACACAAAAGAAACAGGAAAAGACAGCATCCGTATCTATCTGAAATATTCAAAACTGGCACTTGCCACATATCTTACCATAGAAAATAAAGACTTGCGCGAAAAGGCCAGTGCGTTGGGATATGGAAATGTGGGAATGTTCTACGGTGAATTGAAACAGTATGATTCTGCCTTTGCAGCACTGAATAAATTACTTGCTCTGAATAAAGGGAAAAATACCTATATGTCCGGTGGCTCTTACCTGCAAAAGGGAACACTTTTTTTGGAAATGAAAAAATTGGATTCAGCAGAAATTAATTTGAAAAAATCTGAAGAGTTTCTCCTGGGAAAAGGATTCATCAATGAAGAAAAAGAACTTTATTCCCAATTTATAAAGCTGTACGAATTAAAAGGAGATCAAAATAAACTGAAAGAATACAAATCTGCCTATCTGGAGCTGGAAAACCGCCAGCAGAAATCCAGACTCAATACCGCTACCGAATTAATAAAAAATGAAAACAAAGAGAAAAAATCTGTGATCTCCAATTTCTATAAAGCTGTAAGCGGGCTTGGCGGAGTGATCATCATCCTGATCATCATTCTGGGGCAACAGAGAAGAAAGCGCCTCAAAGAAAAAGCGGCCTTTGAAGCATTCCGAAAAAACAGAATTTCTGAAGAGAAATATTCTACAGAAAACAATATAACAGAAAATCCAGAAATCAAACCAGCCAACGGAGAAGTACCGAAAAACGACACTCTGAATGAGGAAACCGAGATCAGGCTCTTACAAGGTCTGGAAAAGTTTGAAAAAGAACAAGGCTACAACCAAAAAGGAATTGCACTTGGGAAAATTGCGTCTCAACTCAATACCAACACCAAATATCTTTCTATGGTCATCAAAAATCACAAAGCCGGTAATTTCAGTAATTATATCAATACCCTGCGCATCAATTATATCGTAGATAAAATAGAGAACGCCCCGGAATATAGGAAATATAAGCTGAGCTATCTGGCAGAAGAAACGGGCTTCTCATCAGCCAATGCTTTTTCCAAGGTGTTTAAAGATGTCACGGGCGTTTCACCGTCCTCATATATCAGTCTGTTGGGAGAAGAAAAAACAAATGATTTTACCTAGCCGCGGTCTGATTACATTGAAAATAAAAATGAAGTATAATTCTCCCAGACTCCTGTTTATAAGATTATCAGAGTGTCCTTGTACTTTTTGAGACAGCCTGATGAGCTCAGAAAGCAGATTATTACCTATAAATAATTATTCCCGGAATTGGAATTATCTAACGGATTCTTTACTTTTGACATGATCCGCAGCACCAACTGAAATGGAAGAAGATCCAAAAGTAAATCCTCCCGATTAAAAACTAATTTCTATGACCGGAAAAATGAAAAAAATAGCAGATACCTTTTCCATTGTTTTAGGATTTATTGTTATGGGAGCAGGAATACTGTTCCTTGTCTTCATAGAAAATCCGGTCAGATATTTTTTTTATGTTGTATTTCTGGCGGTTGTTATCAATTTTAAGAGCTTTCCAAACCTTAGAATTGATTTTAAAAAAGTAGCGGGGAATTTTCTTATCACGCTTTGTGTGGCTTATTTATCTTTAATTACCCTCTTATCACTTTCCCCGTTTTTGAAAATTCAGGAATTTAAACTTTCCCACCCGGGCTGGAAACCTGTCAGTGCACAAATAATAAAACCCACAGCTTTATGGGATACCGGGTATAAGCGAGAAGGAAATTCCTACGTAGATGTCTACTATGAATATCTGTCTGACGGAAAACTATATAAAAATTCAGCATCCGAAGCGTTATATCAGTATTATCCCTTATGGAACAGAAAGAAGAGCCACGAGCTGGTCAATGAGTTTTCAAAATCAGTTTCAGAGAAAATAAAGAAAAAGGATTATATCATTTTCAGCGATCCTGATCAACCTGAAAAAAGTAAATTATTTTTGTCCACAGATTTATTTTATTTTCAGGGATCGTTATTTTATAATATGGTAACTGGTATGGCAGCATTACTGCTGATCATTCTGGGACTCACCGCAGCTATTTTTTTAGTGCCATTAAACAGGCAACGGGAGGGAAAAAGAAAATAGATGAAAAAGAAAAATCCTCATGAATAAATTATGAACAATCAGCATTTTTCAATACTTTTGAATGTAACATGACAACAGTTGAACAGCTTTACGAAACATTAGACCAACGCAGACGCCCGGAAGATGTCGCGGAAATCATTATTGAACTGTTGAAAAATAAGCTGACTAAGCATGAATGGACCCTTTTGGAAAAAGCTGCCAAAGGTTCTCTGAAAAGAAGTATGTTCGGGTATACTTCCATGCTCGAAACTTTCGGAACCGCTGCCGGTGCTGAAAAACAGATTACAAAGGCCATTGAAATTTTCAAGATCGCTGAAAGTGAGAAGTCAGATTATAACAATGCTGAAAATATTGAAGCTTTTCTCAACCGGATATCACCTTTAATTCAAAAATCTGTAGGCCAAAACAATTTCAA
Organism: Chryseobacterium luteum; assembly: GCF_000737785.1. Taxonomy (GTDB): domain Bacteria; phylum Bacteroidota; class Bacteroidia; order Flavobacteriales; family Weeksellaceae; genus Chryseobacterium; species Chryseobacterium luteum. The sequence goes on along the minus strand of NZ_JPRO01000015.1, from coordinate 32,580 downwards.
ATCGGACAGGCTTAATAAAATCCAGAGAATAGAAGCTGGGCTGGATATTTCCAAAAGAAATTACAATAAAAAGTGGCGTCTTCTGAAACGGATTGAAAAAAGACTTTACAAATACATCCAGGAATCCAAAAAAATTGAATTCCAGAAAATAGCCAAACATGGGCTTTCCCACACCATAAACCAGCAGGATTTTGAGGCAGATCTGAACACGGCCTGTTTCATAGCCTATTTCAATGCCCGAAGCGGTCTTAGGAGTACATTTACCAATCAGAGCCAGGAAAGACCGTTCGATGAAATATGTGAAATGCTGTTCAACCGATGCAAAGAAAATCCGGACAGAACCAACTGGCAGGCTATTGCCTACATCTATACCACAGAAGAAGTTCTGCAGCATCTTACCGATGAACAGAAGGGAACTCTGCTGGGAAGGTGGACGGAAATCCTTCGGGAAATTGCTGAATTCCTTGGAGAATTATGGAATGAAAACGATATCAACAGGAAAACAATGGCCGTAAAAAAAGGCAACGATTCCACCACATGGAATAATACTGCCGGAGCATGGAACAAAGCCAGAGATAACTGGATGAACCTGATCTATGCCCTGGGAATGGAATATATCCTGGAAGATCTCAGTTTTGGAAAAGTGATGCGCCTGATGGCAGCCGATGTCATCGCATGGCATTTGTCCACCGGCGGAAAACTCGATCCCAATACGGAAGTATGGAATAGGGTACCTTTGCCATGGGAAGTTTTTCAGGGAAAAGAATTCTGCAATAAAAAAATGATCGTGGAAGCCTGCAGAAAAGCGGAGCTGGATCCCGAAAAATCAGGATGGATTGCGCCGCGGACCCATCAGGTAAGCCGGTTTACCCCTACACCGGAATTGGTACACGGAGTGATAGTTTCCAATCCGTTTCTGGCCTCGGTTTTAAGAAAAAATAAGTATTTTTCGGGCAAAGTCTGAAAAACAATACCATAAAGATAGGTTAATTCAGTGGTAGAATTCCCGGCTCTTCACCCGGGCTGACGCAGGTTCGAGCCCTGCACCTATCCCACTTCTGATATAGCTCAGCGGCAGAGCACCCGGCTCTCTTCCGGGAGGACACAGGTTCGAGCCCTGTTATCAGAACATCAGTAAAGACGGGAACGATCAGTTAAAAATATAATGACAAACCGTTTTTAGAATAACACTAAACCAGAAGAGGTATTATGAATATTACGTGTGACCAGTGCAAAGAAACGTTTACAGCATCCGGAGAGCAAATTTCATTCATCTCAGATTCACGGAAAAAAGGGATGCGGTTTATTATGCTTGAATGTCTTTCCTGTTATAAAAGCTTTTCTTTAAATCCGTTAACGATGACTGTACCCGTTCCGGAAAAAACAACGGATGAAGATCTTTTAAGATGCCCATGTGATTCCTGTTACGGGTTGATTTCTTATGTGGAAGATCAAAAACCATTCTGGGGATGCGGGGAATGCGGCAGTGTATGGTTTACTCAATCTGATTTATTTGAAGCCATTGAAGCCAGCATCAAAAAACATCCTTACCGGGCCAAAGTCTACAAGAAAAAAGGAAATAATTTCATGCCTGTTCCATTGGAAAATGAACCGGAAAATTACGAAGAGACCGTAGCCAGAGAATGAAATCCGGAAAACCAATAAAAAATATTATCAAAACGTACAATCATGTTACTAGCCATCTTACTTCCCTTTCTGTCTTTCATGATCCGTGGAAAAATTCTTACCGGAATCATTTGTTTAATTTTGCAAATCACCGTCATTGGCTGGCTTCCTGCTGCCATCTGGGCGGCTTTATCCCTAAACAATGCAAGAGCAGACCGTCGAAATGACAAACTGATCCGGGCCATGAGGGAGAATCAAAGATAAAATCATGTTAATTAAAGTGGGAGTAAATTAAACCTCATAAGTTTTAAAAACCTATGAGGTTGGAGAATTTTCCAAATTATTAAAAAACCTTTGTAAAGCTGTCACAGAAATAATCAATAAAAACATTTGATTATTTTTTATTTAAATTACTACAAAGCATAACATAGTAATGTAAAATAATTATATCTTTGCATAACAAAATAATAATTATGACTCTCAAAAAACTTTTTACAGCCCTGCTGTTTCTGATATTTTTCTGCAATACCATCAATGCGCAGCTGGATGAGAAAAAAACAGATAGTACGATACTTTCAGGGTTTTCTAATAAAAATGAGCCTGGTGGAGCATTCCTTATAGCAAAAAAAGGGAAGATTATTTACCGGAAAGCTTTCGGAAAAGCCAACCTTGAATTGGATGTCAATATGACTCCTGATCATGTTTTCCAGATCGGTTCCATGACCAAGCAATTTACATCCGTAGCTATTCTTATGCTGGAGCAGCAGGGTAAATTAAATGTGAATGATCCTGTTTCAAAATACATTAAAGACTATCCTTCAGGGGATAAAATTACAATCCACCATCTCCTGACCCATACTTCGGGAATCAGGGATTTTACAAAAATGAAAACTTTATCCACCATTGCACAAAAGGAAATGAAGCCTGAAATGATGGTTGATTTTTTCAAAAATGAACCGGTTGATTTTGCTCCCGGAGAAAAATTTGAATACAATAATTCGGGATATGTGGTGTTAGGATATATCATTGAACAGGTTTCCGGACAGACTTATGAAGATTTCATTAAAAAAAACATCTTCGAAAAAGCAGGTATGACACATTCTTACTATGCCACCGACCGCCAGGTTATCCCTAAAAGAGCGTATGGATACCATCAGAAAGAGCACGGATTTGTCAATAAAACCGTCATCAGCTTCAGCGTTCCTTTTTCCTCAGGTTCTTTAATGTCAACCGTGGATGATATGCTGAAATGGCAGCAGGCTTTGAACCAGAATATACTTCTTAATCAGGCAGAAACAAAAAAAGCTTTCCAGAAGTATAAGCTGAACAACGGAGAAGAATTTACTTACGGATACGGGTGGCACCTGAAAGAAATCAATGGAACCCCGGACAGGGAACATGGCGGAAGTATTTTCGGGTTTAAAAGTATGGGCGTTTATATTCCCGGTGAAGATATTTACGTTATAGGATTCAGCAACTGTGACTGCCACTCACCCACAGAAATCACAAGAAACATTGCAAAAATTGCATTGCAGTCCCTTAAAAAATAACTATTGAATGAAAATTAAAACACCAAAAGAAGAATCTTTGAATTTGAGCACTATAATGAAATCTGGCAAAGCCTTAAGCATACCCGGACACTGATAGTGATACATACGGTACCAACAGAAGCCCCGTTTTCTCATTTGAGGACGATTTTTACAGGGAATACTCTACACTTACAGATTTTGAAAAGTATCTCGGCCAGTTCATCGATTTTTATATAGATAACAGATTGAGAATCATTTCTGAAACTAAAACAGCCGTTGATGGTCTTATAGCCCACAATCATGACATTGGTAAAGAAGAAATAAATTATATCAACTACTATGTTGAAATCTTAAACCTATCAACTTATGAATTTAAAATTCATTTTGTGTTTATGTACGGCTATGTTGATTATGAAATTTCTTATCAGTTCCTGTCACCTGAGAACTTTCTTATTACAAAAATAGACCGTATTTTAAGCAATTAAGGCTTAAACTTTCCGTTTCGCTACAGGAAGTATATGTTCCGGAACCTTCACAATCGAAAATAAAACAATAAAAAGACAGATCATATTGACAGCCAAAGCCACCGAGAAAGCAGTATGATAATGCTGCTGTGAAGGTTTCGCTCCAAGAAAATAATAGAAAATACTTCCCACCACAATAATTCCTACAATCGCAGCGGCCTGCTGAAAAGTATTGTAAACTCCCGAAGCATTGCCCACCAGCCCTTCCGGCAGCCCTGATAAAGCAATATTAGCCAACGAAGGGATAATGGATCCCACCCCGATTCCGTGGAAGAACAGCAAAAGACAAAGTACAAAAAAAGGGATTTCCCCGGCAAACAAAAGGATCTGCAGGATAAGGACGGCCATGATCAAAAGCAATCCTGTTACTAAAAATTTTTTACCATATCTTAAAATCATTTTCGCCGAAAACAGGGAAGCCAGAATAAATCCAAAGCCCTGAAAAACAATTATTTCTCCGGCTTCCAGTGATCCTATCCTCAATCCGTCCTGAAAAAACAGCGACAGGATATAAAAATAAGAATCCAGCATAATGAAGAAAAAAGAAACAGCCAGAATACCCAAGTTGAAATTTTTGTAACTGAATAAAGTAAAATCCATCAGGTAAGACTTACCATACTTTAACCTCATTTTTTGGTTTTTGACAAAATGGGTTAAAATAAGTATTGAAATTATAGCCAGCATTATACTTTTGATCTGAATTCCCTGATGTTCAGACATGGTAAGCGCATACGTAAAACAAAAAAGCCCGGCGGCCAGTATCATCACTCCGAAAAAATCAAAAGTTTTTTTTCCGGCTGAGACTTTAGATTCGTTCAATATTTTTTTGCTGAAAAATACAGCCAGCAGACATATTGGAATATTGACCAGGAAAATAAGCCTCCAGGACTCTTCCATCAGTGTCATTGATGAAAAATAACCACCCAGAAACTGTCCCAGGATGGTCCCCGCGCCAATAGTGATCCCGTACCAGCCCATTGCCTTTGTCCTTTCCTCATGTCCGGTAAAAAGCACCTGTATCATCGACAGTACCTGCGGAGACAAAAACGCAGCACTGATCCCCTGGATAAAACGGGAGATCACAAGAACCGCTGCACCCGAAGAGATTCCGCATGCGACAGAACTCAGCATAAAAAATAGCAGACCGGCCACGAATATCTTTTTCCTTCCGTACAAATCTCCCAGCCTTCCTCCTGTAATCAGAAATGAAGCAAAACCGATAAGGTAAGAAGCGATCACCAGCTGCATTTCTCCGTTGGAAGCATGAAGATCACGCTGTATCGACGGAATGGATACATTGATGATGAAAATATCCATGATGGTAAGCAACTGACCGGATAATATTACAATCAATTTCAAATATTTAGCATTCATTTTTATATAGATATATCTATTTTTAAATAGAAAAAAAAATTAAGATAACTGAGCCTTAATCATTTTTTGGATCTGACCAAAAGAATCTGTATTTTTATTGATCGTGGAAGTGACCACAGCACCTTCTATCAAAAGAAAAATCTGTTCTGCCATCATATCTGAATCAATATCATTCTTGCTTTCTGCATATACATTCACCATTGTTCTGATCATTTCTTTCTGTTTTTCCTTGTGCTGTCTGGCAAAACCGGAAACTGCAGGACTGCTGTCTCCCACTTCGGCAACAATTTTTATGAAATGACAGCCTGCAAACTTTGAGGATTGCTGTAGCTTTTTGCGGTAGCCGATTAAAGAAAGTATTTTTTCTCCGGGATCTGAAATTGCAGCGGAATGCTCCTCAAAACCTCTGAACCATTCCGCCTCCTGTTTGATAAGATAAGCCTGGAGAAGATCATTTTTGGATGAAAAGTGATTGTACAGTGATCCTATCGCAATATCTGCCTCAGCAATAATCTGGTTGATCCCGGTTGAATTGAAACCCTGTCTGTAAAACAGATCCGAAGCTACCCTGATGATCCTTTCCTGTACTTTTTCTTTTTTCATTTGAAAATTTTTACAAATATACACCAAAATAGATAAGTCTATCTATTTTACTTTATGTTTTACTTTCAAGTTCATCCATGAAAAGAAATCAAGAGAAAGTTATGAATTTTCGTCACTGAATTTTAAAATTCAAAAAGAAACAGAATTATAATTTATAAATTCGTAAAAACGAACAATAATTCACTGCATAAATATTTTTAATTTTAATCGCTACATATTTTGTATCTTTAGTTACCACTTTACAAAAAGATCATGTGGTACAAAGCAATGGCAAAAGAACTTTATTTTATCAAAACGAATCCTAATATTGCCAAAATCAATCTGTACAATAAACTTTGCCGAGAAGAAGAAAATATCATACGCTTTCTTCATGCGGATGCCAAAGTAAGCCTTGAGATCATCAAAAATAAAGTAAAAGATTCGGTAGAAACCCTTTCTAAAGAGGAGCTTTCAAGCATTCTCAACTGGTTCGGCAGCATTTATCCGGCTGACCATGAAGAAGTCAAAACCCAGCTTTTCATCCACGGAATTGATATCTTTTTTGAAATTCAGGAGGAACAAAATGTAGAAACCTTCCGGGAAATGCTTTCAGATTACGAAAATTATTCTCAGCAGAAACTGGATTTTATGGTAGATGCTCAAAATTTCAACCGGTTCCTTGTCTACGGATTATTTTTCACAGACATTGCACTCAAAGAAAAAGGAAGCTGTACAGTACTTTCTCATTATTTAAAATCAGATTATGCTTCTTTATATACTCTTGCGGAAGATCAGTTCAGGAAAAAAGGTTCTGATGAGGATCAGGATCTTGCCTTGCAGCACTATTTTGCGGAGCTTTATGATCTGACAAAATTTTATAAAGGGTCAATTATTCAGCTTCACACTACATAATTTTTTTAGGATCAGGATCTATTGGCATACTATATTTGGGGATAAAAGGGCTTATTAGAGAAAAGCATTACATAAAGCCTTATTTATAATAATTCTTTATTCTGTCCGGAGGTTTATGGCATAAAATTAGCTTCAAAAGCGCTAAGTAAAATTGTTTTGAAACCTTTATTTTAAACCATTAGGACTAATAAACTGTTAAGAGCAGTAAGTTTTTTCATCAATCTTAACTGGTATGGAACTTTACAGCGGATCTTAATGGTTTAAATATGGGATCAACCTAAAAAAACTTTATATTTACATTATCAATGAAACATTTAAACAGCATATTGCGTCTTCCTTTTTTCAATGAGTATTACTCCCCGGCGAACCGTTCGGGAAGACTTTCTATATCTGTAATCTAACAAGAATAACTTAACTAAATATAGAGCCCGGACAGCATTGTCCGGGCTTTTTTTGTTTTAAAACCTAATACATATGATCAATACATTACAAGAAAATGCAGCCATCATTCTTCCGGAAAACGGTCTGGAACAGAAACTGAAAACCGCTGAGAAGGAAAACAGGAAATTAATTATCAAGCTGGGATTTGATCCTACCGCTCCGGATCTGCATCTGGGGCACGCTGTGGTGCTTAAAAAGCTCAAACAGTTCCAGGACCTGGGACACCAGCTCGTGATTGTTGTCGGAAGCTTTACGGCAAGAATCGGGGATCCGACAGGGAAAAACAAGGCACGGAAACCATTAAGCGCTGAAGAGGTCAGTCGTAATGCTCAAACGTATATCAATCAGCTTTCGAAGATTATTGATGTGGAAAAAGCTAATATTGTCTTTAATTCTGAATGGCTGGATGCGCTGAACTTTTCAGAAGTGATTCAGCTGATGTCGAAAGTTACGGTAGCCCAGTTGATGCACCGTAATGATTTCAATAAAAGGTTTACGGAAAATACTCCGATTGCCATGCATGAACTCATATACCCTATCCTCCAGGGCTTCGATTCTGTACAGATTGAATGTGATATTGAGATGGGCGGAACGGACCAGCTTTTCAACTGTACCATGGGAAGACAGCTCCAGGAAGTTCACCAGATGCCGGCCCAGACTGTAATGTGTATGCCTCTTCTGAAAGGTCTTGACGGTAAGGAAAAAATGAGTAAATCTTTAAACAATATGATCGGGCTTACAGATGAACCGAATGAGATGTTCGGAAAAACCATGTCGATTCCAGACAGCCTGATCGATGAATTCGTTGATCTTGCTTCTGATTTTTCTGCTGAAGAAAAAATTGATTTGAAATTAAAATTAGAGAACGGTGAAAACCCCATGAATATCAAAAAGCTGGTTGCTAAAAATATCATCAGCCAATACCATGATCATTCAGCGGCAGAGCTTGCAGAAGCATTTTTCAGCAGCCAGTTTCAGAATAAAAACTTTGAAGAGAAAGTTTACGAACCTATTTCTTTAGCCTCATTTTCTCACGAAAATACAATGAAAGCAGTGGAATTATGCAGCCGGCTTAAAAGCGAACTCAGTAAATCGGCAATCCGAAGACTGATCCAAAGCGGAGGCATTCAGATTAATAATATCAAGGTCATGGATCCTGATCAGGAAATTGAATTACTTGTACAGACAAAGATCAAAATAGGAAGAAGAGATTTTTTTGAACTGATATAAGTAGAGGTGTTTTTAATATATTTGTTTTCTTAATAAACGGTATGACCACAAAAGAAATTTTCGAAATAATAGAGGAAGAACTCTATATGACGGTTCGGGATTTTGAAATTGAAGAAGACCGGATTTTCTGGAAAGATGCATTCGGGGCCGAAATTGAAATATGCAAGTACAGTACAGCCATCAATAACCAGGGAGTTTTCGCATGGTGGCAGAGTAACGAAGTGGGACACGAACTGGTAAGAATAAAAATAAACAGGGATACCATCATCAATTGGCGCCCCCCGATTAATACAATGGGACAGCCTTCATCAGGAGGATATTTACAGTTTTTTGAAAATTCCCTTGTGACCCAATACCTTGATAAGCACGGTGAAAGGCTTTTTATTTTCAATGTCCATACATTAAAAGCAGAAGAAATTATTACGAAAGGCTTCCGCAAGAAAATAAAATTAAATGGTAATGAGCTGTTTGTCGCAGATTCTTACGAAAATGAATTCATAAAAATTTCCATTTACCCTGACCGGCTGGAAAGAGAAGAGATTGATGAAGCCTATCTGGACCGCAGAAATATAAAATTTGATTAGACAATGAGCTATTTTATGGTCGATATTGAATCGGACGGCCCGATTCCCGGAGATTTTTCAATGGTATGTTTTGGAGCAGTCCTTGTGAATGAGGAACTGGATACTACTTTCTACGGAAAACTGAAACCTATCTCAGAAAAGTTCAATCCGGATGCTTTGGCCGTTTCCGGTTTCAGCAGGGAGGAAACGATGAATTTTGATGATCCCGGGAAAGTCATGACAGAATTTGAAGAATGGATTAAAGAAAATTCTAAAGGAAGGCCCATTTTCATCAGTGACAACAACGGTTTCGACTGGATGTTCATCTGCTGGTATTTTCATCATTTCACCGGGAAAAATCCTTTCGGTTATTCATCAAGAAGGCTGTCTGATCTGTATTGCGGACTGGAAAAAGATACTTTCGCCCAGTGGAAGCATCTCCGCAAAACAGAACATACGCACAATCCTGTAGATGATGCAAGAGGAAATGCCGAAGTTCTGCTGCATATGAAAAATGAAATGGGACTGAAAATAGGCTTGAAATAGTTCAAATTAAACTGCATGGGAAGAAATACCGAAATCTATATGTTCGATAAGGAAAAGGCTTCTGCAAACCTTTATGAGGATCTGCAAAACAGAACCTTCCACACAAGAACGTTTAAAGAATATCTGGAAGACAGGAAAAAAGAAATAGGCACTTATGATATTACCCTTGAAAAAGTGCTGGAAAAGGTCAAAAGTGATATCAACACCATAACGGCTGATGAACTGTTTGAAATCATTCTTTTTCTCTCTGAAGAAATATATTCGGAATCTACAGGGAGTGATTATGCCACAAGGGAAAAATATCTTGAGGAATTGTATGACCGTTATGGACTCATCCTGCTGTATGAACTTCCTACCTCAACGGTTTGTACGAGCTATATGTTTCAATATGGAAACTACACCCATTATTTTCCCATTTATGAACCGGAGAATTATGAATTGGGGAATAGTGATGGCGGCATTAATATAGATTCAAAAAAATTTTTAAAATTTAATGATTATATGATCCTGCTGATGAAAATGATCCTGGATAAAAAAATGGACGGTTATGAGTATGAGTTTACGAAAACTGAGGAAGACATCATCCGGCATATAACGGCAGACCATGAAAATAACCTCATCCTGTTTAAAGAAATTGAACGTGAATGTGACTTTATCAAAGACTGTTCATCTGATGAGAAAGATCCTTACATACAGACTATCTACTATGCGTATGCATTTTTTAAACAGTCCATCGAAATGAAACTGAGAATTGATACAGAAAAAAATCCAAGAATCGTTATCTTAGATTCCTATTAATTCCTGGCAGGTAATAACAAACTGGCTCAAAAACTGGATCTCACTCAACTTATGAACACCACTATTACGTACAGAAAAGCTTCAGAAAACGACATTGATTATCTTCTTGATCTAAGAACGAAAACCATGAATCCGCATTACGCAGATTCCAATCTTCCGACAGACAGAGAAACAACACTTCATAGAATTCTTTATCAGTTCGACAAAGCCCATATCATCCTTTTAAATGATGAACCGGCCGGATTACTGAAAATCAACAGAGGTGATGATAAAACAGAAGTTCTGCAACTGCAGATAGCCCCAGACCAACAGGGAAAAGGACTAGGAAAAATGATTTTAACAGATATTCTGAAGGAAGCTTCCAAAGAAGGAAAAACAGTAGAATTAAGCGTCTTAAAAACCAATAAGGCTCAAAATCTATATTCAGGTTTAGGCTTTAAAATTACAGATGAAGACGAGCATTCTTTTTTTATGGAATTTCATGAGGACTTCGAGGATCTCAATCCTCAAATTACTGATTCGCTAAAGTAACAAAGATCAGTCTCCCGCCTTCTTCGGCTGATAACAGAATTTTCTTGCCATCCGTAAGCTCTACCATAGATCCGGGTGGAATCTCTTTCTGCTCCGTAACATCTTTCATAGAAGTCAGACTCTGATTAACCAATACCCATCTTCCATCATGAAAAGTGAAATACCCGACAGGCATTTTATCCTGCATCGTAAGATTTTCATTTCTGATCACCTTTCTGGAAACATGCCACTTGAATAAATACTGGTTGTTGTACACCATCAATCTGTGGTTTTCCGGCTTCCAGACCTCATCATCAAATTTAAAATACAGGTCCAGGACGGGAAGCGTTCCGCGGTGTGGAGTACCGCAGAAAGGGCATTTCGGGTTGCTGCTGTTGTCAAAGACGTACCATTTTTCAGTGCATTCAGGATTATGGCAGGGCTGGATCAGGTCGGCGGTCTTCAGAAGTGCTGATTCCCACTCATTGGCTGTAGGGCGCCTTATCGGGTCGTGAAGTCCGTCGATAAATGCTTTTCTAAACAGTTCAGAAAGGTAAGGACCGGCAGCGGTGTAAGGAATTTTTTGAGGATCGCCCCAGAAAGCATCCCATTTTCTCAGATGATCAGCTTTTACATGGTTGGACGGATCACTGGAATGCTCTATGAATAAAGCTTTTTCACCCATAGAAATCACCTCATCCTTTTCAGAATCCAGGTCCCATATTTTTCCTCCCCTTAAAGGATGCCTTCGGAGCAGGTACATATAGATCAGCACCGCCAATGCATGCAGATCCGTTTTCTGGTTGGGCAGATGTCTTCCGGGATCCTGCATACTCAGATGTTTGGTCTTCAAAACTTCGGGAGCAATAAAATCTGCGGTTCCGATTACTTCGGGTGGGAACAGTTTTGGAACAACCAATCCGTCTATATCAATAATGCAGGCAGACTTCGTTACCGGATCTATCAGAATATTATTATAAGAAAGATCTGAGTGCGCCAACCCCATCTGGTGAAGCTTTTTCACTCCCCGGCTGATATTGATGGTGATCTGGAAGTAGCTCAGCCAGTCTCCCAGTTCCGAATGATCCAGCCTCAGTGGATACTGCTTATTCCTGAACATGGGAGCAGTGAACCATTTCCCGACTTTATCCTGCCCCTGGATATTATCTGATCCTATATATCCTTTCGCAAAGAAGAATTTATTATGGTAAATGGGAACCACAATTCCCGTCAGCTTGTCTTTTTCTACAATATCATACGGCCATCTGAAGATTTCGTTCAGAAAATAATCCGCTGAATTGCCGTTCCGGATATTCCCCAGATAAGTGGAAACTATTCTCATAATCCGCTCTTTCTGCCCCGCATCCAGAGGATTGCGGTAAAAAGCCACCACATATTCCCTTTCCGGCGAAAAATAAACATCCTTCACTCCGCCGCGAATCGGGCTTTCATCTATGTATTCATAAGATTTTGCAGCATCCAGGATGGAAACAACTTTAACGGTTTTTTTCATGTTTTTTAATAGATTATGGCCAGTGTTCTGTCGTCATGATTTCCCCGGCTCCAGAAATCAGTCCATGCCAGAAGCTGTTGATCAATATGTGTATCGTTGATAAAGTCTACCTTCGCGCGGTCATCATTATTTCCTTTCAGATCGTTAAAAAAAGTTGTCCAGCTATCTGTATCTTCAAGCTTACTTTCTGTCATGAATTTTGGATCGTAAATACCGTCCGTCATCAGTACCAGATAGGAAAAATCGTTCACGCAGGTTATTCCGAATCTTGAAGCCATATCATCGCCAAAGATATCTTTCATTGTGATAAACCGGGTACCGCCGCCAAATTCACCCACATCCATCCGGTTCAGAAGCTTTACTTCAGAAAATTCCGGGCTGATCAGGTTAATCGGGCAGTCTCCCACTCCAAAAGTGAGGATAACATACCCAAAATCAAACTTTTTTGTTAGCGCAAAGATCAGCGTCGTGTGGAAATCCTTTATAGAAAACGAATTCTCTGTTGCTGCTTGATCCAAAGTATGATATACATGCAGCACTCCTTCATACAAAAGTCTTATGATATTCTCCCTGGCTTCAGATTGCTTTGATAATTCAGAAGTATTGTAAACCGTTTCAATATTCTTTTCGATTCCTTTTAAAATTTCTTCAGAGTTGAAAAATCGGTTCACTGAAACAGACGCCAGCCTTGATCCTTCTCTTGCCATGATTGCAGAACCCGCGCCATCTGCCACAGAAACAATGTTCCAGTCTCCGGGAAGTTCGTTCACTGCAAAATCATCATCCCTGAATTTTCCTTCATGGGCATGGGAACGTCCTCTTTTCGATACAACGGCAATTTTTTTATCTGAAAACTTTCCTTTATAAGCTATTTCGTCCGGTTTATAGTAAACATCACCGGGATCGGATGGAATATTTTTCCAGAGATCTTTGGGATCCGCATTAACAAACAGGTGCACTTTTTTGATCTCCGTATTGCTTTGGTCATGAATGTGATAGAATTCAATATCCAGGTCATGAACGTTACTTGTGTAAGGAATTCCGGATATTTTGTTATTTTCGAATACAAGCCCGGTTTCCTGCAGATTAACGATATTTTTGATCCTTATATTCGGAAAATCATCCATCTCAAAACTGAATTCATAAAATTGTTTTGAACTGGCATTTTTAAGGACCAGATGGACTTCTTTAAATTCTTCTTTTTCCCTGTAAATAACAGCTTTTTCCATGGTTTTGTGTTTGGTCTCAGAAACAGGACTTCATTCTGTTATCCCAGTGTCCGGTTAATATCAAATCCTTCGCTTGAAAATCCGTAATAATCTGAAGTGCCGCACCACGGACATTTGTTATACCCTTCTCCTTTCAGGCAGTGAATTCCGCCACACGAACAGGTAGCCAATGCAACAGGATTCGCACAGTGAGGGCACGAAGTGCCTCCCTGAAGCTCTTCTATCGAAATTTTAAGATTATTTTTCCGGGAAGATGACAGCCTGAAATAGGCTTTTTCATCAATTTTATAGGCTCCATCCAGTCTGTAATATCTTGTAGACATTCCCGGTATCCCTGATTCGGCGAATGTTTTTTTGAACTTCATTAAATACAGTTTCTCCGTTTCCGAACATTTCCCGTTCAGAACCACAAAATTATTGTCGGGGAATTTCTGTTCCATTTCAGGATCTACTTTTTCCAGAATAATGGAATCGATCTTGGAAAGGTTGATTCCTTCTTTATTGGCCTCGGTAACACTCTGGCTGGTTGTTTTAATGGAATCCGTCACCCATTTGAAAAATTCTTTATAAGAATTCTCATCAGAATTATTGAACAGTAAAACGTTATCCGATAACGTCCCAAGCAGTTTATAGTTGGTGTTTTCTCCGATAGAAACAGCTATGGTGTTGGATTTTCCGTGGTATTTATTATTCCATCTTTCGATAGCTTTTGTAGCATCATCGGTAGGAACGCCGTCCGTAAAAAGAAAAACGATAGGTTTCCAGTCGCCTTTTCTTTCATAAGTTGTTTTTATAATGTCTTTATCTATGCAGTCCATTACTTTGATAAGACCCTGGGACAGCGATGTACCGCTTCCAATCGGGATCTTTGGCGGATAAAAACTGATGATATCCTGGAGCGGCGTGATCACTTCGGCCTCTCCCGCGAAACCTATAATGGAAATATAAACCGTTTCCAGTGAATACGGGTCTTTCTTTAATTCTCTGATGATATTGGCGATACCTTCCTGTACCTGTTCAATAGGCTCTCCAACCATAGATTCGGAAACATCGACTAAAAAATAAATGGGCAGTCTTCTCATAATTTATAGTAAAGACAAATGGTTTAGATAATAATATTAAGCTCGGAAGGCGGTGGAGGCAGCGGTGTGCTTTCTCCTGTCCCCTGTGACTTTCCGCCCATCGTGATGGATGAACTCACCCATTTGAAAAATGAGGAAAGCGTTATAGCGTCGGTTGTATCCAGTTTTACCACATGATCGGTAAGCTCCTTCAGAAATTGCTCATCTGCTTTCGGACCTGCTGCACAGCCAACAATAGCTCCAAATTCCAGGCCTCTGATCACAGGAATCATCTGTCTGTATTTCTGGATATCGGATGGCCTTCCGTCGGTAAATATAAACAGCAATGGCCTCCAGTCTTCTTTTTCATCTGAAGAACCTTTCACCAGCTCTTTCTTCACCAACTCCGAAACCATCTCCAGTGCCGCACCGGTATGGGTAGGCCCGCTGTCAGGACAGGTGATCTCCATCGGGTAAAAACTGGCCAGGTCGGTCAGCGGAATGATATTTTTCACTTCACGGTCAAAAGTGATCACGCTCAGATGAAGGCTGTCCATTGCCTGGGGATCTGCACGGAGCATGCTTATCAGCCCGTTAAATCCGTTATTCAGTGCCTGGATAGGCTCTCCGTTCATAGATCCGGAAGTATCCAGTAAAAAGTATGCTAATAATCTCCTGCTCATGGTAAGACAATATTAATTCTGAAGCCGGCAGGGAAGTTTTCAACTTCCGCTGCCGGCTTTTGAGTTTGATAAATATTCGGGTTTAATTGCTGTATGCGTACTCCTTCAGAATTTCAATAAAGTTATCCGTCTGGTGAGGTTCTCCAATGGCACGGAACTTCCAGTCGCCATTGTGACGGTAGGCTTCGGCAAATACCATCGCACATTTTCCGTTCATACTCGCATCCCCTGAAAGGCTGTATTTGGTAATCTCTTTACCTTTGGCATCTACCGCTCTGATAAAAGCATTTTCGATCATCCCGAAATGCTGGTTATTCTGTTTTCCCTGATAAATGGTCACCAGGAATAATATTTTCTGATAGCTTTCGTCCAGCTGGTCCAGTTTAACGATGATCTGCTCATCATCTCCGTCTCCTGCGCCGGTTCTGTTGTCTCCGGTCAGCCATATATTTCCGCTTGGATGCTGCATAGAATTAAAGAAAACCACATCACCCTGATAAAGCGCGATCTGTCTTCCTTCATTGGTCTGTACCGTTTTTCCCAGATTGGCTACTTTACCGTTTCCGTCTAAAAGAAATGCAACGGCATCAAGATCGTATTCTGCTTCTTTACTGAAGAGTTTCCCAAAGAAACCGCCTTGTTTTCTTACATCCCATCCTAAACCGATCGTTACTTTTGAAAGGTCATAAACACTTTCTCCACGGTCATTTTTTCTTAAATCAATCGTCTGACCTTTCTGTAAATTAATTGCCATAGTTATCGTTTTGTGTATTTGAAGTATAATTATTTAATGATCTGCCCTTTATAATATTTCTCAAGGAAGAAAGCCAAATCTGCTCTGTAGCCTATTCCTGAGGCTTCAAACTTCCAGCTCCCGTTTCTTTTGTACAGTCTTCCGAACTCTACTCCGGTTTCTATAGAGAAATCTTCGTCCAGTTCATATTTTGCGATTTCCTGGTTGGTGCTGTTATCCACAATTCTGATGTATGAATTTCTTACCTGACCGAAATTCTGTTTTCTTCTCTCAAAATCTTCAATGGTTACCACGAAAAGAATTTCTTCAGCTCTGGGATCTACTTTTTCAAGATCTACAATAATTGCCTCATCATCGTCCCCGTCACTGTTTTTACCGCTCGGATCGTCTCCTGTATGAGTAAGTGCCCCATCGGGAGACTGAAGGTTATTATAGAAAACAAAACATTCTTCATTTAATAATTTTCTTTCGGAATCAATCATGATGGCAGAAGCATCCAGATCGAAATCAAAACCTGTTCCTTCATTCGGGTCCCAGCCGAGCCCTATCGTCATTTTTGTCAGTCCTATATCGATCTTCTGTCCTTTCTGTAAATTAATTGCCATAGTATTTTAGATTATTAATTATTTTTTGTTTAAGATAAATTTGATTTGCGAATTGACCAAATTTATTGATAAAAAAATAAATGACATTCGGTATGTTTAATTTTAATAGGGTTTTAACATAAGGATATTGTTGAAAAAACAGACATTCTGTCTTTATCTGTTGTTTGAATTTTCTCTGATGATAAAAAAGGAAACCTTATAGGTTTTAAAAACCTATAAGGTTTATGTTTTAAGTGGCAAGTTCTTTCAGTAACAACATTAAAAAAGTCCGATAAAAAAATCGGACTAGTATGAATTGAAAAGATATTGTTGAATTAACTGGCTTCAAACTCCTTACCGGAGACGGCCTTTTCTCTTGCTTTTGCCAGCATGGGAATGGAAATAAGCCCCATTACCAGCATAATTGTAATCTGTAACGGAAGCGATATAAATGAATATGTCAGTCCCATCTCACCGCCCAGTTCAGCACTTTTACCCATTGAAATAAAGAGCGCCATAAATCCGAACTTCATGGCCAGATTGAAAGCACCGATTCCACCACTGGCAGGAACGATCATTCCCAGGGTACCGACAACAATAATAAAAAAGCCGTCAGCAATAGTGAAATTAGAAGTTTCAGGAAGTGCAAAACATACTAAGTAAGCTGCAAAATAATAACAAACCCATATCCCTATAGTATAAAGAATAAATTTCCCTTTTTCTTTTAATTTAAATATGGATGCCAATCCCTCGAAAATTCCATCAATAAAATTCACGATCTTTCCTAAAAACGGAACATTGGCCAATTTCTTCTTAAATACAAAGAATGCAACTGTCCCTGCAGCGAGAATTGAAACAATAAGTAATATTTTATTGGGATTAATGTTAACACCTGAATTTTCATAGAAAGACAGAATAGCTTCATATTTGAAAAGCAACGTCAGTCCCAGAAACCCAAGCATGCAGATAAGATCCACCACTCTTTCCAGAATGATCGTCCCGAAAGATTTATCTACCGGAACTTTCTCTACTCCGTATAAGGCAGTAGCTCTTGCCACTTCACCACTTCTCGGAATGGTAAGATTCATAAGATATCCGAAAGATATCGACCACAGCGAATTTGAATTAGAAATTGTATGTCCCATCGGTTCCAGCATCAGATTCCAGCGTATGGCCCTGAACCAGTAAGCCAGAATTCCAAAAACAGACGCAAACAGTACCCAGAGGTAATTAGCTTTTGCCAAAGAGGCTTTAATCACCTTAAAATCAAGACCTTTTAAAGCAAGCCATAAAAAAAAGCCTGCAAAAGCAAGCGAGATTACTATTGTTAGTATTGATTTTAAAGGATTCTTTGATTTTTTCTCCATGGGATCAGGTCAGAAGATTTGTTTTTTCATCCGGGAAAACGATTTTCGGCTGAAAGACTTTTGCTTCTTCCGGAGTCATTTGCGCGTAAGCAATGATGATAATGATATCATCTCTCTGTACTTTTCTTGCGGCAGGCCCGTTCAGGCATACTTCACCCGATTTTCTTTTTCCTTTGATAACATAGGTATCAAAACGCTCTCCATTGTTCACATTGACGATATAGACCCTTTCTCCCACTACCAGACCGGCAGCTTCTATAAGATCTTCGTCGATCGTTATACTCCCAATATAATTAAGGTCTGAGGCCGTAACCCGTACCCTATGGATCTTAGACTTGAAAACTTCTATTAACATTCTGCAAATTTATTAATAAAAATTAATAAATCGGGCTTTTGAATTCATTTTAAAACTCCCACAAACTCAGTCATTTAATTTTATACTATACAAGTTTTCAAGCCATTATTTACAAAATATGCAAACATATCGGTAAAAGCATTAATAGTTTATACGTAATTCAGGATTTAATAAATACAGGAAATAATATTAATTTTTTGCTAAAGTCAATACTCATAAGCATTTGGCATGATTTTAGTGAGCGGTAACGTAGATTTTACGTGAAAAGTCAAATTATCATATTTTAACTGTTTTCATCAAAAAGCAAAAAAATTTTATAAGTTTTAATAAAATAATTGCACAATTAGAAAATAGTATTATATTTGCTATAATTACGAACTAACTTAATATTAAAAATTATGAACAAGTCTGAATTAATCGACGCAATCGCAAAAGATGCAGGAATCACTAAGGTTGCAGCTAAAGCTGCTTTAGAATCATTCATTGGTAATGTAACAACTACTTTAAAGAAAAAAGACGGAAAGGTTTCTTTAGTAGGATTCGGTACTTTCTCAGTAGCTGAGAGAGCTGCCAGACAAGGGATCAATCCTGCAACTAAAAAGCCAATCAAAATTGCTGCTAAAAAAGTTGCTAAGTTCAAAGCAGGAGCTGATTTATCAACTGCAGTTTCTGGTGCTAAGAAAAAATAATCATTCAGATTAAAAAAATCAAAGGCTGTTTCCCGGGAAGCGGCTTTTTTTATTGCAAATAATGAATACTTATTTGTGGTTCCGGTGGTTTCGAGAACCTCAGCCACCCCAGGGATCATATAAACATTATAAATATCTCTTTTAAGTTTTGGCTAATGCTTATAAATTAAGAGCAGGCTAAAAGCCCGCTCCTATTGAATTTTACATGATATCTTTTCAAAAATAAAGAGATAGAATACTGTTTGAATAAAAAGGCTAGCAGTTGTGATATATCCATCACAACTTCCAGCATCCATTTCTAACCTTTTATTTCCGGCTTTTAACCTTTAAATATCTAAGGTGCCAGTCGTGAAATTTTCCAGTCCAGATCTTCCAGCTGATAAATAATTCTATCATGAAGACGGTTGGGCCTTCCCTGCCAAAATTCAATTTCATAAGGTTTTGCTATATATCCGCCCCAGCTGACAGGTCTAGGTACTTCGCTGTTTTGGTATTCTTTTTCCAGCTCTTTCAATTTTTCCTCAAGAAATTCCCTGTTCGGGATCTTCTGGCTTTGGGGTGAAACGGCAGCTCCCAGCTGGCTTCCTTTGGGCCTTGAATGGAAATATCCGTCACTGAGGTTTTCGGCAATTTTTTCAAGATCTGCTTTAATAATAATCTGCCTTTCCAGGCCGGGCCAGAAAAAACTAAGACAGGCCTTATGGTTGTGTTCTATGGCCTTCCCTTTCCTGCTATTATAATTGGTATAGAAGATAAATCCTTCGTAGGTATACTCTTTAAGAAGGACCATCCTGGTTCTCGGGCATCCGTCTTCCTCTACTGTAGAAACAGCCATGGCATTAGCTTCGGAGACCGACGGGCTTTCATTGGCAGCCATAAACCAGTCTCTGAACTGTTCTATGGGATTTTGTTTTATCTCACTTTCAATAAGTTGGGATTTCTCATACACTTTTCTTTTGTCGTGCAGGTTTTCCATAAATATTTTTTATTAAATTTGAGTATGAATTACTCATACAAAGGTAAAATATTAATTTCCACACCTGACATTTCCGGCGATATTTTTTCGAGGTCGGTGGTGCTGATCGTTGAGCATAATGAAAGCGGTGCATTTGGTTTGATATTGAACAAAAAAAACAGCCAGATGAGTAGTAAGTTCAAAGAGTTTTTTGATTTCAAAATAGAGGTGTATGACGGCGGGCCTGTGGAGAATGACAAGGTTTTCTTCATCGTTAAAGAAAATAAGGTAACGGAGATCTATTCTGAGATCAATAAAGATTTTTATATTACGGAAGATATTGAAAGTATCATCAGCGCTGTTCTTAATAAGGAACTGAGCATTACTGATGTGAAAATTTTCTCGGGATATTCCGGATGGTCTGCCGAGCAGCTGGACGATGAGGTACAAAGAAAAATGTGGACCGTAGTAGATGTTTATAATCTGGACTACACGCTTCCTAATGACCAAACCCTTTGGAAGTCTATCATGCAGAACCTGGGCGGAGAATATCTGCTTTGGGCCAACGCACCTGAGGACATTTCTCTTAACTAGCTGAATTCCTTTTTGATACACTTTGAAAACATTAACAAATTTTAAGATTATGTTAACCAATTTTAAAGAAAGAATTCCCGTTATTTGAAAAACCAAAAATTCATGAAATGAAAGGAATCAAATTACTTGCTATATCTGCCTTCTCTGCTTCATTTTTATCATTTACACCTATCAACAAAAAGTATATCGTTATTGATGCCGGACATGGTGGAGATGATATGGGATCGGTCTTTGAAAAGTTTTCGGAGAAAGAGATTACCATTAATATAGCTAAAGAGATTCAGAAACTGAACGAAAGCCAGGATCAGTATGAGGTGATTTTAACCAGAGATGCTGACAGCTATCCTTCTCTTCAGGAAAGAACAGCTATGATCAACAAGCTGAATCCGGAAATTGTTATTTCACTTCATATGAATAGCAATCCGCAGAAGGAAACGCCAAAACAGGGAACTGAGGTGTTTATTCAGAATACTGACCATTCAAAAAAACTGGCTGAAAAAATTTCTAAAAAATTCAATGTCGCTAAAATCGAGGAACGCAATCTCCATATGCTGAGAGAAACCAAATCTCCTGCGGTATTGGTAGAACTTGGCTTTATCAATAACACTAAAGACAGGGAATATGTTACCAGTGAAAAGGGACAGAAACAAATCGCTCAAAAATTCACAGAGATTATCCGTGAATATTAAATAAAGAAACAATTTCTGATACATTCAGAATAAAACCCGGTAAAGGACTTGGGTACTTTGTTGTTTACCGGGTTTGTCAATTTTAAAAACTATTCTTCCAGCTTTCCACCATTTCGATAAATCGGGAGCTTTCAAATGTCTTATTTCTTATTTTACCTACAGAAAATATGCCCTTCTCGTCAGAGATCATCAGAATCTCTTCGGCTTTTTGCGATTCAAAAGCTATAATCTCATGCTCCTGAATATCTGCAAGGTTATTTTTATGCAAAAAAGTAACAAAATTTTCCATTAAAGGAGAGATGTATGCACCTTCGGACTGCCTGGGAACTTTAATTACATTTCCTTCTAAAAACAACAGGTTTCCGGAAGTTGTACGGGCGATCCTCTTGTTCGGATTAAGCAGGATTACATCATCCAGGTCATTTTCTTCTGCATAAATGCCACCGTAGATATTTTCCGGGCAATGAACCCTGATATTGCTTAACAAATTATTGTTTACATTGATTTCCTTAGTCAGATCCATTTCCAGCGGTCTCTGATGAACGGCTAGTACATCATCCGATTCCGTCACTTCATAAAAATAAGATACTGAAGATTTTGAAACCGTCACAGCATCATTATTTCTGAAAACCTGGAAATTGATAATCCCGTTTTTTATTCCTTTACCGTCGATAACATCTTTATGAAAAAGGGTCTGAAAAAACTCCAGGGTATAGGTAAGGGGAATATTCATTCTCATTTTCCTCATGGAGGCCATTAAAAAGAAATAGCATTCTTCATCCATGATTAATCCTCCGTTTCTCACAAAGAAAGAAACCTTCACTGCGTCGCCCAAAAGGAACGCCCTGTTCTTTATATTTAAACCGTCTGATGTAAAATATTGATTTTCCAATTTTTGATGTGATTTATTTATAAAAAAATAATGAACGATAAATCGTTCATCAGTTTTACCATTTAATAGTATCCGGCTTATGCCGCACCTAATTTTATTCTAAGGTTTTCTATAAGATTCTCCCAATACAATGCATTTTCCTCTTCATCCCCTTCTTCACAGAAATCTGTAATATTCAGGGCCAGGTCTTCTGTAATATCGTCTACAGTGATAGTCATTTCAAAGAAATTTTTAGTCCCCTCATCTTCTTCCCATCTGAAACGCACGAAACCTTCGGGCTTGTATCTAATCAAAGTGGCCTTTTCAGCAGGTCCTCCACCCCAACTAAAAAAGAAATCATCGCCTTTTTCTGTTACCTCATCCGCAAACCATTCAGATAACCCCTCAGCTGTTGCCAGATATTCGTATAAAATCTCTGACAAACAATGCATTGGAAATTCGTAATGGACTTTATGTTTCGCCATATATCTTTGTTTTAATCGTCCCGCAATATATAAATTAATTTTTTTATTACACAAAAAAGCAATTACTTTTTTAAAGAATCTTCATGATATTTATCACGGGTTTTAAATATATATTGAATATAATTTTCCGGCCGGAAACTGCAATGTAAAGCATAAAAAAATCTCTCCGTAACGGAGAGATTTTATCAGCTATTTTTCATTTAAAATATCCAGAATAATTTGACATCCCTGCCTGATTTCGTCCATGGAAATCGTAAGTGGCGGTGAGATCCTCATGTATTCGTTTCTGTAGAGCTGCCAGAATACAATAAGCCCTTTTTCCATGCATTTCGCGGCTACGGCGAGGGTATATTCGGGTGTCTCCAGATTAACGGCGAGCATCAGGCCTTTTCCGTTGATATTTCTGATCTTCGGATGTACTAGAAGTTCTCTGAACAGTTTTTCTTTTTCAGCAATTTCATCCATGAGACCGCTTTCGAGGACTTCTTTCAGAGTGGCATGACTGGCTGCTGCAATCAGAGGATTTCCTCCGAACGTTGTAATATGTCCTAATTTGGGTGAATGCGACAGTGTTTCCATGATTTTTTTAGAGCTCATAAAAGCACCTACGGGCACTCCGCCTCCCATTCCTTTACCCATCACAAGAATATCAGGAACGATACCGAAATGCTCAAAAGAGAATAATTTTCCGGTTCTTCCGAATCCCGGCTGGATCTCGTCAAGGATAAGAAGCGCTCCCACTTCTTCGCATCTTCTTTTAAGCCTGATGAGGTAATTGTCGTCGGGCACTAAAAATCCAGCCGCTCCCTGAATTGTCTCCAGGATCACGCAGGCTGTTTTCTCCGTAATTTTATCAAAATCTTTTTCATTATTGAATTCAATAAAAGTCACCATCGGCAGTAAGGGACGGAATTCTCTTTTATGGGTTTCGTTTCCGGATACGCTCAATGCACCATGTGTGTTCCCGTGGTATGAGTTTTTAAAGGAAACAATTTCTTCTCTTCCTGTATAACGTTTTGCCAGTTTAAGGCTTCCGTCGATAGCTTCCGCCCCGCTATTTACCAGATAAGTGATTTCCAGAGGATCGGGAGTGGCTTCTGCCAGGAGTTTACATAATGCTACCGGTTTTTCCTGTGCATATTCACCGTACACCATTACGTGCAGATATTTGTCTGCCTGCTGTTTGATGGCTTCCACAACCTTAGGATGCGAATGTCCTAAAGTATTGGCTGAAACGCCTGCCACGAAGTCCAGATATTTCTTTCCGTCTGTCCCGTAGATATAGCTTCCTTCTGCTTTCTCCACTTCAAAACCTGATGCAAATTGTGTGGTCTGTGCCTGGTATATAAAAAAGTCTTTATGCATTTCCATTGTCTCGAAAATTTTCAGCAAAGCTAAAAAAGATTCGGCACATGCAGAAATTATCAGTCCTTAACCTGAATTTGGAATAGAAATTAAACAGAAATACAATGATAAACACGGATTTTATAAAGCATCCGGCTGATTTTTAAGTCTAAGCAAAAGCACTTATAGATAATAACCTCTTGTTTTGCCTCATTTTCACTGTTTTTCAAATAAAAACACCATTTCTTATTAAAAAATGGTGTTTTATTATTTCGTTGAAGAATATTGATTTTTATTTCCGTACTCTTTTAGGTTTCTTGGCTTCTTCTTTGGCTTTTTCTTTATCTATAGCTTCCTGAGCCTTATTAAACAGATCATTATCGGAAGAATATTTTATTTCTTCGTAATTAGGGCTGTCTACAAGTATGTCCTGCCACTTCCTGATCCGGTCTTTGGTATTCCAGTTGAAATCTGAGAATTTCCTTTTTTCCGGTTCTATTTTACTCATGGGATAGGTATCTGAATTGGCTCCTATACTGCATGATACAATCTGTAAGGCTTTTTCTTCAAACAAAGCTCCTATAATCCCGCAGGTAGAAAGTGTAATCCCTATTCTCTGGGGCTGCTTGGTCTCCTGATCCACATCGTCTACATATACAATTGACTGTGCATTCCCGACTACTCTGGCTTCTTTAATATCATTTTTCTCATAGTAAACGGTCATGAATTTTCCTTTTACCTGATTAAATTCATCTTTCAGAGTTAATGAATCCACTTTACTGATTGCAAAGGCATTTCCAATTACTTTAAGTGAATCTATATTTTCAGTTTTGGTATTAAAATACGCTTCAACTTTGTCGCCGGTAACCTGTTTTTCACCACTCCAAAGGATGGGATTGGTATACATATGCATGATCCCGTCTGTCTCATTAAAGGCAATGGAATCAGCTCTTCCCTGAGCATTTGACTTAAAGATACGTGCTTTTTTATAGGCTCTTAAAAAACTTTTCTTTAAGGTTATATCTGCCGGATCAGGTCTCTGGTAGGAAAGTATTTTTTCTGCTGCAAAATAAACGGAATCTTTTTCCATGATCTTAACTGCATAAGGATTTTTGGTCATCATGGCAGAATCTTTCTTCTGAAAAATTTCTCCGTAACCTCCTTTCATGTATCTTCTTTCTATAGGATCATCGAGCGTAACATTTCCGGTTGCTTTACCGAATCCTGTAATATTGTTGAAATACATATCGTCCCCGGTAAGGATCTTGTCATTATAAAAAATTCTGGAGTTTTTGGTAAGAAAAGCTTCCTTCGTCTCCATTCTATACGTTCCTCTTTCGGTGTAAATACGGTTTTTAGGATTGGCGCGGTTAGTAATTGTTGTAGGTCCGAAAAACTCAGCAACTTTTGTATTTTGGTTCTGCTTGATGTTGGGACCTTCAATGATGTAATCAGGACTGTCTATTTTTACATTCCCAACAAAATCAATCATTTTGGTATCGAGAAAATAGGTTGCAGATTTAGTATACATTACATTCTGCGCATCAGAAATCGTTCCTCCAGTATTGAAGTAGGCCTGATTGGCAAGCCTGTCGTAATACATTATATCGGTTTTGATGGTCTGCTTCGGATCTGTAAGAACAACATCTTTTTTGGCTACTCCTTTCTGGGTAACTCCATTGTACTCCATTTCGTGGGCCGTAATGACGGAGCCGTCAGCATTTTGAAGCTTTGCGTTGCCAATGGCTTTTACAAGACTCTGATCGTTGTAGATAATAACCTCATCGGCATAGAGGACAGACCCCTGGTGTTCTATCTGAACGTGGCCTGTCATGTACTGGTTTCCTTCGTATTTGGTGTCTTTTTTAAATTCATCGGAATGGATGATCTTCACCTTATCTTCAGGTTTTACTGCCACAGGTTTCCCTTTATTTTGAATATAAGGATCCATCTGCGTGGTTTTATTGTCCTGTGCGGAACTGAACGCAGAAATAAAAATCAGCAGAAAAAGGATTATTCTCATTAATTAATCATTCTTAGTACCATAGAAATACAGCGAATGCGAATCAATATTTACGCCAAATGCTTCTTCAATTGCTTCTTTAATTCCCTGGATTCTCGGATCACAGAATTCGATAATCTCTTCAATTTCTTTATCGGAGCCTTTTTTGTAGATCACCAGGTGGTCATGCTGCTTGTCAAAATAAGACTTTTCATAGGATGAAGAGGTCAATGTTTTTTCTCCAAACTGATGCTTCCGGATCAATCCTGCATCAAGGAAAATTTCAATAGTGTTGTAAATCGTTGCTTTTGAAACATGATATTTCTTCTGCATCATGAGAAGATACAGATCGTCCACATTGAAGTGGTGATCCATACTATAAATCTCTTCTAATATCGTATACCGTTCGGGAGTGTTTCTGAAACCCTTTTCCAAGAGGTAGTTTCTTAAAACATCCTTAATCAAAGCAATATTTTTTTCTTTTTGTACTGTATCCATCAAAAAAATTATCTACAAATTTATTGATTTTTATTTAAATAACCCTTATGATCCGGAAGCCGTTAGTTTTAGGAATTATGACGGAAGAAACCGGACTGCTCAATTTTATTGTCGTAAACCGTAAGTTCCGTAATCGGTGCAGACTCCACTTCTACGTTGTGTGAGGATACTCCCCATGCTTTGAAATCGTCACTTCCAATGTATTTAACGAAGTTGTAGATATTAAGTGTAATCTTCTGTTTAACAGTCAAAAGTATATCGTTAATATATGTATTATCTATAATGACATATTTCAGATCGGGCGGAATGTTATGAACTCTGAGAGACGGATGACTGCTTCTTGAAGGAATGGTTCCGTCTGCCATAAGATCTTTCAGCACCATATTAAAATAGTCATTGATCCTGCGGTCTACTTTAAATCCTAAAAGGAAATTGACTTTGTAGACTGTACCCGGCAGAATTTCATCCACCGTATATTTAAAGGTATAAGGATCTTCCTGATTAACAATACTTAATATAAAATAATGATCGGCTCTTTTGGGCTGTTTCTTGATGATGGAATAAATAATTTTTGATTCTACCTCATCATTTCTTTTAGCTCTGCTCAGATAGGCAAGATTGGTCGCATATTTTGGAATGCTTTCATCCAGCTTCATATCTTTTATGATAGCTACATATTTTTCTATTTTTACAAACTGAATAAATGTTGTTTTTATCAGCCTTCCATTATACCATGCATACATTGAAATTCCGATAGAGCCAGCCAGGACAACTGTAATCCATCCACCTTCCATGAACTTGATGACATTTGCACTGAAAAATCCTAGTTCAATAACCATATAAACTAACGCGAAAAGTACAATTAATACTTTGCTCACTCTGTGTTTCAACAACCAGAAAACCAGCAGAACTGTTGTCATAAGCATCGTTACTGTAATAGAAAGGCCGTATGCGGCTTCCATTTTGCCAGATTCCCTAAAATGAAGCACTACAATAATGCACAGAATAAGAAGTCCCCAGTTGATTCTTGGAATATACATTTGTCCTTTAACTCCGGAAGGGTAATCAATTTTTTGATTAGGCCATAAATTAAGAGACATTGCTTCTGAGAATATGGTAAAAGAGCCTGTAATCAAAGCCTGACTTGCAATAATTGCCGCCGCAGTTGCTAAAATTACTCCCGGTACAATCATCCACTCTTCCATGATTCCAAAGAATGGGTTGACTACAGAAAACCCAGGTTTCCCATGATTGGTTAATAACCAGGCTCCCTGTCCAAGATAGTTTAAAATAAGCATAATCTTAACAAATCCCCAGCTTACTCTTATGTTTTTGGCACCACAGTGTCCTAAATCCGAGTAAAGAGCTTCTGCCCCGGTTGTACAAAGGAAAACAGCACCAAGAATAACAATTGCGCTTGGAGAATTTGCAATAAGCTTATAAGCATAATAAGGATTGAAAGATCTCAGAATTTCGAAATTTTCGCTCAAATGCATGACTCCTAAACCGCCTAACACCAGGAACCATACTACCATTACCGGTCCGAAAAATCGTCCGATAAAGCTGGTTCCAAACTGCTGCACCACAAAAATGACAATCAGAATTCCGATCGTAATAGGAACCACAGGGGTATGCGGATTATAGATCTCAAGACCTTCAATAGCCGACATCACGGTAAGCGATGGCGTGATTACCCCATCTGCAACAAGTGCTGCTGCGCCTATAATAGCAATAAGATAGAGCCATCCTTTTTTAAGGTTTTTAACTAACGAGAATAAGGCTAAAATCCCTCCTTCTCCTTTGTTATCTGCCCTTAAAGCAATGATTACGTATTTTATCGTAGTCTGAAGAGTCAGGGTCCAAATAATACAGGAGAGAGCTCCTTCTATGTATTCGTTGAAAGGCATATTGCTGCCACCGTCTCTTGCATTTACAATCGCTTTCATTACGTAAAGCGGTGATGTCCCAATATCTCCGAATACAATTCCGAGAGAGACTAAAACTCCAATAAAAGAAAGTTTTTTTATGTCAAAATGATAACCTTCTTCTGTAACGTCTGCCATGTCAGCTTATTTTTTTTAAACGCGCAAATTTATACTAATTTTATGAGGTCATGAATTATTCTTCATGAATATAATAAATGAAAAAACTTCCTTTCGGAAGTTTTTCTCTATAATCGTTATTTTACGTACATCGCTTTTTTGATTTCTTCTTTTACTTTTTCAAGCTTAGGGAACCATTCTGCAAATAATGCAGCTGAATAGGGTGCAGGGGCATCAGGAGTAGTAATTCTCTTGATAGGGGCATCCAGGTAATCAAATGCTTTCTGCTGTACCATGTAAGTAATTTCGGAAGATACTGAACCGAATGGCCAGGCTTCTTCCAGGATTACCAATCTGTTTGTTTTTTTAACGGAAGCTAAAACGGTATCAAAGTCAAGAGGACGAACGGTTCTAAGATCGATCACTTCTACAGAGATTCCTTCTTTAGCCATATCTTCAGCAGCCTGGATGGCCAACTTCATGATCTTACCGAAAGAAACCAAAGTAACATCTGTACCTTCTCTCTTGATATCTGCTTTGCCTATCGGCAGGTAATATTCTTCTTCAGGAATTTCCATTTTGTCGCCATACATCTGCTCGGATTCCATGAAAATAACCGGATCATTATCCTGGATAGCTGTTTTCAATAATCCTTTCGCATCGTAAGGGTTGGAAGGAACCACTACTTTAAGCCCGGGAACGTTGGCAAACCAGCTTTCAAAAGCCTGGGAGTGTGTAGCTCCCAATTGTCCTGCCGAAGCTGTAGGACCTCTGAAAACGATAGGACAGTTCCACTGGCCACCACTCATCTGACGGATCTTAGCTGCATTGTTAATAATCTGATCAATACCTACCAAAGAGAAATTGAACGTCATATACTCTACAATTGGTCTGTTACCATTCATCGCAGCCCCTACAGCAATCCCTGTAAAACCAAGCTCAGCAATGGGTGTATCGATTACTCTTTTAGGACCAAATTCATCCAACATTCCTTTTGAAGCTTTATACGCACCATTGTATTCTGCAACTTCCTCCCCCATTAAAAAGATGGATTCGTCTTTACGCATTTCCTCGCTCATTGCTTGTGCAATTACCTCACGAAAAGTATATTCTGCCATATTTATTTGAAAAATTTAGACTACAAAAATAGTGTTTTTTTATTATTAACATAACAAAAAAGGCATCTCATTGAATGTGATGCCTTAATATTCATTTTAATCAAAAAGATTTTTCCTCTGTCCGGCTGAGGTCTCTATAGTTTTTTCTGAGATCAGACAGGATTTTACCATAAGTCCTTTTATAAATAAAAAATGCCAACAGCATAAAAAACAGGAATACAGCATAATTTCCCCATCCCGGAACCATGCTGCCAGGATCGGTATGCACTGTTGTATTGTATCCTTCATTCCAGCCGTCTTTTGTTCCTGCCATAAAATCTCTTGTATAAAGATCAAAATGGATCAGGTTATCCAGGATGATGAGAAAAAAAGAAATGGCTGCGTAGCCGAGGACCAGCTTTCTTATATTGAGGATATTTTTCATCAATGACAGGGAATCCTGCCCGGTTTTCAGTCTCCGGAACAGCAAAACTGCCAAGATAATACATCCGGAAAACAGGATGAATCTGAGATATGGAAATTCACCGTTAATATATCCATATACCGACCAGAGTATAATTTCTATTAAGCCAACCAGAAATAAAGTTTTTGCTACAGAAATGGATTTCTGCCTGATCATTGAATAAATTTCAGTTTCGGAATAATCTTTAAAGTCTTCTTCATTTTTATTCCAGTCTTTTTTTAAAAGTTCCAGTTCTTCCATATTATTTTGTGTTTATTTTGGTTTTCAAATTATTCTTTGCCCTGTTCATTTTTACGCGTGCATTTCCTTCCGTGATCCCGAGAATTTCACCAATCTCTCTGTAGGGCCTGTCTTCTAGGTACATCATGATCAAAGCTTTTTCTACATCGGACAGCCCGTGGATAGCCTGGTACATTTTTTTCAACTTATATTCGTCATCTTCGTATACTTCATATTCCATTTTCAGGGAGGAAACGTCTATATCAGCATGCTGCAGTCCTTTTTTCCGTGGTTTTCTGAAAAGGGTCATCGCCGTATTAAGTGCCACTTTATACATCCAGGTGGAAAATTTAGCTTCTCCTTTGAAACCGGGGAAGGACCTCCAGAGCTGGACGGTAATTTCCTGAAAGAGATCTTCATGGTCTTCGGCATTGTCTGTGTATATTTTGCATATTTTGTGGATAAGCCTCTGGTTGGGCTTAAAAAAATCAACAAAAGTTTTCTCCAGTTCTGAGTTCATCCCTTATGAGTGGGAAGTTTTTATTTTCGTTACAGAATTATTCAAAAAAAAATAAAAAAAACGGCATCTCATTGCTGAAATGCCGTCTTAAAATTCTATTTAAACCTGGTTAGTTTGCTTTCTCCCAGATTTGTGTTCTTCCAAACACGGAAACTCCCATATATCCTCTTACATTCAGTTTGTCACCGCTTTTTGTAATGGTACATTTGTAAGTTTTACCTGTTTTAGGATCGGTAATGGTTCCTCCGGTAAATTCATCTCCTTCTTTTTGAAGTCCTCTGATGATTTCCAGTCCTAAGATCGGCTTGCCTTTTCTGTCATCTTTACATGATGTACAGTTTGGATTGGCGGGCTTTATAAGCAGCTGGGAAACTTTTCCATAATATTTCCCGTCTGTTTTTTTATAGATCTCAACAATGGATTTGGCCTGTTTTGTTTCGTCATCTATAGTCTTCCATTTGCCTTCAATCTGTGCAAATGATAATACGCCAAACAGAGAAAGCACGAATGTTAATAATAATTTTTTCATATTTCTTATAGTTTTAATTCCGATATACGTTTTTTGTTATCTATCTATTGCTAAAAGTATAAATTTAATTTTAAACAGACAAAAACTTTTACTATACAGAGCATATCATAGGCCAAAGGGTAAAAAGGTTGATGAGACAAGAGTCAAGAATCTAGATTTAAGACATCAGACTCTTAAATTTCCGCAAATAATAAAGTTTCGGATCGAGATTCGGGGTTTGAACGAATAACCAGCAACTCGACTCTACAACGCTAAAACTCTCTGACCCTCAAACTTATTTAAGTTTCCTGTTAATTACCCTGTCCATATAATCCTGATACCAGGCCTTTGCAGTCTGCATTTCTTTTTCTATTTCGGGGGTCTTCGGTTTTCCTATTAAGTTGTTTGTAAAGCCAAGGTCATTCTTTTCATATACTCCTGTAATTTCTTTACCGTCAAAACGGTACATGTGGTTTCCAATGATGAACTGTTCTGAGCTTCCATCTGAATTCACTACAATAGAAGGATATTTTTTATCGCTCACCAGGCTTCTTCCCCAGCTTCTGATCTGTTTATTGTACCCGATAAGGTCTGCCAGCGTAGGGTAAATATCTATTTGCTGTGCGGTTTCGGGGTTTACACCTTTAAGATTGTATGCCGGATTCGGGGAATACAATATCAAGGGAACGGCAAAGCGGTTCATTGCTTTTTCATATTCTCCATAAGCGATCTCGTTGGTATGGTCTCCTGTGAATACGAAAATGGTATTATTGAACCAGGGCTCCTTTTTAGCGGTTTCAAAATATTTTTTGATGGCATAATCCGTATATTGGATCGGTTCATGCATTTCTATGGTTCCTTTTTTGAACTTTCCTTTGTATTTTTCAGGAATTTTAAACGGATGGTGTGACGAGGCGGTAAATACCGTAGCCATAAAAGGCTGTTTTTTCCCTACATTCTTCGCAAAATACTGGAGAAACGGTTCGTCCCAGATGGCCCACATTCCGTCGAAATCTTCATCGTGGTTGTATTCATTTTTCCCGAAATAATGTTTAAAGCCCAATATATTCCCAAATCCGAGGAAACCCATCGATCCGTTCGGAGCTCCGTGATAAAAAGAGGTATCATAGCCCAGATCATTGCACACTGAAACAATAGACTGAATTTTCTGATTGGAATACGGCGAGCTGGTAAAAGCATCGGTAAGGCTTGGAATTCCTGCCAAAACACTGCTCATCCCATGAATGGACTGTCTGCCGTTGGCAAACATATTAGGGAAGATCAAACTCTGACCGGCGAGACTGTCTATAAACGGTGTATAGGAAACATAGCCTTTTATATTTTTATCTTTATTGAAAGCACCTGAATATTCTCTGCCGAAGGATTCTACGATAAAAATGAC
>NZ_JPRO01000014.1 GCF_000737785.1 Chryseobacterium luteum | reverse complement strand
GTCTTATTGGCTGAGATAGCATTCAGAAGGTTGAAATTAGGAACAGCATCAATCTTACTGAACTTGCCTTCGTCTTCTTCTTCTCCGCGATATATTGAAACTAAATGCCTTAATATTCTCGGCTCTCGATATTCTGGAGTATAGTGTCCACCATGCTCAATAGTAATTCTGTATTTATCAAAAAGAAACCTAT
This sequence comes from Chryseobacterium luteum, assembly GCF_000737785.1. Classification (GTDB taxonomy): domain Bacteria; phylum Bacteroidota; class Bacteroidia; order Flavobacteriales; family Weeksellaceae; genus Chryseobacterium; species Chryseobacterium luteum. Next base: position 311,608 of record NZ_JPRO01000014.1, on the reverse strand, counting down.
TGGCAGCGTTGTATTCATCATCGCTAAGTTCATCCAGTTGTATTAATTTACTTTGCTCACCAATTATTGTCTTGTACTGTCTGTTTTCAACATAGGCGACCCTTTCATAATTAAATTCATCGAGCGTGTAAAGCGTATGGTGATTTACGCCTTTGAAAATGTCGATTAGCTCAATAATTTCGCTTTTGATTGCTTCTGGAATATCACTATTAAAGTTATCAAGCAATAAGTAAAATCTGCCTTCAGGCAAGTCCGTTAATGAGTTTATAAGCCATTCGCGTATTTTATCCTTCGTAATCGAAATTTTGGCATTTTGAGTGAAGTGATTTGCCAGTTGCTGAAAGATTGAATAATTATGATCGTTACAATCAAGATAAAGCAGGAAATTTTTTTCACTTTTTACTTTTAAAAAGAATTGGTATAGTAAGTTGGTCTTACCAGTGAAGGCGGAACCTATAATGCCTACCAAAGAAGCCCCACCTGAAAAGAAAGAAATTACTTTGTCGATATTTTGCCTTTCAATAATGAAATCATTACAAATAGGCTTTTTAAAATCATCTATGTCACCAATTAATCTCTGAAATTTGGTTTCAGTTATCTGATTGATAATTTTGGAAAACAATTCTGGTTCACGATTCAACAAAAGATTTACGGCTTCTTTGAAATCTTTTGTAGCAAGATGAAAAGAATTATCCGTTAATCTCTGTACAAAGTCCAGATCAACGCTGGTAGCTTCAATTTTTTCTTTAGTATAAGTATTGTAAAACTGATTATCGGTGCCATTTGAAATTAACGTTAAGGGCGGCATTGGATGCACGAGTCTTGCATAGGATATTCCCTGTGAAACATCATCATCGGTCAGCGCCAAACTTTCCTTCTTTAACTCCAGTAGGATAATATTTTTTCCACCAATGGTTAGGAGGATATCAAGTATTGCACGTGATGGATTAGTAGATGGTGCCTTCAGATCCACGTCAACATTGTGATGTCCAAACTTTATACTAAACGATTTTTGGTGTTCTACCTTGACTTCTCTGAAAGTGGGAAAAACTGTTGTTAGAGTCCTGTCCAATCGCGCCTCCAGTGTAGCTTCATTTATTTTCATGGATAAAATTTAAATAATATTCACATTATATAATAGTATTATTTATTATCAGAGCTTTATCTAAAAGTTACTGAAAAACATTTCGATTTTACTAGTATAAAAATAACAATCAATATTTACTTTATTTTTCGCAATATTTTTCTACTATCAACAATGATTAATCTTGTGAATTCGGTAAAATTTCTTTCAAATTCTTTGTAATACCAAGGAGGAATTTCATTTGAAGATGTTAATAATTCAGTAACATATGCAGGTAGTTCTCGAACATTAATCTTTCCTTCTTTACCATCCTTCATATTAAAATATCTTTTTAGAAAAGTATCAGAATCAATTTCATTTTGTAAATAACAGCAAAATAGGCATTTCAAAGGTACAGATAGTGATATAAGCTTTTCAGTAGATGTACAAGACTTTGCTGGGCTAATAACATTTTCAAAAATTTCTTTTGCACTTGCCACATACGTTCCTTCGTTAGAATATAAGGGGCATCGGCTTGGTAAGTTCTCATTATTATAAAATGCATAAAGAGGTATAGCATTTACATTATCAGCATCAGATATCAGTTTTTCTATCTGCATATTATGATTATTACTATATCCGATACTACTATAATGATCATTATCTTTTCGAAGTCTTTTAGCTTGAATTCGAAATTTACGACTATATCTATCACCAATAACCCACAATTCATAATCTGCTCCAGTAAATCTTGCCTCCTCAAATCTTGTAAATTGGACAGATTTAATACGAGGATTATGGTCATTCAATTTGAATAACATCCAATCTGAAATTGATTCTTCATTAACATTAGGTTGTTTATTCTGCCAATGTAGTATTTCGCGTGAACATGCACTAAAGGCATGACAAATTCCTAAATTCATTCTTTAGTTTCTTAAATAAGCATCATAATCATTACTGTGAATAACTAAATCTTCTTTTCCATTATCTTGAAAGCTCGTAATGATTTTAGAATCTGAAGTAACGTAGATGGTTTTCCTATTGCATTTATTTTCAAATTCAGTTGCAAGAATAAGTTGCATGTCGTAAAAACTATTCCATCTTTTTTTCTTATCAGATGTTGGATTATAGAAATTTTCAAGATCTGGCATATCTATTAATTTTTTTATAATTTTTTCAATAAAAAAGTCTATTGAAACTTTGTAATCATTCATAAAACTATTTTCGAAATATTCTTTATCAAAGGGTAACCCACTTGACTGAGTCTGCTCTGCAGCCATATGTATAAATGAAAGTCCTATAATTTTATGCATTTGCTTCTCTCTAATGAGAGCTCGAAACTCTTTATTGAGTTTTGCATCATTTTTTAAAATTTCCCAATCTGGGTTATTACTATTAGGACTAAGTTCCTTAATGTATTTTTCTTCAATATTGTCAATGATTATCTTCTTCTCAGTTACAATATATTTCTGAACATCTGTTATATATGTTTGGAATTTTTTATTGAATTCTTCCAGACTATTTACTGTAACTTGTGTACTTAAGTCAAATACATTCATATTCAAATCTTCTAAACTTGATCTTTTTTTATACAGATCCATACACATAAGCGGGTACATTGTCGGAACTATTGAATATCCATCATTATCATGAGAATGTTTTATTAATATTTTTAATGAATTATAACATATTACAGAAACTGCATCAGGATCTTGAAAATGATTTAATAATTCAAGACCAACAATAGCTGGAAACAAAACTTTTATACTTTTTTCTTTCTCTATGATTATCTGTTTATCAAAATCGTCTATATTACCAAGTTCGTGGTATTTATTTCGATAATAATTTGTATCAAAAATGTATTGTGTCATTTTGGTTATTAGTTTATTTAAAAAAATATAAATTTTTACGTTTTAAAATATATATCAACATCCAATTATTTTTGAAACATAGAAAGTTTATTCTTTAGATGTTTTACAATTTTTGTAAACAACAAAAATAAAAATCATCACAAAATCTACAATCCGTATTTTCACTGAATCTACAAGCAATTATAAAAATTCTGTAAACTCTGAAAAACAATAAATCTTAACTTTCGTACACATTTATAATTTAGCTGTATCTTGATACCCTTTTTTGCTTAAATCATAACTCATAATAAATGATTTGTTGACAAGAGTAAAGATAAGCAGTCTAAACATCATATAATTACGGTTTTCCGTAAAAATAAAAATCCCAACTGTCGTTAGGATTACTTTATTATTACTATTATTATCTTATTTTAAAGTCCAACCATTTCAAGAAATTTAGATAACTTAATATTTTTAGCTTCACATATTCTCATTATGGTAATTAAACTAATTTGGTAATTTTCGTCTTCTCTAATTCTCCTTACGGTTTTCTCATCAATATTATTTTCGGTTGCAAATTGACTATTATTGTTCATAGGAACAACCCACTTATCCCTTATAAATTCAACAATCTTTCTATTGGCAATTTTCATATAAGCAAATAAAAGTGATATTCCATAAAATAATTCGGACTTGAATCCGAATTGTCAGTATTTTTATTATATTTGTAAAATAAGTTATTGAAATGTAACTTTGCGATACTTCAAAGAATATTAGAAGCTATTGCTTAGAATCTCGACTTGAAAACTGGTAATTAACGAAACGAGAGGATAAGTAAAGTAGCTCACGACCTAGGCGTGGGCTCACTTATCTGTTTCAAGGTATACCAGTACCCCAAGTCGGATATGTTGAGTTCCATGCCGTTTTTGTTTTCTATGCTGTCAGCCATCTCTACACTCCTAAGCCGCTTCCAAGATATACAGTATCAGATCGCATGATACAATGGGGTGTACAACTCATTGCGGCTTTACAGCTTTCACGGGACACAATTTTCATTCATATTAATTTTTTTATGATTGTTTGGGCAGGAGATTTTCCTCCACTAAGGAAGTCTCCTCCCAAGCATATCATTTCAAACAGCAACTAAAAACAAATATCAAGACACAGATAATTTACAGCAACCATTAGAAAAAGAAAAAGCCCTTTCCTCAGTTTGCAGACCACAGGAAAGAGCATAATAAGTCATTAATAATCATTAAAAACCTATTCAAAAATATGAAAAATATTTTTTGCAGGGGATTTATGTCCTTTGCTTTTACCATAGTGGCAGCAACCACATCCTTTGCCCAGAAAAAGTCTCTTAAAATTGGAGATCCCATTCCTGAAAGTTTTTGGACAACACCTTTACAGGTTGTCAACCATCCTCAGAAAACAATTAATCTTTCAGAAGATAAGAACAAATTAATCCTAATCGATTTCTGGAGTACGTGGTGCAGCGCCTGTCTAATGAGTCTCCCTAAGATTGAAGCTTTACAGCAAAAGTTTGGGGACAAGGTAAAAATACTTCCTGTAAGCAGTCAGAATAAGTCCGCTTTGGAAAAATTCTTTTCTTCTCCAAATGGAAAGAAATATAAGAGTATGATGTCCATCTACGAAGACAAAAAGCTTCACGAACTTTTTCCACACGCAGGTGTTCCGTTTATCATATGGATTAAGGATGGAAAATTATTGAATTCCACCGATGCAGGACAGCTTACCGAACAGACCATCAATGAGGTGCTAAACGGTGACAAATCATCTTTGCAGACCATTATCCAAATGGACAGGGAAAAACCTCTGATGCTTTCTGAAGACTACGATCGTCAGAGAAATGTCCAACTGCTCAATTATTCATTCTTTGCAAAAGGACAAATTCCTGACATTGGTGCAGGAGGAACCTACCGTAAAACAGCATCCGGAAAAATTCAAGGCAGACAGTTTACCAATCTGCCATTATGGGATATGTATTATGCCATAGGATTTGAACTTTTCAAGCAACAGGATAAAACATCTTTCACGGAAAAAAGGATGATCATCGAGGTCAAAGAACCTGAGCAACTAATGCCAATAGAAAAAGCAGACGGCTCAAATGATGGAGAAAATCTTTACAACTACGAATTCATCATCCCGGAGCAGAGGTCTGATTCTCTGTACAATTATATGCTGGAAGATCTCAACCGCTATTCCGGCTATACGGTAACCCTTGAGAAAAGACCTGTAAAATGTTTAGTGTTAGTGAGAACAAGCACGAAAGACAAACTGGCGACCAAAGGAGGAGAGAAGCGTTCAACATTTCCACGAACCCCATCCATCCTCAGAAATGTACCGCTTAAGAATATGGTCAATATGCTGAATGGTGAGATTCCCATCAGGGAATTGTTTATCGATGAGACGGGATACACAGGTAATGTAGATCTGGAGGTTTCGGGAGTCAAAGATATTGACACCTTAAAAAAAGAGCTTCAGAGATATGACCTGGACCTGATACCCCAAGAACGTCAGGTTCTAATGATGGTCATCAAAGACCAGCGGAATTAAACATTCCCACCATTCGAAAAACTATTGAATTTACATTAACGCAAAACTAGATCAGACTATGAAGAAATTATTAGTGTTTCCCGTCCTATGCTATTGTGTGCCCATTATGGCACAGCAGATGTTTACGGGAAGCGTTATCGACGAAACCACGCGCTTACCGGTAATGGGCGCGACCATCGCCATACAGAACTCAAAGACCGTGACCACGACAGACAGAAATGGAAACTTTAGCCTTAGTACCAATGACAAAAAAATTAACCTCGTTATCCTTGGAAGAGGCTATGAGGAACAGGTCATGGTTTTGGAGCTTCCCTTGAAAGAACCTTTAAGAATTGGCCTATCCGAAAAGGTCTCCCAAATTGATGAGGTGGTGCTCACGACAGGTTACCAGAAGATCCCTAAAGAACGTGCCACAGGTTCTTTCTCTTCAGTGAGTAATTCTGCACTGAATACACAGGTTTCCACCAATATCCTTGACCGTTTAGCCGCTACAGCCAACGGGATTGTCATCAATAAAGGAACATCCCAAGGAGGGTCACAAATTATGGTCAGAGGACTAAGCACCATTCAAGGGCCTAAATCGCCTTTGATTGTAGTAGACAATTTTCCTTACGATGGTGATATCAGCAACATCGACCCCAACATTGTTGAAAGCATCACTGTTCTCAAAGATGCCGCCGCATCGAGTATCTGGGGAGCAAGGGCAGCTAATGGCGTAATTGTCATCACGACCAAAACGGCAAAGTACAACCAACCTGTGACGGTCAATTTCAACACTTATTTAATGACCAGCCCTAAGCCTGATTTCAATTATCTGAAAACAATGTCCAGTTCAGACTTTATCGATGTGGAACAGGAATTATTTAAGAAGAATTTTTATAACACTGATATTAATTCGACCAGCCATCCAGTATTATCTCCTGTAGTTGACTTACTGAACAAGGAAAAGAAAGGATTGTTTTCATCCGAATATGTACGAAATGAAATAGAACGTTTGAAGACGATTGACTCCCGTGACCAATACCGAAAATATATGTACCAGCCTTTGGAAAACAGACAGTATTCTTTAAGTATGGCGGGCGGAGCTCCTCAATTTTCTTGGACATCATCTTTGGGCTATGATGACAATACGGGAAACCTTGGAGAAAAATACGAACGTGTGAATTTACGCTTCCAAAATACTTGGCAACCGTTGAAGAATCTGACATTGAACACCGGAATCTTCTTTACCCATTCCGCAACTCAGAGCGGTCGAAGTGCTTATGGAAGTATTATTATGAAAACCAATTCCGTCCCTTATATGGAAATGGCAGATCAATACGGAAATGCATTGGCGGTTTCAAAATCTTATGAACAGGGATATAAATCAGCACTAGGCAACGGAAAATTATTAGATTGGAATTATTATCCGCTTACCGATTGGCAGCATAATTCAGTCAAAAGCAAAAGCTCAGAGATCATTCTCAATGCAGGATTGAACTACAAGATATTGAAAGGATTGGATGTTGATATAAAATATCAGTATCAGAGAACCGCAGGACTTTCCAATACCCTGTATGATGAGGAAAGTTACTTTGTAAGGGATTATGTGAACAGGTTCACGGTCATAAACAGTAATGGCAGTCTGACCTACAATGTTCCTAAAGGAGCGATAATGGATAAGACCAACTCGCAATTACTGATCAATAATTTCCGGGGACAGCTCAATTTTAACAGAGGTTTTGGCAAACATCAGATTTCAGCCATTTTGGGAAGCGAGGTAAGAGATGCAAATTCACAGTCGGGCAATAACAGATATTATGGATATGACCACAACAACCTTTCATTTGGAATGGTCGACCTCAGCAAGAGATTCCCGATTATTGCAGGAGGTACAGGCTTTATCGACAATCTGAACTCTTTGAGGGAATCCACCAATCGTTTTGTATCGGTCTATGCGAATGCAGCCTACACATTTGATAACCGTTATACAATTTCAGGAAGTGCTCGTCGTGATGCAAGCAACTTGTTTGGGTTGAAGACCAATGACCAATGGAATCCTTTCTGGTCAACAGGTATTTCGTGGAATGTAGGCAATGAAAAGTTTTATGCTGTAAGCTGGCTTCCGAATCTGAAGCTAAGAGGTTCATACGGTTTCAACGGGAATATAAATCCTGCGATGGTTGCCGTAACCACGATGGCATTGCTCGGTGTTTCAACATATACGCAGGAGCAGATGGCGAGATTTGACAATTACTACAATCCGCAGCTTCGTTGGGAAACGGTCAGAATGATCAATGCAGGATTAGATTTTGCAACCAAAAATAACCGGATCTCAGGTTCTGTGGAGTATTTCCAGAAAAAAGGAGAAAACCTTTTCGGGCAAGTTCCACTGGATTACACCATCGGATTGAGTAGTCTTGTGTGGAATGTTGCAGGAATTGCAGGAAAAGGTGTTGATGTGGAACTCAAGACCATCAATATCAATAGATCTTTCAGATGGCTCACCACTCTTAACTTCAGTACTTATAAAGATAAAGTGACGAAGTATTATCCGAGCAGTACCATAGCCAGAAACTTTGTACTTGCCTCTGTTCCCATATCCGGAATTGAAGGTTTACCTGTCTATTCGATGTTTGGCTACCAATGGGCAGGACTCGATCCACAGACAGGCGATCCCAGAGGGTATCTGAATGGAGAGGTCAGTAAGGATTACGCAAAAATTATGGGTGCTGATGTCAAGGATCTCCAGTATTTCGGTTCTGCAATACCAACTGTATATGGTTCTTTTACCAATACGTTTGCTTTTAAACAACTAAGCCTTGATGTTGGAATTACCTATAAGATGGGCTATTATTTCAGAAGACCATCCATTAACTACACCAGCTTATTCAGGGAATGGAACGGTCACAGCGATTATGAGCAAAGATGGCAGAAGCCAGGTGATGAAGCTTTCACCAATGTGCCTTCCAATCAATATCAGACGAATTCCAACAGGGATGCCTTCTATGCAGGTTCGGCTGCATTGATTGAAAAAGGCGACCATATCCGTCTGCAGTACATCAATCTTGGATATGAGATCAGTAAAAGGCAATGGCGTGGTTTACCGCTTAAAAGTCTTCAGCTGTATGCTAATGTCAGTAATCTCGGAATACTCTGGCAAGAGAGTAAAAGCGGAATCGATCCTGATTTCAATTTGGGAAGCAACACCTTAAAACCTCCTATGACCTTTACATTAGGATTAAAAGCTAAATTTTAAAATGGATAGAAATGAGAAAAATTAAAATACTACTAACATCGTTATCATTAATTCTAATCTCGTTTGGATGCAGTGATTTTTTAGACGAAAAGTCTGATCTGAAGTTGGCAACTCCCGATAGATTGGAGGACAACCAAATGCTTCTCAACAATTATGGTTTCCTTAATGTGGATTTTGCTTCGAGTGGAGAAACGAGTTCGGATGATCACTATCTTACAGATGCAGATTACAATGGTTTGAGCTTCGAGGCGACCAAGCGTCTTCACATATGGATGCCGGACAATGTAGCTCCTCCCATTTCCTCTGGGAACGATTGGTCTACCTGCTATAGGAGCATCTATGTATGTAATGCCGTATTGTTCAATATGCAGGATAAGAACTTCACAGGGGAACAAGCAGATAATATCAGAGGACAGGCGTTGGCATTACGTGCTTTCCGATATCTTGACGCTGCTCAGATCTGGTGTAAGGCTTATGATCCTCAAACCGCCGGAACAGACTTGGGACTTCCATTAAGATTAGACCCTGATATGAATATTCCGTCAGTACGTTCAACAGTAAAGCAGACCTATGATCAGATCATCAGTGACCTGCAGACTGCAATTCCTTTACTTTTACCGAAACAGATTTCCGGAATGAGGATATCGAGAGCGGCAGCCTATGGTCTGTTGGCCCGTACCTATTTATTTATGGGAGATTATGACAATGCCCTTAAGAATACAGAACAAGCATTAAACATCAATAATGACTTGATGGATTTTAATGCCCTGAATCCCAATGCTGATTATCCCATCGAGGAAATGAATAAGGAAGTTCTTTTGTGGACAGCTATGGGATATGAATCTCATCTGATTCCGGCAAAGATTCCCGATCACATTTACCAGATGTATGAAAACAATGACTTACGAAAAACCGTTTTTTTCAATAAGAATACTGCTAATGAAGTTCTATTCAAAGGTTATTACAATAATGTCAATGGGCCAATTGTAAGTGTGGCAACCGATGAACTTTATCTTATGGCAGCAGAATGTAATGTAAGATTGAATAAGATTCAGGAAGGTATGGGGTATCTCAATAACCTGCTTGTCAAAAGATGGAAAACAGGAACTTATATCCCAATGACTGGCAATTCACAGACAGAGGCTTTGAATATTATTTTAAAAGAAAGAAGAAAAGAGCTTTTGATTCGTGGGCTAAGATGGTCTGATTTGAAAAGGTACAACCGTGACGGAGCTAATATTACGCTTACCAGAACTGTTAATGGGCAAACCTACACTTTGCCACCCAATGATCTGAGATATGCCATCGCTATTCCCGAAGAAATTATCATACTTACAGGAATGCCGCAGAATCCAAGATAAAAAATAATAGGGTTGGAAAATTATTGCCAACCCTACTTTTAAATTCTGATTGAAAGGACTATTACTGTCTTCTCTCACTCGGATGAATAGCAAGAACTTGAGAGTTAGTCATTCCTCCGATCACATCAACTAAATCCTGTCCTTCTGGAACTGTGATTGTACAAGGTTTATTTCCTGTGGTCAGACATGATGAACCAGCTCCTACCGCCCAGTTAGACTCTTGAGAGAAAGCACCTGCAGAAGTGTCTGTGCTATTGTAATAGAATTGTTGGTCGGCTGCCTTTTTTTCGATGATTTTAAAAGACATCGTAGCACCTGTAAACATAATAGCAGCAATAGCTACTGCATTGATTTTCAAAAATTGGTTGAATTTCATAATTCTGGTCTTTTTATATATCAAAAAAGATTACCTTAAAAACTTTAGAAACCTGCCTGAAAAATACGATTGAGTAGGTAAAATAATTAGTTATACCCATAGATTAAAGAATCTTGTCGTACCAAAATATCCTATTCTACATATTCTCAAACAAATTGTTGTTAATAAATTCATTTTAGAGTTTCGAATTGTTAGACAGCTTTCGACCGTCTAATTCTAAGGTTAAACTTTAATATCAAATTCCAATCATTTTTATCCGTGAGCAACTACGGTAACATTCTTATCTAGCAGGCCTGCTGTATTTTATATTCATTACTAAAGCTATTGCAGCGAGTAGGACGCATCCTATATTAAAAATCAGGTGCTGATTCCAGCTCATTTTCTCTAAAATTCCTCCGCAGGAACAAGGAAGATTATCACTTGTACTTAGTATTAGTGCAATATAACCTGTGAAAATGAGCATCAAAATAAAACTTCCAATCAATCCTATATTTCTGGTCTTCGGATAACATAATAATCCTGCAACGAGAAATTCGGCAATAATAATAGTGTAAGGGAGAAATTCCGAAAATCCATTCAATAAAGGTGATTCCGAAATCTGAACCTGAAAATTTTCAAAATCCATTATTTTACTGATCCCGGCGTAACAAAACAACAGTATAAAGAAGTAGCTGATGAATTCTACGACTCTTGTTTTGACTTTTTTCATAATATTTTATGATTTATTTAAAATTGATTTGCTGATTGAATCACTTTGAATTCTTACGTCTAAATTACACTGACTGTGAGGTTGAGAAAAACAATAGTGGGAAAGAAATATGTTTTCTACGTAATGAAATATACATCCTTCCCACTATATTTATTTTTAACTAATTGAAAATTAATTATTTAGAGATTTACTAGGAATGGAGCCGAACTCGAAGCTTGTTCAAGTACATTTTGTAATAGATTTTTCCGGTAAATTTGAATATATCATAATGTTATGCATTATCATCTAAAGATTTCACTTTTGATTTTTAATTTGTTCTTCTTTTTTCTTAATGCCCAGGAATTACAAAGCTTATCATACAAGACGATTGCAGACTTGTATGAAAACTATCCTGAAAACGATTCAAGGGCAATGGTTTTTGTGAATAAGTATATAGAAAAAGCAAAAAAAGAAAATAATTGGAAAAAGCAGATTATAGGTTATGAAGATGCTATATATTACACCGAAGACATAAATCGAAAATTGTCTTATGCCGACAGTGCTATAGTAATGGCATTCAAATCAAGTGACCGTGATATCATTTCAAGGGCATACCTCGGAAAAGGCATTATCTACTATTATAACAAGAGACAATATAAGTATGCTTTGGAGCAATACCTTAAGGCTTATCAATTCTCTCGGAATTCAAGCAACGATTATCTGATAAATAAAATAGACTATCATCTCGGGATGGTAAAAAGTTATTTGGGTTACTACGAAGAAGCTGCAGTTCACTTTAGAAAGACTACGAAGTATTTTGAGGAAAATATGAAAGAAAACCTTCACCCAAACATCAGGTTGAATAATGAGGCAGGTTATTTTAATAGCATTTACCGTCTGAGTAATTGTTATGAAAATCTTCGTTTATACAACAAGGAAGATTCATTGATTAGTATCGGGTTACAAAAATTGAAAAACATCAATGAGCATTTACTTGAATATGGTTACTTTCAAAAAGGGAAAGGTGTACAACTTTTAAGAAAAGGGAACACAGATGAAGCACTTAAACATTTGAAACTTTCACGTGATATTTTGGTCAATAATCAGGATTATAATTCGTTAACCGCTGTTTATTTTTACTTAGGGAAACTGTATTGGCTCAAAGGAAACAGAGCAGAATCACTGGTTTATCTGAATAAAGTGGACTCTATGATTAACAAGGTTCAATTTACTACTCCCGAGATCCGGTCAAGTTATAAGTACCTCATTACGGATGCGAAAGAGAACGGTAGTTTGGGTAAGCGACTGTATTATAGTGACCAGTTTTTACTAACGAATTCAACCTTGAATGTTGATTTTGCAATGTTGTCTTCAAAAATCCACGAAGAATATGATACGGAAAGATTACTAGAAGAAAAACAAATATGGGAGAATAAACTGCATAATGATTTTTACTTTCTAATTGCTACGCCAGTTGTGATTTTTCTTCTATTTTTTTTAGTAATCAGACTGCGTAATAGAGAAATTAAATTTCCTGGAAAATTTATTAAACTATTGAAAAAGTTCAGGAAGTATTATTCTTTTCTAATTGCAAACAAAAAAACTTCTGAAAAGAAAAAAAAACACAGTCCCGAAATCATTGAAGATATTAAAGAAAAACTCAAAAAGTTTGAAGAAGACAAACGATTTCTTGACAAAAACCTGACCTTACCAATGGTTGCAAAAATGTTTGGAAGAACACACTCCCAACTATCTTATGTACTGAATGAACATCTGAATGTTTCTTTCACGCAGTATCTAAAGGTTTTACGAATCGGATATATTACCAATCTTCTTGTGGAAAATAAAATGTATCTGCAGTACAAAGTTGAAAACCTGGCTCACGAATGTGGAATGTCTAGCCGACAATTATTCTCAACCCATTTTTTCGAAATTAACGGAATAAGACCGATAGAATTTATAAAGAACAGGATGAAGGAAATCGGTGAAAATTGATTTCTAAATAAAGGGAGCATTACTCTTTTGTATGTCCTAAAGTACATTCTGCAATGTAAAAACCAGTGCATTTATTGAAATATGGAAAACTCATCCCAGCTTTTCCCTCGGAGTTTCCCACATTCCAACAAAGTTTTCACAACAACAGTAAACCTTTTAAAAATTAATAGATGTGTAAAATAGATACAGGTACTCAATCGACCTGCGTAAAAAAGATACAGGTTCTTAGCTGACTTGTGTAAAAGAGATATAGGTTGGTATTTTCCTGTACAATAGCAACCTGAGTAAAAGAGATACAGGTATTCGATTGACCTGCGTAAATTAGACACAGGTTCTTGGCCGACGTGTATAAAATAATACAAGGTTAACCTGCGTAAAAAGAGACCAGGTGTTATTTTTATCATTTGTCATCTCCCAAAACAGATTTACAAAAAATAGATATTGGTTTTCAATTAATTACATAATAATTATGGTTCTATTTCTTTTTTTTGGAGCTCTGAAATAACATTCGTTGATTTTAATGGCAAGATGTGTCTTTGTATATACAAACTTTTCAAGTTTTATATCCAAAGACTCTCTTGCCTTTTTTGCAAAAAGGGAAAAAAACTGCGGAACTTGTTTTTTGTTTTTCTTAAAATTGGTTTAAAGATTCCAAATCATTCTTATTTATTCTTTTTTAATCTCCACGTTTTCCAAATTATTCCAGATTGTTCTTATTCAATCCAACTCCCTTCAACACTATTGTTTTAACGATTTTGATGTTTCAATTTTGCAAAAGAAATTTTATCAAAAACAAAAATGAAGAAACTATGAGAGTAAACCTTGTTACCAAAGAAGACCTTCAGGAGTTCAAAACCGAATTGCTTGAAGACATTAAAAATCTTTTTAATATCAAAATTTCAGAGCAGAAATTATGGCTACGCTCATCAGAGGTCAAAGAACTTCTGAAAATTTCTACCGGAACATTACAGAATCTCCGTGTCAGTGGAACCTTATCCTATACTCGTGTTGGAGGAACCTTATACTACAATTATAAAGACATCGAAAAAATGTTAAATGGCAAAGGATAATTTATTATTAATAAAATGAATTACATAAAACATCTTACAGGCTTTTATGAAAAGGTGGCTCAGGATAGCACACTTAATCCCACACACATCAGCCTCTACTTAGCATTATTCCAATTCTGGAATTTCAACCGTTTCCGAAATCCGGTCAGTATTTCCCGAGATGAAGTGATGCGAATCAGTAAAATCCACTCAAAAGCCACCTATCACAAATGCCTGAAGAATCTGCATTCTTCGGGCTATATTGATTATCGGCCGTCTTATAATCCGTTTGTAGGGAGTCAGGTAGTGATGCTGGATTTTGCTGGGGAGTTGAAGCCTGTTGCTAAAGCAGATAAGAAAACATAATTTTCTGAATTTGCCAATAATAAAAAATATAGAAATAAAGTAATAACTATCGAAATAATCCTGAATATGAATTTAGATATAAAGAAAATATTCCAATTAGAAGAATATCAAAAAAAATTATTTTAAATTAAAATGTAATTTAGTATAATAAAGAAACATTTTTAAAATTACTTTCTATTATGTTGATATATTAGTTTGTTAGTTTTACATTACTAAAGGTTAAATTTGCAAATAATCGAAAAAATAATGACCGATACATTACAATTAGAAAAGACCCTTTGGCAGGCAGCAGATAAGTTAAGAAATAATATGGATGCAGCCGAATACAAGCATGTTGTATTGGGGCTAATTTTCTTAAAATATATTTCTGATGCTTTTGATGAACATTATAGGTATCTGAAATCCATCGAAGCCGAAACAGGTGCTGATCCAGAAGATAAGGATGAATACACTGCTGATAAGATTTTCTATGTTCCGCCATCCGCTCGTTGGAAATGGCTGCAAGGTAGAGCTAAATTGCCTACTATTGGGAAAGACATTGACGATGCGATGGATGCTATTGAGAAAGATAATCCATCTTTGAAAGGCGTTTTGCCCAAAGATTACGCCCGTCCTGCGTTGGATAAACAACGTCTGGGAGAATTGATTGACTTGATAGGTTCTATCACATTGAGTAAAAATGGAAGCGGAAAAGGAAAAGATGTTTTAGGATTTGTTTTTGAGTATTTTTTAGGGCAATTTGCCGATGCCGAAGGAAAAAAAGGAGGACAGTTTTACACACCTCAGAGTATCGTAAAACTATTAGTTGAAATGTTATCTCCTGAAGCTGAAAAACGAGTGTATGACGGGGCTTGTGGTAGTGGTGGAATGTTTGTTCAAAGTGAAGATTTTATTGAGATTCACGAGCACCGGAAAGGTAAAATCTCTATTTTTGGACAGGAAAGTAATCCAACCACTTATAAATTGGCTAAAATGAACTTAGCTATTCGTGGAATAGATGCGAAAATAGAACTCGGCGATACACTAATGAATGATAAATTCCCTGAATTGAAAGTAGATTATGTAATTGCTAATCCTCCTTTTAATGTCAGCGATTATAATATCAACAAAGCGGAAACCCATAAATGGAAATACGGAATTCCACCCACTGGAAATGCTAACTACGCTTGGTTACAGCACTTTGTAAGTAAACTTGCTCCTTATGGAACAGCGGGTATTGTACTGGCTAATGGTAGTATGAGTTCAGAAATCGCTACCGAGGGACAAATCCGCAAAGAGTTGATCGAAGCGGACTTAGTAGACTGTATGGTGGCTTTACCTTCTCAATTGTTTTATAACACACAAATATCGGCTTGTTTATGGTTCTTGGCTCGTAACAAAGAAGGCAACAGCAAATTAAGAAACCGAAATCACGAAGTATTATTTATTGATGCTCGCGAACTTGGTACGATGATTAGTCGCAAACAAAGAGAACTGACGGATATTGATATTTTCAAGGTAGCAGAAACGTATCATAATTGGAGAAGCCCTGAACTATTCACAAAAGACTATCAGGATGTTCCGGGATTTTGTAAATCTGCAAATATTCAAGAGGTACGAAAAAACAATTATATTCTTACTCCGGGTAGATATATTGATTTTAAAGCGGTAGAAGATGATGGGGTAGCTTTTGAAGAAAAAATGCAAAACCTTACAGCTACACTTGCAGAACAAATGCAAAAAGCGAATGAATTGGACGAAGCTATCAAAAACAATCTTGCTAAAATTGGATTTAAAATAAATGGGTAGATTTAAAAGAAGTAAATCTAAAAAAAGTGATAAAAAACAAGAAATAACTGATAATCTAGCAAAAACTCAATACAACATGCTTAAAACGCTCATAGTTTTTGACACCAATGTCCTCCGCAGTACAGAAGCCGGACAGGTAGCATATCGTTTCTTTGCTTTTGGGAAACCCTTTCAGTTGATTGAAGAGTATATTAATGCTAATCATCTTAATGAACATATTCACTTGGCGGTTCCATCATGGGCTATTGAAGAATTAAAAGACCAGAAAAACAGGCAGTATTTAGAAGACGTAGAAAAATACAAAGAAGTAACAGAAAGACTATTTGGATTACCGAGTTTTCAAAAAATATCATTACCCCAAGAAGAGTTTGATTGCAGAGCGTACATACAGGAAAAAGCAGATGAGTTTTTAGCCGCTAAGCAACTTAAAAAACTGGATATTAAAGAAGAATTAGCGAGTACTATTCTTAAAAGTATGATGAGTCGGGTTTTAAAAGAAGAGAAATTAAAGAAACCATTTGCTCACTCAGGAAAATATAAAGATGCAGGTTTTAAAGATAATATTGTTTGGGAGAGTTTGATGCATTACGATGATGTAGGGGCATATGATAAATTTATTTTTATTACAAAAGATACCGACTATGGTAATTGTCAAAATGAATTTAAAGAGAAATGGAACAAACATATCATTACCTTAAAAGATGAAAACTCAGTTATAGCAGAAATATTAAAAGACTATGAACTGTACATCAAAGAAAAGACGCTTTATGATTATACACATAAGGAATACTTTTTAGATTATTTAAATGACGAACTCAAACAGAAATCCGAGATTGTAACGGATACAGGTACTGTTAAGATTGAAAATTTTAAAATACATGAGCCTTCTGTAAATATTGAAAGAATGCCCCCTGCTGAAGAAGAAGACGAATATATATTGGTTCATTCCTCTATTATTATTTTCTATAAAGATGGTGTGAATAAAAAACAGCAAGAAGTTGTGATGACGACAAAACTTGCTGACGAAGAAACAAAAGAAATTATTGAAACTACATATAATATTGAGCTGACTTAATGAGCAACTGGAAAACATATAAGTTAGGAGAAATTGCCAAAATTATAGGTGGCGGTACACCTTCCACTTCCAAAGAAGAATATTGGAATGGTGAAATTGGTTGGTTAACACCAAGAGATTTAACAGGATATTCGTATAAGTACATTTCAAAAGGCGAAAGAAATATTACAGCAATAGGGTTAAAAAATTCAAGTGCCCGATTGATGAAAGAAGGAACAGTTTTAATGACTTCCCGTGCGCCAATTGGCTACTTGGCTATTGCTGGTAATGAGTTATGTACTAATCAGGGATTTAAGAGCTTCATTGTAAATGAGGATAAAATCAACAATGAGTACTTGTATTATTTATTGAAAAACAATATCAGCCGAATAAAATCGCTGGGGACGGGTAGTACATTCGCTGAAGTTTCTGCTTCGATTTTGAAAGAATTGGAAATCCAAGCTCCTGAGCTCACTACCCAAAACCAAATTGCCGAAATCCTTTCATCATTGGATGATAAATTAGAATTGCTCCAACAAATGAACCAAACCCTTGAAAACATAGCGCAAGAAATATTTGAGAATATGCTTGTAACTAAAAATAAAAAAGGTTGGGAAGAAATAAGATTAGGTGACATAATTGAAATAAAAGGAGGTTTTTCATATAAAAGTCAGTTTATTGGCAGTGGTGATTCTTTACTTTTAGGAATGGGATGTGTTTCATTTAATGAAAGATTTCTTTTTTCAGGAGCTCGACCATATTCAGGTGAATTCAATAATAATTATTTAGCTAAATCAGGAGATATAGTAATTGCTACAAGACAACAATCTGACAACTTACCAATACTTGGTTTTCCTGCTAAAGTTCCAAAATCTCTGGACAACAAGAAAGTAATTGTAGGTACAAACCTTTATAAAGTAAACAACCATTCTAATTTTCATAATACTTTTTTATTTCAGCTTTTTAGGTCTAATGACTACAGAAAGCACATTTTAGCAAATTCTAAGGGTTCGACAGTTAGAATGATTACGAAGGATTCTGTTGAGAATTATTTATTTAAAATTCCACCTAAAGAAGTCTTTAGAGATATTGAAGCAGTATTAAATGCAATTGATTATAGAATTGAAGATAACACTTTTCAAATCCAAACCCTTACTCAAACTCGTGACACGTTGTTGCCAAAGTTGATGAGCGGCCAATTGGAAATAAAAAATTAATGATATATAAGACTATATGGAAGATATATTCAAACCACAAAGCTTAAGTATAGGTGAACTATTTGGTAACAAAGATGCCCTTTACCAGATACCACGTTATCAGCGTCCCTATTCCTGGGGAGAAGAACAATTAAGTAAACTCTGGGATGATTTGCGTGAGGCTCAACAATTTGAGCCCAATTATTTCTTAGGATCTATTATTACAGCTAAACCGGAAGAAACGTCCAATTATCTTGATATTGTAGATGGTCAGCAACGGTTAACTACCCTGCTCATACTGCTTTGTGTCTGCCGGGATTTGTATCCAGATATTAACGAAGAAATACTGGATCAAGACCCGTTTGCTATTGATGCCTCAATGATAAAAACATCCATAAAATTGAATGACCGCTTTGAGAGATTACGCCTGAAGACACACTCCAATCACGAAAGTGATTTTCAGGAATTAATCATAAAAGAAAAAAATGCTCACCAAAACAGTAAACCTTATAAAAAAGAATTACGTATAGAACAAGAACCTAAATTCAAGTTTAGAAATTCATCCGCTTTTTTCACAGAAAAGTTACAGGAATTAGGGAAAGAAGAAACAGGTATATTTATCAACTATCTGTTCAATAATGTGAAAATTATCCGTATTGACTGTCAATCTGTAAGCTTTGCTATCAAGTTATTTCAGGTTTTAAATGATAGAGGTCTTGATCTTTCCAATTCTGATTTAATAAAGAGTTTTTTAATTGGACAAATTCATAAAAAATATGAAGGGGATGACGAGGTGAAAAAACAATCTGAAAATCGGTTTATGGACGACTGGAAAAGTTGCGAGCAAATAGCAATCGATACGGAAGAAAGTATGAACAACTTATTTGTAATGTTTGAATACTTCCGTCTGGCTAAAAATCCAGAACGCTCATTATATGATGAATTAAAAAACATATTTGAAAAAGAAGATCCAAATGAGGCCATCAAACAGTTTAAGGACTTTATCAATTTTTACAAGCAAGAAATTTACGAATCTAAGAATCCTGTTATCTTTAGTCTTTATTATCTGCGATGGAGTGTTTACTGGAGAACTATTGTTACAACAGCATTAT
Source organism: Chryseobacterium luteum (assembly GCF_000737785.1). Taxonomy (GTDB): domain Bacteria; phylum Bacteroidota; class Bacteroidia; order Flavobacteriales; family Weeksellaceae; genus Chryseobacterium; species Chryseobacterium luteum. The sequence continues at coordinate 291,895 of NZ_JPRO01000014.1, read as the reverse complement.
ATGTGAACTATCCCGAGTACGAAGCATTCTTAAATATGTTTAGAAGATACTACTATCTGAACTGGATTGCTGGAAATACTCTATCCAAAATTAAACAGACCTCGTTTAATTTGGTTGGATATTTAAAAGAGCATAAACCACTGGCGGAAATTCGAACTGAGCTCAACAAACAACTTAATGAAGAAGTTGTAAATCGTGCTATTCAAAACTTAAATGGAGATATCTACTTTGAACCTTGGTGTAAACCTTTGCTGTTTACTATTGAATACAATCAGCTGGACAATCCACCTTACTACAGTATGGGAGACCGAACTATCCAAACAGAACACATATTACCACGCGCTTATACTAATCAAGAAGGGTGGGAATTTGCCAAAGATATTCCTTATTTAGAAGAATGGATTCATTCTGGTGCCAATCTTACACTATTAAGCGGTTCCAAAAATCTGAATGCTAGAAATTATAAATTTGATATAAAAATAGGAACTTATGATGGTACGGGACTAGAAGATGTGGAAGATAGAAAAATCAGTTCTTTCAAAATTACGCAGCAAATAGTAAATGATTTTAATGCTGATAAATATAATAAAGAATGGAATATTGATGCATTAAATGGAAGATGGGTTTGGTTCTGTCTACAAGTTGAAGGTATACTGGAAATTGATTTGAGTAAGATTAAACAAAACTTAATAGAGCGATAAAATGGCAAGCATAACTGAAAACGAAATAGAAGAAATAGCATTGGGTTATTTGAAAAGTTTAGGTTATGAATACCTGAACGGGGTAAATGTTTCACCTGATGGAAATCATCCTGAAAGACAGTACAATGAAATTGTGCTGACTACTCGTTTGCGTGATGCCATCGACAAACTCAATCCATCCATTACGCAAGATACCAAAGAAGATGCCTTAAAAAAAGTGCTGCGTACCGATAGTCCAAATTTGCTCATTAATAACGAAACATTTCACCGTTACCTTACAAACGGTGTGGATGTGGAAATCAGAACAGAAAGCGGTATCAGAGGAGAAAAAGTATATATTGTTGATTTTGAAAACCCTGAAGAAAACGAGTTTTTGGTTGTTAATCAATTTACCATTATAGAAGGCAATCAGAACAAAAGGCCTGATTTAATATTATTTATCAATGGTTTGCCATTGGTAGTTATAGAATTGAAAAACGCGGTAGACGAAAATACGACTGTCAAATCAGCATACTATCAACTGCAAACTTATAAACAAGCTATTCCTTCGTTGTTTATCTACAATGAACTATTAATTATCAGCGATGGCTGGGATGCCCGTTGTGGAACACTTACCAGTGATTTTGGGAGGTTTATGAGCTGGAAAACCAAGGATGGAAAGACAGAGGCTACGCATTTGGAAATGCAAATGCAGGTAATGTTTGACGGAATGCTAAATAAGCAAACGCTTTTGGATTTAGTTAGACAATTCATTGTGTTTGAAAAAAGCGATACAAAAACACTTAAAAAGGTAGCCGCATATCATCAGTATTATGCTGTGAATAAAGCGGTTGAAAGTACTATAGTCGCAAGCTCACAGGAAGGTGACAGACGAGGTGGCGTAATATGGCATACCCAGGGAAGTGGGAAGAGTTTAAGTATGGTTTTTTATTCGGGTAAATTGATTATTGACCCACGAATGGAAAACCCAACTTTGGTTATTTTGACAGACAGAAATGATCTTGATGAACAATTGCACGAAACATTTACCAACTGTCAGCAATTGTTACGACAAGAACCACAAAAAGCGGAAAGCCGCAGAGATTTAAGAAATTTACTAAAAGTAGCTTCTGGAGGTATCGTATTTACGACTATTCAGAAGTTTATGCCGATGCAGGAAGATGTTTTTCAACCTGAAGGTTCAAATGTTGTAAATGAACCTACTGCTGAATACATTGGCACGGATATAAAAGCATTAAGTGAGCGGAAAAACATCGTTGTAGTTGCTGACGAAGCTCACAGAAGCCAATATGATTTTATTGATGGTTTTGCAAAACATTTACGAGATGCCTTGCCTAACGCGACTTTTATTGGTTTTACTGGAACACCAATAGAAAGCACGGATAGAAACACACAGGCAATATTTGGGAACTATGTGGACATATATGATATTCAGCAAGCCGTTGATGATAAAGCCACTGTACCCATTTTCTACGAAAGCCGTTTGGCAAAAGTGTATTTTGAACAAGATGAAAAAGTATATTTAGACGAGCAGTTTGAAGAACTCACCGAAAGGGAAGAGTTTAGCAATCGCCAACAGATGAGAGCTAAATGGACACGTTTGGAAGCTATTGTAGGCAATCCAAACCGTCTCGAAAAAATTGCAGAGGATTTGGTATATCACTTCGAGCAACGTAATGCTGTATTAGAAGGCAAAGCAATGATTGTATGTATGAGCCGAAGAATTTGTGTGGATCTATATGATGCTATAATTAAACTCCGCCCATTATGGCATTCAGATGACGACGATAAAGGTGTAATCAAAGTGGTAATGACAGGAAGTAATAGTGATACCTTGAATATGCAAACTCACATTCGTAATAAGCTAAGAAGAAAATCTATTGGTGACCGTTTGAAAAATCCAAATGACCCTTTGAAATTGGTTATTGTGCGGGATATGTGGCTTACGGGATTTGATGCACCTTGTTTACACACTTTGTATGTAGACAAACCGATGCGGGGACATAACCTAATGCAGGCTATTGCGAGAGTAAATCGGGTGTTTACTGAAGGTAAAGAAGGAGGTTTGGTCGTGGATTATTTAGGTATTGCCCAAGAATTAAAAACTGCATTAACCGAATACACTGCTAGTGGTGGTGAAGGAAAACCAACACTCGACCAAGAATTAGCTGTAGCAAAAATGCTAGAGTTACACGAGGCTATCGATTATCAGTTACGACATTTTGATTGGCGAAAGTTCTTTACACTCTTGCCTGAAGAGAAATTGAAATTCATTCCTGTAATTGTTGATTATATTTTCAGTCAGGAAAACGGAGAACAGAGTTTTACAGAAAACACCAAAAATCTTTTGAAGGCTTTTGCCATTTCTGTACCTCACGAAAAAGCGATGGCTATCCGTGATGATGTAGCTTTATTTCAGGCAATTAAAACAAGACTGGTAAAGATATCTGATAGAAACGAAGGCGGTAGAGCGGATGAAGAAATGGAAACAGCTATTAAGCAGATTATTTCCGAAGCTATTACAGCCGATAATGTGATTGATATTTTTGATGCGGCAGGTTTGAAAAAGCCTAATATTGAAATTTTGGATGAGCGCTTTTTGCAGGAGCTAAAAGACTTACCTCAAAAAAATTTAGCAGTTGAATTGCTTAAAAAGCTACTGAAAGACGAAATTAAAAAGAAATCGAAAATCAATTTAGTAGAAAGCAAGAAGTTTTCCGAAATGTTGGAAGATGCAATCAAACGTTATCATAACGGAATGATTGATACTGTTGAATTTCTTGAGAAAGTATTAATTCCCTTTGCAGAGGAGATGAAGAAAGCAAACAAGCGGGGTGATAAATTAGGATTGGATTATAGAGAATATGCTTTTTATACAGCACTAGAAGTAAATAACAGTGCAGTTGCCGTACTTGGAGATGATATTTTAAAACAAATAGCTCAGGAATTATTAAAAACAGTTCGTAATAGCACGACTATTGACTGGACAATAAAAGAGTCTGTTCAGGCAGAACTCCGAAGAAACATCCGAAGAGTATTAAGAAAGTCTGGCTACCCACCGGACTTACAAGAAAAAGCGGTTGATACCGTAATTACACAAGCGAAAATGTTAGTTGATGATTTAGTAAATAATGATTAATAATCCTTGTTTACATTTTATTCAAATATATTTAAGACATCATATTTATTTACAAAAAATAAAAACAGAAGCCAAAGATACTTCGCTCTCTAGTCTAACTGCTAAATTCTGTCAAGGTCAAGCCCTCTATATTTTCAGAAAAAGTTTTTGCGTATAAAAGATAAGCAAAAACTTTTCCAAAAAAACCTTGACAGAATGTCTCGCTACTTTCCTTAAGGCTTTCTTTTTTTAAGATTTTTTCTTCGTTTTCTTTTAAAATATTTTCAGCTAAGAAATATCCCAAGAGTAAAAAGAATATTAAATTCCAATTATCAATTCAAAAAAAGTGTTCAAAATTTACCAATATTTTACTTTCAAATTCCAACGAAAATTTCTACTTTTACTACGTAAAATTTTTATATTGGATTTTACCGCTTTTTGCAAATGCCCTATTTAAGGCCTTTCACAAGATGCTACAGCGAAATGCTTATCAATAAAAGGATGAGAAGAAGTTACAAAAACCCTCTCTCTCCGCAAAAAAAGGGACAAATCAAATAGATTTGTCCCTTTTTTATTATAAATAATCCATTCGGAATGTTCAAAATTCTGGAGCCGTTTCTTGACCAGGGAAAATAACTTTGTTGGATAATTTTATTAAATTAAGGATATTCAATCAATAATCTGCAGTTCTTTAAAAATAGATTTTGTTATCTCTTTTCTGCAATTTCCAAAATTTGATACATTTAATTTTCTATCCTGTAAAATCCGGGTAGCAAAAAAGTAAACATCACCCCTACTTTCAATATAGCCAACCCACCATCCTGTATTGATATTATTTTCCCTGGTCCAGCCGGTTTTTGAACTTATAATGAATTTGTCGGTCTGTTCTGTGACCATCACATTTTTCACAATTTGCTGATTTTCCTCTGAAAAAGGAAGCTCCTTTTTATAAAGTTTCCTGAGAAAATTAACCTGGTTGATCGGCGAAATTTTAAATTCACCAAAATTCCAGAAATCGGCATCTTTTTGCGAGAGGTTTAAATTTCCGTAGTTGGATAAACTTAAGTATTTTTTATAGTTTTCTTTACCTATTTTTTTTGCCAGTTCCACAAAAACCCAGCCTGCCGAAACTATAAATGCTTCTTTTACGGTCATATCGTGATAAATATCCGGACGGTAGCCATATTTAACAGTATCTGTTTTGCCAGGCCACTTAATTATTTCATTTTCATTTGTTATCGTTTTTGTCTCTAAGGCAATGAGCAGGTTGATTATTTTGAAAGTTGATGCAGGAAGATTTTCAGTTCTCGCATCCTTCATATCGTTTAATATCCATGTTTTATTTTTACTATCATAAATGACTGCAGATCCTTTAACCTGACAATTATCAAAATATTTCTTAAAATCTTTTCGGATTAGAATTTTTTCAGCAATATTATTTTTTGCCATAAGCGATGCCATCATATCCATTCTTTTTTCCTGACCAGATCCGTGTACCGGAACAATACCTGCGTGCAGTTGCTTAGGTTTGTAAATGGTTCCTGAAAGACTCACGCCCTCATTTTCAAAAGTGATTTCTTCGGTAGTGAAAACAGAGTCATTAGCAGGTTCTGAGGATTTCTGTGCAAGAAAGCAATTGCTAATGCAACAGAATAATAGAAGTATATAAGATTTCATTATAATTATATCAATGGATTTTACAGCTGTTTTTTGATTGAATTATATCTTTACTTAATAGTTAGTCTAGAGGATGGCCTTACCAATTTTATATGCATAGTCACCCAAATCTGTCAGATTTGTGTTTGATAGAATGATTATACTCAAGTCATTATTTAAATAGTGAAACCAAACACTATTTGCACCTGCGATTCTGCCATAACGCTCCATACGCCTGTATTTTTCAACATCTCTTATCCATACGCTATAGCCATAATCATCTAAACCGGGTGTTAAAAGCTGATCCAAAGTTTCTTTTTTTATCAACTTAAAATCAAATAGTGCATTATTGAATTTTATCAGGTCGGACGTTGTAGAATACATGGCACCGGCAGAAGAAAAATCTTCGACATAGATGGGTATATTCGGAATCAGGTGATCGAGACTTTTATCTTTGTAATATGGCGTTGCCAGACCTTTTATCAATTTATAATGTGAAAGCAGACCGGAATTATGCATTCCTAACGGAATAAGAATTTTATCATTTAATACCTGTTCAAATGTCATCTGATACATAACTTCCAAAATGCGACCTAAAATCATATACTCCCCGTTGTTATAATCGAATTTTGTCCCCGGTTCATTCACCAGATTATTTGAACAAAATCGATTTACGATTTCCTTTAACTGGTATGGTGTATGATAAAATCCAATGCCATACTTCAAGAAATTGGCATCTTTAGCTGTATCCGTGTTTTTCATTCCGGAGGTATGATTCAGTAACTGGCGAATGCTTACTTTATCACCACCTTCGCCTTTATAATCAGGTAAATAGTCACGAATTTTATTATTCAGGTCAATCTTCCCTTTCTCAGCAAGCTGAAGAATGAGAACAGCTGTAAATGTTTTTGTTATTGAGCATACCTGATATTTCGTTTCATTTGTAACCGGCGAGTTGAATGAGCGCTCAGCAACACCAAAGCTTTTATGGTATATTACATGACGCCCTTTCTGAACCAAAACCGTTCCGTTAAACTGATTTTCAGCAGCATACTGATCCACCAATTTGCTTATATTATTTTTTTGAGCAAAAGAATAATTGCTTATAAAAAGTAGAAAAATTATATTTAAAATATTTTTCATAATTAGTTTCTATTTTTTGGAATGATATTGCATATGATTATTTGTAAGTACCAAATGTACACTGTGACATTCAGCCGTAAAATGGTTAATAATAACCATTTATAAATTACTTTCTGTTTCTATCTTTGCAGTCTGTTATACTATACTTACCACACAACACACTTAATCAATGTAAAACAATGATAGCTGTTCAGTATTGTTTTATTACCACGAAGACGGATAATCTGTTCAACTTATTAAAACGGCCTCACAATAATTCGCAAATTATAGAAAACACCAATAGAAGTATTGATTTTTTGTGTACTATTGCAAAAATTATACAGCATAAAGCTGATATGGGTTAAAAATTTACCTGTATATAAGTTCCGCATCACTATATGAAAAAGGCTATGAGAAATAGATGATACAGAATATGATAAACCGGGCTTAACCGGGAAATATCTGAATACATCTTTTACGGATCTTACGAAAATCAATTTTGCTTCAGGTGAAATAAAGTATATAAGAATTTAACATCAACAATTTAAATAAAATTATGAAAAAAACCATTCTGCAACTGCTGCTTCTGCCTCTTATTTTTGCAGCCTGTAAGACGTCTCATGTGAATAATGACCCGGCTCAATCTTTTTTACCGATGCAAATCGGAAACTACTGGAAGATGGATGCCCAAAATTATACAGAGATACAGGATACCATGAGGATAGATGGCAAATTGTATTATAAATTCTATTCCATGGTTGGCGGTGATGCTGTTTCAACGGAGTATCTGCGAATAGATGAGAAGAATCAGTTAATGGAATCATGGCCGGAAGCAACCGGTAAGGAATATACCCGCGCAAAGTTCAACAGCAAGGTTGGTGACAGCTTCTTCACTCTTAATGACCATACCACCAATGATTATAAAGTAACGGTAGTTGAAAAATCCGACAGCAAAATGACCTTCTCTTTTGATATGGTTTATCAAGACAATATGAAAGGCCAGCCGCATCAGGTAACTTATATCAAGGGATTAGGTTTAGATAATCAATGGAAAAGCATTAAGATTGACGGGAAAATTATAAAATAACCTGAAGATTTATAGCTGGATTAATCTGCTCAATCTGCCTAATCTGCGTGAGGAATATGATTCTTTAGTAATTATTTCTGCATCATAATTTTATCGAATAAAATTTAAACACATTCTTAATGGTTTAGAATTTTTTATCTCACGCAGATTTCTCAGATAACGCAGATTTTTTTCAGCTATAAAAATCTCCTCAATCTCCATGATCTGCGAGAGCAATATGTTTCTTTAGTATTATTATACAGAATCTCAGAGATACACGAAACTGTTAAATCCTGCAATTTTATAATTACAGGATTTTTTATTTTGGAATTATATTCAAAATTGGAGCGGTATAGTCTTGAAGGCCTTTTGAGACTTAGTTTACTTACACCTTAGCTTCCTCCCGGTTCACTATGGCAATGAAGCTGTTTTTGATAAGATCCGACGGATACACAAACTGATCTCCATTTTCTCCCTTTACCACAATGGCAGCCTGTTCATCGTTCAGGCATTTGTCCAGTTGGCTTTGCATTTCATTAAGTCTGCCCTCAGGAATATCTATCGTGTAGGTTCCTGTGATGTGTTTTATTTTTATGACCTTTTTTTCCATATTATTTTTTTGATTGGGGTCTAAATTTAGGAATTTTACTTTTAAATAAGGCCAGAAATATTTGGGAAATGAGGTCTTAACTCATAACGGAAGTTTTAGGAAATATCTGAATGAACGAATATAGAACCTTTTTGTAGGGGGGCTTTTCTATATTTGGGAGAAACGATAACCATGGGATATAAAGAAAAATTAAAATTTTAGGCTATGCTAAAGTAAATAATTTTCTGAATGAAATTAGTAATATCGCATATAAATATATGCATAGGTAGACGCATAGGTATATGAAAAAAAGATAATTCAAGTAATTATTAGCAAAAATCCTTTCCTAAAAGGCTATAACTCCAATACAGGAAAATAAGAACGGTATTATAAAACCAATTGAAAATACTTTTTTATTATCGCTTCCTGAAACAAAACTACAACAGTTAAAACAAATGACTGTGGATAAAAAAACACTGTGAGAAATTTAATCAACTCTACCATTGATGAAAAATATTTTAAATAATAAAAGCAAAGAGGCTGTCTCAAAAGTGAGACGACCTTTTTTTAGTATCAACAATAATAGGAAAGTTTTTGGCTTTCCTATTATTTGCAAATTGATAATTTGCTGTGTGTTAAGTAAATCAAAAATAGTCTTTAAAGATTATAATCCCAAATAAAATTTTCTTTTCCCTTCAAATTTATCGGAGTTAATAGAAAGTAACCATCCCGTCCACATTGTTTCATAAGTTATAGATGGCCTTGATATCAATAATTTAATCCTTGATTCATCTGTAAGAGATTTACTTATATAAAATATGAATTTCCTCATTGTGAGAAATATGAAAAAAATATAACTTGTTAGCTTAAAAACATAATATATAAAAATTAAAATCATCAGGAAATTGTCAGCTTTGACTTATGCTTTAATCCTGGAATTAAAATAAATTACGAACCAAACTTTCTAACTATTAACATCAAAACAATACTTATGAAAAAAAAGATACTCTCTTTATCTTCCTTACTGGTGGGATTTTTAGGGTTTTCCCAAACTGAAGTTTATTTCAAATATGACGAAGCAGGCAATCAACGATATCGCGGTCCTGATGCTTTTGCCAAACAATCTTCCGAAAGCTTCTCAAACACCCAGGCAAAAACAGCTTCTTTAACCCCGGTTCAGACTATGGATGAAAAAACATTCTGGAAACAGATCAGGCTTTATCCTGTCCCGGTTAATGATGTACTCACCATTGACTGGACCGAGGAAGTGGATGGATTGATAGAATCCGTTTCATTATACCAACACAGTACTGTACACTGGAAATTTCAGCAGCAGAATCTGCCTGATCTTAATAAACAAATCAAAATCAATATGACTGGATATGACTGGGGCGTATATGTACTGCGTTTTACCCTAACAGACGGACGGATTTTCAGTAAAAACATTACCAAAAGATAGAGCTATGAAATATTATAACAACAAAAAGAGATTTTTTTCCTCCTTTGTGCTGCTCCTGATCTCTATGGTAAGTTTTGCACAAATAGCCCCGGTACAGAATGTTCATGTTACCAAAGGAAATATTGAGGTCAATGGAGCTGGACAGCTTCAATTTGCTTTACCAATTGCTCTACCGCCGGGTATAGAAAGTGTAACACCGCAGGTAAATCTTGTCTATACCAGCGGTGCATCCAATGGAATTTCAGGCTATGGCTGGAATATTTCCGGCATTAGTTCAATTTCAAGAGTCGGAAAGAATATTGAAAAAGATGGAGAAATCAAAGGTGTTCAGTTGGACGAATTTGATTTTTATAATTTCAACGGGCAAAGGCTAGTTTTAAAGTCCGGTGAATATGGAAAAGATGGAGCCCAATACGTCACAGAAAAATTTTCCAATACAAAAATTAAGTCTATTGGTGCTATTACGGGACAAATATGGAAAGGGCCTGAATATTGGGAAGCCACCTTTTCGGATGGGTCACAGGCTTGGTATGGAGCAACAAGCTCAGGTGCCAGTACCGCCAGAACTCCTTTGGAATATAATATTGTGAAATGGAAAGACCCACAGGGAAATTATATCACATATAATTACTCACAAGATACAGGAACTAATGTTGCAGTAATATCTTCCATTAAATGGGGAGGAAATGAAACTTTAGGGAAGCCTCATTTTAATGAAATTGTGTTTAACTATAATGTAACTACAGCACGCGGACTTAAAGAACAATCTTATATGAATGGCATATCCTTTATTCAAGATAAGTTATTAAACACTATTGTAGTAAAAACTAATAACTCTCAGTATAAAAAATATGACATCATATACAAGTCTGACGATACAAAATACCAGTTTGTAGAAAAAATACAGGAGTATAATTCAGAAAACCAACCCGCTCACCCAATTGAATTTTTTAGATATGAATCTCAGTCCAGTAACAGCTATCTTCATGATTCAAGCTGGTCAAGTTTTCACAATCTTGCCTTGAATGGTGACTTTCGCGGAACTCATTCTTTGGATGCTATTATATATAAAAACGCGTCTGGTGGTAGTCCAGAAGGTTATTATCTGCATTATGAAGATAGCTTACCCAAGTATTATTTAGGTACAGAGAATGTTTATACAGCTGCGATTCCAATAAATATTAAAGACGGTAATAATGTTGTCAAGAGCAGACAAGGGTTTGTTTCCTACCAGGTAAATCCCACAACCAGAGATTTAACCCTTAATTATTATCTTATTGATTTGACAAAACCAGTTTCTTATACCGGTTCAGGCTTTCTTTATCCTAATGCCCTATATTTGGCAGCGACAAAAGTTATTCCGCGCAATCAATGGGATGAAAGTGAAAGTAATTTCTCTAATGTTTTCGATAGATATGAAAAAGTAACGAATATAACTAAACTTATTCCATATGATATTGATGGAGATGGTGTATCTGAAGTCTTGATATCAAAAAATAATACGATAACAAATAGAGTATGTACTATACCGGAAAATCAATTCCCGACAGAGGATGATTGCCAAACATATACTTATGATGAAAGTAAATATATTACTGTAAAACAGCAGGACAACTCCTTTCCCTTTTTTCAATTTGATTTTGATAAAGATCTTCTTTTGGGTGATTTTAACGGTGATGGAATTGATGACATTGGGAAATCTTTATCTACAAATTATACTACAATAAATGGGGAGTCTGTACCTGGAAATACTCTACAGGCATATAATCTGAAAAAAGACTTACAGGGCAATATGAGCTTATCTGAAGTTTTTTCTGCGGACTATTCCGGTGTTTCTTCTCAGGTACAAGTCGGGGATTTTAACGGGGATGGCATCTCTGATTTATTTGTGCGTACAGACGTCAATAATCACTATATTATAAACCTCAATACAGGAAAGAGCTTCTTAAAAACACCTTATTTTAATGATTTTAACGGGACTTATAGTTTAACTACTTCTCAATATGGTAATTATTCTACAGCCAGAGTTTTAGACATTAACGCAGATGGAAAGTCTGATATTATAAATTTTGCCACCGACTATAATATTACCTCCCCTTCTTCTGCAAATTCCTCACTCAACATAAAGGTCAGTGAAAATCAGGGGTATTTGGATGGAAAAATCCAATTTGGAGCTAACCCGGTAGTTACCACTAATTACAATGCTCCCCTTATTTTTAGAGAGATTTTAGGATTAAGACAGAATCAATTATATGTTTATACCCCTAGCAACAATCAATATATTGGCGGAGTCACTCCCTTTTATCATTATTCTAACCTTCAAAAATCACCAATTTACAATATCATACAGGGGGGAATAGGAACAAGGGTTCTTTATGATGGCTCAGATGTCCTTAGAGGATATTATAAGCCCATAAAAAATGAACAATATCCATTAATGGAACTTGGAGAAGTAAATTCAGAATTAGTTTCAGTCATTTCTGAAAGTAGTAATCAGGTTAGTAGATTTAAAAATTTCCGTTATCGTGGGCTTATCATAAACCTGCACAATAAGAAAACCATTGGTTTTAGACAAATGGCAAGTTCCTCATGGTATGCAGAGGGTTTTGAGAACACAAAAATATGGTCAGGAACTGAAACAGACCCCCTAAAAGAAGGAGCCCCGGTTAAAGAATGGTCTATCAGAACCAATGATAACTCTAAAATTTTTCCGGAAGATATTTCTGAAAACAATACCCAGCTGCTGAGCTTTAAATCTACAATTTATCAAGCGGATAAGCTCTTAAATGGTCAGGTAGTAACAACCGTTTCTGATGCAGACAAGGCTAAGGTGGTTACGGTGATTTTCCCTAAAATAACCAAAGCGAAAGATTTCTTAACAGATGCTACGGCAGAAAGTACAGTTACTTATGGTCAGTACTATCTGCCGTCACAAACGATCTCGAAGATCAATACTTCATATGCTGTGACAACTTCTAATTATCTATATGATAACAATCCTTTAGGGGTTGGGGGAAACTATTACATAGGACGTCCAACATCCAATACAAAGGTTGTTCAGGCATATGGTGACAGCAAAAGCAGTAAAGAAGAGTTTACCTATGAAAATAACCTTGTAAAAACCTTAAAAACATGGAACAGGGATAATAACGCATATACTTTAGACACTTTTACTTATGATAATTTTGGAAATATTACACAAAAAGTATCTGGTAATAGTGCAGATTCCGGGACGATAACGTCAGGTTACCAGTATGATCCTAAAGGCAGGTTTGTTGTAAAACAAACCGATAATCTAGGATTACAAACCGGGATTGATTACAACGATTGGGGGCAGATAACAATTAAAACAGACCCCTTTAATAATACGATTACCAATACATATGATAGCTGGGGTAAATTATTAACTTCCACATCCAGTTTAAGCGGAACTACGTCGTACCAATATGAAAGAGATAATAACTCTAATATCATTGTTACCCAAAATGATCCGGACGGTAATCTATCGAAAAAATTCACCAATGTACGGGAACAGGAGTACAAAACTTCAACTAAAGCTTTTGGTCAGGGACAGTTTATATCAAAGGAGACTCAATTTGATGCTTTAGGAAGAAAAATTAAAGAATCTGAACCTTATTTTGAGGGCCAAAGCGCCAACCAGTGGAATAGTATTGCCTATGATGACTCCGTATATCCGGCTAAAGTAACAGCAACTGCATTTAACGGCAAACAGACAGAAACAGCTGTTTCAGGATTCTTAACAACCGTAAAAGAAATTAACGGATATACAAGAACCAATTCCAAAATTACCGATGCCTTAGGGAATGTCATCTCTACCACAGATAAAGGAGGAACTATACAATTCTCCTACAATGCTGCAGGAGAACAAACCGAGGCCAGTTATGCTGAAAATACCGTTATCACAAAGTATGATTCCTGGGGAAGAAAATCAGAATTCAACGATCCTTCGAATGGGGTGTATGAGTATGAATATAATGGGCTTGGACAACCTAAGAAAATTATAAGCCCAAAAGGCACAAAACAATATACTTATAATAATTTTGGACAGCTCGTCAATCAAGTAGAATTATCATCGGATGGTATTTCTACAATTAAAAATATTACTTTTGATTATGACGGTTTTGGCAGGATTACTTTAAAATCAGGAACATCGAATGGAAAACCTTATAGTTCAAGTTTTGAATACGACACTTTTGGCAGAATAAAATCACGTATTGAAAAGAGTAATGGTAGAGTTTACACTCAAAACGGAATTTTCTATGATGATAAGTCAAGAGTTACATCTTACACAAAAAGTTTATCTTCTTCAGGCATTGTTACAACAGTAACAATTATACATAAATATAATGACTGGAACGGTGAATTGTATCAATTCAAGGATAAAAAAACAGACTTAATACTTTGGGAGCTTCAAAGCGCCAATGCCAAAGGTCAAGATCTTACATCTAAATTAGGTACTGCCACTATTAATAATACCTATGACAATAATGGGTTCTTAACCAATATCAACCATTCATCTGCCATTAAACCAAATATTCTTCAAATAGCATATTCATTTGATGCCATAAAGAATGAGTTGAAAAGCAAAAGTACAGGAGGAGATTTTAATATAAATGAGTCATTTAATTATGATGATAATAATCGTTTGGTCAATTGGACAGATCCCATAACGGGAGCTATACCTTCTGCCAACCGAAATACATACGATGTTAAAGGAAGGATAACACAAAACGACCAAGTAGGTGCAATCAAATTTGAAAATTCAACTAAGGTTTACCAGCCAACAGGAATGATTTTAAATACAGCCGGAGCCCAGAATTATAATAATGATCTGATTCAGACCATAACCTATAACGAAAATAATGATCCTGTATTTATTGACGGGCTAAAAGGAGATGTAAATTTTGAGTATGGACTAACATCAATGCGTCAGAAAGTTTCTTATGGAGGTAATTTTGGACCCAATAAAGCAGGTAAATTCATAAAATTATATAGTGAAGATGGGAGCTTTGAAGTGACAATTGATAATAATACTAAATTAGAAAAACATACTCTTTATATTGGTGGAACACCCTATGAGAGCAATATTATTTATTTGAAGAATTATAAAGACACATCAGGTTCTTACAAATTTTTACATAAAGATTATTTGGGAAGTATTCTTGCAATTAGTGATGAAACAGGTAAAAAATTAGAACAAAGACACTTTGATGCATGGGGAAATCTTACCCATTTACAGTTAGGCACTGGAAGTATAATTACCCAAAAATCAGGAATAGAGGAAGCCATAGCAAAATTCGGTCTAGTTACAGATCGTGGTTATACAAGCCATGAGCATTTCCTAGAAGTTGGGATTATACATATGAATGGTAGATTATATGATCCATTATTGCGAAGATTCCTAAACGCCGATGAAAATATTCAGGATCCTACCAATACTCAGAATTATAATAAGTATGGGTACGTAATGAATAACCCGATGATGTATAATGATCCAAGTGGAGAGTTTTGGGCGTGGTTTATTGGGGCTATAGTAGGAAGTTATTTTTCCGGTGTTCAGGCCAATCATGGAAATTATAATCCTGTAAAATGGGATTGGAAGAACACCTGGACTTCTGTAGTGGGAGGTGCGTTTGCCGGAGCTGCCATTGGTCAGGGGGTAAGCAATATTAGTGTATATGGAACTAAGTTTATTGCAAATTCCATAGTTGGATCTGTTGGAAGTATGTTTAATGGGATAGCAACCGGGCAAAATATTTTTAAGAGTGCACTAATAGGATTCACAGGAATAAATTATACATTTGATTTATTTCAAAATAAGATTACCTCTACAGATAATATGTACTCTATTACAAATGAATCATTTGGTAATGAATCACTTAATATAGATCAAATCAAAAATAAATATCCTAGATATTATAAAGTATTAACTAAACTACACGATTTTGTCTTAAATACAGACATTGTAGCACAAGCATTTATAGATAATTCTGGAATGTCTAAAGAAGAGATGTCAGCATTATTAAATATGGAAAGTATCAGAAACCTTCCTCTTAAAATTGATGAAATTGTATCTGTATTTCATAGTGGTAATGGAAAAGATTATGAAAATAAGTGGAATGTTGGGGGTAAAACAAGTGCATATTCTCCTTTTAATATTACTATTAACAAGCTTATGGTTATGACATTAGAAAGATTAACTGTAAAAACAGCCATTAATGCATATTCTTTTTCTTTAGGTATAACTACTTTACATGAACTTGTACATTATGCAAGATTTAAAAAAGGATTAGATAATTATAATTATGAGTATGGAAATGCTTTTGAAAAACAAGCCACGGGAATATTTTGGCCTTACGATGAAAATTTATTTAAAACAAATATACATGGTTGGAAATTTTAAATATTTAGCGCTTTTTGCGCTTTTCTTGTCCTGCTTTTCTTGTCAAAATAGAGAAAGAAAAGTTCAGTTAGCTAATGAATTAATTACGGAAAATTTATCTGTACTATTAGATAATTTAGATTATTTTAATATATCTAATGATTCTTTAACTGTAGGAGTTTACCAATATGTTGGTGAAATTAAATCAGATCAGAAAATAGTTATTGAAAAATTTCAAAATAAGTTCAATTTAAATGATGAAAAAATATTTAATGAGTACATTAAAATTGAAAAAATACCAAAAAAAATAGGTAATTATTCTCTTTTTTTAGATACTGATAATACTTTTCAAAAACGAAATAATATCGTAAAAGTTTCTTTTGTTAATTTTATTATAAGTAGGAATAATCAATATGCTTCTGTTGAAGTTATTAAATCTCTAGGCAATGGTACAAAATTTGAGATTTATTATTTTAAACAGATAGATGGTAAATGGGTTTTTGATAGCAAAGAGCTTATAGGATTAGGATAATTGAAGTCTACACATATAATAGTAATTATTAAAATCCTCTTGATAAATTCAAGAGGATTTTTGTTTTCATTATTTCACAAAATTTATTGAAAATTCCATAGTTGGATCTGTTGGAAGTATGTTTAATGGGATAGCAACCGGACAAAATATTTTTAAAAGTGCACTAATAGGATTTTCAGGAATAAATTATTCATTTAATTTATCTTCTACTGATGGAATTAATGCCGGATATAAACATTATATGATGTCTAATGATTATACGGAAGATAAATTTGGAATAAGTGGCGGTAGTAAAGATGCTTTAAGTACTGTATTAAATCTTTTAGGTATAAATCCTAGTGCTCCGGCAAGCATGTATTCATTTAGTGCTATGGCTTCTGTTCTTGTTCCCAAAGATGCTTGGATTGCTGTAGCAAATAAAGACACAATGGATGAATGGGCAAAAGGTTATGTGAAATTTAATATTAATAAGAATGACTTTCTTGAATATTCTAACGGATTTCAAAAGGACGTAGCAAGAGGAATAACAAATCCTGTTACCGGAAAAATGATATTAGCACCCGCTTTACTTAACGGAAAAAGAACTAATTTTGGATTAGGTAGTGTAATGATACATGAGGTCAAGCATTATACTAATTGGAAAAACGGTATACTTCAGGGTAATGACCCTTTAGTTAATGCTCTAAATGAGATCTCATCATATCAATTCACGGCAGAATGGACAGGATCAATGGACTCTGGAATCTTTGAATATTTAATGACTATTAGCCTTTATTATTTAAATACCTTAAAATATAAATAATATGAAAAGAATTATTGTAATAATATCATGTCTTGGCTGTACTTTTTGTTCACCACAAATGAAGTTAAATAAAAGTAAGCAAATAGATATTCTATTAGAAACACCTGGTAAACTAAACGGGGAAAATGATAAAATGTATACTATAATAAATAATAGCAAAGAAAGCTACATTATTGATCCATTTGGGTTTATTGGCAATTCTTATTGGATTGTTGATGGTAAAAAGATAGAACCTGCTGATTTCTTTAGAGGACATTATAAGCGTGATGATAATGAACTTTGTAAGGATGATTTAATTATATTGAATCCTTCTCAAAAAATTAGTACATATATAAATTTAGATTATTATAATAAAGGTATTTATGATTTTTCAAAACAAGGTAATTATATTTTAAACGTAAAATCAAAGCATAATAGGCAAAACGCCACATTATTAGGGTGTGATTCATATATCAAAATATTGGAAAGTCAGGGGTACCGAGTACTGGAAGATAGTATTGTAGCAAAAATACCTTTTGTAAAATAAATTTGATTATTGACCTCAATAAAAAATAAGGCATTAGAGTAAGAGCAGGAGAACCCTGTTCTTACTTATTTTACAGAAAAAATACCATATATTATTTTTAGTCAGTACTTTAAATGAGATCTCATCGTATCAATTCACAGCAGAATGGACAGGATCAATGGACCTTGGAATCTCTGAATATTAACGACTATTAGTCTGTATTAATTAAATACCTTAACATATATATAATATGAAAAGAATTGTTGTAATAATATCATGTCTTAGCTGTACTTTTTGTTCACCACAAATGAAGTTAAATAAAAGTAATGATATTGATATACTTGTCAAAACACCTGTAAAACTAATAGCAGATGAGCCAGTAATATTTACTATAAAGAACAATTCTAATTTTACATATATTATCGATCCATATGGTTTTGTTGGTAATTCGTATTGGATGTTGAATAATAAAAAATTAGATCCTGTAAATTTTTCAAGAGGATATCGTTCTCGTGAAGCGATAGATTGTAAAAATGATCTGATTATATTAAAGCCTAAACAGAAAATGGATACCACTTTAAGCTTAAATTTTATGGAAAGAGGTATTTATGATTTTTCTAAAGCAGGTAATTATATTAGAGTTGCCGAATCGAGGCATAATGAACAAAATGGTATGCCGCTAATCTGTAAACAGTATATTAATGAATTAGAAAGTAAAGGCTACCGCTTATTAGATGATAGTATTGATGCTAAAATACCTTTTGTAAGATAAATTGTTTATTGAAATTAATAAAAGGACATTGAAGTAAGAACAGGGTTCTCCTGTTCTTATTATTTTAGAGGCAAAATAATAAATTCTATATTGGAAAAGCTAATATCAAGTCTTTTAAATATAAAAACAGAAGACTTCAAGGTAATCCACCCTATATGGCCAGGGAATAAGCAATATAATGTATATGGAACTAAGTTTATTGCAAATTCCATAGTTGGATCTGTTGGAAGTATATTTAATGGAATAGCAACCGGACAAAATATCTTTAAAAGTGCATTAATAGGATTTACAGGAATAAATTATACATTTAATTTGTCTTCTACTGATGGAATTAATGCCGGATATGAATACAGTGTAAGTGAAATGCTTGTTAGTGATGATAATACTTTAAATGGCACAACGGAAGCTGCTTTCAGCCGTGATACAGTATTAAAAGTAGCAAATGCTCACTATAAAAATCAATTTATCCGCGGTAGTTGGCATTTTGTAGATGAAACAAGTGACTTAAGCCCTTACATAGTAAGCCAAGGCTATTCATTTGGTGGAAGTAGTAATAAAGATCTTTAGTCAATGGAGAAAGAAGATCTTGGGGATTAACGAAGTTCTTACACATAATAATATTATTGTATGGCAAAGAATATATTTACCAAAAGGAACATTCATAAGTTTAGAGCAATTGGACTTAACAATGGGACACGAGATTTTTCATTCTATTTTAAATAATGCCAGACTATTTGATGTAGAAGAGCTTACTGCAACTCATCAACGTGTTAGAGTACATGAATACTATACTTCCAGATGGGAACAACAATATATTATGTTTAGGAAGTGGGAAAAGCTTAATTTGAATATGGGTGCATTTAATACTGAAGTAAGTAACTTTAAAAGTTTTGATATCTTAAAACCCAAGATACAACCAATTTTTAATAATTATTTAAAAAGTACTTTAAAATGAAAAAATATCACATTAGCTTTATTAATAATATTTTGTTTATTGTCTTGTAAGCAAAAGCAGAAAAAGAATAATACTTTTAGCTTAGAGTATATTAAAAACGATAATGAATTGATTCTTATATTTGAAAATAATACTTCTCAAAACATTGTTTTCCCAGTACCGAATACACTTGAATTTGGAGATAAGAAATTCAAAGATTTTTCTACCCAAGGTGGGAAAGAAAGAGATTTTCCTATAAATGTATATGCTATAATAGAGGATAATCAATTTTCAAAATTTTATCAAAAAAAACTAGATAGTATTCACAATGCTTATCTAACTGAAATTGGAAACGCTGATTTTATAGGGGACGAAAGACCTGGTGATGGAAACTCTGTTTTTTATTTAAAAGAAAGGGAAAAATTGAGTGTAAAATATAAGTTAATTATCAAACAATCTGCCCCATTAGAAAAATATTCTTCAAAGTATAAACAAAACTATTATCCTTATGACAAAGTATTAAAAGGAAATTATCCCGAAGGAGAATACTTACGAAGATTTTCAAAACTTAATTTTGGGAAGACGAAATTTATAGCACAACCTATAATAGAGGACAGTTTGTTTTTGAACATCACGCAGAATGATGCTAATAAACAGTAGTTATCTACAATTATTGAGTATAATGTATAAATCTGTCCTTTTACTAGTCCGGAAAATCCGATATAGATTAAAGGACAAAAATAAATAATTGGACCAGAGCAAAAAAGTTTTTGCTCTGGTTTTTGTTTTTATAGTTTTTTGTGATTGTCTGTGCATATGATTTGAAATTAGATATGATTTGAAAATGTGGACGTAGTTCCTTATAAACTTCAATAGCCTGATCTACCATTTTCCTTCTCATATCAATATTAATATATGTTTATCAATATCAAATTCATACTTTAAAATACCGTTTACTCTTTTTGTAATCGTATTTTCATAAGGATCAAATTTTAGGCTATACTACATTTAATCGATATTTTTACAGAATCATCTAATATTCATTCAGGCAATACTAAAGGCCACAGTCACAATGATGAATCAGTGATTCATTGGTACTGTTATACTTTCTTAATACCCTTTGCAGGACTGTCAGACTGCTTTCTGTGTTTAAATTATCTGCCACCACCGGAAGCTGTTTTTTTGTTTATAGCCACTACCCCCTTCTATAACTGCCGGCAACCCCTTGCATAAGTCCCTACACCCCCTTACCCAGGGGGCTAAATCCCCTTTCATAAGAGGGTAAAAGCGGTTAGTCAAGTAGCTAAAGGCAGTTCAGTAACTGTCCCGCACCACTTACGAATAGCCCGGAGATACTTCATGAACTGCCCGGAGGAAGTTCATAAGCCGCTATACCTGCTTTTCTAATGGGTAAAACCATTTCAACAACCGGTTAAAGACACTTAATTAAGTGGTAATAGAGAGTTGACAGACCACCCGGAGGAAGTTCAGAACTGCCGGAAGGCTAAAGCCTATTCCTCACGCGGATCATGGAGATTCAGCAGATTTTTTTATTGTTGCGAATAGAAGCTTCTTTGATTTTTATAAAGTTTAAGGTATTGAAATGTAAATTATCTAAACAAAAAAAGCGCACCCACCGGGTACGCTCTGTATTGTACAATCTGAATTATTAATGTAATTCAGCCAGATACTTTTCTGCATCCATAGCCGCCATACATCCGCTTCCTGCAGCAGTGATCGCCTGTCTGTAGATATGATCCTGAACATCTCCTGCAGCAAATACGCCCGGAAGATTGGTTCTTGTAGATCCTTTTTCAGTAAGGATATACCCGTTTTCGTCAAGGTCTATCTGTCCTGCGAAGATATCCGTATTCGGCTTGTGGCCAATGGCGATGAAGATCCCTTCTACATCAACGGCAGAGGTTTCCTGCGTTTGGTTGTTGATGATCATGGCTCTTTCCACAAGGCTGTTTTCTCCTTCAATGCCGATCAGCTCATGGTTGAATTTCACTTCAATATTCGGAGTGTTTTCCACCCTGTGGATCATTGCTTTAGAAGCCCTGAAAACGTCTTTTCTCACCAGCATCGTTACTTTTCTGGTCAATTTGGCAAGATAAGTGGCTTCTTCTGCTGCTGTATCTCCTGCTCCTACTACCACTACATCTTTTCCCCTGTAGAAGAATCCGTCGCATGTAGCACATGCCGAAACACCGCCTCCTGCATATTTTTTCTCATCTGCAAGGCCCAGATATTTTGCGGTAGCCCCTGTGGAGATAATAACCGTTTTGGCCAGGATCTCTTTGTTTCCTGCGTATAGTTTGTGAACACCGCCGTTTTCTTTAGAGAACTCAGCTTTAGTGATCATTTCGTAATGAACTTTCGTGTCGAATCTTTCCGCCTGCTTCTGCAGATCCATCATCATTTCAGGTCCTGTAATCCCTGCCGGATATCCTGGAAAGTTATCAACCTCCGTAGTTGTGGTCAATTGTCCGCCCGGTTCCAAACCTGTGTACAGCTCCGGTTTCAGGTCTGCTCTTGCTGCATAAATAGCTGCTGTAAAACCGGAAGGCCCGGATCCAACGATCACACAATCTAAAATATTTTGTTCCATAATTTACTTTGTTCAAAAAGATTTTAATTCAGTCTGCTAATTTCGTAATTTTTAATGTTTTATTAAAGTATTTTTAATGATACTTGTCAATATGAAATATCAGATTTATATATTAAATCTGTTTAAATTTATATTTTACACAGTTGGCCAATCGCAAATGCGCAAAAATTTTATCTGCGATAAAATTTCTAAGAGGTTGTTTAATTTTTAAAATCTAGCAGATTACGCAGATTTTTATAACTGAAATAAACCTCCTTGGTATGCAAGAGAATATTTTTTTTTACTAATTATTTCTGCATTATAATTTATTGAATATAATTTAAACAGGCTTTAACTTTTTTACTATAGAATTTTTACTGAAAATCTTTGATTTTCTTGCGCCTTAAAAACATCCATACAGTTAAAAAAACTTTGCGCCTTTGCGATTCTCCAATAAAGAAGTTTAAACAAATTCATTATTTTAAACTAAACTTTTTGGAATTGACGACCAAAAACCAGAAAAGAAAAAATAAACTTAAAACAACAATTATATTAAATAGTGAAAAACGGCCAAAAGGATAAACCACCCAATTCCAATAATCATTAAATACAGAGTACAGAAAAAGATTTACTGAAGTAACAATAAGTAACGAAATATATTTTTGAGATTTATATATCACTTTTAAATATAAAAAGCTGGTTGATATTGATATAAAAATTAATTTTAAAATAAAAAAAAGCATATTGACTTTAATGCTGCCAAAACCGAATCTCCCAATATCTGTATTATTTAGTACAGTAACATCCTCATAACTTGCCTGGGAATAATATGGATAGAAAAAAATAAATGATAGAATTAAAATACTCACAAAAAATAAAAACAGAAAATTCAATACCGTAAGTAAAAATACCTTATTTCTCATTTTAAACTTTCATCTTAATCTTATCCACATTGATAATCTTATAGACAAGCTCTTTGATGAGTTCCGCCTCGCTCATATTCACAGCACCAAGGCCCTTTCCTTTCATATCAAATTCTCTCAAGATCGAAATGACCCTTGTTGCATGCTTCAAAGGATACAATCTTGCGCTTTCCGCATAATCTTTAATAAAATAAGGGTTAACACCCATTTGTGAAGCAATAACCTGTGGCGGCTGTCCGGCCATCGTCTGGTAAATGATCACATTGGAAAAGTAACTGTAAAGACTGGCAAGCATCATCACAAAAGGATTGTTCTTTGGATTTTTACCCATAAAATGAGCAATCCTGAAGGCAGCATCAGCATTTTTGGCTCCTAAAGCTTTCTGAAGCTCAAAAACATTATATTCTTTGCTGATCCCGATATGGTTTTCCACGATCGTTCCGTCCAGTATCTCACCTTCTTTTAGGATGATCTTCAGCTTATTCAGTTCGTTGGCAATTCTTGAAAGGTCATTCCCCAGATATTCCGCAAGGAGATTGGAGATATTCGGAGCCGTTTTAATTTTGAGCTGTGCGCATTCGTCCGCAATCCATTTCGGCAGATTGGTATCCCTAACCGATTCACTTAAGAAGAGAGCCTTTGCTTTGTCCAGGGCTTTTGCGGCTTTTTTCCTGCTGTCCAGCTTTTTATGCTTGTGGGCAAAAACAAGCACTGTAGACGGGACGGGATTTTCAACATAGGCTTCCAAAATCCTGTTTTCTTCTTCATTCAGCTTCAGATCCTGGGCTTCCTTTATAATGATCACCTGCCTGTCCCCCATCATCGGGAACTGCCTGGCCAGGGAAAGGATCTCCTGATAGGAAGTATCTTTTCCGTACACTACGGTCTGGTTAAAAGCTTTTTCGTCTTCCTCCAGAAAGTCGTGTTCAAGCACTTTTATGGCAACATCAATAAAGTAAGGTTCTTCTCCGTGGAAAAAATAAATAGGTAAAACTTCTTTATTTTTAATATTTTTGAGGATTAAATCTAATTCTTTCATCTTATTAATGGAACTTCCAAAACTGAATTTTCAGGAAACTTTTGATTTTAAATTCAAGAAAGACAAAGATAAGTTTTTTATTTATGACTTGGTCCGCAAAACTTACCTTCTCCTTACCCCCGAAGAATGGGTGAGGCAGCACTGGGTACACTATTATCTTACCGTAAAAGCTTATTCCCCGTCAGCACTTATTACCGAAAAAAAGATCCTTCTGAACGGACTTACCAAAAGAATAGACCTCCTCGTTACCGAGAAAACAGAGCCCATTATCCTGATCGAATGCAAGGCACCACAAATCAGGCTGACAGAGAAAACGTTTGAGCAGACGGCAAGATACAACTCCATTATCGGGGCAAAAGAAATTATCCTGACGAATGGCCTGCAGCATATCAATGCGTACTATGAAAACGGGCAGTACCAGTTCTATAAACCGGAGTAAATTTGTAACCACAAATTTTTAATTGGCAGGCATCACATTCCCCTCCTCCGGAGGGGTGTCGAAAATTCAAAGAATTTTTGACGGGGTGGTTTAGGTTTATATCAACCACAAAAGTCACAAAAGCTTTTTAAACACTTTAGTTATCGTAAGTTTTATAATTTTTTTGATCTTCTGCTTATATGAACTTAATGTTCTCAGAATAATAATCTTTTGAAATTTATGTATTCTAAAGGGTTTAAATATCAAAACTTTTGCGACTTTTGTGGTTAGGTAAAATTAAAAAAGCTTAAAAGCATATATGGAAATTAAGAATATTATCTTCGATTTTGGAGGTGTATTAGTGGATTGGAATCCCAGATATTTTTTCAAAGATTATTTCAATGACGATGAAAAGATGGAGTATTTCCTCCGGCATATTGCCCAGTCGGATTGGAATGAAGAACAGGACCAGGGAAGAAGCCTGGCAGAAGGTACAGAAATCCAGGTGAAAAAATTCCCTGAATGGGAAAAAGAGCTCAGGGCCTATTACGATAACTGGACCGTGATGCTGAGAAGTGATATTCCGCAAAATGTAGAGATTTTAAGACGCCTAAGCCGTACGGATTATCAATTATTCGGGCTGACCAACTGGTCTGAGGAAACTTTTCCTTATGCCCTGGAAAATTATGATTTCTTTCAGCTTTTTAACGGGAAAATTGTAGTTTCAGGAGCAGAAAAACTGATCAAACCGGACCCTGAAATATGGCATATCCTGCTGGAAAGATACCATCTTAAGGCGGATGAATCTGTTTTCATAGATGATAATCCTAAAAATACAGAAATGGCCGCTTCGCTGGGTTTTAAAACCATTAAAATTGATCCGGATACTGATCTGGAAAAGGAACTGGCGGACCTGGGAATTCAATTCTGATAAGGTTTATTTATCATAATATTCATCCTCAATATAAGTTATTTTCTGTAATTTAGTTGAGGATTTTTTTATTAGAGGCTGTTTAAATTTTAAAAATCTCGCAGATTTGGCAGACTACGCAGATTTTTATAACTGAAATAAATCTGCGTAATCTGCAAGAGGAATATGTTTCTTTAGTAATTATTTCTGCATCATAATTTTTATTGAATACATTTTAAACAGGCTCTTAATTCATACTCAAAAGCCTTTAACGTTTACTAAATTACAGAATATGATACGCAACCTCTTATTAACAGCATGCATGATCAGTGCAGGAACACTTTTCAGCCAGAAGCTTAAAACGGTCTCTTATCAGGACGGTTCACAGAAACTGAACGGCCTGGTAACCTCCAACGCAGGAAAAAAGCTGCCGGGCGTCCTGATCCTGCCCGCCTGGAAAGGCATTGATGATGAAGCCAAAACTGCGGCTTCGGAACTTGAAAAGCAGGGGTATATTGCCTTTATTGCCGATATTTACGGTGAGGGAAATATTCCTGCCGACAATGCTTCTGCCGGTAAAACAGCAGGATACTACAAACAGAATTATGATGCCTACCAGAAGCGTATTTCCCTGGCTTTGGAACAATTGAAGAAAAACGGGGCCATCTCCGATAAAATTGCCGTGATCGGGTACTGTTTCGGCGGAACGGGCGCTTTGGAATCGGCAAGAGGAAACCTTCCGGTTGTGGGTGCTGTTTCCATTCATGGAAGTATTGGAAAGGACCAGACGAGAAAAAACGGACCTATTTCTGCAAAGATCTTGGTTGAAAACCCGGCGGATGACCAGGGAGTAACCCCGGAAGATTATAATAACCTGATCAAAGAAATGAATGAAGGCAACGCGGACTGGCAGATCATCACCTACGCCCACTCAAAGCATACTTTCACCGATCCGAAATCACCTGATTATAATGAAGTGATGGCGAAAAGAGCCTGGAATCATACGTTGTTGTTTTTGAAGGAAATACTGAAATAAATTTCATTTATTTCAATGTAACAATGTTATCCGTTTAACAGTGTAACAATGGTTTTACCGCGAATTGGTCCATTGCTACACTGCTATACCGGTATATTTAATCTTCTCTGTTCACCAGATCCATCGAAAATGCAGGAAGGCAAATGGCAATATATTCGCAAGGTTCTGAAAAAGGGTTGCTGTAACGTACTCTTGCTCCTTTTTCTATTAGAATGCTCTGCCCTTTTTCAAGGATGATGATTTCCCCATCTATCTCAAACTGTTTTTTCCCTGAAATGATAAGGGTAAATTCATCAAACTCCGGAGTCTGGTGCGGCTCGCTCCATTCCGGCGGCGCTACCATATGGGCAATGGAAACATTGGAGTTTCCTGTAGAATTCCCCCAGTGTTCTTCTATAAGTTTTCCATCTGTGGTAGGAACTACAAACGGTGCTTTTTGAATTTTATATTTTTTCATGAGTGATCTTCTTTTTTGATTTCATATACAAAATTAGTCCTTGCAGGCTCTGCAAAATAAGCCACTTCCTCTTCTGCAATCTTCTTTCCGCCTATTCTTTCCAGAGCGGTCTGAGAGCGGAAATTTTCTTTCCCGATATGGAAATGCACTTTGTCCACGTACCGGAAGATATAATCCAGCATCAGCTTTTTCACCTGCGGATTGATGCCTTTTCCCCAGGATTTTGTCCCGTAGAAGGTGTATCCTATGAAAATATGGCTCTCCGTTTCGTCAAAATCATAAAAACGCGTGCTGCCTAAAACATCTCCCGAAGATTTTTCAATGATCTTAAAGGCCCCGCCACTTTCCATGGCTCCTTTAAAAAAGTTTTCAAAAACCTCTCTTTTATAGCGGTCTTTATTGGGATGCTGCTCCCAAACCCGCGGATCTGAAGCCACCTCGTATAAAGACTCAAAATCCCCTTGCTGCAAGGGGATTAATTGGTATTCCTGATTTTCTAAAACAGGTTGAATTGAAAATTTCATTCTTTAGCTTTTGGCTTTTGCAGCGTCTGCTTCTATTTTCTTGATTTCTTTCAGTTTATCTGAAATTTTGATCACGGCATCAGGTTTTGCAGGTTTCAAAGCAACTTCTGCCTCAGCCATATCCCATTTAATAACAAGGTTTCCTGAGTTTTCATCGGTCGGGTTCAATGTAATTTCAAACCATTCCTGCTTGTCTGCCAGTTTATTAACAGGTACTGTAACATCTACCACATCCTGTTTAGGATCATAGGTATAAGCGCCCCACTGCTGGAAATCTTTATTTAATATTACTTTCCACTCTTTTTCTGTAGGAACGATAAAAAGACCGTAAGTTCCTGCCGGAACCATCTTTCCACCGAAATTAACAGACTGCCCGAATGTGATTTTAGTAGATGAGTTAGCGCCCGCTCTCCAAACCTGTCCGTAAGGAACGAGTTCTCCGAAGATCTTACGCCCTTTGACTCCCGGTCTTCCGTAATCAATACTGATTTTAGACATGGAGAACTGCTGTTCTACCTTCTGGCGCGGACTTGCTGCCGGTACTGAGTAATCCTGGGCAAAACTTAAAGCCGAAGCTGATATGCAAAGTGCAAATAGTAACTTTTTCACGTGTAAATTTTTGCCTAAATTTACAAAAATCAAAATAAAATAGCCTTCTCTAATTCCAATAATTTTTGTTTCCTCCATATTCCGCCTGCATAGCCTACCCCTGCTCTGCGGAGCAGGTAAGCATTTCTCCCAGCGGAATCTGTATTT
Organism: Chryseobacterium luteum; assembly: GCF_000737785.1. Taxonomy (GTDB): domain Bacteria; phylum Bacteroidota; class Bacteroidia; order Flavobacteriales; family Weeksellaceae; genus Chryseobacterium; species Chryseobacterium luteum. The sequence goes on along the minus strand of NZ_JPRO01000014.1, from coordinate 263,583 downwards.
TTTTCCGGCAGATGATTCCCATTGATTTAAATTAATACATATTTGGAATTCTTTACCATACTAAAAATTCATGAAAACGTTTTGTGCCTGACGGATATGTCTTTGGTTATGATGGATGATAAAGCGAAAAGTATCACCCAGTTTCAGTTTGATCAGTTTTGAAATGCTGATGCCAGTTTTAACCGTATTAAGATTGATATCTTTTGCTTTTTCCAGCAATTCTATGAGCTGATACTGCTGTTTTATAAACTCTTCCACTACTTCTTTATCCAGCCGGCTGTTGATGGGATCCATGCTTTTGAAAGTTTTCATTTTGTTCAGTTTTTCCTTAGGAAGCATCGATTCAGCAAAGTAGTTTCCCAAGATTCCGGATTTGAAAACAGAGGCAGGTGAAGTTTTTGATGAAGAAATTCTCCTGCTGATCTCAGGAATATAAAATTTTCCGTAAAGATTGAGATGTTCAAGGCATTCCAGTACGCTCCAGCTTTTATCTGAAATTCTGGAATTAAGCTTGTCATCCGGTTCCCGCAGAAAGTTTTCAGCATAGCGGATATGTTCTATAGTTAATGCTTTCAATTCGTCCAGTAATCCTGATGCAGATATTTTCATTGATGATTTTTATGCAAATTTCGGGATCGTTTTTTTCTTAAATCTTGACTGAACTCAAGATTTTTTGAGCCTTGACAAGGTTTCCGGGGACATTCTGAGATAGTTGGCAATATATTTATTGGGAACTTCCTGAAACAGCTTCGGGCTTCTTTTTAAAACTCTTTCAAAACGTTCTTTTGGCGAGTGGGTCAGCAGGTCTTTTTCTCTTTCGATCTGCTGGAGTACAAGATCCTCCAAAATATGGATCCAAAATTTAAGATTTTCTTCCCCGGACTGAATGAATCTGTAGAAGTCTTTTTTTCCGGCCGTTCTTACCGTGGTTTTCTTAATCGCCTGAATATAGAAATCCGATGGTTTTCCGGACAAAAAGGAATCGAGGGAAACAACAATATTTCCCGTATATCCGAAGCGGATGATCCTTTCTTCATTTTGGTCCATGATAAAGATCCTGATGCTGCCGTTTTCCACAAAATAAATATGGGTATCGGTATTTCCTGAGACTTTCAGAAATTCATTTCTTTTGAATTCCTTTTTCTCCCAATGCAGTCCACTGTTAAGCAGTTTTTGAATCATTTGATATTGGTATTTGCCGTTCCAAAGATAATAGGTAATTTTAAAACTCCGGAATTTAACCGCTAATCACTTTATAATGTTCAAAAAAACAAGCTTTATCCTACTTTTTTCTGCCGGCCTTTTCAGCATACACGCACAGCAGACGATTCCCTTCAGAATTACGAAACATAATAATATCATTGTAAAAACCCTGGTGAATAAAAAAGATTCTCTGGATCTGATGTTCCAGATTGCTATGGAGGATGCTTCGATTTCTCCGGAAAGGCAGCGCAAAGCAGACCATATTATTTTCAGCCAGGAAATAAGCGAAAAAAATACGGTCCGGATTGGAAAATTAAATATAGATAACGTTCGTTTTTTTGACAATGAACTTACGGGACAGGAAGCGGACGGAAAGATAGGAACGGGAATGTTTGCGGGAAAAACCTTTAAAATTGATTATGACAACAACAGGTTTGAAATCTATGACCGCCAGCCTGATCTGAAAGGTTATCAGCCGATTATGCTCCTGAATGATAAAGGTGCTTTTTATATTGCAGCTGATAATGTTATTGACGGCAAGCAGCAACAGGAAGCCTATTTCCTCCTCCAGTCCGGATATCCCGGAGGCCTGCTCTACAGTAACAAGTTTGCCGAAGAAAAAGGACTGAATGAAAAACTGAAAATAACGGGAGAAAAAACGTTAAAAAATTCCAGTGGGAAGAGTATCATCACCAAACAGGGCATTCTTCCTTTTTTTAAATTGGGGAATTCTGTTTTAAAAGATGTTTCAGCAGGATTTTTTGCCGGAGATATGAAAACCCAGACGGTCAATTATTTCGGAGCGGATATGATGAGAAGGTTCAACTGGATCTTCGATGCGGACAGAAAAACGGCATATATCAAGCCGAGCAAGTATTTTTCGGAGCCGTATTATAAGGTTAAATAAGGCCGAAACGCGCATTTACTGATGAGTAAGAGGCTGTTTAAATTTTATTCAATAAAAATTATGATGCAGAAATCATTATTAAACAAAAATATTCCTCCCACAGATTAAGGAGATTGAGCAGGTTTATTTTAGTTATAAAAAATCTGTGTAATCTGCCAAATCATCGAGATTTTAAAAATTTAAACAGCCTCTATATTTATACTTTTAATCTGCTCAGCATGATCATTTTAATACTAACTGTATTTTGTAGACAGTCCTGCTGAGCATCAACTGAAGGTTTACGAATAGTGTTCATAAAGTATTTTTTAAAGCACTTTTAGTCTTAAGTCTGGGTATTTCAAAATCAAAAAATGTAAAGTCTGGGATGTTTCCTTAACAAAATAGCCTGACAACGGGGTAAAACTTCTTTGGCGGCCACTTTTATATTTCCGCCAACCTGCATAATATGATATAAAAATGCCTGCTATATATTTGATATAGAAAAATATAGAATGTGGCTTTCCAAGAATGTAAAAATCTGTATTGTCATCTAATGTAAATCGAATTGCAGTGATTTTCCATTTAGAGATTATAGAATCAGGATACATATTTTCGGTTTTTATTTTGGTGATCCGGGACGGATCTATTTCCAGACTATTAAACATTATTTTGTCTGTTAAATACAGTGTATTCAGATTTATTCCAAGCTTTTGTACAATGATAACTGTATCAATCAGCCAGATCAATATAAACGTTATAGCTGCAAGCACAGAGAAAGCCTGTAATGTATGGTTGAAGAAAACGCCGGTAAGACCGCAAAATAAGGCCATGGGAAAAACATTATACCTTAACCTGTCGAAAAAATTACCACTGATCCTCATAATAGTTGCTGCTAACGTTCCAGAGTTTTGGGATCGGACGGATTTCCGAACCTCAACGCTCAACTAATATAAAAAAATCAAACGAAGAACGACACTTACAGCAGTCCTTTTGTAAAGATATTTAAAATAAGATAGCGCCCTCCAGTTCCAGAAGTTTCTGTTTTCTCCATATTCCTCCGGCATAGCCTACCAGTTCACCATCTGATCCTATCACCCTGTGACACGGAATAATGATAGCGATTTTATTGATTCCATTAGCCGTTCCCACGGCACGTACGGCTTTAGGATTACCCAAAAATCCGGATTGCTGCTTGTAGGTACGGGTTTCTCCTGCGGGTATCTCTTGTAAAAGCTGCCAGACTTTCTTCTGAAAATCGGTTCCGGTGATGTAAAGAGGTACATCAAACTGTGTCCTTTTTCGTTCAAAGTACTCGCTCAGCTCTTCTTCCAGCTGTTTGAAATGCTTATTTTCACCCTGAATGATTTCTGCATTCATTGCCTTGGACAGGCGGGCAAGCTGCAGGTCTATATTTTTCCGGTCCGTAAATTCAAGCAGGCAGATTCCCTCTTCACAGGCACAGGCAAACATGGGGCCTAGCGGAGTCTCTATTCTTTTCAGGTCAATGATTTTCTGGCGGCCTGTATTTTTCGGTGTAGTACCAATTATATCTTTGAACCGTTCATTGAAGCCGCTTAAGCTTTCGTAGCCTGATTCCATTGCTACTTCTATGATACTTTCACCGTTTTTTATTTTCTTAAATGCCTGATTCATTCTGAATTCTCTTTGAAAAACCTGGAATGTCATTCCATGGTTTTTCAGGAACCAGCGCCTGATGGTTACCGGTTCAATATTTCTTTTCAGAAGATCTGCATCTTTGATTTTTAATGATTCATGCTGTTGCAGCTCATCCAGCAGATCCTGAATGTATTGGGGTGTTTCATTGAGTTTTTCAAGCGGTCTGCATATTTTACAAGGTCTGTAGCCGTTTTCTATGGCTTTTTCGGTATTGGTAAAGAATTCCACATTTTCTCTTTTGGGTTTTCGGGCAGTACAGGTGGGCCGGCAGAATATACCTGTCGTTTTTACGGCCATCCAGTAAATGCCTTCAAATGAGGAATCTTTTTCTAAAGATGCCCGATACATCCTTTCTTCTGTAAGTTTCATTATCTCTAAAAAACCGGAGAAAAACTTCCGGCCTCTCCAATGGCTTTTAATGTGGTTTCCAATTGCCCATAAATATAACCATTTAAGAAGTTTCCTGATGAAATTCTTTTAACACCTAATCTTTTAAGGGTTTTAAAATCCGGAAGTTCCGGCATACACATAACACTGAATGGAAGCTTTGCCGTCTTAATAACGGTTTCAATATCCTTTACCTGGGTAATGCACGGGACAAAAATTCCGTCCGCTCCTACTTCCTCAATGATTTTTATCCGCCCGACGGTTTCTTCTGTGGCATTTTCTACGCCCAGGAGAAACGGATCTATTCTGACATTGATGAAAATGTCAATATCCTGATCTTTAAGTTTGAGAATGACTGCATTTAATTTTTCATAAAAATCATGGGTACTCAATAGTTTTCTGGTTCCATCCATGATGATGCTGTCTTCGATATTGATTCCGACAACTCCGGCCTTCGCAAGCCTGGAAATGTTTAAAACAATTTCATCCGCGGTTTTCCCATAACCTCCTTCCAGGTCTACGGACAGGGGAATTGATATGGATTTTAAAATTCTTTCAATGATATAAAAATACTCATCAAAGCTTATATTTTCGCCGTCTTCGTATCCCAGACTAAATGCTACAGCCGAGCTTGAAGTCGCGACTGCTTTGTAGCCCTCTTTTTCATATGCCCTGGCGCTTTGTACATTCCAAACGTTTCCTATTAATAATGGATCATCCTGCTTATGCAGTTCTCTGAATCTCTGAATTGCCGTCATTTTAATTTTTTTATAAAAGTACTGGGGATCTTATTTTTATGCAACCGAAAAACGGACAAGTATTTATATTCTTTTTACGGTACAATTAAAGCATCCCGGTTTTGCATTATGCAAATGTATATATTCAATGTTTGGATTTTCCAGAATTTGCAAAAGTTTGTCTTTTAAAAATTTGCCTTCGGAAACATCAGCAACAACCATCATTGCATCTTTGCTATACCCCCGGATTGAAAGCAATCTATGATTGAACATTACCGGAATCTCATTTTGTGCATACGTTTTTGTTAATTGATTGGCCCGTAAAAAAACAGGCCCGCTGGCCCGATACGGAGAATTGACATTGTGAAAATCATAGTTGAGGAGAAAAACCATTTCACCGATCCCGGCATCTTCCAGAGTAATCCTGCAAGGAAAACCCGGAAATTTGTCCACTTTCATCTTTTTAATATGATTCTCTGCGAGCTCAGTTTCTGATAAATCATTCAAATATTCAAAATCTAAATGATTCAATGCTTCCAATTTAAAATTATTCATTTCTTTTTTTCTACAAATTTAAACGGAAAGGATTCCTATTACAACCGAAAAACGGATATGTATTTTTTAATGGAAATAAAAAATAAACCCCGCAAGAAAACTTACGGGGCTTGAATTATATATCTGGTTCCGAAATTACATCGTCTCCATTTTGAAACTCATGCTTTCAATAACTTTTAGAATCGCTTCTACCGTGTCCATTGAGGTTAAACAAGGAACACCGTTCTCCACACTCATTCTTCTGATCTGGAATCCATCTCTTTCTACCTGTTTACCTTTGGTCATGGTATTCACTACGTACTGTACTTTTCCTTTCTGGATCAGGTCGATCAGGTTGACATCATCTTCTCCGATTTTGTACCCTATTTTACAAGGAATTCCCTGTTCTCCGAAGAATTTGGCTGTTCCTTCCGTTGCCCAGATTCTGAAACCAACTTCATGGAATCTTGCCGCCAGATCCGCAGCTTCCTGCTTGTGCTTATCTGCCACTGTAAACAAAATTGAACCGTGCATCGGGACTTTTCTTCCTGCTGCGATCAGTCCTTTGTAAAGGGCTTTTTCCAGGGTTGTGTCTTTCCCCATTACTTCTCCTGTGGACTTCATTTCCGGTCCTAGAGAGATGTCTACTTTCGTCAGTTTTGAGAAAGAGAACACGGGAACTTTTACGTAAACTCCTTCTTTTACCGGAGCAAGACCGTTCTTGTACCCTAAATCTTTCAGTTTCTGACCTAAAATAGCTTTTGTTGCTAAGTTCGCCATCGGAACTTCTGTAATTTTAGACAGGAAAGGAACTGTTCTTGATGAACGTGGATTCACTTCAATTACGTATACATTTCCTTCGAAAAGAACGTACTGGATGTTCATTAAACCAATCACATTCAATCCTTTTGCCAGTCTCTGGGTGTAATCTACCAGGGTATCAATTTCCTGAGGCGAAACATTCTGAGGCGGATAGACTGCAATGGAGTCTCCGGAGTGCACTCCCGCTCTTTCGATGTGTTCCATGATTCCAGGAATAATGACTGTTTCGCCATCGCAGATTGCATCTACTTCAACTTCTTTTCCTGTAATGTAACGGTCCACTAAAACCGGATGTTCCGGGCTTGCATCTACCGCAAATTCCATGTAGTGAGCCAATTCGCTTTCGGTGTAAACAATTTCCATGGCTCTGCCTCCCAATACATAACTTGGACGAACCAGAACCGGGTACCCGATCTCGTTGGCAATTGTAATGGCTTCTTCTTTTGAAGTTGAAGTTTTTCCTAAAGGCTGTGGAATCCCCATTTCCTGAAGGGCTTTTTCAAACTTATCCCTGTTTTCAGCTCTGTCTAAATCTTCTAATGAAGTTCCCAGAATTTTCACTCCGTAACTTGCCAGCTTATCTGCTAAGTTGATGGCTGTCTGACCTCCGAACTGAACCACCACTCCCATAGGTTTTTCAAGATCTATGATACTCATTACATCTTCTTCCGTTAAAGGCTCGAAGTATAATTTATCTGAAATTGAGAAGTCTGTGGAAACGGTTTCCGGGTTGTTGTTGATGATGATAGCTTCGTAACCCATTTCTTTGATCGCCCAAACCGAGTGAACGGTTGCGTAGTCAAATTCAACTCCCTGCCCGATTCTGATAGGTCCTGAACCCAGAACAATGACTTTTTGCTTATCCGTTACTACGCTTTCATTTTCTTCTTCGTAAGTTCCGTAGAAATAAGGGGTTTCACTTTCAAATTCTGCGGCGCATGTGTCTACCATTTTGTAAACCGGTATCACGCCGTTTTCTTTTCTGAAGTTATACACTTCTCTCTGGGAAGATTCCCATAAATGAGCGATATTCTGATCTGAAAAACCTAATTTTTTAGCCTGAATTAAAGTTTCTTTGTCGAATTGATGAGCAGCAATTACTTTTTCAAAATCAACAAGCTTCTTTAATTTCCAGATGAAGAATTTATCAATTTTACTCCATTCTACAATCTGTTCCCAGTCGTAACCTCTTCTTAAAGCGTCACAGATAATAAACAGTCTTTCATCATCACAAACTCTGATTCTTCTTTCGATATCTTCATCCGTTAAAGCTGCGGCCTGTTTTGTTTTTAATCCTAAGTGTCTTAAACCAGTTTCTAAGGAACGAACGGCTTTCTGTAAAGATTCTTCGAAGTTTCTTCCGATGGCCATTACTTCTCCGGTCGCTTTCATCTGGGTAGACAGTCTTCTGTCGGCTGTTTCGAATTTATCGAACGGGAATCTCGGGAACTTGGTTACCACATAATCAAGGGCAGGCTCAAAACATGCATATGTTTTTCCTGTCACCGGATTCATGATCTCGTCAAGCGTTAAACCTACTGCTATTTTTGCAGCAATTTTCGCAATCGGATATCCTGTCGCCTTACTTGCCAGTGCTGATGAACGGGAAACTCTAGGATTCACCTCGATGATATAGTAGTTGAATGAATGGGGGTCTAAAGCCAGCTGAACATTACATCCTCCTTCAATTCCCAGGGCTCTGATGATCTTTAGGGAAGCGTTTCTCAGTAACTGGTACTCTCTGTCAGAAAGTGTCTGAGAAGGCGCCACTACGATAGAATCTCCTGTGTGAACGCCTACCGGATCTATATTTTCCATGTTACAAACCACAATCGCATTGTCGTTGGCATCACGCATTACTTCGTATTCAATTTCCTTGAAACCAGCAATGGATCTTTCGATAAGACATTGTGTAACAGGGCTGTATTTTAATCCTAATTCAGCAATCTCTTTCAATTCAGCTTCTGTAGAGGCGATGCCCCCTCCTGTTCCTCCCATTGTAAAGGCAGGACGAACAATTACCGGATAGCCGATTTCATCAGCAAAACGGATCGCTCCTTCTACTGTAGTCACGATATCCGATTCAGGAACCGGCTCATTCAGTTCTCTCATCAGCTCACGGAAAAGGTCTCTGTCTTCCGCTCTGTTGATGGCAGAAAGCGTAGTTCCCAAAACTTCCACTTTGCATTCTTCAAGAATTCCTGATTTTTCCAATTCTACCGCCATATTCAGACCTGTTTGTCCGCCAAGAGTCGGTAAAAGGGCATCCGGGCGCTCTTTTCTGATGATGTGGCTTACAAACTGAAGGGAAATTGGCTCGATATATACTTTATCCGCGATTTCTACATCAGTCATAATGGTTGCAGGGTTTGAATTGATCAGAATCACCTTGTAGCCTTCTTCTCTCAAAGACAGGCAGGCCTGCGTTCCTGCATAATCGAATTCAGCTGCCTGACCGATGATAATAGGTCCTGAACCGATTACTAAAATTGTTTTTATGTCGTTTCTTTTCATTTTTTTCTTTTTTATTATTCCATGGATTGCATCCGTGACTATTATTGTTGAACCATTTCATGGTTCTTTTTGGGCAGCCACGGAGTGGCTGAATTTTAATAGCCGTAGGTGAAACCTATGGATTGGATAGTTAATCACATTCCGACAACCCATTTATGGGTTGAATATTATTTACCACAGATATTTTTCATCGAATTCAATTCCATGAGATTTTAGCAAATTCTTATATTCAATCTCAAAGGATTCATTTTTATGATGTTCTTTTTGATTTTTAATATAATCAATGATCATATCTTTTTCTCTTTCTGAATAAGTGAATGCACCGTAACCACTTTGCCATTCTTCAAAATCAGGGAATAATCCGCTTTGCTTTATCCACAAGTTGCTTGAAACCTTTATATCTTTTATAAAACTGCTTAAAGAAACTGAAGGATGCAGGTCAGTAAATAAATGAATATGATCCGGCATTCCATTAATTCTATAAAGTTTACAGTTTTTATTTTTGACAATTCCCCAAATGTATTTATATAATTGATCTTCATGCTCAATATTTAACACAGGCTTTCTGTGCTTCGTACTAAATACAATATGATAATAAATTTGGCGAAAAGTTGACATTTATAAATGCAAATTACTGATTATTCTTATTCTTAAAATCCTCCATTAAATCGATGAAATCATCAAATAAATAATTGGCATCTTCAGGGCCCGGGCTTGCTTCCGGATGGTACTGAACTGAGAAACAAGGGTGAATTTTATGTTTCAGTCCTTCGTTTGTTCTGTCGTTCAATGCGATATGAGTTTCAATAAGATCCGTATCTTTTAAACTTTCCTGATCAACCGCATAACCGTGATTCTGAGAAGTGATTGCCACTTTGTTTTTCTCTAAATCCAAAACCGGATGGTTTCCTCCTCTGTGTCCGAACTTCAGTTTGAATGTCTTTGCACCGCAAGCCAAACCGATTAATTGGTGCCCTAAACAGATTCCGAAGATGGGAACTTTTCCTAATAATCCACGGATCATTTCTAATGCCTGTGGGTTGTCCTCAGGGTCGCCGGGACCGTTTGAAAGCATAATTCCGTCCGGATCCATTAACAGGATTTCTTCTGCTGTTGTATCCTGGGAAACCACTGTAATATCACAGTTTCTCTGAGACAATTCTCTGATAATTCCCAATTTGGAACCGAAATCTACCAGCACTACTTTAAATCCTCTTCCGGGATTCGCGTAAGACGTTTTCGTAGAAACCTGCTCTACCTGATTGGTTGGGAAAACCGTTGATTTTAATTCTTCAACGATTGTGCTTTCGTCAGTATCATCGTTGACGATTTTACCTTTTACAACTCCGGAATTACGAAGAACTCTTGTGAGCCTTCTGGTGTCGATTCCGGAAATTCCTGAGAGGTTTTTCCTTTTAAATAATTCATCCAAGGTCATCTGAGTACGGAAATTGGAAGGAAGATCGCAAACTTCTTTTACGATAAGCCCTTTAATAGCCGGCTCGATACTTTCATAATCATCACGGTTAATACCATAATTCCCGATAAGCGGATAGGTCATGCAAACAATCTGACCGCAGTATGACGGATCGGAGATCAGCTCCTGATAGCCTGTCATTCCCGTATTGAAAACCACTTCTCCGGCAGTTTCTAATTCTGCTCCGAAACCTTCTCCATGAAATACTTCACCGGACTCCAGTATTAATTTTTTCTTCATTTTATTTTATCTCTTTATTCTATTTTATCTTTTTTTAACCACCCCGTCAAAAATTCTTTGAATTTTCGCCACCCCTCCAGAGGAGAGGAATTTTTGTAGGTTCAAGCTCCCGAACCCAAATCTCAAAACTTGTTATCTATTTAAAAGTATACCCTTCCTTTTCCAGGGTTTCTTTTAAAATGGCCATTCTTGCGAATACGCCGTTCTGCATCTGTCTGAAAATTCTTGAACGTTCACACTCAACAAGGTCTGTATCAATTTCAACACCTCTGTTGATCGGAGCAGGGTGCATAATGATCGCGCCTTCTTTCATTGCTTTTTCTCTTCCTTTTGTAAGACCGTATTTCCTGTGGTATTCGGAAGCAGAATAGCTCATTTTCGCATCATGTCTTTCATGCTGGATTCTTAGCAGCATTAATACGTCTACCTCAGCGATTAACTGATCAACCGGCAAGTAGGTTCCGTTGATTAAAGCGCCTTCGTCGAACCACTGTTCCGGACCTGAAAAATATACTTTTGCGCCTAATCTTCTTAAGGCTTCGGCATTTGAATTGGCAACACGGCTGTGTTTTACATCTCCTACGATTCCTACTTTTAAGCCTTCGAATTTTCCAAATTCCTGATAAATCGTCATTAAATCCAGCATGCATTGGGACGGGTGGTTTCCTGTTCCGTCTCCTCCGTTGATTACAGGAATGTTTATATTGTTCAACTCGTCAAAATATCTGTCTTTCTTATCTCTGATCACGACAAGATTTACGCCTATGCTTTCAATCGTCTTTACGGTATCGTATAAACTCTCGCCTTTATTCACAGAACTGTTTGCTGCATCAAAAGGTACTACCTGCAGGCCCAGCTTTCTTTCTGCCATATCAAAACTTGTCTTTGTTCTTGTACTGTCTTCAAAGAAAAGATTTGAGCAAAAAACCTCTCCTTCTATTTTCGCAGTTTTCCCGTTGGCAAAAGCCAGTGCTTCGGCCAGTATACTGTTGATTCTCTCTGTACTTAGTTCTGTAATCGTAAACATAATTCTTAATTTTTGAGCATAAAAAAAGCGAAGACAGGATCTTCGCTTAATAATAATAAATATCGTAAAGGGCGCTTTCGCCCGGTAAATCTAATGATATAAACACTCTTTTATTCATTAGGTGCAAAGATACAAAAATTTTACGAACCTGCAAAACCAAAGTTTCAAATAAATTAAAACTCTTATTCTTTCCTTATTTTCATTTATAATTGATATTTTTGTTAAAACTCAAACCTATTCTATGGATTTAAAAGACAAAATGATCCTCAGCATTATTCAGGAAGACTCTACCTTATCTGTGAAAGAAATTTCAGAAAAGATAGGTCTTACGTTTACGCCTACTTATGAACGTATCAAACAGCTGGAAAAGCAGGGCATCATTGAGAAATACGTTGGTCTTTTGAACCGTGAAAAGCTGGGTCTGAATATTGTGGTTTACTGTAATGTTCGTCTCAAAGAACAATCCAAAAAAGTTTTAGAAACTTTTGAGAAAAACATTATGCAACATGATGAGGTTCAGGAAATTACCAGTCTTTCCGGCGAATATGATTATATGCTGAAAATCATTGCAAAAGATATTAATTCTTATAATGATTTTACGGTGAATGTGATTTCAAACATTCCTAATATCGGGCAATATCATAGTTCTATTGTGCTTCATGAGGTGAAAAAATCTACTAAATTTAAAATTGATTTGGGATAGTTAAGGATTTCGCAAGCGAATTCTGATAAACTATTAGAACATCTATGTTTTAAAATCTATAATTTTCTTAAATAAACTTAATAACTTTAATCCTCTTAATGGTTCAAAATTAACCCAATAGCTTATTTTTCAATTTATTAAACTGATATTCTATTTTACCCAGACAAAGATTTCCGATGCTTCCCTGATGGGTATGATTCAAATTTTTAATTTCAAAATCAAACTCATTATTTTCAATCTCCTGCCCTACTTTTACATAAGCATCACGGAATGAGCTTCCCTTTTTCACTTCTTCATTGATTTTTTCTACGCTGAAAAGATATTTGTATTTTTCATCTTCCAGAATTCCGTCTTTTACCTGGATATTAGGCAACGTATAGCTCAAAATCTCCAGACATTCTTTCAGCGAATCAATAGCTGGGAAAAGAATTTCTTTGGTCAGCTGTACGTCTCTGTGATACCCTGACGGCAGATTATTCGTTAATAAAATGAGCTCATTGGGCAAAGCCTGAATTCTGTTGCATCGTGCACGTACCAACTCAAAAATATCCGGATTTTTTTTGTGCGGCATAATGCTGCTGCCGGTGGTAAATTCTTTCGGAAAGCTTATAAAATCGAAATTCTGGCTCAAATACAAACAGACATCGTATGCAAATTTACCTAGCGTTCCGGCTAAGGTAGCCATGGCCATGGAGAGCATTTTTTCGGATTTTCCACGGGTCATCTGTGCGTATACGGAATTATAGTTCATTGACTGAAAACCCAGGTTGTAAGTTGTACTTTCACGATCAATCGGGAAAGAGGAACCGTAGCCAGCCGCTGAACCAAGCGGATTTTTATTAATGATATTCTTCACCGAAAACAACAGTTCAACATCATCCAGCAATGCTTCGGCGTACGCTCCAAACCACAATCCAAACGAAGACGGCATCGCGATCTGAAGATGGGTATAGCCCGGAAGGAGTATATTTTTATGCTGTTCAGCTAATTTGATTAAAATCTGGAAAAACTCATCCGTCAAAATGGTCATTTCACGGATCTCATCTAACAAATAGAGTTTAATATCCAGCAGAACCTGATCGTTCCGTGATCTTGCCGTATGAATTTTCTTTCCGGTATCGCCTAATTTTTCAATTAAAATCGCTTCAATCTGTGAATGGATATCTTCTGCACTTTTATCAATTTCAAAAGTTCCGTTTTCGATATCTTTCAAAATCCCTTCCAAAACAGACAATATCTGCTTTGATTCTTCATTGGAAATAATTTCAACTTCTGCCAACATTTTACAGTGTGCCATGGAACCTTTAACATCATATTTTGCTAAACGTTCATCAAAATCAAGGTCTTTCCCAACCGTGAATTTATTGACTAATATATTGGTGGCATTATCGTCTTTCTGCCATATTTTTTTCATAATTTTTTCTTTTAAAATTCAGTTTTGCTTTGACTTGCTCAGCAGAGCTTCTTTCATTCTTCATAAAACTTTAAACATTTCCACATTTTTAAGCTTTTCATTCTTAATTTTAATTTTTGCATAAATCTTTATTAAAAATATTCAAACTTCATCGTCTGCTGAGTGTTGTCAAAACATTTATTTTTTAGATATTAGATGTTAGATATTAGATATTAGTGCCATCGTATGCATAAATTTCCGGCTTCTAACTTCTAACTTCTAACTTCTCTCTTTATAAAACTTTTTCTAAGATCCTGATATAGATCTCGATTCCTTCTTCTATTTCTTTTATATAAATGTATTCATCTGCCGTGTGGGAGCGCGTGCTGTCGCCGGGACCTATTTTAACGGATGTGCATGGAATAATCGCCTGATCTGATGATGTTGGCGAACCATAGGTTGTCCTCCCTGTTTCCAGACCTGCCTGAACAAAAGGGTGATCCATTTCGATTTTTGAGGAATTCAACCTGAAAGACCTGGCCGTTAATGTTGATTTCATGTGTGACTGAATGATTTCAAATGCTTCTTTATTGGAATATTCATCCGTAACCCTTACATCCAAAGTGAAGGTACAGGCTTCCGGAACTACGTTATGCTGAACCCCCGAATGAATTCCTGACAGCGTAATCTTAACTTCCCCCAAATAATCTGAAACCTTCGGAAATCTGAAACTCAGAATATTCTGAAGATCTTGCATACATTTTACAATGGAGTTATCATCGTTCGGATGAGCAGCATGAGAAGGAGTTCCTTTCATTTCCCCGTCTATCACCAAAAGTCCTTTTTCCGCGATCGCCAGATTCATCTGCGTGGGTTCTCCTACAATGGCGAGTTCGATATTCGGAAGCTGTGGAAATAAGGCCTCAATTCCATCAAATCCTGAAATCTCCTCCTCAGCCGTCAAAGCAATAACTAAATTAAATTTTAAATCTTCTTTTTCATAAAAGTGTAAAAAAACCTGAGTCATGGAAACCAGAGAAGCTCCGGCATCATTACTTCCCAATCCGTACAGTTTACCGTCCTTTTCAACCGGAAGAAAAGGATCTGATGTGTATGCTTTATTAGGTTTTACCGTATCATGATGTGTATTCAGCAGAATGGACGGCTTGAATACGTCAAAGTTTTTGTTGACTGCCCAAATGTTGTTTTTAAAACGTTTTGCAGGAATATGATGTTCTTTAAAAAAATTCTCAATTTCTACGGACGTATTGTATTCATCCTTGCTGAATGAAGGAATTGCGATCAGTTTTTTCAGCAATTCAACTGCCTGATTCAGTAGCTCTTCTTTATTATAAACAGATTTCAGTTCCTGCATGATGGTTTTCTATATGGTTTTTTAATTCGGTTTCTTTAATCAGGAATACCTTGTTTACGTTGTTTTTTATTGCTCCAAGCGCGTTTTCTAATTTGGGCAGAATTCCTTTATGAAGTTTTCCTTCATTTTTCAATGTTGAAAATTTTTCTTCCGAAATATTTTTTATAACAGATTCAGGATTTCCGACATCTTCCAAAACCCCTTTTTTATCGAAACAATACAACAGCTCAACATCATATTTTGCAGATAAAGCCTGAGCAATGACTGAAGCAATCGTATCTGCGTTGGTATTGAAAAGATTTCCCTTTTTGTCATGCGTAATCGCTGAAAAAACAGGGACAAGCTTAAGCTTAATCAATTTTGAGATCAATTTCCTGTTTACGCTTTTCTTCTCAATATCCCCTACAAATCCGAAATCTATTTCCGCATGTTCTCTTTTCCTTGCTTTAATTAAATTCGCATCGGCTCCGGAAAAACCTATTGCCCTGCATTTTTTCTGCTGAAGCTTTGCCACAATATTTTTATTGATACTTCCTGCATACACCATTGCCACAATATCCAGCGTATCTTTATTGGTGATTCTCCGTCCGTTGATCATTTTTTGTTCAACACCTAATTTATCAGCCAGAGTGGTTGCCAGTTTTCCGCCTCCATGAACTAAAATTTTCTTTTCGTTAATTTCAGAAAACTGCTCTAAAAATCCGTCCAGTAATTGTTCATCATCAATTAGATTACCGCCGATTTTTATGATGTATAATTTATCTTTCATTGCAAACCTTTTTTGAGAACCTTGACAAGATTTTAAACCTTGACAAGATTTGCGAGTGAAACCTATGAGGTTTAATTATTTTGAATTAATTTCGTCCAAAATTTCAGAGAAAACCGTTTGGGCAGAAAAAATCCGGTTTTTGGCCTGTTGATAAATGATGGAGTTTTCCCCGTCCATTACTTCATCACTCAATTCTACATTACGTCGGACAGGAAGGCAGTGCATTACTTTTGCAGCGTTGGTATTTTCGAGTTTTTCTCTGGTCAGCATCCAGTTTTCTTTTACTTCCGGCATAGCTGCGTATTCATCGAAAGAGGACCAGTTTTTCACATAGATAAAATCGGCATCTTTTAAGGCTTCATCCTGGTTATGGATTACTTTGGTATCTTTTGTGAAACTTTTATCCAGATCATATCCTTCAGGGTTAGCAATCACGAAATCAACATCCATTTCCTGCATCCATTCTGCGAAAGAATTTCCAACGGCCTGAGCAATCGGTTTAATGTGCGGCGCCCAGGTCAGAACCACTTTCGGCTTGTGATCTTTTTTCCAGTTTTCTATAATGGTAATGCAGTCTGCCAGACTTTGAAGCGGATGTCGTGTGGCAGATTCCAGAGAAACTACGGGCACTTTGGCATGCTGCTCAAACTGACTCAGGATACTTTCATTAACATCGTCTTCTTTAGACTTCATTCCTGCAAAACAACGCACTGCAATGATGTCACAGTATTGGTTTAATACCTCGATGGCATCTTTAATATGTTCAACAGTGTCACCATTCATTACGGCTCCGTCTGCAAATTCCAGATTCCAGGCTTCCTGGGCTGCATTTAAAGTCAGGACGTTCAATCCTAAATTCTGGGCTGCGATCTGGCTGCTTAAACGGGTTCTCAAACTTGAATTTAAAAATACAAGTCCTATGGTTTTCCCCTTTCCTTTTTCTGTTTCGGAATGGGGATTTTCTTTAATCTGTAAAGCTTTTTTTATGATTTCCTGTAAGTTTTTTACGTCGCTTACAGAGGTGAATTTTTTCATCTGATAATTTTTTATTCTACATATTAGTGGGTGAAGGTTATTAATGTAAAGAAGGCTAAGATTTTTAATCTGTTGTTATGTTCGCAATGGCATTTCACTCAGCAAAAAATCATTTTAACTTCCCAAATCATTTTTAAATTTCCTCCAGTACTGTTTTTAAAGCATCGACAAAAAGATGGGTCTCTTCTTTTCCGATATTAAGAGCCGGAAGGATCCTCAATACACTTTTGTCATTGGAATTTCCTGTAAAAATGTGATGATCATACAATAAGCTTTTCCTCACTTCTGAACAGTCCTGATCCAGCTCTATTCCGATCATTAATCCTTTCCCCCGGATGGATTTGATATGTGGAAGATCTTTAATTTCGTTTTCAATATAATCACCCATTTTCTGAGCATTTGCCGTGAGATTTTCATCCTTCATCACATCCAGAACAGCGATTCCCGCAGCACAGGCCAAATGATTTCCCCCGAATGTTGTTCCCAGCAAACCGTTGCTTGCCTGAAACTTTGGATGAATCAGAACACCACCGATCGGGAAACCATTCCCCATTCCTTTTGCGGTAGTGATCATATCCGGTTCAATTCCAAACTCCTGATGGGCAAAGAAATATCCGCTTCTCCCGTATCCTGACTGAACTTCATCGAGAATCAGAGCTGCATTGTACTTTTCACACAGTTCTTTAATTTTGGACAGGAATTCTGCTGCCGGGATCACAATTCCGCCCACACCCTGAATTCCTTCAATGATAACGGATGAAATTTCACTTCCCTGAGTTTCAAAGACCTCTTCAAACTGTTTGATATCATTCCATTCAGATTTGATGAATCTTTCAGAAAAATTGACAGGAGCAACAATTTTTGGATTGTCAGTTACAGAAACCGCCGCAGAAGTTCTTCCGTGGAATGATCCCGAGAAATAAAGCACTTTACTTTTTCCGTTATGGAAAGATGCCAGCTTCAAGGCATTCTCGTTAGCCTCAGCCCCTGAATTGCACAGGAAAAGATTATAATTTTCATATCCTGAAAGTTTTCCTAATTTTTCAGCCAGTTCAGTCTGTAATTCGTTCTGAACAGAATTTGAATAGAAAGAAATTTTCTCTAACTGTTCTTTTAATTTATTTTGATAATGCGGATGATTGTGTCCGATGGAAATCACTGCGTGACCTCCGTAAAAATCCAGGTATTTTTTTCCTTTATCATCCCAAAGGAATGAACCTTTGGCTTTTACCGGATTTATGTTGAATAATGGATATACGTTGAATAAATTCATTTTTTTGTTTTAATTAATTTCTTTTGTCTTGAAACAAAAGAAACAAAAGTTCAAGACTGGAAAATTCCGCTAAAAATTATTTCTATTCTCTAAAAATTCTAAAACTTGCGCGAATTCGGCATTTGTTTTTCGACTTAATATTTGTCTCGCGCTTCAAACAGTAGAATTTTCTTAACGTTCATAGAATTAATTTTCTTAACGCTCCATTTTCCTAGGTCGGTTTTGCTTTGAGTTTAAAAATTCACAATTGACTTATTGACCATTCACTTTATTGGCTATTCACCTTTTAAAATGCTACAGGTTTTAAGTTCAGCCCTAAATTCTCTTCCCAGCCCATCGCTATATTCATGTTTTGAACTGCCTGCCCGGAAGCTCCTTTCAACAAATTGTCAATCGCTGAGTGAATAACTGCTACATTTCCACTCTTTTCTATATAAATCACACAGCGATTGGTATTGACAACCTGCTTCAAATCAATGGCATGCTCACTTACCTTTACAAAAGGCTCTTCTTCATAAAAATCCTGATACAACTGAATGATATCTGAAAGTATTAAATCTGTTTTCACTGTCGAACTTGTAAAAATTCCCCTTGCAAAATCACCCCTCCACGGAACGAAATTGAGACTGATATCTTTATGATTAAACGAAATTAACTGCTGTAAAATCTCATCTACATGCTGATGCGTCAGAGTTTTGTATGCTGAAATATTATCGTTCCTCCACGTAAAATGTGTTGTTGCCTGTAAAGACTGGCCCGCACCCGTTGAACCTGTAATTCCTGTTGTGTACACTTCATTCAACAAACCTTTT
The DNA here is from genome assembly GCF_000737785.1 of Chryseobacterium luteum. GTDB lineage: Bacteria > Bacteroidota > Bacteroidia > Flavobacteriales > Weeksellaceae > Chryseobacterium > Chryseobacterium luteum. The sequence goes on along the minus strand of NZ_JPRO01000014.1, from coordinate 244,719 downwards.
CCTGCCAATGGAAGAAGAGCGAGCTGAATGGCCGTTGCAAAGCATCCCGGATTGGCAATACTTTTTGCTCTTGCCAGATTTTTTTTATTAATTTCTGGAAGTCCGTAGATAAAATTTCTGTTTCCAAAGTTTCCATCCAAACGGAAATCATTTCCGAGATCAATCACTAAAGTTTCCTCATTAACAGGATTTTGACTGAGCCAATTCTGACTTTCTTTGTGCGGAAGACATAGAAAAAGAATATCCGCGACTTCAATTTTATCAGTTAAAACCATTTCACAAACCGTCGCCAAATCGGGGTATAAATCAGAGATCCTTTTCCCCGAATTGGAACGACTATATAAAAAACTCAATTCTGCATTGGGATGAAAAGCTAATAAACGCACCAATTCGCTTCCTGTGTAACCGCTGGCTCCAATGATTCCAATATTTTTTTTCATTTTTATTCTTTTCCACAGGTTTCGCCTGTGGCTATTGTTATTGAACCCTTCGGGTTCTCCATTAAAACACTGAATTTATCTGATGGTATATATTTAAAGAATTGCTTACAATTTTTGTGTAGCCTTTCACATCTTCAGCCGTCCAGGCCCTGTTTGCTTCGCCGTAGCTTCCGAATTTATCTGACATCAGATCGTGCCTGGATTCAATTCCGTTTAAAACAAATCTGTATGGATAAAGGGTTACAAATACTTTTCCGCTGACCGTTTCCTGAGAATCCGTTAAGAAAGATTCAATATTTCTCATCACCGGATCTAAGAAAAGTGCTTCGTGAAGCCAGTTTCCGTACCAGTCGGATAGCTGGGATTTTATCATCTGCTGATATTTTGAAAGTGTATGTTTTTCCAATAAATGATGGGCTTTGATGATCACAGATGCTGCCGCCGCTTCAAATCCTACTCTTCCTTTGATTCCAACGATTGTATCTCCAACATGGATGTCACGGCCAATTCCGTAAGCGGAAGCCTGTTCTTCAATTTTCTGAATAGCATACACGGAATGTTCAAAATTTTCTCCATTTACGGCTACAACCTCACCATTTTTAAACTCAATTTCCAGTTCTGAGGGCTGCGTTTCTTTAATCTGTGATGGAAAAGCTTCTTCAGGAAGGTAGTTTCTTGATGTTAATGTTTCTTTTCCCCCTACTGAAGTCCCCCACAGTCCTTTATTCACGGAATACTGAGCTTTCTGAAACTCCCTCTCATAGCCGTGGCTTTTCAGGAATTCAATTTCTTCTTCACGGGACAGGCTCATATCGCGGATCGGCGTGATAATCTCCACTTCCGGGCACATTATCTGGAAAATCAAGTCGAAACGAACCTGATCGTTTCCGGCTCCCGTACTTCCGTGAGCAATAGCATCCGCACCGCTTTCAATGGCATATTTTGCAATTGCCTGTGCCTGAACGGTACGCTCTGCACTCACAGATAAAGGATAAGTGTTGTTTTTCAGCACATTTCCGAAGATCAGATATTTTACGCAAGAATTATAGTAATCCTCCTGAGCATCCACGCACCTGTATTCCTTCACCCCAAGATTGAAGGCTTTTTTTTCCAGCTCTTTTTCTTCTTCTTTAGAAAAACCTCCGGTATTTACAGTCACTGCATACACTTCGTATCCCAGTGTTTCACTAAGATACTTGGCACAGTATGAGGTATCCAAACCTCCGCTAAACGCTAAGACGACTTTCTTTTTCTCCATTGTAACAATCTATTTCGGACTGCTGAATTTCAGTCCCGTTTACTTTATCATTCTTTTCAGGAACAAAAAGCATGGCTGTACACAGACAGTTTTTACGTTCCTTTTTCATTAAAATTTCGTAGTTCACACAGTTCTTACACCCGTCCCAAAATTCTTCATCCTGAGTCAGTTCAGAATAAATCACCGGCTTATAGCCAAGATCACTGTTGATCTTCATGACAGCAAGTCCTGTGGTTAACCCAAATACTTTTGCATTGGGATATTTTTCTCTGGATAACCTGAAAACTTTATTTTTGATAAAAGTGGCTACTCCCCTGTTCCTGTAATTGGGAGATACAATGAGTCCCGAGTTTGCTACAAACTGGCCGTGTGACCAGGTCTCAATGTAACAAAACCCCACCCATTCGCCATTTTCAGTAGCAACCACAGCATTGCCCTCTGAAATCTTTTTCGTTAAATATTCGATGGAACGTTTTGCGATCCCCGTTCCTCTACGCTGTGCAGAATCATACATTTCCTGCTGTATTTCACTCACATACATTAGATGTTCGCATGAGGAAATTTCTATTTCCATTTATTTATCTGAATTTTCCGGCAAATTTAAAGCATAATAACTTTAAAAACCAAATTATAAAGATATTTTTTTTGTTTAAATGAAATATACAGGTAATTTTATCTTTATATAGAATTATTATTTTGCTAAATTATTATATATTTGCTAAAAACATATAGCTATGGAAAATAAGTGTCCAAAATGTGGTGGTAATGAGATTGTAAAAAGCGGAATCATCAACGAAAAACAACGTTTCCTCTGCAAAGACTGCAAGTATTATTTCACCGTTAAAAAAATGGGGAAACAGATTGATGACTACTATGTAACCAAAGCATTACAACTCTATCTTGAAGGTCTAAGCTTCCGTGAAATAGAGCGGATTATCGGAGTTTCTCATGTAACCATCAGTTCATGGATCAAGAAATACAATATCACAAGACCGCCCCATTCTGAATTCCATCCTGTTTATAAAATCTTAAAACAAAATGAGCTGATTGAATATATTGCTCAGGAAGAAAACATTAAAAACTCCGGCCTTATCATTACCCAATTTGCTGATAAGTATATGTTGATTAAGTGGGAAAGGTTTAAGAAGTAGGTAAGATATTAGAATCAAGAGCTAAGAATCAAGATGTCAAACATAAGACATCAGATTTCAAATTTCAGACAATAGCGGTGGTTGCTTCGAGAATGTCAGCTACCAGCTACCCAAACTCATTTACTCTCAAACACTCAGACTTTTAAACTCCACTACTCGTCACTAAAAACCAACCAGTTAAGTAAAAACTATATACTTACCAATAATATATATTAAATTTCTTTAAATAAATTATTAATTACAATTTGGCTTTCACAAAAAACAACGCCAAAAATTGATAATTTATGAAGAAATTACTTTCATTTATTGGATTAGCCCTAATAAGCAGTTCTTTATATTCACAGGGTTCTCCTGATTACGGAGGCGGATTAAAATTAAACCTCAATCCGGAAGGAGACAAGTACATCAGATTTATTTTATGGGACCAGTTCTGGCTCAGAAATACCCAGATGAACCCGGGAAGCATGGTTGCAGGAGAAGCCACCGACAATTCGTGGAGTCTGGGAAACAGAAGATTACGTGCTTTAATGTACGCACAAATTTCTAAAAGATACATGATCCTGGCCCATTTCGGGATCAATAACCAGACCTTCATTAATGGTGGGGCAACAGGCACTACAGGGACAGGAGGGTATGGAAACGGGAAGAAACCACAGTTATTTTTTCATGATGCATGGAATGAGTATGCAGTTATTTTACCCGGAGAAGCAGGAAAATTCAGTTTATCTTTAGGGGCAGGGCTTCATTACTACATGGGACTTTCCCGTATGACTATGGCTTCGACCCTGAATTTCCTTACTGTAGACTCTCCTATTTTCTCATGGCCGTTAATTGACAATTCCGATCAGTTTGCAAGACAGCTGGGAATGTTTGCCAAAGGAAAATATGGAAAACTGGAATACCGCTTCAGCTTAAACAAACCTTTTGCAACCGACTTGGTTCCGGTGAACGTCACAGATCCTGCAAGAGCCGCAGCCGTGGATAACAATGGAAACCCAAGCTTTTCAAAAGCCGGATATGTGGAATATCAGTTTCTGGATGAAGAATCCAATACACTTCCTTTCAAAGTGGGTTCGTATTTGGGAACAAAGAAAGTTTTCAATGTGGGTGCAGGTTTTTATCATCAGACAGACGGGACCAGAACATCTGTTAATTCCAATATTGAAAAACATGATATCACACTTGTAGCAGTAGACGCCTTTGCAGATATTCCTTTGGGAAATGCGAAACATAAAATGGCCGTTTCTGCCTATGCCGGATATTACAACTATAATTTCGGTCCTAATTACATCAGAAATCTGGGAACAATGAATATTGCAGCCTCTGATCCTAATTTCACGGGAAACAAAGCGATTGCAGGTCCCGGAAACCTTCAACCAATGATAGGAACTGGGAATGTGGTTTATGCCCAGGCAGGCTTGCTTCTTCCCAGCCAGTCAGAAAAACCGAAGATCAGAATACAGCCTTTCGCGGCATATACCCATAAAAGCTTTGAAGCATTGGATAAGCCGTCTTCACAGTTTGATGTAGGCGCCAACTGGTTTATAGACGGGCATCATGCAAAGATCACCACACAATATTCCACAAGACCTGTGTATACCAGCCCTACGGAAAGCCCTTCTTCAAAAGGCGAATTCATTGTACAGTTTCAGATTTACCTTTAAACTCAGGATGAACTCAATATCTTAATTTTTTAACATCAAAATCAATCAACATGAGCGAAAATCACCACGAGAACTACGAGAATATGACCGAACGGCAGAAGAACCGCACCATCTGGAGCGTGATCACCGCCTCATCACTCGGTACTCTGATAGAATGGTATGACTTTTATATTTTTGGAAGTTTAGCAATCGTTTTAGCGACGAAATTCTTCCCGGCAGATAATCCTACCGCAGCATTTTTATCTACACTGGCGACTTTTGCAGCCGGGTTTGTGGTAAGGCCTTTCGGAGCTTTATTCTTCGGAAGATTAGGCGACATTATCGGAAGAAAATACACCTTTCTCGTTACTCTTTTGATCATGGGATTCTCCACTTTCCTGATCGGGTGTATTCCCGGGTACGAAACCATCGGATTCATGGCGCCGGTTTTAGTTTTAATTTTAAGACTTTTACAAGGTTTGGCCCTGGGAGGAGAATACGGGGGTGCAGCAACCTATGTTGCAGAATATGCGCAGCCACACAGAAGGGGTTACTGGACTTCATGGATTCAGACTACAGCAACTGCAGGACTTTTCATCTCATTAATCGTCATTTTAATTACTAAAAACACGTTGTCTGCGGAAGAATTTGATTCCTGGGGATGGAGAGTTCCGTTCTGGATTTCAATTTTAATGGTGGGAGTATCTTATTTCATCAGAAAAAACATGAAAGAATCTCCGCTTTTTGCAAAGGCTAAAAGTGAAGGAAAAACATCTAAAAACCCTTTAAAAGAAAGTTTCGGAAATAAATTTAATTTCAAATTTGTATTACTGGCATTATTTGGTGCTGCCATGGGACAGGGCGTTATCTGGTATACGGGACAGTTCTACGCTATGAGTTTCCTGCAAAAAGTAATGAATATAGATTCGATGCAGGTTGATTATTTAATGGCGACCGCCTTATTAATGGGTACACCGTTCTTCGTGTTTTTCGGCTGGCTATCAGATAAAATAGGACGAAAAGCAATTATGATGGCAGGTATGCTGGTTGCTATTTTAGCCTACAGGCCTATTTACGACAGCATGTACAAAAGTGTAAATATCGAAGCTAAAACCGTCGCAAATAATGGAATCAAAGAAACAAGAACCGCCGCTATCCACAAAGATATAGCGTCGGACAGCTTAATTACATTCCATAAAGAAACTACATTTACAGACGGAACATTCATTAAGAAAGACAGCATCGTACATTGGTCTGCAGCGGGTCCTGTAATGAAAGACGGAAAAGTGGAAGAGCCAAAAGTCACAAAATCTATTACGCTAAGCAATGATACAAGATGGTATCTGGTCTTTTTAGTGTTCATTCAGGTGATTTTTGTAACGATGGTTTATGGGCCGATCGCAGCTTTCCTTGTCGAAATGTTCCCTGTGAGGATCCGTTATACCTCAATGTCTTTACCTTATCATATCGGAAACGGAGTATTCGGAGGACTTCTTCCGGCAGTGGCAACTTATCTGGTAACTCAGGGAAAGGATGCGGGACATCCAACCTGGTATCTGGAAGGGCTTTGGTATCCAATTGGAGTCGCTGGAGTCTGTTTAGTCATCGGATTATTTTATCTTAAAAATAAGAATAATAATATTCACGATTAGACACCTGATCACTTAAATTTTTTACTAATTTTAAAACTACTAAAATGAACGGACTAAAAAAAATATTAGGCATACTCTGGATTGCAGTAGCTTTGGTGGTGGGATATTTCGGAACCACAGTTTTAGGAATTCCAAAAATCACCTCAGGAAAGCAGGAAGATCTGGTATTCGGGATCATCATCTTATTTGTGCTGATGCCGATCATCTCGGGCGGAATGGCTATTTTCGGATACTACTCGCTGACAGGAGAATATTCGGACGATAAGATTTAACTTATAAAAGATTAATGATAATTGATGAGTGACAGGTTACTCATCAATTATCTTTTATCAATCATCATTTATGAAGAAAAGACACGAACAAAAACTGGTTATCCTGAGCATCGGACTGATGATGGCTTTCAGCATCCCTATTTCACTGCTTTTTAACAGTGAAAAAGATGTTTTCGGCTACCCGATGATCCTGATCTACCTGTTCGCGGTCTGGATGATCTCCATCATTATTTCTTTTGTAATCGTAAAAAAATATGATGAGTAGTCTCGCGTTATTTGTTGTTGTTTTAATCTATCTCGCCCTTTTGTTCTTAGTTGCCCATCTGGCAGAGAAGAAGAAGAGCAAGCGATGGATCAACAATCCCTACATCTACGCATTGTCTCTGGCGGTGTACTGCACGGCCTGGACGTACTACGGAAGTATTGGTGTTGCGGCTACAAGCGGACTGAATTATCTGCCGATCTATATTGGCCCCGTCATGATTATTCCTGCATGGATCTATATTAACACGAGAATTGTAAGAATTTCCAGAATCAATAAAATCAGCAGCCTTGCGGACTTTATTTCTTTACGATACGGAAACAGCAGAAGCTTTAGTGCCATTATCACGATTGTCTGTTTGCTCGCCATCGTACCTTATATCGGACTTCAGATCAAAGCTATTTCCGAAACCTTCCATTTGGTGACCGAAACTTCGATGTCCAACAATATACTGACCGACAATGCAACGTTTGTAGTTGTTTTGATCGCTCTGTTTTCTTCCTATTACGGAACCAGATATGTGGATGCATCAGAAAAACGTTTGGGAATTATTTCAGCCATTGCTTTGGAGAGTTTTTTAAAACTTTTCTTCATCATTATTTTGGGTGTATTTGTCATTTATTTTGTATTCGACGGCTTTTCAGATATCTATGAGAAGGCGAGTAAATTTGAAGATTTTAAAGAAAAAAATACATTCAACGGGATTGAAGATGCCATGAACTGGATGGTTTTGTGTATGATCTCTGCCACAGCGATCTGCATTCTTCCGAGACAGTTTCACACAGCGATTATTGAGAACAGACAGGAAAAACACATCAAGACAGCAATCTGGTTTTTTCCTCTTTACTTATTGATCTTCACCATATTCATCTTTCCTATCGCCTGGGCCGGAAGACTTATTTTTGACGGAGAGAAAGTAAATCCCGAGTTCTACTCTATCCTGATTCCGCAGCATTTTGGCAATACTTTAATTACGGTTTTTGTATTCCTCGGCGGGCTGAGCTCATGTATTTCCATGATCATCATTTCAGCCATCACCTTGTCCATCATGCTTTCCAACAACCTCATCATTCCTTACGGTTTGCTGGGGAAATTCAAATCCGACAACGAGGTTCAGAATACAAGAAATATTACCAATATCAGGAAATTCAGCATATTTGCCCTGATCATTATGGCCTTTGTTTTTTATAAATATTTTATTCTGAAAACATCACTGGATTCTGTAGGACTTATCTCATTTGTGGTGATCGCACAGCTGGCACCTTCTTTTTTCGGAGCGATATTCTGGAGAAGAGGAAGTTATAAAGGTGCTGTAGCAGGACTTCTGGCAGGATTGGCGATCTGCTATTTCGGACTGATTATTCCGCAGTATTATTTCTCGTACAATCAGGAATTCAAAGGAGTGATCCGCGAAATATATGATGTCTTCGGATTTTTCAATATTTCCTTTTTGAGCAGGATCCCGCAAATATTCTTCTGGTCAACCTTAGTTAACACTTCTCTTTTTACGATTATTTCCGTTAGCGTTAAAGGAAATTACAGGGAACGGAATTTTGCGGAATTGTATGTGGACATCGACAAGCACATCCAGAATCATGAGAACGCTTTCATCTGGCGCGGAACGGCTTATGTTTCAGATATTAAAAACATTCTGGAACGGTTTTTAGGCAAAAACAAAACGGAACAGGCTTTAAGGATCTTTAATTTAAAATACAATATCGACTCCAACACTGAAACGGCGGATTCAAGGTTTATCAAATTCTCAGAAAATCTTTTAGCAGGAAGAATTGGGACAGCCTCAGCAAAAATACTGATTGAAGGAGTGACGAAAGAAGATAAAATATCCCTGAAGGAAGTTTTAAATATTTTAGAAGAATCCAAAGAAAATATTATCCTTAATAAAAAGCTGACAGAGCAGTCTGAAGAGCTACAGAAACTCTCTGATGATCTAAGGACAGCCAATGAAAACTTAATCGTTAAAGACCGCCAGAAAGACGACTTCCTGGATTCCGTAGCCCACGAATTAAGAACACCAATTACCGCCATTCGTTCGGCAGGCGAAATTTTAGCGGATGATGATGATATTCCACCGGACATCAAGCAGGAATTTTTAAACAATATCATCACAGAATCTGACAGGCTGAGCGAGATCATCAACGATATTCTTTACCTTGATAAACTGGAACACGGCGAAATTGCTTTAAATATCCAGGAAAATAATATTCTTGAAACCTACAAAAAAGCTTTAAATCCACTACTCCACCTGATACAGCAGAAAAACATCCATTTAAGTGAAGTCAATCTTCTGAATCAGACCGTATTGGAACATGACGAGGCAAGAATGATCCAGCTTTTCCAGAATATTTTCGGAAATGCTTTAAAATTTACCGATGATCAGGGAACTATACAAACCAAACTGGCTGAAAAAGAAGATCATCTGATCATTACTATTTTCAATACAGGTCGGCACATCCCTGAAGAAGACCTGGAGATGATTTTCGATAAATTTTACCAGTCAAAAAACCAGAATATTTTGAAACCTACGGGAAGCGGGCTCGGGCTGGCTATTTCAAAGAAAATCGTACAGGCCCACGGAGGAACAATAAAAGCGGAAAACAGCGGTTTGGGCGTCACTTTTACGATAAACATTCCGTACAACATAACAAAAAATGAAGTTGAACAAAACCAATAAACATCTATGAGAAAGATCATTATTGCCGATGACGAACACAAAATATTAATGTCGCTGGAATACAGCTTTAAGAAAAACGGCTATGACGTTTATATTGCAAGAGACGGAACGGAAGTCCTGGATTTCCTGAAAACAATGGTTCCCGACGTTATTCTTCTGGACATCATGATGCCGAACCTGGACGGGTACAGCACTCTGGAAGCCATTAAAGAAGATGAAAGAATGAAAGACACAAAAGTCATATTCCTGAGCGCAAAAAACAACCCGAAAGACATCGAGAAAGGTATGGAAATGGGCGCCGATGCCTATGTAACGAAACCCTATTCCATTAAAAAACTGATGCAGCAGATTGAGGAGATGTTTGGGTAGACAGATTCAAGACATTAGACACGAGATCTGAGACTTGAGACTGAGATACCGGAAATAATAATACAACGTCATTGCGGGCAAAGCAACGCAATCTTAATAATCTTACTTCTTAAACAGACCTTAATGGTTTCAATTTTAACCATTAAGATTTTGTTAAGTTGTTTAGAACATTAGGTCTTAGCATTGTTTTAAAGAGATTGCTTCGTCGCTTCGCTCCTCGCAATGACAAAAAAACATGAAACACAAAAATCAATATGGACGCAGATAATCTGTTTAAGCAAAGTATAGAAAACAAAGAAAATTTCTGGAAGGAACAGGCCAAAGAAATACAATGGTTTGAGTTCCCGGAAAAGATCCTTTCTAAAGATAAAAATGAGTATCCGCAGTGGTATGCTGACGGAAAACTTAATATATGCCACCTGTGCATTGACCAACATATTGAGGACGGTTTTGGAGACCAAACCGCCATTATTTACGATTCTCCCGTTACCGATCAGAAGAAAACCTATACTTTCAATCAGGCTAAAGAAGAAATCTCAAAATTGGCAGGAGGACTTGCTTCATTAGGCTTAAAAAAAGGTGATACAGCCGTTATTTATATGCCCATGATCCCGCAGACTCTTTTTGCGATGCTGGCCTGTGCAAGAATCGGAGTGATCCATAATGTGGTTTTCGGGGGTTTTGCACCGCATGAATTGGTCGTGAGAATTGATGACTGTAAACCAAAAGCTCTGATAACAGCCACAGCAGGTATAGAAATAGCAAGAAGAATTCCCTATTTACCGCTTGTTGAAAAAGCTATTGAACTGGCGCAGGATAAAGTAGATAACATCATTGTTTACAACAGAAAACTGGCAGACAACCGGCACGAAATGTTTGAAGGGCTGATAGATTATGAAGAACTGGTTCAAAAATCAGAACCTGCAGATTGTGTTTCAGTAGAATCAACTCATCCTCTGTACCTGCTTTATACATCAGGAACAACAGGAAAACCAAAAGGAATTGCACGCGATACCGGAGGTTATGCAACCGCGCTGAAGTTTTCCATGAAATATATTTACGGTGTGGAACCCGGGGAAACTTACTGGGCCGCATCAGATTTCGGATGGGCGGTAGGCCACAGCTTTAGCGTGTACGGCCCCCTTATTAACCGGAATACAACCATCATTTTTGAAGGAAAACCCATCATGACCCCTGACGCAGGTACATTCTGGAGAATCATTTCGGAATATAAAGTTTCCGTTATGTTTACCGCTCCTACAGCCATCAGAGCGATTAAAAAAGAAGATCCGAACGGAGAACTGGTTAAGAAATACGATCTCACCCATTTCAAAAAACAGTTTCTCGCCGGAGAACGGTGCGATGTAGCTACTTTAGACTGGTTCGCAGAACATATCGGGGTTCCTGCTATTGATCACTGGTGGCAGACAGAATCCGGATGGCCGATGTTAGGTCTGATGACTTTTGACGCTGACTATCAAATCAAAAGAGCTTCCGCAGGAAAACCTGTTCCGGGATACGACATCAGGATCTTTGATGAAAACGGACTGGAACTTGATCCGCACCATGAAGGCTATCTCGTGATCAGACTTCCGCTCCCTCCCGGTGCCCTTTTAGGAATCTGGAATGACCATGAGCGTTTTCAGAGCAGCTATCTGTCACAGTATAAAGGGTACTATTTTTCCGGTGATGGTGCTATTCAGGATGAAGACGGCTATATTTTCATTACAGGAAGAGTGGATGATGTCATTAATGTAGCCGGACACAGGCTTTCCACATCAGAAATGGAGGAAATTGTCTCTTCTCACCCTGATGTTGCAGAGTGCGCAGTCGTAGGCATTGATGATGAATTGAGAGGACAAGTTCCTTTTGCAACGGTTGTTTTAAAAAACGGTTCGGCAATTACAGAAGAAGAAATTGAAAAAGATATCATCAGAATGGTTCGTGAGAAAATCGGTGCTGTAGCTTTTCTAAAGAATGCAATGGTTGTCAAACGCTTACCTAAAACCCGTTCCGGCAAGATTTTAAGAAAACTGATCAGAACATTGCTGGATGGGAAGGATTTCCAGGTTCCATCCACGATAGATGATGAAAAAATCATTGAGGAAATCCAGGAAAAAATCAATGAATACAGGGCTTAAGCCATAAATTAAACATATATTTAATATTAATAAAATTCAAAAAACGAAGGGATATGAGAAATTACTTAATTGAAGATCTGCCACATTATTTTGAAGAGTACAAAAAGTCTATCAAAAATCCTAAAAAATTCTGGGACAAGATAGCTGATCAGAATTTTGTCTGGTACCAGAGATGGAGCAAGGTGGTTAAGTATGATATGAACGAAGCCAAAATCACATGGTTTAAGAATGCCAAATTAAATATCACCAAAAACTGTATTGACAGACATCTTGCAGTAAGGGGAGAAAAAACTGCGATCATCTGGGAACCCAATGACCCGAAAGAAGAAGCACAGCATATTTCTTACACTGAACTTTACAACCGCGTTAATAAAACAGCCAACGTTCTGCGCGAAATGGGAATTGAAAAAGGCGACAGAGTCTGCATCTACCTTCCGATGATTCCTGAACTGGCCATTACCATGCTGGCCTGCGCCAAACTGGGAGCTGTACATTCCGTTATTTTTGCAGGATTTTCCGCTTCTGCCGTGGCTTCAAGAGTGAATGACTGTAATGCGAAGATGATCATTACGTCAGATGGCAGCTACAGAGGAAACAAAGTACTGGATCTGAAAAGCATTGTAGACGAAGCGCTGGAAAAAACACCAAGCGTGGAATCCGTTCTGGTTGTGAAAAGAACAAACAACGAGATCAGAATGAAAGAAGGCAGAGACCACTGGCTGGCTGACCTTTACGAAAAAGCCTCCGCTGATTTCGTGACTGTGATCATGGATGCCGAAGACCCTCTTTTCATCCTTTACACTTCCGGTTCTACGGGAAAACCTAAAGGAATGCTTCACACTTCCGCAGGTTACATGGTGTACACAGCCTACACATTTAAAAATGTATTTAATTATAAGGAGAACGACATTTACTGGTGTACAGCCGATATAGGATGGATCACGGGGCATTCGTACATTTTATACGGACCGCTGCTGAACGGGGCAACCACTGTCATTTTTGAAGGTGTACCTACGTATCCTGAACCGGACCGTTTCTGGGAAGTCATCGAAAAACATAAGATCACCCAATTCTACACCGCTCCTACCGCCATCCGTTCATTAGCCAAAGAAAGCTCGGAATGGGTAGATAAGCATGATCTCAGCACGCTGAAAGTAATCGGTTCCGTGGGAGAACCTATCAATGAAGAAGCATGGCACTGGTTCAACGATCATGTCGGCAAGAAAAAATGCCCGGTTGTTGATACCTGGTGGCAGACGGAAACAGGAGGAATCATGATCTCTCCCCTTCCTTTCGTTACCCCTACCAAACCTACCTACGCTACACTTCCCCTTCCGGGAATCCAGCCTGTACTGATGGATGATAAACGCAATGAAATTACAGGAAACCAGGTGACGGGAAATCTCTGCATCCGTTTTCCATGGCCGGGAATCGCAAGAACGATCTGGGGAGACCACCAACGGTATAAGGAAACCTATTTCAGTGCTTTTCCGGGAAAATATTTCACCGGTGACGGCGCACTGAGAGATGAAGTCGGATATTACAGAATTACAGGCCGTGTAGACGATGTGATCATTGTTTCAGGGCACAATTTAGGAACAGCACCCATCGAAGACAGCATCAATGAACACCCTGCCGTTGCAGAATCTGCTATTGTGGGCTACCCTCATGATATTAAAGGAAATGCCTTATACGGTTTCGTGATCTTAAAGGAAACCGGGGAAGGCCGTGACAAGGAAAACCTTAAAAAAGAGATCAATCAGCTGATCTCAGACCAGATAGGACCTATTGCGAAACTTGATAAGATCCAGTTTGTTTCCGGGCTTCCTAAAACACGTTCCGGAAAAATTATGCGTAGGATCCTGAGAAAAATTGCGGAAGGCGACTTCAGCAATTTCGGAGATATTTCTACCTTACTGAATCCTGAAATTGTGGAGGAAATTAAAAATGAAAGGATTTAGAATTCAAAATAATATTTAATGGAAACGGGCTTCGGTCCGTTTTTTTTACCTGTAACAATAGAAAAGTATAATCATTTTCATATTTCCCATATTTTATGAGATCCTTTTTTAATGGTTAAAATATAAAATCTTCATTTTTTTAATGCACAATCTATCACCAAAAAACTTTGTGCTTTTTGCAGTTTATCAAAGTTTTTATCTTCTCAGATTTCATGTTTATATCATTATTAAACTTAAACAGGTGTTCAATAGATATTTTCAAACATTTTAACATTATATTATAGACAAATCATTAAAAAGTTAAATTCATTGAATTTATATTAAAAATATTGGAAAATATTTATTATCTTTAAATACAATTTAAAAACTATTGCTATGTCAAATATATTAGCTGGATTATTTGCACATCACAGCGATTACAAAAAGCTTGAAGCCGATCTGGAAAATTCAGGATTGGAAGATTCAGATTATATAGTATACCTTAATAACGGCTCTGATACCTCTCAATACCTGGCGAGTGTTGCGGTAAAAGATAATAACCAAACTGATGGCGTCCGGAATATTTTCAGCCAAAACTCAGTACTGAAGACTTACCTGTTAGAGAATATGGGTATTGGAGAGGCCAATTATGATAACATCAAAAGATTTATCAATGCCAGAAACAGAGCCGAAATCCATAACAGCCCCGATGTGAAAATAAAGTCATCGAGCAGCGGTATGGATTCAGAAGTGAAATTCTGACAAAACATAAAACCTAATAACCGGAAATCCGCAGAGCAGTCTGCGGATTTTTTATGGCTGAAAAGTTTAAAAAATTTCGTATTTTCGTTTAAATATAGGCATTAGCACAAATGAGTTACGATTTAGAACAGGAAAACAAAGAGATCCTTGCCCGGTATAAGGATCTGATTTCAAATACATACAGGACTCTGGACGAGGAAAATAACAAACTCATCCGGAAGGCATTCGATATCGCATTGGATGCCCATAAGGATCAAAGGAGGAAATCCGGTGAACCTTATATCTACCACCCGATCGCCGTTGCCAAAATAGTAGCAACAGAAATCGGTCTGGGTGCTACTTCTATTGCCTGCGCCCTGCTGCATGATGTGATAGAGGATTCCGACTATACCTATGAAGATCTGAAAAAAATCTTTGGAGAAAAGATCGCCAATATTGTGAACGGGCTCACCAAGATCTCCATTATGAATCACCAGAATATTTCCGTACAGTCTGAAAATTACAGGAAACTGTTACTCACGCTGTCTGAAGATTTCAGGGTCATTCTGATCAAAATTGCCGACCGTCTTCACAATATGCGAACCCTGGAAAGCATGGCTCCGGACAAACAGAAAAAGATTGCCTCGGAAACTGTATATATTTACGCCCCTATGGCCCACCGTCTTGGACTGTACAACATCAAATCTGAGCTTGAAGATCTTTCATTAAAATACAACAATCCGGAGGTCTATAATGAGATCACTGAAAAACTGGAGCTGGCAAAAGAAAGCCGTGAAAGATATATTGAGGAATTTAAAACGGAAGCCTCGGAAAAACTGAAAGAAGAAGGCCTGAACTTTACGATCAAAGGCCGTGCGAAAGCTATTTCCTCCATTTACAGGAAGATGCTGAAACAGGGTGTTTCTTTTGAAGAGGTCTTCGACAATTATGCGATCAGGATCATTTATAAATCGGACGCCAAAAACGAAAAATTCCTGGCCTGGAAAATTTACTCTATCGTAACGGATGTTTATCACAGTAACCCTTCAAGAATGAGGGACTGGATCACACAGCCCCGTTCTACAGGGTACGAGAGCCTACACTTAACGGTTCTGGGACCGGATAAAAAATGGATTGAAGTACAGATCCGCTCGGAAAGAATGGATGAGATCGCCGAAAAAGGGGTCGCCGCTCATTACAAGTATAAAGAAGGTTACAAACAAAGCTCCGATGACCGGAATTTTGAAAGATGGGTTACTGAAATCCGTGATATTCTTGAGCAACAGCAGAACCTTTCGACCTCTGAACTTTTAGATAATATCAAGCTTAATTTATATTCCAAGGAAGTATTTGTCTTTACTCCAAAAGGGGAAATCAAGATCCTTCCAACAAATGCTACAGCTTTGGATTTCGCTTTTGCGGTTCACTCTGACCTGGGAATGAAATGTCTTGGGGCAAAGATCAACGGAAAACTGGTTCCTATTTCTTACGTTCTTCAGAATGGCGATCAGGTAGATATTTTATCTTCACAGAATCAGAAGCCTAAATCTGACTGGCTGGAATTTGTAGTGACATCCAAGGCAAAATCCAAGATCAAAAGCTACCTGAATTCCCAGAAAAACCAGCTGGTGGAAGATGGAAAAGAAATTCTTCAGAGAAAACTGCGCCATGCGAAGATCAACTTTAATGATGAGGAGATCAACAAGCTTCAGAAATTTTTCAATCTGAAATCTTCTCAGGAACTGTTCCTTAAATTCCAAAGCAATGAACTGGATGCAAGCAGCCTGAGAAAATATCTTGAAAGCAAAAATGTGTTTAACAACCTGCTATCAAGGTTCAGAAAATCTCCGCCGAAAAATGTTCATTTTGATGAGCCTAAAGAGCAGAATCTGGATATGATCGTTTTCGGAAAAGATGAAGAAAAGCTGAATTACAGCTATGCGAAATGCTGCACGGTAATTCCCGGCGATAAAATTTTCGGGTTTATTACAATTTCTGACGGTATTAAAGTGCACAGCGACAACTGCCCGAATGCCATCAACCTGAGGGCACAGTACGATTACCGTGTGATCCCTGCCAAATGGGTGAATGCGGAAAGCTTTAAAAACAGGGTTAAGATCGAAATCGAAGGTCTTGACAGGATGGGAATGATCAACGATATTACCACCGTGATCAGCGGAAGCATGGGAATGGATATGAAAAGCATGTCGATAGAATCCAATAACGGTGTTTTCACCGGCAATATTAATCTTGAAGTTAAAAATAAAGGTCAGCTTGAAGAAACATTTAAAAAACTTAAAAATATCGACGGGGTTTCAAGAGTGAGACGATTACAGTCATAAAAATGAATTTATCTTTATATTTTAAAAAATTTTTCAGCAGCAATCAGGCATCGGGAATTATACTTATTTTCTGCGTGCTGGCTTCATTATTACTTGCCAATTCTTCCGCAGGTGAAGGATTTCAGCGTTTTTTAGACCAGGAAGTGGGAACTTCTGTTTTTCACCTTACTTATCCTGTGAGCATCTGGATCAATGACGGGCTGATGGCTGTTTTTTTCCTGCTGGTAGGACTTGAGATCAAACGGGAAATGGTAGAAGGCGAACTGTCTTCTTTTAAAAATGCCTCACTTCCCATATTTGCGGCTATTGGCGGAATGCTGGTTCCCGCAGTGATCTACACCATTTTCAATTACGGAACGGAATACGGCAGCGGCTGGGGAATTCCTATGGCTACGGATATTGCTTTTTCACTGGCTATTATTTCCATGCTGGGAAAAAAGATCCCCAACTCGATTAAAATATTCCTGGCGGCACTGGCTATTGTGGATGATCTGGGTGCCATCCTGGTGATCGCTATTTTCTATACTGAACAAATTCACTGGACGTATCTCCTGCTCTCGTTTGGAACAGCAGCACTGTTGTTTCTTTTAAACTTTTTTAAGGTTACCCGCCTTGTTTTTTATATTATTCCGGGATTATTTTTATGGTATTTCCTGCATCATTCCGGGATTCATGCCACGATAGCCGGAGTTCTGCTTGCCTTTTCTATTCCCACGAATGTGTCTGATGTAGAAATTTCACCCTTAGAAAAACTGGAGCATAAGCTTCATTTTCCGGTAAGTTTTCTGATCATGCCGATATTTGCTTTGACGAATACCAACATTGCTTTTACCAGTGAAATGGTAGCGGGAGTGACCAGTACATTAGGTTTGGGAATTATCTGCGGGCTGGTATTGGGGAAACTGATTGGGATCAACCTATTTTCTTTTATTGCCATTCAATTAAAGCTCAGTTCCCTTCCTCAAAACAGTACATGGCCACAAATGGCGGGAGTCGGTTTACTGGCGGGAATAGGATTCACCATGTCAATTTTTATTGCACTGCTTTCTTTTAAGGATGATATTTATATTCAGGATGAAGCTAAATTTGCGATTCTTATTGCTTCTTTCCTGGCGGCAGTTTTAGGATTTATCATATTAAGTATGAGTTCCAAAAAAGATATGAACGCTGAAGAAAATTAATCTTTTTTTCTTTCTTCCAGTTTCCTTTTGTGCTCTTCATCGCTTTCCAGATTAGGTTCTGTAACCTTTCCCTGATAATGAACCGCTTCTCTTTTGATTTCATCAGACAGCAGCTTTTCGATTCTCAGTTTCCTGAGGGCCATATTGAGCTCGTTTCCGAACAGAAGAAGATAGACATTGACATTGACCCAAACCATCAGCAGAATCATACTTCCGATGGATCCGTAAAGAACGTTATATCTGGCAATATCTTTCACATAAATTGCGAAGATAAAAGTAGTGACAACAAACAGAACCGTTGTTAAAATAGCTCCGGGTACCGCCTGCCTGAACCGGGCAATCCTTACCGTTCCCAACCAGTAAAAAAGAGTAAGAAGAATGAAATAAAAGACCGGAAAAGACACAAATCCTATAATCTTGGAAAGGTTTTTTACAAGCCAGGAAATATCATACGCCGGCGTAAAAAGCTTCATTACAACTTCTACATAATACACTCCGAAAAGTGCCAGAAAGACAATAGTAATGAACCCTATTGTTATAAAAAAGGAAAGAATGAATTCTTTTACATCGGTGAGCTTTTCATCTGAATTTTCATTGAATCCATTGATCAGCGAAAAGGTTCCATTGGTAGCAAAAACCAATGCCAGCACGATGGTCAGGTTACTGATTCCTTTCATATTCGGGATGATATTGGTCTCAATATACCCTCTTACATCGCCTTCCATATTAGAAGGGAAAACATTGTGCATCAAAACTTCAAAAATATAAAACTGAAGCTTGTCATAATGCGGCATGTACGGCAAAACGGAAAGCAGAAAGAGCAGAAAGGGAAACAGGCTGATGGTAAAGCTCCAGGAAATAGCCGCCGCCTTTCTTCCGATTTTCCCTTTGAAAATCCCGGAAATATAGATCTGAAACATCTGCCAGAGCGATATTCCCAAAACAGGAATATGGATACCTTCAAAAAACTCCTGAATCTTCAGGATAAATTTAGGAACTTTTATACTCATCTATTTGGTGCATTTTTCTTAATAAACAACTCAACTGCTGCCTTAAATGGAGAAATATCTGCTGCTTTTAATAAGTTTCTGTACAAATATAAACATTTTCCTTTTCTGTATCCCAATACTCCATTGAGGGGTAAATAGCAACTCTCTAACAGTTCAACTCTTGTGTATAGATGAATAAACGTAAAAAGACAATAAATAAATGAATTTTAACATTAAAATGACTTAAACATTAAAAATATACAAAATGAAACAGGGTTTCTATTTTAACATTTTTCAGCCCGGCTTTCATTGGTCTGCTTATTTTCCAGCACAAAAAGTGATATCTTTGCCTTTTGAAATTTCTATACATGCGAATCAGCTTACTTTGTATCGGTAAAACAGATGATAAGGAGATCACATCCCTGATCAGTTATTATCTCACCCGTCTTCCCAAGCACTGGAACTTTGAAATCACTGAAATTCCTGATATAAAAAACGCCAAAAACCTTTCTCCGGAACTTCTGAAAAAGGAAGAATCCAAGATGTTTTCCAATCACATTGACAAAACTGATCTGGTTATTATCCTCGACGAAAAAGGGAAACAGTTTACCAGCCGTGAATTTGCTCAGAAAATTGATACATGGATGAATTCGTCAGTTAAAAAAGTTCATATCCTGATTGGAGGTGCTTACGGTTTTTCAGAGGAGGTTTACAATAGGGCCAACGAAAAAATGTCACTCTCAAAAATGACATTTACACATCAGATGATCCGTCTATTCATCGTGGAGCAGCTTTACCGTGCCGATCAGATCTTACAGGGAAAGCCGTACCATAATGATTAGAAATTTTGAAAATAAACCTCTTATTCTGCTAACCTTTCAGGATGATCTGTCTTTTTGCTTCACCTACTACAAAAGCAACGGAATTGGCAATATTAAAACTTCGTATCAGTTTTGACATGGGAATCGTCAGATGATTTTTGAACCTATCCAAGACTTCTTTACTCAGGCCAACACTTTCCTTACCGAAAACCAGCCAGTCACCATCCTGGAAATCGGTTTCCAGATATGATTTTTCAGCATGTGAACTCATTAAAAAAACGCGGGAAGTATCTGGAATATTTTTCATCCACTCTTCAACATTTGCATATTCGGTAACGTCAAGGTGTACCCAGTAATCTAAACCTGATCTTTTCAGATTTTTATCATTGATTACAAATCCGAACGGATGAACCAGGTGCAGCTTACTTTCAGTACCCACACATAACCGTCCGATATTGCCTGTATTATTGGGTATTTCGGGTTCTATAAGAACAATGTTTAACATTTATTTTTTTATTGATTGAAAAGTCAAAATTAAGAAAAGCTTTATCATCATAGAGTGTTTGTGTGATAAAAAATTAGTTTCGGGGCCGGCATTTCATGCCGGCCCCGAAACTAATAATATAAAAGATTTATTTTTTTGCACATTTAGCATAATAATCTGCCAGAATAGCTTTTTCATAGCCTAAACCTACTGCTTTATCCAGATTTTCACAGGCTTCTTTAGGCTTTGCGGTATCGAACAGCACCAATGCTTTGGTTACATAAGAATGAGAAAATTTAGGATCAATTGAAATAGCTTTATTAACGTCTGCAAGAGCTTCCTTAGACTTTTTCATTTTGAAATAGACATCTGCTCTTCCGTTATAGAGAAGGGATTCCGGTTTTTCGGAGATCAGCTGGTTGTAATCTTTCAAGGCTCCTTCCAGATCGCCGCTATTTTTTTTGAGATTAGCCAATCCTGTTTTTGCAAAAATATTATCCGGTGCAAAGGTCAGGATTTGTTTGAGATCATTCAGGGCAAGGTCTTTTTTCCCCTGGCTGTCGTAAATTTTGGAACGGGTAAGGTAAAATTCAGGATTTTCGGCATCAATCTTAAGGCCGGTGGAGATATATTCAAGGGCTTTTGTCTTATTTCCTTTCTGACTGTTCAGTGATGCAAGATTGGCATATACAGGAGCCGATAAAGGATTAGCTTTTAAAGCGGATTCATAGGATTTTAAAGCTAATGCAGGCTTCCCCAGCCGTCTTTGGGCCGTCCCCAGATTATTGTAGTATTCAGACTGAAATTTCTGGATCTGCTCTTTTTCTGCAAGTTTGGCGTATTGTTCTTCTGCACACTTGTAGTCGGCTTTTTTAAAGCATTCTTCGGCTTTATTTTTATCCTGTGCGTAAAGAAGACTTAATGATGAGCATAAAAATGCCGTCAATAGTGAAGATTTTTTCATGAAGTTATAGTTTGTTTGTTGATGACTTTTTTGGCGAGCACTCCAAATACCACTCCCAATAAAGATCCAACAAACGCCCCCACCAAAATATCTATCGGGAAATGCACTCCTAAATATATCCGGCTGTAAGAAACTACCACAGCCCATACAAATATAGCATATGGAAACCAATTGAGCTTCTTTTTTAATAAAATACTTAAATAAGCTGCAAGAAAGAAGGTATTGGAAGCATGGGCAGAATAGAACCCGTACTGTCCGCCGCACTTCACGATCCTCATATAATGTTCTATACTGGGATCATGGCAGGGCCTCAGCCTGGCCACACCATATTTGAAAACACTTGCCAGCTGATCGGAGACTGTAGCGCCAAGTGCAATGAATATAAGGATAAAAACTAAGGATTTTAGCTGATAGTTCTTGTATAAAAAGTAAAGGAATATAATATAAAGCGGGACCCAGATCCATGTACTGGAAATAAGCATCCAAAACTGGTCGAAGGAAGTGTCGCCCAAGTTATTAAGGTATAGAAAAACCTTTTTATCTTCCTGAATGATCTCCTCCATGAATTATCTGCTTACAGGCCCTTCGTAATTTTCGTCGTCGGCAGGCTTGAGTTTAAGAGGTTCATTAGTAACGGAAGGTTCAGTCACAATATCTTTCTGGATATCCTTCATGGGATTGAAGTCTTTTGCTGCATCTTTTACCTTCTCAATTTCGCGCTTGATCTCAGAAACCGGGTTGTCGGTTTCCTTCATGATCTCAGTTTTAATGTCTTCCACTGCTCCGCGCATCTTTCTAACGCCTGCTCCAAGGTCACGCGCTATCTGAGGAAGTTTATCCGGACCGAATAATACAACAATCGCCACCGCGATCAGTGCCATTTCTCCAATGCTTAATTCCATGGGGTAAAATTACGAAAGTTTATACATTTATTTACGGTAAACTAAAATTTTAAACAAATTTTAAGATTTTGGAGCGTTCCCGGGTTTGAGAGTACGGGAGTATTAGGGTTTGAGAGTTTGAGTGGGGAGAGTAAATGGGTTTGGAGTGTTGCTAGTTACTTGTTGTTGAGTTAATGATTTATCGTCTGATTCTGGTATCTATAATCCTAGCTAATAAGCATAAATATCCGGTTGCTGAAACTCTCGAAGCCACCACTACTAATGTCTGATATCAGATATCTGATATCAGATATCAGATATCAGATATCTAACGTCTGGCATCTTTACTCTTGACTCTTGGCTCTTGATTCTCCCCTCTCCTTAACCTCCCCTCAACTTTCAGTTCACAAATATTTAATTCAAACAAAAGAGATTTATGATTAATTTCACTATATTTAGTATACACAAAATCATTAAATATTGAACTATGAAAAAACTTGTTACTACTTTCAAGCTTTTTGCCGTGATATCGGTACTAACGCTTACTGCCTGTCAGGATGACAACAGTGAAATGATGCAGGAATCTTCTGTCTCTAAAGTATCAACTTCTGACCTGAAAAAGGAAATTACACCGGGATTAAAGACTGTTCCGGAAAATGTTCAGATCCAGATTAATGATTCGAAGAAAAATCTTGAGCAGTATCTAAAGAACGATTTACAGATCACCGGAATTACCGTTTTAGGAAAACTTTCAACTCAAAAAGGGATTGATATCGTACAGGATTTAATTTCTGACAGAGAACAGTTTACAGCAGAAGGAAATATTCTTGCTCCTGAAACTGTAAAAGTGGGAAAAATAGGAGTATTATTCTCCGGAGATCAATTGACAGAAACTCAAAAAGGACTTAGAGAGTCTGCTTCAGAGCAAATCAAAACCGGTACTGATCTTCTGGAAATTTCATGGAATTACAAAGGAGAGCAATTCACGTCTCTATGTTTTTACAATGAGTCAGGGATTATCTGGGATAACGTATTTGCGGGACTTGTAATGATGGATGCCAGAGGGAATTCAGAGACTTCTCCCAGCGATGCCCAGGCTAAAGTATCTTCAAAATGGTTTAAGGAATGGTGGACGGCCAAGTGGCTTTGGGGATCTAAAAGAGGCGAAATCGGTTATCAGATCACCATCTACTATTCCGGTTCTACGGTTTCTAATGTCGACGTAAGTGACTGGGGAAATATAAGCTTAGGCAAAGCTAAAAGCGAAAGTAAGGTGACCAAGAAAACAGGAGCCTACGGACAATGCAGATATGCACTTGGACTATGTACCCCAACAGGTTCTTTAAGCTTTAATTCGAGTAACTTCTCTGTATCGTTTTCAGGTTTGGGAAGCAATGTTGTAAGCAACGGAACAAAATCACTTTATCCGTAAAAACTCTGAACACATTATTATATTTTCAATAAAAGATGGGGAAGCTTTAATGGCTTCCCTATTTTATTAGTGTCCAATTTCACTCTTTATTCTTCTGTTAAATATCCATCCGTCCATTGATAATTTCCCGGCCCCCTCAAACAGTAAAGCTAAAGCAATTCCAATGGCCAGAATATCAAACTGGCAGCCCTCTCCTTTCTGAGTTCCGAACCAGTTCATAAAAAAACCGTTCTCAACATGAGCCGTCAGCATAATTCCTGTCATTAAGCCAATAAATGACAGTGCCCAAAATCTCGTCCCTAAGCCTAAGAGCAGCAGAAATGATCCCAAAAACTCCACCATTATTACTGTAAATGCAGCAATAAAAGGCAGATTCAGATCATGTGTAAAAACGTCCATTGTTTTGCTGAATCCCATTCCACCGAACAGCCCAAATGTTTTCTGTAGTCCGTGCGGAATAAAAACGATGCTTAATGTCCATCGGAGGAAAGTTCCGGTCCATGTTTCATTCGTTTTAAAAAATAAATGTTTCATAATAAAAGAATTAAATGATTGAATTTGTTTAAAATTTTTTGTTGGAAAATCGCAAAAGCGCAAAGTTTTATCGATGTTTTAAGGCACAGGAAAATCAAGGATTTTCAGCAAAAGCTCTATAATAAAAAATTAGAAATTTTATCGCACATAAAATCTTTGCGCCTTAAAACGTATTTTATAATATAATTTGCTTCTTTGCGATTGCCCAACTATATTAAAATATAAGTTTAAACAGGTTTATTGTATAAAATAACGATGCTTTATGTTTTTAGTTAAATAATCTGGCAGAAGCAAATAGTCCATAATTCTGCTTGCTTTCTTTGAAAGGTCCGTAACTGTCGAAATTGGCTCCTGCCCCAAAAGTGATGGACCTATAAGTTACCCCAAGTCTGAGCATCAGATAACTGCGGGCGTGTTCTCCATCTTCTGTGGTTTCAGAATACAGTCCCTGGATGCGGGAATATCCGGTCCATGTTTCACTGATCTTAGGTTTGTACTCCATCATAATAAAACCTTCGGCAATACTGCTTTTGGAAAAGCCTATCAATCTTGGATTGACCACCAATAAAAAATCATTAAAATTCAGGGAATACATAAATCCGGCAGTAGGTCGAAGGCCTGTGGTAGGGGTATAGTGAGAACCGCCCACCAAACGGATATTTTTGATGATCTCGAAGGTAAGATTGGCCTGTATCATGGCATCTTTGGAATGATCCTCCGACCATTTTGAAGAGATATTGGCCACACTGAAAAAACCCAGTTTTTCACTTCCTTCAAATGCTTTATTCACTGTCATCTGTGAAGCAAAGCCTTTATTTCCGGCCAAAGCTTCAAATATAACGGGTGGATTTGAGATCCGGGTATTGCTCTGGGAACAGAAGAGCATAGGAATTAAACCAACTGTCAGAAATAGTATTTTTTTCATGTTTGAATCTTCATCAATTATACCAGCAAAATTCTGAAATACAAGAGAATATGGTTAGAACAGACACATCTATTATCAGGACAAATCAATCCTCTTTCTGTAATCCGAAGGGCTCATGCCACTGTGCTTTCTGAAAAAGCGGGAAAAATAGGAAACATCATCTATACCCAACGCAAAAGCAATTTCAGAAACAGAAAGATGGGACAGTGAAAGAAGGGCCCTGGCCTCCATTAATAAGGATTCATTGATAATTTCTGAGGCAGTTTTGCCTGTAGCATTTTTTACGGATTTGTTCAGATGATTGGGCGAAACACTGAGCAGATCGGCATATTCCTTCACCGAATGAAGATTTTGGATCTGGCCGGTGATCAGCTTCCGGAAACGGAATACCAATGTTTCATTTACAGACAGGTTAGGACGTGGGAGCTTCTCTATAAAATGGCGGATCTCTCCCAATAAAGTAAAAAGATACAGCCGTACAAGATCTAAACTTTGATTTTGATAGTAAAGAATCTCCATCTGCTGAAGAATAAGAAAGATCCTCTCACGGTGTTCATCATCAGGAAACAGGGTCGGATTATAAATGATATCTGCATGGTTCAGTATATCCTGCAAATATTTCAGCCCGGGGCCTTCCGCAATGAATTCGTTGGAAAAATGACAGTAAAATCCTTCTACATCGGGAGTATTATGGATAAAGGTCCGGATCTTGTGGGGAGGGAGAAGCATGATCATTCCTTCCTGCACGTCATACAGGCTGGAGCATACCATTTTTTCTATACTCCCTTTCCTTATGAATATAAAATCATTAACCGTTTTCCTGTGCGGCTGGGAAGGAGTTCTTGCATCTTTAAGGGCCTGGAGCGGTTCTATAAAGAAATCATTCACTTCCTTTTTTGCTGCACTTCTTTCAGCCCAGTCTATATTGAGGATCGGGTTAAAGTCATCAGGTTTATATTGAGGAATACGGCTCATAAGATCTGTTTAATTTACAATAATTTCAATCTTTAAGTTCCCTCTGATTACAATTTTTCGATCAGTTTTTTATTTTTTTTCTGAAAAGCATAATAGGTCATCACGACACTTATCGCCATTAAAATAAACGCCAGGAAGAACGGTGCCCCCGAGAATTCAAACGGTGCTTCATCGTGCGTGAAGAAGTAAAACAGGTTGGTCATCAAGGGCGGTCCTATGATAGAAGTGGCACTCATTAAGCTGGTCAATGCTCCCTGAAGTTCTCCCTGCTCATTGGAAGGAACACTTTTAGTAATCACCGACTGCAGTGCCGGTCCGCAGATCCCTCCTAAGCAGTAAGGAACCAAAAACGCGAACATCATCCAGCCTTCTGTAGCAAAAGCGAATAACAGCATCCCCAATGCATACAGAGCCAATCCGTAATAAATACTTTTCTCTTCGCCAAGCTTTGGAGTTGTCCAGCGTATCAGAACACCCTGAACCAAACCTACCAAAAGCCCTACCACACCTAATGAAATTCCCACCATCCTTTCTGTCCAGCTAAATTTATACATGGTGAAAAAACTCCAGTTGCTCTGTACGGCATGACCTGCAATATAAATTAAAATAAGGGCAAAGATCAGTCCCGAAATTTCCGGATGCTTGCCTAAAAACTTAAATGAACCGATTGGATTGGCACGTTTCAAATCAAATTCTCTTCTTTTATCTTTATCTAAACTTTCAGGAAGAACAAAATACCCGTAAAGGAAATTTAAAAGGCATAAACCTGCTGCCGCATAGAACGGCACTCTGGCACCATAATGCCCCAGAATTCCTCCCAGTACAGGCCCGATAATAAATCCGAGACCGAATGCAGCCCCAATAAGACCAAAATTCTTAGCCCTGTCTTCATCCGTAGAAATATCAGCAATGTAGGCACTGGCCGTTGTTACACTGGCTCCTGTGATCCCTGCAATAACCCGTCCCAGGAAAAGCCACCAGATGGTTGGGGCAAGGGCAAGAAAAATATAATCTACCGCAAATCCAAAGAGGGAGATCAGGATAATAGGCCTCCTCCCGTATTTATCACTCAGATTCCCCACCACCGGAGAAAAAATAAACTGGGTAAATGCATAGGCAAAACCAAGCCACCCTCCATATTTTGCAGCCTCACTGATATCGGCATGGATAAGCTCCTCAATTAATTTGGGAACGACAGGAATAATGATTCCCCATCCGGTAATGTCAATCAGTAAAGTAATAAATATGAAGCCAATGGCCGCTTTTTTCCTTGAGTTTTCCATAATGTTGCAAAAATAATGAAATCTGAAATATAATGGTTCTAAATTGTGAGTTTTGGAGAAAGAGTCAGGATTTGGATAAAGGATATGATACAGCTTACTACTTTCAATTGTGAGTTTTGCTTCGCAAGGTAATGGTGAATTTTTAATGGTCGGGGAGAAAATTCCGAAATTTGATTCGATGATTTGTTGAGGATCTAATAATTTTAATTCATCTACTCTTTATCTGCTAGACCCTGTACAAAAAAAGGCCGCTTCTTTCGAAGCGGCCTTTACTTATTTATTGTAGTTGATATTACTTTGAAGCAAGCACTTCTTTGGTACTTGTTGTTCTACCGTGCACCTCTTCTTCTTTTCCTTTCTTAAGGAAATCATAAGCGATAGCCGATGCAATAAAGATGGATGAATAAGTACCGAATCCGATACCGATCAGCATGGCAAACATAAATCCTCTCAGGTTGTCTCCACCGAAGATGAAGATCGCCAGAATTACAAGGATCGTTGTGAATGAAGTGTTGAATGTTCTACCTAACGTACTGGAGATAGAGTCATCAAATAATCCTGCCAATGTTAAAGCCTTCTTCTCTCTTAAATACTCTCTGATTCTATCGAAAATAATAACAGTATCGTTAATTGAATAACCCAATACGGTAAGGATTGCTGCAACGAAATCCTGATTGATCTCCATATTGAACGGCATATACTTGTGAAGCAATGAATAAGCTCCCAGGATAATCACCGCATCATGGAACAATGCTGCAACAGCACCCAATGAGAATTGCCATTTTCTAAATCTTAACAGGATATAGATAAAGATACCTGCCAAAGCAGCCACTACGGCAAGAATACCGTGAGTTTTGATATCATCTGCTACCGTTGGTCCTACTTTTTCGGAAGAAATGATTCCTGCATGCTCTTTATCTGCAGATTTGAAATCATGCAATGTAGTATTAGCAGGTAAACTTCCTTTTAAGCCTTCGTATAATTTTTGTTCTACAGTCTGGTCAGCTTTTAAAGATTCATCTTCGATAAGGTAATCTGTAGAGATCTTTAGCTGCTTGTCATTTCCGAATGTTTTAGCCTCAACAGAAGAGTTCTTACCGTCTTCAGTTTTAAATACTTTTACTAAGTTATGTTCGATATCTTCAGCATTAACCGCTTTATCAAATCTTACCACATAGTTTCTACCACCTGTAAAGTCAATTCCGTATTTGAATCCGTGGATCGCAATAGATGCAATACAAACCACTGTTAAAACAGCAGAAACGATATAGGCATATTTTCTTTTCCCGATGAAATCAATCCACGTATTTCTGAATAGGTTTTTCGTTGGAGGTGTCCAGACAGAAAGGTGTTTTCCTTTGTTCAGTCTTGAGAAGATCATTACTCTTGAAAGCAATACGGAAGTAAAGAATGTCATTAAGATACCAATTCCTAAAGTCAAAGCAAATCCTTTAATAGGTCCTGTTCCGAATAAGAAAAGTACACCAGCCGTTAATAATGTCGTTAAGTGACCATCAACAATCGCGCTTAATGCATGTTTGAAACCGTCTTTATAAGCTTCCAGGATGCTCTTACCCGCAAACAATTCTTCTTTGGTTCTTTCGTAGATAATTACGTTCGTATCGACCGCCATGGCCATCGTAAGAACAATACCTGCGATACCGGGAAGCGTTAATGTAAAGTCTCCGGAATCCATGATTCCGAAAATATAGAATAAGTTGATGATCATTGCAATTACAGCGTACACTCCTGCACCACCGTAATAGAAAATGATATAAACAATAATAATCAGAAATGCGATAGCAAATGAAATAACCCCTGCATTAATAGACTCCTGACCTAATGAAGGTCCTACAACAGTAGCCTGAACCACTTTTGCACCTGCAGGTAATTTACCAGCTCCTAGAACGTCAACCAATTCTTTAGCTTCTTCCTGAGAGAAGTTACCAGAGATCTGAGTTCTACCGTTAGGAATTGCGCCTACAACGTTTGGCGCAGTATAAACTCTACCATCCAATGTTACAGCAACCGGTTTACCAACGTTTTTCTCAGTTAAAGTTTTCCATTCTTTAGCACCTTTAGAATCCATCTGCATGTCTACTACTACTCTGCTTAGCTCATCATAGCTAATACTTGCAGTTTCAACAGCACCGTCTACCGGAGCTTTTTGGCTAATGTTACCTCTGATTGCATACAATACTAAACTTTCAGCATCCGTAGCTTCAGGCTTGTAACCCCACATGAACTGAGTATATTTAATGTTGGCCGGACGTAATGACTGACCTACTTTGCTGCTCAAAATTTTATTGATGGCCGCAGTATCGGAAAGTTTTACGCTTGCAACACCGTTTGCTCTTAATTTGTCAAGGTTTAAAAGATTCATGAAGTTGGTATTCTTCGCAACTCCCATTGAATCTCCTTTTATAGCCACCATTGTAGCTAATGTCTGGAAATATGGAGCAATTTCAGGAACCTGCTGTACTTCCCAGAACTGAAGTTTTGCGGAAGTCTGAAGCATTTTCTTCACCTTGTCGATATCTTTCATACCAGGCATTTCAACAGAAATTCTTGCCGTTCCAGGTACTCTCTGAACGTTTGGCTGCACCGCACCCATTTTATCGATTCTGGTTCTGATCACCTCGAAAGCTGTTCCTACAGAAAGATCAATTCTTCTTTTGATAATACTTTTTACCTGATCATCAGAAGTGTTATACTTAATCTCTGATAAATTCGTATTTCCGAAAAGTTCAGGATCTGCAAGCTTAAGGTTCGTCCCTTTTGCTCTGTTGATCGCCTCAAACTGATCGAAGAAATTATCAATATAAGATTTTGTAGAATTCTTCTGAACTTCATCAGTCTTGTTTAAAGCCTCGATAAGAACAGGATTGGTAGAATAATTGGTTAAATCATTCACCAGGTCTCTTTGGTTAATTTCCAAAAGGACGTTGATCCCACCCTTCAAGTCAAGACCAAGTTTCATTTCCTTGTCTTTGGCTTTAGTGTAATAAAGTTTTGTGAATCCCAGGTTCAAAGTATCCTTAGAAAGTCTTGTGATTTCTTTCTGATACTTTTCCGGATTGTCTCCTGCAACAGCAGTCGCCTGCTTTTCAATTTTGCTGGCGTACCAAGTTGGTAATAGCTCATTTAAGCAAATTAACCCTAGTACAATAGCAACAATTGTAATAAGTCCTTTTCCTTGCATTTTGTTATAACTACATTAAATTAAGTCGGCAAATATAATGATTTTATTATTATTTTATGAATTTTTTAACAGCAGAAACGGTTTATTTTCAGATATATCGGAGTTTCAACTTCTATTTAAGATTTAATAATTTTTCTTTCTTATCGTAATGAAATTTTCAAATTCCGATTGGTATAAAATTTTCATTCACTTATCAATACACTAAATATCAAAATATTATGAAAAAATTATTTTTTACTTTAGGCATCTTTTCTTCTTTAATTGCTAATTCTCAAAGCATTAATTTAGTAGAATTTGCGTCCGGGCTCACCAGCCCCGTTGAAATTACGAACGCCAATGACACCCGTCTCTTCGTCGTACAGCAGAACGGAATCATTAAGATCATCCAGCCCAACGGAACGATCAACAGCTCTGATTTTATCAATATCAGCTCCAAAGTTCTTTACGGAGGAGAAAGAGGCCTTCTTGGCCTTGCATTTCATCCCCAGTATTCAACCAACGGATATTTCTTTGTGTATTACAACAATACCGCCGGAAACATCGTTGTAGCAAGATATTCCGTAAGCTCTGCCAACCCGGACATTGCGGATCCTGCTTCTGAAAAAATCCTTTTGAACATTCCTAAACCTTTTGACAACCACAACGGGGGAAGCATTCATTTTGCTCCTGACGGAAACCTCTGGATCGTTACAGGAGACGGCGGAAGCGGTGGAGATCCTAACAACAATGCCCAGAACAAGAATTCACTTTTAGGAAAAATGTTAAGAATAGACGTAAATGCTACCGGCCCTTATAATATTCCGGCGGGAAATCCTTTCATTGGAGTTGACGGAGCCGATGAGATCTGGGCATATGGCCTCAGAAATGCCTGGAAATTCTCGTTTGATACCACCACGGGAAATGCAATGATCGCCGATGTGGGACAGGGAGCCATTGAAGAAATCAACAGAATGCCTGTTACGCAAGCCGGGGTTAATTACGGATGGCGCTGTTATGAGGGCAACAATGCTTACAATACAGCCGGATGTGCTGCCATGGCCACGATGACATTCCCGATAGCTGTTTATGATCATTCGGGAGACAGATGCTCCATCACCGGCGGCTATGTTTACAGAGGAAGCCAATATCCGGCGCTTCAGGGAAAATATTTCTTCGCAGATTACTGTTCTGAGCAGATCGGAATTTTGAATCCGGATAATTCCATTGTCTGGAACCCGGCAAGTTCAGGTAATAATTTTTCCACATTCGGGCAGAATTCCCAGAAAGAACTGTTTGTGGCTGCCGTGAACAGCGGAAAGATATTTAAGATCACAACAGGAAGCCTGGCAACAGATGAAACTTCCAGCATGAGCCCTATCAGCATCCACCCCAATCCGGCTTCTGAAAAATTTTTCATTGAAGGACTTACAGATATGAACAGTACCGCCGATCTGATCAGTACGGAAGGAAAAATAGTTTTGGAGAAAGCAAAAATTGAAAATGACGGCAGTGTTGATATTACAGGAATTCCGCCGGGAGCTTATTACCTGATCATCAAATCGGGAGATGTGAAATCGTACAGCCAGAAACTTATCATCAAATAATATGGTTGAGTTCTACTTGATTTATATGGCATTATAACAATTCCAATCAAAAAAAGCGGTTCAAATAATGAACCGCTTTTGCTTTTTATATCGTCATCGAGAAAATCCTCGTTTCCGGCTTGTTTCTCATCATTCTGAGATCAAAAACCATGGCAACGTTTCTCGTAAATGCTCTTCCTTTTTCAGTGATTTTAATCTGATGGTCATAGATTTCCACCAATTCATCCTTTTCCATTTCTTCCAGCATTTCAAATGCATTTTCCAGTTCCGGGAAGGAATTTTTATCTGTAAATGTAGTTTCAAGCTGGCACATCAGATTCAGAATATGTCTTCTCACAGTAAGGTCCTCTTCATTCAGAATATGGCCTTTTACCACAGGAATTTTACCTTCTTCAATAATTTTCTGGTATTCTTCCACCGTTTTTACGTTCTGGGCAAAGGCGTACCATGAATCTGAAATGGCAGACATTCCAAGACCTACCATCAGCTGGGTATTGCTTGAAGTATAGCCCATAAAGTTTCTGTGAAGTTTTTTATGGATCAAAGACTGGTAAAGATCATCGTGTTCCAGAGAGAAGTGATCCATTCCCACTTCAATATAGCCTAATTCCTGAAGCAGCTTTTTCCCGTCTTCGTATAAACGGCGCTTTTCTTCACCGCTTGGTAAATCATTTTCATCAAAACCTCTCTGTCCCACTCCTTTTACCCAAGGCACGTGTGCATAAGAATAGAAAGCCAGTCTGTCCGGCTTCAGTTCCATTGTTTTTCTGATGGTATATTCCATAGCCTCCCAACTCTGGTGCGGAAGTCCGAAGACCAAATCATGGCTGATTCCTCTGTACCCGATTTCCTTGGCCCATTCCGTTACATTTTTCACGTTTTCAAAAGGCTGAATCCTGTTGATCGCCTTCTGTACTTTAGGATCATAATCCTGAACCCCAAAACTCACCCTTCTGAAACCCAGATTGTATAAAGTCTGAAGATGTTCCCTGGTTGTATTATTGGGATGTCCTTCAAAAGAGAATTCGGGATGCTCTGCTATCTCAACCGTTTCAAAGATCCCTTCCAGTAAGGTTTTTAAATTTTTCGGAGAAAAAAATGTAGGAGTACCCCCTCCGAGGTGAAGTTCTTTCAGCTTCGGTTTTTCCTCAAAAAGCTCAAGATAGAGCTTCCATTCTTTTAAAACACTTTCCAGATAAGGAATTTCAACGCTGTGCTGTTTTGTAATACGCTTGTGACAGGCACAGAACGTACACAATGCCTCGCAGAAAGGCAGGTGAATGTAAATAGAAATTCCCTCCTCTGCATTGCTCTCATGAAATGACCGGATCACAGTCTCCTTCCATTTTTCAGGCGAAAACGTAGTTTCGTCCCAATAGGGAACGGTAGGATAAGACGTGTAGCGCGGTCCGGGAATATTATATTTATCTATTAAAGAATTCATTTCAAAATTTAAATATTACAAGTCATGAAATTTAACATACAATAAATTTCATCCTGCAAAATTAACCATTACGAATGAATTTTAAACCATGAAATATATTAGGCCGTATTTTATAATGAGTCTAAATATGATCGTTACTGAAATCCTTCAAATAGTGATAAATTCTATACCTAAGATTTAAAATTTTAATTTCATGAGTGAGATCCTGTCTTTTCCTGCAAAAACAACTGTATTTGCATTCACCCAACTGCATACAAAAAATCCTTTTTCATCAGACATTTTCTTCCAGGTTTTTCCGAAATCAGAGGAATAGCTGATATGCCTATCTCCCACTGCAATAATTTCTTTTCCTTTTGAACCAGGTTTTATTTTTACACAGGTCATATAACCTGCATTTTTCCCTGAAGCACGAATAGTCCAGCTTTCTCCACCGTTATTTGTAGTGGCAATATTATTGATATTTTCATCCTGCTTGGTATAATCACCACCCACTGCAATACCAAATAAATCTTTGTAGAAATCGATGGAATAAATTCCCTGTGATGATGTTCCGGAAATAAAAGGTTGCTTCGGGAATTGCCAAAGAATATTGGTATCGAAATCTTTTCGAAAAACTCTTGAAGTAACACCTCCTGTTGCTATCCAAAAATGATTTTCTGATGATGCAATATTAGAATTACTTGCAGCAAATGCCGCCTCTCCTTTTTTAAATTCCAAACCGTTTGTCTGATTTTTCCAAAAAATATTATCTTTCTTATTATACTGTAAAATACGTGCATTACCATCTTTGTCGGGATCGCTTAATGCAAATGCTTTATTATCATCCACAAAATGAAGTGCATCATAAAAAGCAGTTTTCAAAGTGTCCTCAAAAATAATACTATGCTTTAAACTCCTTTTATTTATTTGAAAAAAATAAGCCGGACTTTCAATGTTTATCGTATAAAAATATTTTTTATCCTGAGCTAAAGTTCTAAACTGTAATGTTTTTTCAGAAAGCTTTATCTGTTTTTGACGTTTCGGATTTTTTAAATTTACATATCCGAATTTGGAATCTGTACCGCTGTACCAGACCTTGTTATCATATATTTCAATGGCTCTTATGCTTATCTTATCATTCAGGATCGTGGTAAAGCTTTCTATTTGTTGTGAAAATATCAGTATTCCCAGACAGAAAAATAAAATGGAAAAAGTTTTTTTCATACAGACAAAAATAAAAAATCCACAGAATTCTGTGGATTTTAAGTTGATATTTTTTTATAAATCTATATCAGGTTTTTCTAAAGGTTCCTGTTCTGCTTTAAAAGTTTCTCCATAACCTCCGTTCTGAAGCTTGGAATGTTTTTTACTGTACAGGAAGTAAACAAAAAATCCGATGATCAGCCATGCAAAAGAATACATCTGTGCTTCTTTACTCAGGTTAAAGATCAGATAAATATTGATTGCGATACCTAAACAGGCAATAAGAGGTAAGGCAGGAACTTTAAAGTTTCTCTGTAAGTGAGGTTCTTTCACTCTTAATACCCAAACGGCCACACATACCATTGTAAACGCAAATAACGTCCCGAAACTGGTCATATGGGCAAGATCATTAATTGGAGTAAGGGAAGCTACAATAGCAATGACTACTCCTAAAATAAGAAGGT
The DNA here is from genome assembly GCF_000737785.1 of Chryseobacterium luteum. Lineage (GTDB taxonomy): Bacteria > Bacteroidota > Bacteroidia > Flavobacteriales > Weeksellaceae > Chryseobacterium > Chryseobacterium luteum. The sequence continues at coordinate 209,472 of NZ_JPRO01000014.1, read as the reverse complement.
TCTTGGTAGGTACTCCTGTCTCAGGATTTACTTTTGAAAAAGTGGCAGGAATCAGTCCGTCTTTAGACATTCCCAGGAAAATTCTTGACTGTCCCATAATCATTACCATCAATACCGAGATCAGTCCTATAGTGGCGGCAATGGTAATAATGTAACCTGCCCAGGCATACCCGGCAATATCAAATGCATAGGCTACAGGCGCTTTGATGGCATCCGGATATTTACCGAGCGGATTAAAGTCTGTATAATGCATCATTCCCGTTAACACTAAAGAAACAAGTATATATAAAAGTGTACAGATGATCAACGAAGCGATGATGGCAAACGGTACGTCTTTTTTAGGGTTAATAGCTTCTCCCGCCTGTGTGGAAACGGCATCGAAACCTACATAAGCAAAGAAAATAGCGGATGCTCCCGCAACCACACCTGCCAGACCGTAAGCGGAATGTGAGACTCCATTTTCTGTAATAGTGGTTGGTTCAGGAATAAAAGGAGCCCAGTTTTTAAAAGGATCCGCAGAATTGAAAATAATAAAAGCGCCTGCAACGATTACGAAAATAATAGCAGAAACTTTAAGTACTACAATGAAGTTATTGGCTTTAGCAGCCCCTTTTGTTCCTCTTACAAGGATGGAAATCACAAAGAAAACAATCAAAAATGCGGGTAAGTTCATGGAAAACCCGGAATTTCCTGCTGCAATATAGGTCTGTGGGTCTGTGGTAAGATAAGCAGGAAGGTGTAGTCCGAACATTTTGAGAAGTTTTGCAAAATATCCCGACCAGGACACGGCGACGGTCATAGATCCCATAGCGTATTCCAGTATCAGTCCCCAGCCTATGATCCAGGCGAAAATTTCTCCTACCGTACCATATGCATAAGCATAAGCTGAACCTTCTACGGGAAGTATGGAAGCAAATTCTGCATAGCAAAGTGCTGCAAATACGCAGGCAATTCCTGCAATTACAAATGAAAGCGCCAGTGCCGGCCCTGCATTATAATAAGCACCTGTTCCTGTAAGTACAAAAATTCCTCCTCCAATGATTGCTCCGATTCCGATAGCAGTAAGGCTCCATTTTCCCAGAACGCGTTTCAGCTGACTCTTTTTGATATCAGCTTCGTAAGCGCTCATTGGCTTCTTAACCCAAATTTTAGACATGTTTTTTTATTTAATTAAAGATTTACGAAAATATAAAAATTTTACAAACCTTAACGTTTATTAATAAACTTTCGTGATTTATTTTAAATAAACCTATTTAAAAAACTGATTTACACATTATTTAGTTTATTTCCGGAAGTGTTAATTTTTGCTTATTTTTGATCGCATGAATTTATATGATCTTTTTGTAAAGCCGTATGAAAACTACAGCGGTATACAAATTCTCCTGGAAGCTACCGGTGCATTTTTCGGAATTTTGAGCGTCTATTTTTCAATTAAAAAGAATATCTGGGTATACCCTGCCGGCATCATCTCTACTCTGATCTATGTTTATATCCTGTTTAACTTCGGTCTGCTGGGCGACTGTATGATCAATGTTTATTATACGGCAATGAGTGTTTACGGCTGGATCCTGTGGTCTAAAAATTCTAAAGATCACGTTCATGTAGAGGTAAGCTGGGCGACAAATAAAGAAAGAATGTTTGCCGGGGTTCTTTTTATATTAAGTCTGGCACTGGTTACCCTTATTTATTATTACAAACCTTATATAGACAATAAGTTTTCCATAGAGGGAGCCAGCTTAGGATTGTATCATCTTGATTGGGCCAATTGGCTCGATGTGATTACCACTTCCATATTTTTAGTCGGTATGTGGTTTATGGCTAAACAGCGCATTGAGAACTGGATTTTCTGGATCATCGGAGATTTTATTTGTATCCCCATGATGATTTTTAAGGAACTTGGCATCACTTCGGTTCAATATTTGGTATTTACTATAATGGCTATCTCAGGATACCTTAACTGGAAAAAAAGTTTAAAAGAAAAAAGTACAATAAAGTCATGAAAAATTTATTTAAAATAGCATTCAGTATTTTAGCTATCAGCAGTCTGACATCGTGTTTGGCATATAGCGACGGTTATGCAAATAATGGCTACGGAGATCCATATTATGATAACGGATATTACTATGCCCCATCCGGATATTACGGAAACGGCGGTTATTATGGAAATGACGGCTATTATTACAGAAACGATGTCAATTATTACTATGATAACGGTATTCCTTATTATTACTATAATTCAGGGGACAGCCGAAGAAAGGTATATGTGGAAAGAAAAACTACGGTAACTTCACAGAGACAGGCTAACGGATTCCAGAATACACGTACCAACAGCGGAGGAAATTATAATGGCGGTTTCAATAATAACAGAACCGGTACAAGAAACAGCAGTAATAATACTGGATTCCGAAATTCGAATAACAGCAATTCGAATAATAACCAGAGACCGCAGGGCAGCCAGAATACGGGAGGCTTCAGGAATTCAGGTGGAAATTCCCAGAACAATCAGGGAAGCCAGAATAACCAAAGCAGCGGTGGTTTCAGAAATACACAACAGTATAATCAAAATCAAAATAATACCAGACCAACGGAGTCATCCGGCGGCGGGTTCAGGGGAAGCACAAGCACCCAGAGCAATACTCCGCAAAGCAGCGGTTCTACGAGACAGCAGTCAGGCGGAGGCGGATTTAGATAAAACGATTATAAATAAGAAAACGGACAGCTAACACTGTTCGTTTTTCATTTTAAATATATTAATTTTGCCCGTTAATTTTAGACTAAGAATATGGAATTTTATAAATATCAAGGGACTGGAAATGATTTTGTGATGATTGACAACCGTGATCTGCAGTTCCCTAAAGAGAAAGATCTTATTGAAAAATTGTGTGACAGACGTTTCGGAATCGGTGCAGACGGACTTATCCTTCTGGAAAATGACGATGCTTATGATTTCAAAATGGTATACTATAATTCTGACGGAGGCGAAAGTACGATGTGCGGAAACGGCGGAAGATGTCTGGTTGCTTTTGCTTTTTTCCTGGATATTTTCGAGGATAGATGTCAATTTATTGCTACAGACGGTAAGCATGAAGCAGAAATCCATAACGGTATCATTAAATTAAAGATGATTGATGTGGATACGATCTCCGGCGACGGGGAAGATACCGTGATGAATACAGGGTCGCCCCATTATGTAAAATACGTGGAAGATCTGGTGAATTACAATGTTTTTGCGGAAGGACACGGAATAAGAAACTCGGAAAACTATAAGGAAAAAGGCATCAATGTGAATTTTGTTGAAAAAATTACTGATGATGAAATTTTCGTAAGAACCTATGAACGAGGCGTTGAGGACGAAACTTACAGCTGCGGAACAGGAGTTACGGCTTCTGCTTTAACTTTTCTGCAAAAAAATAATCTAATCTCCGTAAAAGTTAAAACTTTAGGAGGCAATCTTAAGGTTCATGCTGAAAAAAAGGGAAATTCTTTTCAAAATATTTGGCTTGAAGGTCCTGCAAAGCAAGTTTTTAGAGGTAAAATAGATCTTATTTAAAAACTAAACTTTTAATCAACTTTTTTAATAATGAAAAAAACTGTTCTTATTATCGCTCTCATTATAGTTGGAGCGGCAGGATTTTTTGGTTTGAGATTTTATAATAAATACTATGGAAACAACGTACAGAAAGACGGGTATGTCCTGATTCCCCATAAAGCGGATTTCAGACAGATTCTTGATTCCGTAAGTCCATATGTAAAAGATAAGGAATCTTTTGAAGCCGTTGCCAGAGATAAAGATCTTGATAAATTTTTTAAGCCGGGGCGATATCATTTTCAGTCAGGGGCAGGCAACTCTAATCTTGTGAATATGATCAAGGCCGGAAACCAGTCGGAAAACAGCTTCAGAATAGGAGATTTCGGCGATGTTTACCAGATGATCGGTAAAGTAACCAAAAAGACAGAGCTTGATTCTTTACATTTTGTGAATGATCTGGATCAGGTAGCCGCAGAAAAAGGGTATAAAAATGCAGAAGATCTAAAAAAATATTTTTTCATCGATACTTATAATTTTTTCTGGACAGTAAGCCCGAAAGAATTTTTCAAAAAGTTTGATGAACAGTACAATGAATTCTGGACAAGCGAAAGAAAGAACAAGGAGCAGCAATCCGGTCTGACCAGAGATCAGGTGTATGCGCTGGCATCTATTGTTTACAAAGAATCAGGAGGGAAAAAGGATGAAATGAAAACGATTGCAGGCCTCTACCTGAACCGCTACAGAAAAGGAATGAAGCTTCAGTCTGATCCTACGGTGATCTATGCGATTAACAAGCAGACCAACTTCAGGGAACCTATCAAAAGAGTGCTATATAAACATTTGTCTACACCATCGCCCTACAATACGTACGCCAACGCAGGAATTCCTCCGGGACCTATCTGTGTTGTAGATAAAAACTCTGTGGATGCAGTTTTGAATGCAGAAAACAATAATTACATATTTATGTGCGCCGATCCTAAAAGGTTTGGGTATCATAAGTTTACAGCAAGTGCGGAGGAGCATGCCATCAATGCAAAAGCTTATCAGGACTGGCTGAATTCAAAAAATATCAAATAAAAAACAATTTAACTTTTATTTAACAATACGATAATTAACTTTTAAGAACTATATACGACTTATACATCTATAAATAATACATAAATCGTAATATTTGAAATCCCGCCCAATTAATGATTTCACAATATTAAGACTTATATCTTTACGATTTTACACAAAAAATACCTTATGAATCAGACGGAAATTGTCAACATTTTCACAAAAAAAACGCTGGCGCTTACTTTTGTACTTTCGGCAGCTGCGATGGCATTTGCCCAGGAGAAGGCAGGTGTTATGGGAATGATTGTCAACAAAAACAACCAGCCGGTTCCTTATGCTTCTGTAACGTTCAGCAATAAAGCGAACAAATCATTAAGCGATGCTGTACTGACCGATGAAAAAGGACAGTACAAACTGGAACTTGCCCCTGGAAATTACGACATTACAGTAGAAGCAATTGACTACAAAAAAAGCATAGTCAATAAAAGTATTGCAGGACCTGGAAACATTGGTGCTTTATCTATACAACCGGAAGCCACAACTACGATGGATGGAAAAACCCAGGAAATACAGGGTGTGGTAATCACTGCAGCGGCTACAAAACCTTATAAAGTTGAGCTTGACAAGAAAACTTACGACCCTTCACAGGATATTGTAAGCAAGGGTGGAAATCTTCAGGATGTTCTTTCCAATGTTCCTTCTGTTTCCGTGGATACTGACGGTACTGTGTCTATGAGAGGAAGTTCCAACGTGAAATTCCTGATCAACGGAAAACCTTCTGCCCTGCTTGGAATAGATGACGGAGCGAATGCGCTTCAAAGTATTCCTGCAGACCAGATCGACAGAATTGAAGTGATCACCAATCCTTCTTCTAAATTTGAAGCCAGTGGTACTGCCGGTATTTTGAATATTATTTTAAAAAAGAATAAGAAAACAGGCTTCAATGGAAGTGTTACAGGAACTTTAGGATATCTTCCCCAAACTGCTCTTAACACCAACCTGAGCTGGAGAAAAGGTAAGTTCACATGGTTCTTAAACGGTGGAGGCGGGTACAGAGAGTCTAAAAGTACCAGCAGAACCGACGCTTTCTTTAATAGTGGTATTAACAAAGAGCAACATAATGAATCTATCAGCAAAAATAAAAGTGACAATTATAATGCTTCTGGCGGACTGACTTTTGATATTTCCGATAAGACTTCGGTAAATGCCTCCGGAACGGTTAGAACTTTTGACAGTGACAATACAGGAAATATCAATTATTTTGATTATCCATTCGTAGGTGCAGATGTTTTCAGACAGAGGTCAAGTATTGGAAGCGGAAATAATCTTGCATTTCAGGGAGACTTTGGGCTGGACCATAAATTTGATGACAAGGGACAAAATCTTGCTCTTTCATTGAGCGTACAGAGAAACCGTTCCAATAATGATAGTGACATCAGTGATGCAACCGATGGTGAATTTAAACTTCGGGATCTTATTAATCAGCATACAGTCAATAAATCGGTGATAGCCAAAGCTGATTATGAACTTCCGATTGGTGAAAATTCTAAGGTAGAAGCCGGTTACAGATTGGATGCAAACAACAATGACTATAGTAATATCGTCATGCGACGTAAATCGTCTGACCTGACACCTAATTTTCTTCCTGACTATACCTATGACGCCAACTACAAAGAAATGTTCAATGCATTCTATGCTCAGTTCAGAAGCAAAATAGGAAAATTAGGATATCAGTTAGGACTTAGAGACGAAGTATCTAAAGTTGATATCAACTACGTAAACAAGGCAGGAGATGCAGTAATTAAATCTAAAAACTACAACAATCTTTTCCCAAGTGTATTTTTAAGTTATGAAATAGCAAAAGACAATCAATTTTTACTGAATTACTCAAGAAGAATTGATCGTCCTCGTTCTTTCTTTCTGATTCCAAATCCAAATTACAGTGATAGCCAGAATATTTTTGACGGAAATATTGATCTGAACCCTTCTTATGTAGACTCTTATGAGATAGGATACAGCATTTCTAAAAAGAATTTTACCATCAACCCTACTATTTATTACAGACACTCAACTGATGATGTAAAAATGCTGGTGTATGATGAAACGATACCTGCCACCGATACTGAAGATGCAATGACCGTCTTTCATACTAAACCTATCAACTTAGGAACAGATGACCGTTACGGAATGGATCTTAACTTTAACTGGGATGCTACAAAATGGCTTAAATTCTTAGGAAATGTAGATTTATTCGGATATAAGACAACCGGAGTATATTTTGATCCTGCGATTATGGACAAGCCTACATCATTTGAAGGAAAAGGATTCTCTACCAGAGCCAGACTTAGCTCTACTTTCAAAATTGACAAAACTCTTAGTTTCCAGCTACAAGGATTCTACAGAGGGGGACAGAAAACACAAAGTATAGACAGAAAAGATATGTATGCTGTAAATTTAGGAGCATCTAAAACAATATGGAAAGGTAATGGTACATTAAGTTTCAATATCCAGGATATTTTCAATACCAGATCTATGCAATCTACGGCATATGGACCTAATTATACCAGAGACAGCTATATGCAATGGCAGCCGAGACAGTTTGCTTTATCTCTCACTTACCGATTCAAACAAGGTGAAAAAGTAGAGCAGCCTAAAAGGAAAAAAGACATCAATGCCAACGAAAGTGGCGACGATCAGCAGGCTCCAATGTAATACACAAAAAAATCCCGAAAAATATTTTTCGGGATTTTTTTATTTTACGGTTTCTGTTCTTTCTAATTTTTCTTTTTCAGCTTCATAGATCCTTCTTCTAAGATCGCTGGTGGAAAACCTGTGATCTCTTTTGTTGTAAAAGATCTCAATTCCTTTCTCTTCACAATATTGCTTACCTGTAAAATCCCTGTTCATGTAATCATCCCCTATGATTCTTACATCGATCACAAAAGACTTCAAAATATCGAGAAGATCTTCTTCTGTATAGTAAGGAATGATTTCGTCTACTGCATTTACAGCCTTTAGCTGAATGTATCTCTCAACAATGCTTTGGCTTGGTTTGTTCTTAGTCGGGCGATCATGCGACGGATCAACCTGAAGCCCTACGATTAAATAATCACATACTGTTTTAGCTTCTTCAAGCATTTTGATGTGCCCTGCATGCAGCAGATCAAATGAGGAGAATGTAATACCTATTTTTTGTGTCTTCATAATAATGTCAATTAAAATTCCACTACAACAGTTTATTCTTTCTAAAGGAAGGTCCATATTGCGGGAAAAGATTTTGTATTATAATTGTTTTTTTAAGTTCTTATTTTAAACAGCCCTGGAATCAAGATACTGCTGCCATTTCCAGACGGTTCTCAAAGATTCTTGCAATGGAGTTTCAGACTTCCAGTGAAGCTCTTTTTCAGCTTTATCAGCATTGGCATAGGCAACGGTAATATCACCTTCTCTCCTCGGACAGATCTGGTAAGGAACCTTTACATCATTGGCTGTTTCAAAGGCTTTCACAACTTCCAGTACGGATGAGCCTTTTCCTGTTCCCAGGTTAAATATATCAATCACCGTTTCTTCGTTGCTCTCCATTAGTTTCTTAAGGGCACTTACGTGAGCTTTAGCCAGATCAACAACGTAAATATAATCACGGACCGCGGTTCCGTCCTCCGTATCATAATCATCACCCCAGATATTCAGTTTCTCGCGGATTCCTGCAGCGGTCTGAGTAACATAGGGAATCAAATTATTAGGAACACCTATGGGAAGCTCCCCCAATTTCCCTGAAGGATGGGCGCCAATAGGGTTAAAATATCTCAGCAAAGAAATTCTGCTGTTATAAGCTCTTGCAAAATCGGCTAAAATCTCCTCACCCATCTGCTTGGTCTTACCATATACACTTTCCGGAAGTTTCAGTGGAGTATTTTCATCAATGGGCATTTTCTCTGCCTGTCCATATACCGTGCATGAAGAGCTGAAAATAAAATTGGAGAGCTTTCTTTCTTTAAACTCCTGAAGAATATTGATCAGTGTAAATAAATTATTTTCATAATAATCTATAGGCATTACCTGGCTTTCACCTACAGCTTTAGACGCTGCAAAATTGATACATCCTTCGATCTGATGAGCATCAAAAACCTGGGTAAGAAGTTCTCTTCTCCTCAAATCAAAAGGATAAAAAACGGGCTTTTTACCTGTAATTTCTTCAATATTTTTTAAAATAAACCTTTCGGAATTGGATAAATCATCCACAATAACAACTTCAAACCCATTATTGATGAGTTCTACTACTGTGTGGGACCCTATGTATCCTAATCCTCCTGTAACAAGTATTGCCATTTTTTTTGTTTAATATTTTTTAATCGTTGTGTTTTCCTATATTGTCTATTTCGCTCTTTGCAGGCGAATGCCTTAAGTAATTTATAAGTAATATCGGTCCTATTAAAAACAAGGTTAGCCCAAATAAAAAAGAATAAATATATGCTCCCCATTTCTCATCATAATTAATATAAAAACTCATTGACGCTAAAATTATGATTGAAGCACCTGTAATATTTAAATATATAAACATTTTTTTTGATTCTTTGAACACATGTACAAATGTCACAATCAATAATGTAAATGCTATGAAATTTAAAAAATAGATCGGAATTCTAAATTGAATGTACTTTTCTACTAATCTATAACCTTTAAGTAAAACATTAATTACGAATACTCCATAATAAATAATCCAACCTAAAATAAAAACAATTGTAAAAAAATAAGCAAACTTATTCTTAAGTATTCTTTCGTCGTGAAGCATATTATTTCATAAACTCCAATACAGCATCCGAAATATACTTCAGCTGCTCTTCATCCAGTTCTGTATGCATCGGAAGAGAAATTACCTGGTCCAAAAGCATGTCTGTATTCACAAAATCCGCATCGTTGCTTTCCTGATAATACGCTTTTTGTTTTCTTAAGGCTACCGGATAATAAATCATTGCAGGAATTTCTTTTTCTGTAAGGAATTTCTGAAGTTCATTACGTTTTCCATTCAGAATTCTCAGAGTATACTGATGGAATACATGAGTAGAATATTCCGCCCTTTCTGGAGTTAAAATATTTTCGTTTCCGGCAAAAGCTTCGTCATAATAATCAGCTGCTTTTCTTCTTGCATCGTTGTAAGAATCAAGATTGGGAAGTTTTTTTCTTAAAACCGCCGCCTGAATACTGTCAAGCCTTGAGTTTACCCCAACTTCATCATGATAATACCTCTCATACATCCCGTGATTTACGATTCCTCTTAAACGGTGCGCCAGTTCATCATTATTGGTAAAAATAGCTCCACCATCACCATAGCAACCTAAATTCTTGGAAGGGAAAAATGAAGTGGTTCCCACAGTTGCCATTGTTCCGGCATATTTCTCAGTTCCGTCAGAGAATGTATATTGTGATCCTATTGCCTGTGCATTGTCTTCAATGACATACAGATTGTGTTCTTCTGCAATTTTTAAGATCTCTTCCATATTGGCACACTGTCCGAAAATATGTACCGGAATGATTGCCTTTGTTCTTGGCGTGATCGCTTTTTTAATTTCTTCCGTAGAGATCGTGAATGTATCGTAATCTACATCTACCAGTACTGATTTCAGTTTAAGCAGATGAATCACTTCCACTGTAGCAGCAAAAGTAAAATCTGCGGTGATCACTTCGTCCCCTTCTTTAAGATCCAAAGCCATCAGCGCGATCTGCAAAGCATCGGTTCCGTTAGCACAAGGGATCACATGCTTTACATCTAAATAAGATTCCAATTCATTCTGGAAAGACTTTACTTCAGGGCCATTGATAAAAGCCGCAGAATCCATTACATTTAAAACTGCATTATCTACATCATTCTTTATTTTGTAATACTGACTTTGCAAGTCAACCATCTGAATTTTTTTCATAAATAAATATTTGTGTAAAAATAAGGAATTTAAAATCCTATCAAAAATTTTATTGATTTTGTTTTATCTTTATAAAAAATAACTTCATGAAAAAACTTTTACTCTTTTGTCTTTTAGTGGGTTACTCGGCTGTAAATGCACAGACGGAGCTTGTTTTTGTTTATTTTACAGGCAAACCGAATAAAGCTGCTTTTTATGCGAATCCGCTTTCAGAGCTGGCTCAGAAATCCCTTAACAGACGTACTTCACTGGGTATTCCGCTGAATGATCAGGATGCTCCTATCGAACAGTCTTATATTCAGAATCTCCAGAACCTTGGCTTTACCGTTACAGACTATTCGAAATGGCTTAACGGAGCGGCTGTAAATGCAACTCAGGCACAGATAACAGTTTTACAGGCACAGCCCTATGTATCATCAGTAGAGCGATTTGCAAGAAATAATAATTCTGTTCCCAAAACAGCACAACAAAATAAATGGAACTTTTCTTCCGAAACTCAGGAGACGCTGACTGTTTTTGATTATGGCTCCGGTTCTGCACAGATCGACCAGATCAATGTAAGACCTCTTCACCTTGCCGGATTTACCGGAACAGGGGTATCTATTGCCGTTATTGATGCCGGTTTTCCTTATGTAAATACCGGATCGGCATTTGAAAGATTACGGACCAACAATCAGATTAAAGGGGTGTATGACTTTGTGACCAAAACAAGCAACGTATACAGCACTTCTATAAGCAATCATGGATCTGCTGTGCTGGGAGCTATCGGGGGCTATATCGAAAACACCTTTGTAGGATCAGCTCCGGATGCCGACTTTTATCTTTACCGCAGCGAAAATGCTGTTGGTGAAATTCCGGAAGAGGAATTATATTGGATAGAAGCAGCAGAAGAAGCAGACAGAAAGGGAGTCGATATCATCACATCTTCTCTTGGATACAATGTTTTCGACGATTCCCGATACAGTTACAGCTACTTAGATATGAATGGAACCACTTCTTTTATTGCAAGAGCTGCTGAAATAGCTGCCAATAAAGGAATTTTCGTTCTCGCCGCTGCAGGAAATTCAGGACTTCAGCCGTGGCATTACATCATAACCCCTGCAGATAATCCTAAGGTATTCACCATAGGATCAGTAGATTCAGCAGGAAATTCTTCAGGATTTTCATCATATGGCCCCAATGCGCTTGGAGTGGTAAAACCTGATGGAAGTGCAAGAGGAACTGCATCCGCAACAGTTACCAACAGTACATTAACCTCAGTAAACGGAACCTCGATTGCAACGCCTATTGCCGCAGGTGGTGTAGCATGTTTCGTGCAGGCATTCCCTTCGATGGACAGGGAGCAGATGAGAACCAAACTCCGGCAGACCGCTTCACTTTATCCCGGCCATACGGATCAGATGGGTTATGGTATTCTCAATTTCGGAAACCTTTACAATCAGGTATTGAATACCTCTGAAATGGTGAAAAAAGAAAAACTGGCTATTTTCCCGAATCCTGTCAGGAATATTTTAAATATTGCTTCTGAAAGTGAAATTCTGTCATTGGAAGTATATGATAACTTAGGGAAGCTGATCAGAAAAAATAGCAGTCAGAAATCCATCAAAGTAGAAGATTTTCCGAAGGGAACTTATTATCTGAAAATTCAGGCGAAGGATCAGGTTTTTTATGAGAAGTTTTTAAAGGAATAAATTATTTTTAATTGATGTTGATTTTGCAGATGGGTTTTATTTTTAAACACGAATAACACAAATATTTTAATACAAATACCACAAATTTTAAGCTACTCAGGGGTAAGTTCGAAGAAGTATTCCAAATTCAAGTCCATAGAAAGGGTTTGATTCCATTTCATTGTCATACTTCACCCTGCCTTAATAAATATCAGTTTTAATTCCACAGATTATACAGATTGCTCAAATTGTATACCTGTGACAAATATATTCAATAGGAACGGGCTTCAGCCCGTTTCACTTTTCAACCGAGCAAACAGCTTTAGCCAAAATCTAAAATTCACCACAGAAAATCATTGTGCTCATTTGTATTAAAATATTTGTGTTGAAAAAAAACGCCTCTCAATCGAAAGGCGTTAGTATAATTTAAGCTGAGTTTCTGCTCGCATTAATATTTCCAAACAATGATCTGGTCACCAGCTTTTCGTAGGCTTCTTTATTTCCTTCCCCTTTTTGGATTTTCATCAGTGCATACTGCTGAATACTCAGTAATGGCAGCACAATCTTTTCACGGATCTTCACCGATTTTCTGGACAGCGGGTCTTCTTCCTGCAGCATTTTGAAGCCGGTAAGTTCAAGCATGATATCCCTTGAAAGAACATATTCATCAAAAAGTATATTCCAGAATGCTCCGAATTTCGGATTGTTCTTAATGTAATACGTCAGCGGAAAATAGGATTTATTCATGCTCATCATTGAGTTCAAAACTAATGTTTTAAAGAAATCAGAGCCTTTATACAGCTCTTTTACTTCACCCAGCCTTCCCTGCTCTTTCATCTGCTGCATGGCAAATCCAAACCCGAAAAATCCGGGAACATTCTGCTTCAGCTGTGACCATGAGCCTACAAACGGGATTGCTCTAAGGTCTTCAAATTTCAGTTCGCTTCCGTTTCCTCTTTTGGACGGGCGGCTTCCGATATTGGTTTTACCATAATATTCCAGGGTACTCATCTCCTGGAGATAAGGAACAAACATCGGGTGAGCTTTAAGGTCTGAATATTTTTTGTAGCTGATATCAGCCAGCTCGGCGATCAGTTTTCTTTCTTTTTCTGTAAGGTCTTTTTTAGAATTTTTAAAAACATCATTTTCCACCCCGGCGGTCAGAAGCTGTTCAAAATTGTATTTGGCCTGTTCCTTATTTCCGAAAATACTGGTGATGGTCTGTCCCTGAATCGTCAGCTCTATTTTATTATTGGCAATAGTATTTCCCTGCGAAGCATAAAAATCGTGGGTTTTGCCACCGCCTCTTGCAGGCGGCCCGCCCCTGCCATCGAAGAATACGACTTTAATTCCATTCTGAACGGAAAGTTTAGTTAAGACTTCTTTGGCCTTGTAAATTTCCCAGTTTGCTTTCAGATATCCACCGTCTTTCGTACCGTCTGAAAAGCCTAGCATGATCGTCTGCTGATTTCCTCTGCTTTCAAGGTGCTTTTTATAAACAGGATTCTGATAAAGCTCGTTCATTACATTTTCAGCATTGGCAAGACCTTCCATGGTTTCAAAAAGCGGAACAATGTCCATTTTAATTTCTTCATCCTGATATCCGCAGATTTTAAAAAATGCATATACATTCATTACATCTTTTACAGCATCGGAATTGGAGATAATATAGCGGTTTATTCCTCTCTGGCCATTCAGATCCTGGATTCCGGAAACCTGTGAAACCGTTAACAGGGTATCTTTAACAATATCTTCAAACTGATCTGCATTGACTTTTTCACCAATCCGGATTAATTTATTAAATTTCTCTTCTTCGGAAGCGTCTGCATCTCCGTATACTTTTGCAAAAACATCATCAATTACTTGCTGATGAATCCTGCTGTCCTGGCGGATATCCAATGTCGCAAAGTGAGTTCCGAAAATTTTCACCCTGTCTTTAAAGTTGACCAGAAGATCCAAAAACAGGGAATTGTGCTCATTGACCAGTATTTTTTCTGCTTCATCAGCCTTTTTCAGGATATCTTCCGCTGTGATCATATTTCCGTTGAAGATGGCTCCGTAAAGTTCATCACTCAACTGCGTCAATGCTTCAGAAACTCCTCTGAAACTTAATCTTCTTCTTATAAATTTCAAATGACTGTAATAAGACTTCAGGATAGCGGAACGGAGCTCTTCTGCCACTCTTTCCGTAACATCAGCTGTCACAAACGGATTTCCGTCTCTGTCTCCACCCGGCCAGAAACCAAGCTGGATAAGATCTTCGTGAAGATGGGAATGACCGTCTCTGAAAGTCTTTTTAATCTTGGTAAACAGCTCCCCAATGGTATCGTAATAGACATATCTTAAATAGGAAATGATGCTCAATGCCTCATCAATCGGGGTTGGTTTTTCTTTGTTAACGAAAGGCGTTTTTCCCAGTTGCTGCAGGAGCATATCGATCTGGGTAACGGAATCGCTGGTAATAGCTCCGCGCAAATCCTGGATGATCCTCTGTACCGAACTTGGATAAAACTGAGTCGGGTGCGCTGTAAAAACTACTTTCACTGTAAAATCCTTCAGCTTTTCACGGACCTTTTCAAGTTTATGGTCCTGGTATGAACGTTCAAAAAGATTGGTCACTGTTCCGCTGTCACTTTCAGAATGGAGATTTGGAAATGCAGCATCTTCTATACTGTCAAACAAAACCACCTGTCTTTCGATGTACTGTATGATTTTAAAAAGCAGTTCGAGTTTCTGTTCTTCTGTTTGAAGGCCGGTATGGTTTTTAAAGAATTCTTCGACAATTTCCTCAGGGGTTTTGCCTTCTTCATAGCCATTTCGGCTTTCCTCGTAAAGAAAGGGAAGAAGCATCCCGATATTGGTCATTTTATCATAAGGCAGGCTCATAAATAATGAATTGTAGATCTGGAATTTATTCTCCACGATCTGCCTGAATTTTTCTGCTCGTTGGTCGTGTATCATATAACAAATGTAATGGATTTTGGAATTAAATTAATTGACAAATGACAAAAAAAGGAGTGCCCGGAACAAAATTATTTTGATATTCTTTTTTAAAATTAATTCGATAACTTTATTTAAAACTATTTACCATGAAAGAAGACTCTATAACTGATCCTTTTTATCTGCAGATACAAAAGGAAATTAACAGGATTCAAAGAAAGGCATATAACTACATCTGGATGTTCTACATTATCCGTATTACCCAAATTATTTTTGCAGGAATAATTACCGTTCTGGCAGGAATATCCGAGATTGAAGATCTCAAAACAGCTAAACCCATTTTAATTCTGGGAGCTGTAACAACTGCAGTGACAGCATTTGATACTTTATTTCAAGTTGACAATAAGAAAAATACTTATAAACTTGTTTTATTCGAACTCAGAGGTATCAGAGCCGAGATTGTTTATGAATTTATGAAAGAAGGAAAAATTGATAATGAATTTAAGGCAACATTTTTTGGAAAATATCAAAAGGCAACTTCTTATGCAAGAGACCTGATCAGTACAGATGTTGATAAGTGAAAAAGGTTAAAAAATAATATTTTCTATGGAATTAAGCCGTGAATCCATGCATGATGACAAACCTGCAGTTTTTATCTGTAATATTCTGTATCTATTGTAGAATGCCACGAATGCACGAATCTCTTTATGCTAAAAAATATCCATAGCCACAAAAATTAGTAAATTCGTGCATTCGTGGCAGCATTTTTTTTGGTTCACTACTTAAAAATTAAAATATCAATTATTTATATTTTTTCCACAACAACGAAAAAACAGAAGTTAACATCAACGATTTTGATACGGATTATCAGCTTGCACAGGTTCTAAAAACATTCAGGAACCATTATAACAATTCAAGTTTATTATAATTTTGAATACAACAGTTTAATGATTAAATTTACTTTTCATAGAAATTAATCAACATCTCATGAAAAATATATTCATATTCCTTTTAATGACTTTTATTTTCACAGCCTGTGGTGAAGATTGCTATAATGCTCCTCAGACGGTAGCTTTCAAATTCGTTAATTCTGATGATGAAAATCTGATCACAAACGGAACGCTTACCACTTATTCGGTCAAGGATGAAAATCAGGTTGGAGTACAATTAACCAAAACATCCGACGACATGGTTATTTTAGAAAAGGTGGGTGCTTATAATGGTACAAAAAAATATATTTTTCAATCTAATGTTAAAGCTTTTGATTTTTCAATACAGTCGTCAGAATTCAAAGGAGGCTGTGATGGGTATCAGATCAATAAATTAACATTTACAGGCATAGGTATTGATGTAACAGACGAAAAAGGATATTATAAAATTATATTGCAATAATTTAAACAGTCCTTAATGCTATTTAAGAAAATAATAATTATGAAAATTATTTCGATCATTTCTTTTCTGATACCGAGTCTATTACTTTCCCAAAATACAATTCCCGCCGATTTCAAAAAAATTCCGGAAATCCTTGACAATACCGAACTCCTCTACCCGTTCATTGTTCCGGACAAAGAATATAGTTACTGGAGAGTGCTTACCAATGATCCCGATCCTGAAAAGGCTGTGATCTACGAAAGCCAGATGCCGGATTTCATGACCATCAATGAGCCTCTTCCTGAGAAAGGCTTCTTCCAGCAGTGTATTGGAAACAGATGTTTTTCTTACATTCTTGCCTGCAAAAAAGACCGGTCTGTCTATTTCTCTAATGAACAGCAACTGAGGGATTTTATCGGAACAGTTGACAATCTTCCGGAAGCTGTTTTATTAGTCCAAACTTATGGTTTTAAAATAGATACAAGCAATAAAGTAAGTGGTTCCTATAAAATTGAGGACAAATATATTTATCTGTATGTTTCAAAATCCAAAAGCTGCCCGGAAATAAAAGAATCTCACTTCATAAAGATCAGCAGAAAAACCGGAAAACTGGAATCGAAAAATAATGGCATTTATTTCAAGAGTGACCATTGTAATCAAGCCGTTTACCAGAAGAAATAACTGTAAATCAAAATGTTACGTTTATAAATACTCTCGTTGATTGAGCAAATTATGCAGATTATTTATGCTATTTAAAGAGATAGCTTCGTTAAATCAACTTTGTTGATTTCTTCTTTGCATCTTTAAAGTAAAACATGTTTATCATAAAACTTATTGTTATTATAAAAGACCATGATAGTAATTTTAAAATTTCATTAACTCTGTTTTCATATTGCTTTCCGTAAATTTGAATCAAATAAATTTAGAACAATGCTTAATTTCGAATTTAAAAATCCTACAAAAATACTTTTTGGAAAAGGGGAAATCGCAAAAATCTCCCGTGAAGTTCCGAAAGATGCCAAAATATTAATGATCTACGGAGGCGGAAGCATCAAGAACAACGGTGTTTACGATCAGGTAAAGGAAGCTTTAAAAGATCATGATCTATATGAATTCGGGGGCGTGCCTGCCAATCCGGAATATGAAGTACTGATTAACGCTTTAAGTTTTATCAAAGAAAAAAACATCAACTATCTTCTCGCTGTAGGCGGTGGATCTGTGATCGACGGAACTAAATTCCTTTCAGCCGCTGCTAACTATGATGGCGAGCCGTGGGAAATCCTCAGAAACTCTGTGAGAACTTTTGAAGGGGAAGGAATGCCTTTCGGAAGTATCCTTACTTTACCGGCAACAGGCTCGGAAATGAATTCAGGCTATGTGATTTCTAGAAGAGAAACTAACGAAAAACTGTCTTCCGGCGGACCGGGACTTTTCCCGCAGTTTTCGGTGCTTGATCCTGAAGTGATCAGAACGATTCCTAAAAACCAGATCGTGAATGGAATTACAGATGCCTACACCCACGTATTGGAACAGTACATGACGGCACCTTCTTCTGCAGACCTTCAGGAAAGAATTGCAGAAAGCATTCTGATCAGTCTTCAGGAAACGGCTCCAAAAGTTCTGGCTGATGATTTCGACTATAACGCTGCCGGAAACTTCATGTGGTGCTGTACCATGGCTCTGAACGGACTTATCCAGAAAGGAGTCATCACCGATTGGGCTGTACATGCAATGGGACATGAACTGACGGCTTATTTCGGCATTGACCATGCAAGAACTCTGGCCGTTATTGCTCCTTCCCACTACCGTTATAATTTCGAAACTAAAAAAGGAAAGCTGGCCCAGTATGCTGAAAGAGTGTGGGGAATCAAAGAAGGGACTATGGAAGAAAAAGCAGAACTTGGGATCAGAAAAATGGAAGAATTCTTCCACAGCCTGAACATCAAAACGAAGCTTTCGGAATATACTGAAGACTATAAAGGTACTGCTGAAAGAGTTGAAAAAGCATTTACGGACAGAAACTGGTCTGGTTTAGGCGAATATAAAAAACTGACACCCCAGGATGCTTATAAAATTGTAGAGATGAGTTATTAGGTTTTATAGTGAAGAGTTTGAGGGTAAATGAGTGCAGAACGAGTTGCTGTTGATTCAATATCTGCCAAACGGTGGCTCATCCCTGTAACCTAAATCTGCACATTTTGGACTCTCTCTTCTCTCTTCGTTATAAAAAAAACTGTTATTTATAAACATTCGTTTAAAAAAGCATGATTTCATTATAAATATTTCAAATTTATTTATATTTTAGCATATTCTTAAATTTGTGAAAATGAAAAAACAGCTACTTTTATTTGCCTTTTCAGCTCTGGCACTAACTTCCTGTAAAGATGACAATATCGAAGCCTATGAATTGGAAATGATGAGCGGAGACTGGAAGGTAAGCAAAATAGAAATTATTTCCGGAAAAGACAATAAAACAGTACTTGATACAGAAACTCCGTCTGACTGTCAAGCTAAAGATATTCTGCACTTCAGAAGTGATTATTATACCAGCTATACGTATTATTCCAAAAACGGACTTGAATGCCAGATCAACGGGAAAACTGAAGGTAAATATACCTATACCGAAGAATCTAAGCTGTTAAGCATTAAAAATGACAATGATACCGAAAAATGGTACAGAGTAGAAGTCCTTACAAGCAAGGATCTGAAAATGGCCCAGCTGTTTGGTGCATTTGACCAGAACGGTGATGGTACGGATGATCTCACTTATGTGACCTATAAAAGATAAACACAGACTCTCGATTTTATCGGGAGTTTTTTATTACATTTATCATATATTTTAAAATTGATTGTAATGAAGAAGATTCTTTCAGCATTTGTATTGCTGTATTTTGCCTTATCCTTTTCACAGGAAAAAAAGCCGGTGTTCTGGCAGGACATCCAGAATTTCAAAAAAGCGGATCAGGAGAACCCTCCGCCAAAAGACGCCATCCTGCTGATAGGAAGCTCTTCTTTCACCAAATGGACAGACGTTGCCAGCTATTTTCCCGGCAAAACGATTATCAACAGGGGTTTTGGCGGATCAAAATTGACGGATCTTAACTATTTTGCCGATGATCTTTTAAGCCCTTACCAGCCTAAACAGATCATTATCTATTGCGGTGACAATGATTTTGCAGAGAATAATGACCTGAAAGCCAAAGTTGTGGTCAACAGGTTTAAAACGTTCTACAAAAAGATCCGTGAAAGATTTCCCGATATTGAAGTAGATTATATTTCTATAAAATATTCGCCGAGCCGCGAAATACTGTGGCCACAGATGAAAGAAACAAACAGGAAGATTGCCGCTTTCATGAAAAAAGAACCCAATGCAGAGTTCATTGATATTACAAAAGCCATGGAGGATTCCAATGGGAATGTAAGAAGAGATCTTTTTGTGGAAGATATGCTCCACATCACTCCCGAAGGTTATGAAGCCTGGGCGAAGGTTATGAGGCCCTATATGAAATAGCATCCCATGTAAAACAAAAAAATCCCTGTACGGGATTTTTTTTATTTCTTTTTCTTGGATTTTGATACTGATATGGATTTCTGCTGGGACCTGTTAGCTCCAAATTTCTTCGGTACTTTTCTTTTGGAAGGTCCTCCCCAGTTTTCTTTCTTGTTTTTATCCTTTTTCTCGTGAAATGCTCCTCCTCCGTCATACAGTTTTACCTGTGCCGGATTTTTCATGATGATCACATCTTCCTCGGAAGCAATCTTCTTAGGATTTATTTTTACTTCTGCTGGGAAATCGTTGAATTTAAGATCTCTGTCCATTAAAAGCTCAATATCAAGTACGTAAGCTTCTTCTTTTTTAGTTACAAAAGTAATTGCCTTACCGTCTTTATCCGCCCTACCCGTTCTTCCTATTCTGTGGATGTACTGTTCAGGAATTTCAGGGGTTTCAAAGTTGATAACGTGGGTAATATTCGAAATATCCAGACCTCTGGCCATTACATCGGTGGTAATCAGTCCTCTGATCTCTTCATTTTCAAACCTTTTCATGGCTTTAAGCCTGTAGTTCTGAGATTTGTTCGAGTGAATTACATCAAACTGCTCAGGGAAAAGTTCGTCAATTTTTGCAAACAGAAGATCAGAATTTTTCTTATTGTTAGTGAAAATCAACACTTTGGACATTTCATCTTCATTAGTTTTCAATAAATGTTCAAGAAGATTGATCTTTGTATTAAAGTTGTCCACTTTGTAACCGGACTGCTCAATTTTTTCAAGAGGCGTTCCAGATTTTGCCAAGGATATTTCTATCGGGCTTGCGAAATACTGATCCAGCATTTCATCTACCGCTTCTGTCATTGTAGCCGAGAAAAGAATGTTCTGCCTTTTAGGCTTCATCATTTCAAAAATATGGGTAAGCTGCGGTCTGAACCCTAAGTTCAGCATCTCATCAAACTCATCAATGATCAGCTTTTGTATTTCTCTCAATGAAATCGCATTGTCAATGGCAAGGTCCATCACCCTTCCCGGAGTTCCTACTAAAATATCACATCCGTCATTAAATAGCAGCTTCTGTGTATTGATATTTTTCCCTCCGTATATTCCGATCACCCTTGCGGTAATATTTTCTGTCAGTTTCTCAACAATTTCCGCTACCTGTACCACCAATTCTCTTGTAGGAACAAGAATCAAAACAGTAGGATTCCCTGTTTTGTTATATTTCCATGTTTTAAGAACGGGCAGAAGATAAGCCAATGTTTTCCCGGTCCCGGTCTGTGCGATCCCCATTACATCTCTCCCGGAAAGTATAGGGCCAATGCTCTTTTCCTGAATAGGTGTAGGTTCGAATAATTCCAGATCCGCTAAAACATCAAGAATTTTAACCGGCAGGTCAAAATCCGCAAAAGTGAGTTTTTCCATGGTGCAAAGATAGGTATTTAAATTTAGAGGTTAAGCTTAATGTCAATTGTCAATTTTGCTTCGCATATGAATTTTTCAAGAACTAAGGTTTTAGGTTTAAGAGGCTGTTTAAATTTTTAAAATCTATCTTATTTGGAGATTTCGCAGATTTTTACAACTGAAATAAATAAACGGCTTCACTTACCTGGCAAGTATCATCACTCTAAACTCTCAAACACAATAACCCTCAAACCCTCCAACACTACAACCGGAAACTCATTTCAGCTTCACGCTTGTACTTTCAATTTTAATATCATCATCTTTCCATATACTTGAAGTTATGATCACATATCCTTTCTTTTCAGGGTCTTTTCTGATCGGAAATTTCTCTTCTTCCCACTGTGTGCAGTGCGTGGAAATAGATGGCACCAAAGGTTTCCAGCCTTTTTTACTCAATGTATACACATGAAAAGCATGCCAGCAGCTTGTACACCAGCCCGGGTAAAAACCGATCTCATCTTTTCCGTCATCATTGAGATCTCCCAGGTTGTATAAAGTACCGTCATAAGCAGGTGAAATGATGAACGGCTTTATTTTTTTATCACTGAAATAAATGGTCGTTTCACATTTTCCGTCACATTCATCAGTACAGTCACTGACTTTGGTGTAGGCATATTCTTTGGTTCCATTGCCGTCGAAATCTCCGGAAATACCTTTTTCAACGGATTCCTGAGCAATAAATAATGAACTGCAGAAAGCAAGAGTCATTAAAATAAGTTTTTTCATAGGTTTGTTATTTGTTTCGCAGGGCGGGTTTTGTGATGTAAATTGTGAGGTATTGAATTTGAGTTCCTATTGGGGATCTCTAAGTTTCCCGGCTAAACTTCTAAAATCTGATTTCCGGCTTCTTATTTATTTCCTGGTAACCCTCAGCAGAAGTACCAGAACCAGTATAATGGAAAGTACAAAGCCCAATACCGCAACTAAAGACATTTCCCCTATCCGCGGACCAGATTCTGAAACAAAAACAATCGCTGTGGCAATCATATTAGCTCCCAAAACCATAGCCAGAATTAAATTGATGATACTGGATTTGATCAGCTGGTTGGTTTTTTCAATATTTTTAATCTCGCTGGAAACCGTGAATTTATTATCATCCAGTTTCTGAAGTACAGATCTGAGTTCTTTGGGAATTTCATCTACATTATCCGTGAAATTCATCATTCTGTCCATTCCGGTTTTTAAAAGATTCTTGGGCTTGATCTTTTTCGTAAAGATTTTCCTGGTGTAAGGATGAAGACTTTTCACGATATCCAGATCCGGATTGATTGTTCTGCCAACTCCTTCTATCAGGCTGATTCCTTTAAACAGAAGATAAAAATAATCGGGCATATAAAGCCTGTTGTCCTTCAGAATATCTTTCATTTTATTGATGATCACCTGAACATTGATATCCTGCAGCGATGAGCTGTGCACGAAGTTGAGAATATCTTCCACATCGTTTTCAAATCTTCTTTCATCGGGAATTTCGTAGCTGACCGCCATTTTTTTGAGATAGCGGACAATTTTATGTGAATTTTTAGCGACAAAGCTTACGATCAGACTTTCAAGAATTTCCTTATCATTCGGCTGGATCTTTCCTACCGCACCAAAATCAATAAAAACGATTTTCCCGTCTTTTTTCACCAGGATATTACCGGCATGCGGGTCGGCATGAAAAAAACCGTAATCCAGAATCTGTGAAACAAACAGTCTGAGTCCTACTTCCGATACTTTTACAGGATCAATATCATGAGCCAAAAGAGAAACTTTGTCGGTCACTTTGATCCCGTCGATAAACTCCATGCAGAGAATATTATTGTTGGAATATTCTTCATAGATCTTCGGGACATATGTTTCCTTATGGTTCTTAAAATTCCGGGCAAAATGCAGGATATTTTCCTTTTCGTTGATCAGGGAAACCTCTTCCAGCAAAGATTTTTCAAAAGTGGAAATCGCCTGTTTCAGATTGAGCTTTTCTCCTATTTCGGAATAGGCGGAAATCAGTTTTTCCAGGTCTTTTATGAGAAGCAGATCATCTTCAATAACGGTCTGTACATCAGCTTTTTTAAGCTTGAGGATCACAGTACTCCCATCCAGTAAAACCGCTTTGTAAACCTGTGCAATAGATGCTGTGGCCAAAGGTTCTTTCTGAATTTCCAGAAAATGATCTTTCACGGATATATTGAATTCATTTTCCAGAATTTCTTCTACATCCATATCTACCATATCCACTTTGTCCTGAAGCTTCTGCAGCTCCTGGATCAGTTCAGGCGGAAGCAGGTCTTCCCTGTTGCTGAATGTCTGGCCAAGCTTTACAAAGGTAGGCCCAAGCTCTTCCAGCACCAGTCTTATCCTTTCGTATACCGTCCCTTTAGAAATAACCTCATCCGGATCCACAGAAAGCTGTTCCTGCTTATTTCCTGTGTTCATCCTTGCCAGCATATCTTTGAATCCGTATTTACTGAGTACGGAAATGAGCCTGGCTGATCTTTTCAGTTTTCGTTGCTGCTTGTCAAACATATATTTCTAAATAGTTGATGCAAATTACTCCAAAAATTGTTCCTATTGCTGTTTTTTTATTTTAATTTAAACGGTAAACCGCACGGTGAAGTAGAGATAGAATTGTCTTTGATCTGAGGGGAAATGATGAACTTTTCAAACTTATCTTATTCCATTTTTTTATGTAAAGCTTCTGTTTCATTCTTTCTGCTTTCAGGGAAGCAAAGGGTCGCCGTTGTATCACTGATTAAGCTATCGGGTCCATCTGTCTGATTGAATTGATAACTGAATCAAAAGAATTTACAAAAAAGTAAAAATTTCTTCTGCGATCATTTTAAATATTTTAAAGCTCTTAATTGTGGCCCAAAAAAAAAGCTGCCTGGGATGGCAGCTTTATTTCAACAATATCTTAATAAGTTATTATCCTACTACTTTAACATTGTCTGCTTCAGGTCCTTTTTTACCTTCTTTAATCTCAAATTCTACTGCCTGCCCCTCTTTCAAAGTTCTAAGGCCTGAAGACTGAATGGCTGAATGATGGCAAAAAATATCGTTTCCGCCTCCGTCTGGTGTAATAAAACCAAAACCTTTTGTTTCGTTAAACCATTTTACTGTTCCTGTCATTATATTGTATTTAAATTGATCAGTGAAGATAGTAAATTTTAATAATATGTTGAAAAAAAAATTATATTCTTAGCTTATTTTTTTGAATTTGTTTAAACTTTTTTGTTGGAAAACCGCAAAGGCACCAAGTTTTAAACTGTATGGATGTTTTCAGGCGCAAAAAAAATCAAAGATTTTCAGTAAAAGCTTTATAATAAAAAGTGAGAAATTTTATAGCAGATAAAGTCTTTTCGCCTTAAAATAGCTTTTATAATATCATTTGCACCTTTGCGATTGGCCAACTGTATAAAATATAAGTTTAAACAGATTTTTTCTAACAAAACGAAAAAAAATGACATTCACAATATTATTTAAAGGATTTTTTTATCTTTATACTGATCAAACTAACCTATAAAATATTTAAAAATGAAAAATTTACGTAACAACAAACTTTCAAGAGAACAATTAAAAGGAATTAACGGAAGCGGTATTATTATCGGCGGAAACTGTTCAAACAAGTGCTGCCCGGATGACGGAAGACCAAGATGCCCGAAATTGATATGCCCGGCCGTGGTATGTCCTCAGTATTTGTAAAAAAGAACTTATTTTAAACATAGAGCAGAGTTGATCTGCTCTTTTTGTTTTAAGAGAAATTAGTGTCATACAAAATATCCTGTCCAAACTGAACAGGATATTTGTATTGATATTGCCTTTATTTAAGGTAGGTTTCATAAAGATCTTTTCTGCGGTCATTCATCACCTGAACAGAGCCGTTATGATGGAGATCTTTGAGAAGATTAAGGTCTACGTCTACAATGAGGGTCATTTCGGTGTTGGGAGTTGCTTCTCCTTTTACGCCATTAGACGGGAAGGCAAAATCCGAAGGGGTAAATACGGCAGCCTGCCCAAACTGGATATCCATATTGTTTACACCCGGAAGGTTCCCGACACAGCCTGCAATAGCAACGTAGCATTCATTTTCGATAGCTCTTGCTGCTGCACAGTGACGTACTCTGATATAAGCATTTTGGGTATCGGTAAGATAAGGCACGAAAAGAATTTTCATTCCCTGGTCGGCAAGAATTCTAGGCAGTTCGGGAAATTCTACGTCATAGCAGATCACGAGACCTATTTTTCCGCAGTCGGTATCGAAAACCCTGATCTCGTTTCCGCCTTTCATTCCGTAGTATTTTCTTTCGTTCGGGGTGATGTGGATCTTCCGGTATTCGTCGATACGGCCGTCACGGTGTAAAAGATAACTTACGTTATAGAGATCGTTATGATCACTATCAAAAACAGGCATACTTCCGGAAATGATATTGACATTGTAGCTGATGGCCAGTTCAGAAATTTTATTTTTGATTTCCTCGCTTAATTTAGCCAATTCTATCATACTGTCTCTTTCTGAAAGCTTGTTGAATGGTGCCAGCAAGGGGGTATTGAACAGTTCCGGGAAAAGGACAAAATCGGATTTGTAGTCGCCCATCACATTGACAAAAAATTCTACCTGCTCATAAAAGGCATCAATATTTTTAAAATGTCTCATCTGCCACTGCACAAGTCCCAAACGGATGATGCTGTCCTGCATCGTATTGGGTTTTTTGCTGTAATAGATGTTGTTCCATTGAAGCAAAACGGCATTTTCCAGTGAAGATTCATCTTCGGGAAGATATTTTTTAAGGATCTTGATGGGAAGAAAGTTATTGGAAAGCTGGAAAGACAGTACAGGATCGTAAATTTCCTTATCTCTTACTCTGCGGATGTATTCTCTTGGGGAAAGTTCGTCACTGTATTTATGGTAGTTTGGAATTCTTCCGCCGAGAATAATGGATTTCAGGTTAAGCAGTTCACATAATTCTTTTCTGGCGTCATATAATCTCCTTCCCAGGCGCAGTTCGCGGAATTCAGGATCTACAAAAACTTCAATCCCGTAGAGTACATTTCCCGTGGAAAGATGGGTATTGAACGTATAATTTCCTGTAATATCTACATAAGTGTGATCATCCCCGAACTCGTCATAATTCACAATAATGGAAAGTGCGACAGCGGCCAGTTTTCCGTCTACAGTGATACAGATCTGACCTTTGGGGAATATCCTGGTGAGCTTTTCGATGCTCTTTTTAGACCAAATAGATTCGGACATCTGCGGATAGGCGCGTTTCATTGTTATTACCAGTTCATCATAATCCTGAAGGGTCAGGGCTCTTGTTTCTATTTGCATTGACGTAATTTTACTTAAATTTAGTGAAAAATAATTAGCTGAAAAATTTATTATACAAACATAATCTTAAATGAAAATATACAGTAAGATTCATTCAGTAATCTATTTTTATCATTTTGTATAAACAATTTTCAACTCATATAACAAAAATCCTGCCCTCATAAAGAGCAGGATTATTATTTTAAAACTTCAGTGAGAGTTACTCCCACTCAATCGTTGCAGGTGGCTTGCTTGAAATATCATAAGCTACTCTGTTTATTCCTCTTACTTCGTTGATGATCCTGCTGGATACCGTATCCAGGAACTCATAAGGAAGTCTGCTCCACGTTGCCGTCATAAAGTCGATGGTGTTGGCAGAACGGACTACAGCAGTGTATTCGTAAGTTCTTTCATCTCCCATTACTCCTACTGATTTCACAGGAAGAAGGACTACGAAGGCCTGAGATACTTTTTCGTAAAGGTCGTTTTTGTATAATTCTTCAATGAAAATATCATCAGCTTCCTGAAGAATTTTCACTTTTTCAGCATCTACAGCACCTAATACCCTGATTCCCAATCCGGGACCCGGGAAAGGATGTCTGTGTACCAAATGATGTGGAATTCCCAGCTCCTCACCTACTTTTCTTACCTCATCTTTGAAAAGCTCTCTTAATGGTTCCAGTAATTCAAATTCCATATCTTCAGGAAGTCCGCCTACGTTGTGGTGAGACTTGATCACTGCGGATGGGCCATTCACAGACTGGCTTTCGATAACGTCAGGATAGATGGTTCCCTGGGCTAAGAATTTAGCACCTTCAATTTTATGGGATTCTTCATCAAAAACATGAATAAACTCGTTTCCGATGATCTTTCTTTTCTGCTCCGGATCGTCTACCCCAGCTAATTTTGAAAGGAATCTTTCTTTGGCATCAACCATTTTAATGTTCATATGGAAGTGTTCTCCATAGTTGTCCATTACTTTCTGGCCTTCTTCTTTCCTTAATAAACCTGTATCAACGAAGATGCACGTCAGCTGATCACCGATCGCTTTGTGAATTAAAACCGCTGCTACAGAAGAGTCAACACCTCCTGAAAGTCCGAGGATCACTCTGCTGTCTCCTACTTTTTCACGGATTTCTTCAACTGTTTTTTCGATATAGTTTGTCAGTTTCCAGTTTTTCTCAGCATTACAGATCGCGAAAACAAAGTTTTCAAGCATTTTTCCGCCTTCTTCTGTATGGGAAACTTCAGGATGGAACTGAACGCAATAGATTTTTCTTTCTTCATTTGAAATTGAAGCTATTACACCGGATTTTGCGTTTAATTCAAAACCGGCAGGCAGTTCTCCTACTTCGTCAAAGTGGCTCATCCATACAATTGAATTCTGAGTAACCCCTTTTAACAAAGAACTTTCTTTAATGATATCCAAATGTGCTTTTCCGTATTCTCCTTTTTCACCTTTATGAACTTTCCCGCCCAAAAGATAAGCGGTAAGCTGCATTCCGTAGCAGATTCCCAAAACAGGAACGCCTTGTTCGTACAGTTCTTTTTCTACTAAGTGAGCATTTTCTGCATTCACAGAACTTGGTCCTCCGGAAAGGATAATTCCCTTTGGCTGTCTTGCTAAAATATCCTGTAAGGGTGTATTGAAAGGAAGGATTTCAGAATATACCCCCATTTCACGGATTCTTCTTCCGATAAGCTGGTTGTACTGTGATCCGAAATCTAATATGATAATACCGTTGTTCATTTTATAAATGATAATTGATGATTGATAAATGATAAAAGCTTTAGGCTATAAGCTATAGTCAGTAAGCTTTTGTCCTTTATTTCGCTTACTGCTCTCTCAAGTGTTTTACAAAAAAAGACTTGGAAATGTTCCAAATCTTTTTTCGCGATTTATTTTAAAACTTTCCGATGTCTTCTCTGTAGAATCCGTAATCGAAATGAATGTGGGCTGCATCTTCGTACACTTTTTTGCGGGCATCATCGTAAGTCGCTCCGGTAGCCACCACGTTCAGAACCCGTCCGCCGTTGGAAACTACTTTATCGCCTTTTTTCACTGCTCCTGCATAAAGAAGTTTAGAATGTTTCAGTTTGTCTTCGCCTACAATTTCGTAGCCTGTTTCTATATTCCTCGGGTAACCTCCGGAACACATAACAAGGCAAACTGCTTTTTCGTCTTTAAACTTAAGCTGAATGTCTTTTCCTTCCATACAATCCTGGATAACATCAAGAAGGTTGTTTTCCATTAATGCCATCAATACCTGAGTTTCAGGATCTCCGAATCTCATATTGTATTCAAGAAGATAAGCTCCGTTTTTAGTCACCATCAATCCGAAGAAAATGATTCCTTTAAAGCCGAATCCTTCTCCTTTAAGACCGTTGATGGTAGGCTGTAAGATGTTTTTCTCAAAATCAGCATAGTGCTCCTGGGTAAATTCAGGGCTTGGTGCAACAGATCCCATACCACCGGTATTAGGTCCCGTATCTCCGTTTCCTGCTTTTTTGTAATCTTTTGCAGCCACACAAGGGAAAAGTTTTTCACCGTTTGAGAATGCAATGATGGAAGCTTCAAAACCTTCTAAATATTCTTCAATAACCAGACGGATGCCTGCATCTCCATAAATTCTTCTGATCATGAAGTCGTGGATCGTAGCTTCAGCTTCTTCAAGGTTGTCGCAAATCACAACACCTTTTCCGCCTGCCAGACCGCTTGCCTTCACCACCAAAGGATACTGCTGTGTCTGAACATATTCTTTAGCATCATTATATGAATCAAATACCACAGCCTTGGCTGTCTTGATATCATAGGTCTGCATAAATTTCTTAGAGAAAGCCTTACTTCCTTCCAGGCTTGCTACTTTTTGGTTGGGACCGAAAACTTTAAGATCGTGTTTTTTGAATTCATCCTTCAGCCCTGCTACAAGAGGAGCTTCCGGACCTACGATCGTAAGATCCACCTTTTCTTTAATGGCGAAATCTCTCAGTTCTTTGATCTCTGATAAATGAACATTTTTCCCTATTACATCGGTGGTAGCATTACCGTTAGCAAAAAACATTTTAGAAATTCTCGGGTCATTCTGAAGTTTTGCCGCTAAAGCAGATTCTCTACCGCCTTCACCTATGATT
The DNA here is from genome assembly GCF_000737785.1 of Chryseobacterium luteum. Taxonomy (GTDB): domain Bacteria; phylum Bacteroidota; class Bacteroidia; order Flavobacteriales; family Weeksellaceae; genus Chryseobacterium; species Chryseobacterium luteum. The sequence goes on along the minus strand of NZ_JPRO01000014.1, from coordinate 179,619 downwards.
AATATTCTCATACTTTATTTATTATCTAGTCTATTTTACAAATATATAATTTTGAATGCTATAAATACAATCCCCAATTATTTTTAATTCTATTTTAATTAATGTAAAAAATGTCTAACTCCGGTAAACATCATCGGGATACCGTGCTCATTGGCAGCTTCAATACTGTCCTGATCTTTTACACTTCCTCCCGGCTGAATGATGGCTTTGATACCTTCTGCTGCACAGAAATCTACCACATCACGGAAAGGGAAGAATGCGTCAGAAGCCAAAACAAGATCTCCTGTGAATTTTTCTTTTGCTCTTTCGATGGCCTGTTGGGTAGCCCAGATTCTGTTCACCTGTCCGCCACCGATTCCGAAGGCCTGAATACCGTTGGAAACAACAATTGCATTTGATTTTACATACTTCACGACTCTCTGGGAGAAAAGAAGGGCTTTCTTCTGCTCTTCCGAAGGCTGCACCTCAGTTACAACCTTGATATCATCAGAGAAATGAGTGTCATTGTCCTGAACCAGGATACCGCCGTCAATCTTCACCCATGTCTGCTTGTCGGAAACAGGGTTAACGATCTTTATAATTCTCAGGTTTTTCTTTTTTCTTAAAACTTCAAGAGCTTCTTCATCAAATTCCGGAGCCATTACGATCTCAAGGAACGTCTTGTTCAGTTCTTCAGCTGTTGCCGCATCGATCTTGTAGTTCATAGCAACAATTCCGCCAAAAATAGAAACAGGATCACATTCGAAAGTTTTCTGGTAAGTATCGAGTGCTGAAGTTCCGATCGCAACACCACAAGGGGTAGAATGCTTCACGGCGCAACATGCCATTTCTTCTTTGAATTCCGTAACTACTTTCCAGCAAAGGTCCATATCACGAAGGTTATTGAAGGAAAGCTCTTTACCGCCAAGCTGTTCGAAATCTTTCATCGCACCGTTCTCAAACGTAGAAACGTAGTAAGCAGCAGTTTGGTGAGGGTTTTCGCCATATCTTAAGTCAGCTGCCTTTTTATAGGAAGCATTAAGATACGCAGGATATTCTTCATCTAAAAGCATTCTTGAAATAGCACCGTCGTAAGCTGAAGTAAGGTTGAATACTTTTCCTGCAAGCTTTTTACGTGTTTCAATGTACGTGTCACCGTTCTGTTCCATTTCAATTTTTACAGTCGAATAATCTTCAACGTCAGTAATTACTGTTACAGAATCAAAGTTCTTAGCGGCAGAACGAAGCATTGAAGGACCTCCGATGTCGATGAATTCTACCTTTTCGTGTAAGGAAATGTCTTTGTTTACATTTTCAAAGAAAGGGTAAAGGTTTACGATCACCATGTCGATCAGATCAATTCCGTGTTCCTGAACGGTTCTCATGTGTTCTTCATTGGAACGAACTGCTAAAAGACCTCCGTGCACTTTCGGGTGAAGGGTTTTCACTCTTCCGTCCAGCATTTCAGGGAAATTGGTCACCTCATCGATCTGAATCGGATTTAAGCCAGCGTCTTTCAAATGTTTGAACGTTCCTCCTGTAGAAATCAACTCATAATTCCGGGCTTCCAGGAACTGAGCGAACTCGATCAATCCGCTTTTGTCAGAAACACTGATTAAAACTCTCTTTTTACTCATTTTACTTTCAATTTTTTACTTTTCACAGCTATTTCAAACTGTAAACCGGGTCTTTCACCTCCGGTTTTACTTTATTTTACTTAGATTTTTTGCTTTTTTTCGAAATATTTAAAATCTAAATGTGTTTTCTTATGTTCTGTTTGTCATGCCGGAAGCGTCTTAACATGTTTAGATTCCTACGTAATGACCAATTGAATGTTGCTTTTTAACGCAAAGAGCGCTAAGTTCTTTTATTAATGCTGAATGTTTTTTTGTCCTCAAGGGCGTTTCACTCAGCGAAGGGTGAGTATTTTAAAACCACCCCGTCAAAAATTCTTTGAATTTTTGACACCTCTCCAAGGGAGGGAAATTTAGATCCTACGAATTGTTTCCCAAGACCTTGTTGATTGCTTTTGGAAATATTTCATATTCAATATGGTGTACTTTCTCTGCTATTGTTTCCGGGGTATCATCTGCTGTTACTTCAAATGATTTTTGAAGAATGGCTTCTCCTTCATCAATTCCCGGAGTTACAAAATGTACGGTTGCCCCGCTTTCTTTTTCTCCGGCTTCAATAACGGCATTGTGAACATGCATGCCCCACATCCCTTTTCCTCCGAATTTCGGAAGCAGTGCCGGGTGGATATTGATGATTTTACCGTCCCAGTTCTCACAGAATTCAGGTTTCAGGATGGATAGGAATCCTGCCAACACGATCAGATCTGTATCTTTTGGAATTACTCTCCCCAATTCACTGCTGAAATTCTTTCCTCTTGGAATGAGAACGTTTTCTATATTGTGATTTTTGGCTCTTTCCAATCCGTAACATTCTCTGTCTGCAACGACTAAAGATACTTTTGCGTTTTGGATTTCTCCATTATCAATGGTATCAATAATTCTCTGAAGATTGGTTCCTGAACCAGAAACTAAAATGACTATATTTTTCATTTTTATTTTGTGAGCCTTGTCAAGGTTTAAAACCCTGACAAGGCTTTGACTGTTATTAACTAGCCCCGATTGCAGCGGCATCCTTTTTCGTGGAGGCCGGAGCGAAGCGGAGGCCGTAACGAAAAAGATATAGCGGAAAGCGGGATTAAGCTCCTAAAATTTTAAATCTATTTTTTCGCTTCCTTCTGTAATTTCTCCGATTTCGTAAGCATCATCCAGAAGATGCAATACTTTTTCAGCATGGTCTGCATCTGTAACAATGACCATACCTACTCCCATATTGAAAGTTCCGAACATTTCTTCACGGGGTACACCGCCTCTTTTTTCCAGTTCAACCATAACGCCAGGAATTTTAATCTTCGCAGCATCTATGGAAGCACATAATCCTTCAGGAATGATCCTAGGAACATTCTCGTAAAGGCCACCACCTGTAATATGGGCAATACCACAAACTTTTACTTCTTCCAACACTTTATGAATGTCTTTGTAGTAAAGTCTTGTAGGCACTAAAAGGGTTTCATATAAAGGTTTTCCTTCAAATTCTTCATGGAAGTCCGGAAATACTTTTCTTACCAATGAGAATCCGTTGGAGTGGAATCCTGAGCTTGGAAGGGCAATAATTTTATTTCCTGCCTTGATACCGGAACCGTCAATGATCTGGTCCTTTTCTACGATTCCTACACAGAATCCTGCAACATCATAATCTCCAGGCTGGTACATTCCCGGCATTTCAGCAGTTTCTCCACCGATCAGTGCACAGTTGTTGTCTTTACATGCTTTTACCATTCCAAGAACAATCTCCGCAGCGATTTCCGAATCAAGTTTTCCGCAAGCCAGATAATCCAGGAAGAATAACGGTTTTGCTCCGTGGCAAAGGATATCATTGGCACACATGGCGAAACAGTCGATACCGATAGAGTCGTACTGTTTGGTATCCAAAGCTACTTTCAGCTTGGTTCCCACTCCGTCTGTTCCTGAAACCAGCACAGGATTTTTATATCCTCCGATCTCATAGAAAGCTCCAAAACTCCCCAAATGGTTCAATACATTTGAGTTGTGGGTTTCGCCTACTGCTTTTTTGATCTTGTCAACCGTTTTGTATCCTTCTTCTTTGTCTACGCCTGCTGATTTGTAAGTGTTGCTCATGCTTAATAATTTTATTAATGTAGCAATGTAGTCAGTTTAACAATGCAACAATCATCTTGTTTGGAAAACCAAAAAACTGGTACATTGGTATATTGATACATTTTATTTCTATAATTACTTTTTATATCGATTTTAGAAAATAAAAAAGCCGACAATCTTGGTAGATTATCGGCCGGTATTTTATCTCAGAATTTCAGAGCCCACAGTTTTCCCTTTCTCTGAGAAACATTCTTTAAAAGTGGTCTGAATTTTCATCTTTTTCTTTTTGCAAAAATAGTAATTTTAAATTAATATTCAAATTCTATTTTTCAAGGATGGTTTCAATGGCTGCAATCTTTTTGATTTTGTCCTTTAATTCACTGTCTTTCTCTTCATTAGAAATCTTCTGTACCGCTTTATCAAAGTTGTCATTAAAGAAAGGAAGTGAAAAAGTTTCTACAATATTTCCACCGTGGAAAGGGAAACGCTTCGATGCGGCTTCTAAAACGCCGGCTCCGCCTCTTGCTCCTGGAGCGGTAGACATGAGTAACATGGGCACTTCATTCCATACTGTTCTGTCCTTGATTCTCGATACCCAGTCGAACACATTTTTGAATGCTGTAGAGTATGTTCCGTTATGCTCAGGTAATGAAACCAAAAGAACATTTGCTCCGTCAATTTTTGATGCAAAATCGTGGGCTTCCTGAGGAATACCACCAGCCAGCTCTCTTTCATGCTTATAAATTGGCATTTCGAAAGGATTCAAGTCTACCACCTCCGCTTCTGCATTTTCAAAAAGTGATGATGCGTAAGCTACTAACTGTCTGTTCATTGAAGCATCAGAATTGCTTCCCGCTATTGCTAAAACTTTCATTTACTGTATATTTTTTAATCTATTGATTATTCTTTGTCTTTATTTTTAACAAAAAGACCGCAAAGGCTTTTTTGATAACCTAATGTTATTTTTACGAACATAGAAGCGTCAACATCCGGTAAGATGACAAAAAATATATTCTATTTGTTATTTTAAATAAGCAGGGAGTTCCATCGGCACTTCCATTAACAGGATTTCAGCATCTTCTACTGCTTCAATATTAAAGCTCTGGGTATCCCAGATTCCCAATCCGTCTCTTTCATTCAATATCCTGTCTCCTACTTTGGCACTTCCCTTTAAAACAAAGGCATACACTCCATTGTCTTTTTTATTAAGCATATAGTTTTTTCCGTTTCCTGCCTTGAAGTTAGCCAGATTGAACCAGGCATCCTGATGGATCCAAACTCCGTCATCATTTTTGTTTGGGGATAAGATCTGCTGGAACCCGTTGATTTTTTCGCCTTCTTTGATGCTTTTCTGGTCGTATCGCGGTTCAACGTTCTGTTCTTTAGGAAAAACCCAGATCTGCAGAAATTTTACTGCCTCATCTTTATTTTTATTGTATTCGCTGTGCATTACACCTGTTCCTGCGCTCATTACCTGGATCTCTCCTTTTTTGATAACGGCAGTGGTTCCTATTGAATCTTTGTGTTCCAAATCTCCTTCCAAAGGAATTGATATAATTTCCATATCCCTGTGAGGGTGTGTCCCGAATCCCATTCCCTGTGAAACGGTATCGTCGTTCAATACTCTCAATACCCCGAAATTCATTCTGTCTTTGTTCTGATAATTGGCAAAGCTGAATGTGTGGTAACTGTTTAGCCAGCCGTGGTCTGCATGGCCTCTTGAATCTGCTTTATGATATACTGTTTTCATACTGTGATTATTTATAGTACAAATGTAGGGATATAGGGTATTGGAAATGTTGATGTAGGTTAAGAAAGGATTTTGGGCTTTGGCTGAAGTGAAATATAATTGTTTTGATTAAACGCAAAGACATCAATTTATTCCTGCTCTTCTGTTTTAAGGTACTATGATTTTATTGAAGATAAAATTGATTGTGCTATGTTTTTTATCTCTCGCTGATTTGGCAGATTGTGCAGATTTATAAGTGTGGATATCTGTAAGATCTGTGGGAGAACACATTACACAAGATTTATTTTTCTAAAGGCACAACAGATCAGCCGTGAATTTTAGGTTTAGCTAAAGCCTTACGTGCCTTTCCCTTCTTTTACGGAGTTCCAAAAATATGTTTACGAGGTCTTCACCCCAGTCTTTCAAGATTAAATTAAGTTGTTAAGATTATTAAGTTTTCTGATTATAGTAAATTAAAAGCGGATTTGAATTGATCCGCTTTTGTTATTTTAAAAAGCCTCTTTTATTTTAGAGTTTCTTTTTAAATAGAAAAGCAAAACGCAAATGAGAATCATACAAATGATGGTTGAATTGTTAATAGTGAATTTTTATAATGGCCATTGACAATTTTAATATGTCCTTTTGTCTTGAAACAAAAGGACCAAAAGTTCAAGACTGGAATCTTCCGCTAAAAATAATTTCTGTTCACTAAAAATTCTAAAACTTGCGCGAATTCAATATGAGTTCTTCGATTCAGGATTTGTGTCGCGCTTCAAACAGTAGAATTTTCTTAACGCTCTCAGAACTTATTTTCTTAACGCTACAGCTTCCCTGGTCATTAAAAAACGATGGTGTAAAGCCCGCTCCTATTGAATTAAAAGGCTTCTTTTATTTTAGAGTTTCTCTTTAAATAGAAAAGCAGAACACAGATGAGGATCATGCATACGATGAGAAATTGGAAAATAACTGTCGTTTCTTTAGAAAAACTGCCTAAAACATTAGTGATAATTCCTGTTCCGATTTGGTTGGCTGCCATCAAAAATCCGGATACTAAAACGGACAACGTTGGAAATTCTACCGTTCCCCAGCCAATAGATCCCGGAAATATACTTCCCATGAAAAATCCGATCAGGAACATCATTAATATTATGATACTTACGTTGGGGTAGATTAATAAAAGTAAGAGCAATCCTGCAACAATTAAAGGTGAGAATAGGAATAGGTAAGACAGATCGTTATTTTTTGAGAAAATTCCGAAAAGCAGACGGTTTAAAGCTATTCCGCCCCAGAATAATGACAGTCCCAAACTCGCTTTATTATTATCCAATCCTTGATTTTTAAGAATTATCGCTCCAAAACTTCCGAAAGTTCCTTCAATAAAGCCGTACAGAACGATTGCGATAAAGAAAATCCACAACTTGGATGGAATTTTAAAGTGTTTGGGAAGCTCGAAAAACGTTCCTTTTTCCAGTTTTAAAAATAAAAAAAGGACAAAAATTATTGAAACTAAAACAAAGATACTTACAGGAACGTACATCCAGTTTTTTACATTTCCAATTAAATTCATCATCATTGGAGAAGTTGAAGTTCCCAGTCCGACTAAAAACTGTAATATTAAGATCGCAGAAGATTTATTATTTTCAAATAAACTTGCGGCTAAAGGATTTAAAGTTGTGATTGACAGTCCAAAACCCGAACCCGTGAACGCCACCAGAATCATTAAAACCGGAAACAGCAACGATTTATCATTCATGAAAAACTGAAGCATCCACAAAATTCCTGTTGAAGTAATCATTAATAATAATCCGGCCACCAAAATGATCTTCGGACCGAATTTATTCACCAAAAAAGGAGCTCCTAAACACGAAATGATAATACAAATCACCTGCGGAATGAATAAATTCCCGAACTGCGAAGATGAAAGCCCAAAAAGCGAAGAATCTGTGAAAGCCGTTCCCAGAGCTGGAAACACGACAAAATTAACTCCCGTAAAGAAAGCTAATAAAAAGATGATGACGATTTGAACTATTCTGGAATTCATGATTTCAGAACATTATTTTTAAGATGATCTCCCACCTTTAAAGCCATTGCAATAATTGTCAAGGCAGGATTTACAGCTCCGCTTGAGACGAAAAATCCGCCATCGACAATGTACAGATTTTCTAAATCGTGCGCTTTACAATTGGGATCTACCACCGAAGTTTTGGGATCAAGTCCCATTTTTGTGGTTCCGTTTTGATGGGCAGGTGACGCGATATCCATTCCTTTGCTGAAATAAATTCCTTTAAATAAAAAGCTTTCAAATTTACCGGAAGCTTTGAGGGCTTTAATGAGTTCCGCTTTTAACAATGCATGTCCTTTTTCATTATTTGGGCTGTAAGTGATTTTAATTTGTCCGTTTTCAACCGTTACTCTATTTTCAGGATCAGGGAGATCTTCTGAGGTCAGCCAAAAATCTACGGCGTGTTGTGCCATTAATTCAAACGTAAAACCGGGTGCGGCAACGGGGCTGTCTGCTTTGATCTGATGCTCGTCCGATTTTCCGAGCATCTGGATGTGTCCCAGCGGAAATTCATAATCTTTACTGGCGTGGTAAAAATCATTAATTCCGAATGTTTTTCCGAATTTTGTATGATTGGATTCTGTGTATAATGCGACCAATGCGGTGTTTTGATGAAACATATAATTTCGCCCGACCTGATCTGAAGAATTAGCAAGTCCATTGGGGAATTTATCATTTTCACTTTCTAAAAGAAGTGCAGCAGAATTGATTGCACCTGCCGAAAGAACAATCAAATCTGAGGTCAGGGTTTTTGTTTCACCATTTTGTTCAACAACAATATCGGTGATCTTGGTTCCATCTTCGTTTGTATTTAATCGCAACACTTTTGTATTGACCATTAATTCTACATTCGGATATTCCAATGCTTTTGTTAATGAACAAAGATGGGCATCGCCTTTTCTTTCGGCTGCATCGGGAAAACCATCGAAACGGTCTAATGTGTAAGGTGCATTTGCGGTTTCATGAGGTTTAAAATTAACTCCGACCGGTAAATTAAACGGATGCCATCCGTAATTAATCAATTCATCAACAACTTCCTGAATTCTCGGCTCATGCGGTAAGGGCGGATTCGGATAAGGCTCAGAATCAAAAGGTTCGGTAGGATCTGAGCCTCTTTTACCATGAACGTGAAACAGCTTTTCTGCTTCGAGATAATAATCCTTCAAATCCTGATATTGAATGGGCCAAGCCGGAGAAATTCCGCCATAATGCTGTATTTCTTTAAAGTCCTCTTCTCTCAAACGAAATAAAGCGGCTCCGTAAAATTTGGTATTTCCGCCGACGTTGTAATGCATTCCGGGACGAAAAGGTTTATTGTGTTTATCAAGCCACAAATCTGTCGTTGTATATCTGTTTTTCTCGAAAACTTCTACAGAATCCCAGTTTTCTTTTTCTACGGGCACAAAATCTCCCCTTTCAATGACAAGGATTTTTTTTCCTGTATCTGCCAGCCGATAAGCCATTGTTGCGCCTCCTGCTCCGCTTCCTATTATAATGATATCGTACATTTTTCTTAATTTGATCCATCTAAATTAAAGATTTAAAACTTTGACGAGCTTAATAAAAAATTAAATTTCAATAGATTGTGTGAATAGATATTGAAAAATGGTATCGTAAATAATATGAAATTTGATATATGAGTTTGGGCTAAAGCCTTCGTTGGGATTCATGAAAAAGCGGGCTAAAGCCCGCTCCTATTGATGTTTAAAAATTTTGGTTAATCTTAATGAATTTTTAGTATTGATTCTATTAATTCTTCAAGAAGGGGAATTTTGAGTATTATCAAAACCCTAATTCCTAAAAATTAAAAATGTACCTGCTGAATTTCCTCTTCGATTTCTTTCGGTGTTTCGTCTTCTGATTTAATGAAAATCATGGTAACGACTGCTCCGATCAGCATACAAACACCACCGACCACTACATAATCCATTGCCTGATTTCCGAAAATATTGCTTACGATCGGACCGCCGAAAATTCCGTTAATAATTTGTGGAATGACAATAAAAAAGTTGAAAATCCCCATATAAACTCCCATTTTCCTTTGCGGAATCGAGTCAATTAGCATCGCATAAGGCATTGCTAAAATGCTTGCCCAGGCAAAACCCAAGCCGACCATTGAAATCCAGAGATTGTTGATATCTTTAATGAAATACATTGAAATCAAGCCCAATCCGCCACAAGTTAAAGCTAATGCGTGCGTTTGTTTTTTACCTATAAATTTAGCAATCGGCGTCAAAGCAAAAGCAAAGAAAATGGCGTAGAAATTATAGCTTCCGAATAAACTTCCCGTTAAATCTCCAGCTTTATTAAACTCTGCGGAATGTGTATCATCAGGCGAAAGCATGAAATGATGAGTCGCCAAAGCACTTGTCGTAAAAACCCACATCGTAAACAAAGCAAACCAGGAAAAAAACTGTACAATTCCCAATTTCTTCATTTGAGAAGGAGCATTTTTAAAATCTTTAAAAATATCTGAGAATTTCGATTCATTTTTTACGATTGGTTTTCCGCCTTCAAACGAGGCAAATTCTTCCGGTGAATATTCCTTGGTGGTGATAATTGTGTATAAAATTGATAAAATTAAAACCGCCGCGCCGATGTAAAAGGCATAAATTACATTATCTGCCACAAAGCCTTTTGGAGCAACGTTTGAAACGCCCCATTTTGTTAACCAATTCGGTAAATCAGAACCGATAACTGCCCCGATTCCTATTAAAATAGTCTGAACGGAAAACCCGATTGTTGCCTGATGTTTTGGAAGCATATCTCCCACCAAAGCACGGAAAGGTTCCATTGCAACATTGATGGAAGCATCCATCATGGCCAGAAAAATTACCGCCAACAATAACACATTGGCCGCCATCATTTGGGTTGCAGAAGCTGCATTTGGAAGCATAACCAAACCAATCGCGCACAAAACTGCACCAATTAGAAAATAAGGCTTTCTTCTGCCAAGCGGACTCCAGGTGTGGTCGCCCATATGACCAATGATCGGCTGAACAATCAAACCTGTAATTGGAGCAACCAGCCAAAACCATGATAATTCGTGCACATCTGCTCCGAAATTAGCTAAAATCCTACTCGCATTTCCGTTTTGTAAACCGAAAGCCATCTGGATTCCCAAAAATCCCATGCTCATATTAATGATCTGGGCCATAGAAAGATTCGGTTTTTTTCTTCCTGAAAGTGAACTGTGTGACGGCTCCATTATTCTGATCTTAATTTTTCGATTAATACATCTTCAATCTTAGTTTTTTCCACAACCACTTTATCCACAATTTCATTGGGAACGGTTACAGAAAGAACATACTGCTTCACTTTCCAAACTCCGCTGATTTTTTCAACGACCCCTGAACCGCGACAGATTTTCATTTGAGTATCCAATAATTCGTCAAACCAGGCCAGTTTTCCGTCTTTGCTGAAATAGATATTTCTTTTAAGGGAAGTGAAATTCCAGGTTTTCTTTTTATCAAAATAAGGTTTTGCCCAAACCATAAAAGCTTTTTTATCCCAAACTTCTGTGGCATCTGTTCCTATAAATGTGGATTCGTCGGCATAAAAATTAAAATAAGCCGTAAAATCAGCTTTGGCGGCAGCGATATTGAAATCATCCAGCATTTTGCTGATTTCTGTTTTTTCTTTTTCAAATTTTGACTGAGCTGATAGGGTTGTAAAGCTCCATACAAATAAGATGAAGGTAAATAATATTGTAGTTTTTTTCATGTTTAAATTAATTTTAACGCAAAGTTTTTCTTTTTACTACTAAGCTTTTTTAAGTTCGCAAAGGCATTTCACTCAGCAAATTTCAAAGGAGAAGTATGTGTGCTGTTTATTTTAATTCGATAACCATCGAAGTTTTTGAGGGTATTGTCAAACTATTTTGTAAAGTCAGTTCTTTTCCTGAAATGATATCTTTTCCTTTTTTTATGTTACTCAAAGATTCAGCAAAACGTTTTAAATCTAAAGACTGTTCTTTTTCATTATTGTTAATTACCACCATCACACTCTCTTTTTCATTGTAGCGGAAATAGACATATACATTATTTTCGGGTGCAAAATGCTTTGTTTTTCCGGTATGAATAACAGGTTTATTTTTTCTCCAGTTCAAAAGTTTTTTTGTAAAATCAAAATAATCTTTCTGAACACCTGTTCTGCCGCTTTCGGTAAAGGCATTTTGCTTATCGTCTTTCCATCCTCCGGGAAAATCTCTGCGGATATCTCCGTCTCCAACTGTTTTGCTGCCCTGCATTCCTATTTCGTCTCCGTAATAAATTTGTGGAATTCCTCTCATTGTGGCAATCATTGAAAGCACAAGTTTATACTTTCCAATATCACCTTTAAAGGCATCATTTATCCTATTGACATCATGGTTTCCTACTAAAATCAAGAGGTTATTGATATCGGGGTATAAAAAATCGTTGGTCAGCACATCATAAACTCTCACGAGTCCTTTATCCCATTCTTCTTTTGATTCGTTAACTGCAGTTGCCATGATATCGTGTAACGGAAAATCCATGACAGAAGGTAAATATGAATTGAATCCTTCAATCGCTCCAACTTTACTGTCTTTCTGCCAATAGGCAATATGAGCAGGACTGTGCATCAGTGTTTCTCCTACGATATTAAAACCAGGATATTCATTCATTACACGTTTTGTCCATTGGGTAACGCCTTCACGGTTATTATACGGATAGGTATCAACACGGATTCCGTCGAGATTGGCAGCTTCCGTCCACCAAATTGCATTTTGAACCAAATAATTGACTACTAATGGATTACTGTCATTCATATCCGGCATCGTAGTATCGAACCAGCCATTGACACATCCTTCTATATCTGATTTTGATGCATTGGGATCAAAATGTGCAGCCTGTCTGTAATTGCTTCTTTTGAATCCTTTTTCACCATCATTCCAGTAATGAATCCAGTCTTTGGAAGGCAGATCCTGTATCATCCAATGATGCAGCCCCCAATGGTTCGGGACAAAATCCATAATGAGCTTCATATCTCTTTTGTGAAGCTCATCGGAAAGACGGAAAAAATCTTCATTGGTCCCAAAACGTGAATCTATTTTATATAAATCACTTGAGGCATAGCCGTGGTAAGAATAGGTTTTCTCATTATCCTCAGTTAATGGAGTCGACCAAAATGTGGTAGCCCCCAGTTCTTTTATATAATCCAGATTCTGAATAATCCCCTGTAAATCTCCGCCGTGTCTTCCACCGTCAAAATTTCTGTCGGCTTTTTCAAAAACATCGGGCTGGCTATCATTTTTAGGATTTCCGTTCGCAAAACGATCCGGAACAACAAGATAAATCACATCTGAACTGCTAAATCCTTTTCGACCGGCAGAATTTGCATTTCTCTGTTTCAGTTCGTAAGGATAAGAATCAATGATTTTGTTTTTATTTTTGATATTGATTTTAAATTTCGGAACATTGATCTCACTTGTGTTTACCGTAAGAAAAACATAGTTTGGATTTTCAACTTTCTGAATATTTTTCACTTTGATTCCGTCTGAAAGCTCAATGTCATTACCGGCGATATTTTTTCCGTATACTAAAATCTGAAGCTCAGGATTTTTCATTCCTTTCCACCAAAAGGCAGGTTCTACTTTCTGAATCTGGGAAAAAGCGACAGAAGCTGCTGAAAGGGCAAAAATTGTGTATATTTTTTTCATTTGTAATTGTATTCTGATTTAAAAACCTTACAGAAAAGCTTTATCTGTAAGGTCTTATAAGTTTTGGCTAAAGCTGTTCTACATTTCGTTTATTCTAAAGTGGGCTAAAGCCTACTCCTATTGATTTGTACTGACTTAATAGAGATTCAAAACAAAATTATTTTACAGGTTTAATAGAAACAGCGAAACCGCCGCTTCTTACCATTTTAAAATTAATTTTAGACTTGCTTGTGATCTCCTTTTTGTAGATGTTATAGCTTTGAGGATTGTCGATATAATCTGCATCTTTTCCATCTTCGTAAACGGTGATCTCATATTTTTTGCCTTTATCTAAGAAAGAGAAATCTACGGTATATTCACGTTTATTTTCATCGGTAATACCTCCTACAAACCAATTGTCAGTCCCTTTCGCTTTTCTGGCTGTGATGACATAATCTCCGGGTTCTGCCGATAAAATTTTTGTATCGTCCCAGTCAGCTGCCACATCTTTGATAAACTGGAAAGCATCCATGTGCTTTTTATAGTTTTCAGGAAGATCTGCCGCCATCTGGAGAGGCATGTACATGGTTACATATAAAGCAAGCTGTTTGGCAAGTGTAGTTTTCACGAAACGCTTATCTCCAGGGAAATAATAGTCTAATTTGGTCTGGAAAATTCCCGGCGTATAATCCATAGAACCACCCATCCATCTTGTGAACGGAAGAACGGTCTGGTGATCGGGTTTATTTCCCCCGAATGCTTCATACTCCGTTCCTCTGGCTGCTTCTGCAGAAATGTAGTTCGGATAGGTACGGCTTTCTCCCGTCGGACGCACAGATTCGTGAGAATTGACCATGATTTTATACTCATTTGCTTTTTCAGCAATTCTGTAGAAATGATTGATTGTCCATTGAGAATAATGATGCTCTCCTCTTGGAATGATGTCTCCAACATAACCTGTTTTAACTGCATCGTAACCGTATTTGTTCATCAATTGGAATGCTTTGTCTGCCCATCTTTCATAGTTCGTTGCAGAACCCGAAGTTTCGTGGTGCATGATGAGCTTAATTCCTTTAGAATGAGCATATTCATTTAACATTTTAATGTCAAAATCAGGATAAGGTGTAATGAAATCGAAAACAAATTCTTTGGAATGACCGAACCAGTCTTCCCAACCGATATTCCAGCCTTCAATTAAAAGACCCTGAAAACCGTTTTCAGCCGCGAAATCAATATATTCTTTAACTTTTGTATTGTTAGCAGCGTGTTTTCCGTTCGGGGTAAGTTTTGAGAAATCTGTTTTGTCCAGATGTACATTTTCCGCGGTAGAATAAGCCCACTGGGATTTCCCGATGATCATTTCCCACCATACCCCCATATATTTTGTAGGGTGAATATAGGAAGTGTCTTTATATTTTGTAGGTTCATTAAGATTAAAGATCATTTTGGATTCCATCACCTCTTCTGCTTTCGGGGAAACGATAATGGTTCTCCATGGCGTTACTGAAGGGGTTTGGATATATCCTTTTGCTCCCTGCCTGTCTGCAGTAAGGTGTGTTTTGAATTTAAAATTCTGAGCATCCACTTCAAGATGGGAAGCGGGATAATCTAAAACAGCTGCTTCTGCAACATTAACATACAAAGGATCTTTACCTTCTTTTTTAAGCATCAATGGAGACTGTACAGCATTTTTAACGAGAGCCTGTGAGGCATTGGCATCGAATGCTTTATCCCATTGGGAAGGAATTTCAGAGATCTTCGTTTCCTGGTATTGGTATTCCTGGGAATCATAGTCTGCAACAATCCACCATGCTTTCATGTCCGTAGGAAAGTCGATTTCGGAATCTTCTTCTCTGATCACGAAATAATTCAGGTTTTTCTGCTGCGGAAATTCATATCTGAACCCAAGACCATCATTAAAAAGCCTGAATTTTACAACAATACTTCTGCTTGTAGAAGCCTGATCAAGGGTAACCGCCAGTTCATTGTAATGATTGATATAGTTTTTCTTTTCCCCGAGCACCGGCTGCCAGGTTTCGTTTTTGGAGTCACGTTTTTCATCTGTTTTCGTGAACCCTTTGTTCAGGTCAAATTTTGCATCTTCAGCTTTCGCAATTTCGGAAGCAAATTTGATGGCTGAGTCTTTAAATAATCTTAATCCTAACTTAGAATCTTCTACCACTACAGCACCATTATATTTCAGATTGTAATAAGGTACTCCCTGTTTCAGCTGGAAATTCATTTCAAACTTCCCATCCGGTGATTTCAAAGACTGTGCATGTACACCTACAAACATCATTGAGAGCAAAAGTGCTCCAACTGTAATTTTCTTCATAATGATTATTTATAAACTTAAAAATAGATAAAGTGCTGCGGTAAAGCAACACTTTATCAAATTATTTTATGTCTTACAACTTTGTAATAGTCAGCTTGTAATATGCTGAATTATGCAAATCCAATTCTATTTTATAATTTCCTGCTTCAGATACTTTATAGCCCGGATCACCATCTACTGTATTTTCAGCATTGAAGTAGCTTTGCACAGCTTTTCCTGAAACCAGAGTCTGATCATCTTTTTTAGGCTGGAATTTCAATGCCCAGTCATCGTTTGCCCTGAATTTAAACAGTCCTGTACTGTTCAGCATAATGGAATTGATCACATAAGTTTTGGTAGCCGGATTATATACAAAATCTGTATCTGAGTTCCATCCAGTAGGAGTAGCATCTCCAATAACCCCAAATTTGGCAAGAACTGAGGAATAGGTATTGGCAGCCCAATCCACTTTAACATAGTATGTTCCTGCTGTTGCCGCTTTTACATTCACTTCTCCTGTTTCTAATAACTTTCCTGTGAAAGTTCCGTCGTCTCCTTTATCGCCTGCCCAATCCTGATTGATGGTGAATTTATACTCGCTGTTAGGTGCTGTTACATAAATAAATCCTCTGTACTGATCGTTTTTAGCAGGTGAGAATAAATTTGGAGAATTTCCCGGAGTCCAATCTGCATAGCCCGCTGCTCCTGCATAACTTCCAGGTACATTGATTTTAGGATAGACTAAATCCGGGTTTGGAGTATAAGGTGTTACTTTAAGTGCTATAACATTTGAATAGAAAGCTGCTGATCCTACTGATGTTTTTAGTCTTGCTTCAATATCATTTACAACATCCGGCACTGCTCCAATATTGAACATTGCTGCATTCATTGCTGCATGGGTAACCGCTACCGATTTTACATCATTGGAAAAATTGACAGCAGCAGTTTTTTTAAAATTGTCTCCCTTGATTCCAAATTCTATTTCCTGACTTGGAACTACAGCAATATTAAACGTCGGCTTTGTCCATGTAAAATTGATTACAGCATCGTTGGCAATGAGCTCATTAAGAATTATTGTGTTTTTGTCGGAAGAAATTTTACCGGTGGCTGTTTCATTAATAACCGCCTGATCTTCATCTTTTTCGCAGGAAACCATCAATACCCCGATGCAAGCTACAGCTAGTATTTTAAATAAATTTTTCATTTTTTAACAGTATTAAAAGTTAGTAACCAGGATTCTGAATCAGATTAGGATTGGCTATAATATCTTTATTTGGAATAGGGAAAAGATTTCTATAGCTTTCTACAGCTTTTCCATCTTTTACATTTCCTTTCCATGGCCATAGGTAATCTCCTGTGGTATACTTGTTGAAACGGACTAGATCTGATCTTCTGGTTGTTTCCCAAGACAGTTCTCTTGCTCTTTCATCTAAAATGAAATTCAGATTTATTGAGGTTACATTTCCACTTGTATTACCGTAAGCACGTTCTCTTAACTGATTAACGTAAGTGACTGCCGTCGCCTGGCTACCACCGCCACCGCCTCTAAGAACGGCTTCAGCATACATCAGATAGATATCTGCCAATCGGTATAGAGGAATATCAGCTTCTACCCAGTTGTCATGTGCACCAACTGTTCCGGTACTTTTAACATTTTTATATTTGATAAATGCATAACCATCAGTAAAAGATCCGAGATCATTAATTTCCAAATTCTGTCCTGCTGTAAAAAATCTTCCTCTTTTATCAGTTCCATTAATTGGAAACAGGTTTACAAATGCCTTGGTAGTTCTGATACCACTCCAGCCTCCGTTGATTCCAAAATCAGAAGCCTTCATACCTCCGCCTACTGCTGCGTGTACCAAATAGGTTGTTCCGCCATTGGTCTGAGTATTGATCCCGTCAAAATTTACACTTAGGATTTGTTCAGGATTACTTATATTATTATCAGCAAGAAACAGATCATCATATTTTGGCTTTAAAGAATAGCCTGCCGCAATTACTTTGTTACAGTAAGTAATACAATCGGTATTTCTCTGTGTTCCTGTATATACTTCTGCATTTAAATATAATTTTGCCAATAATGACCATGCAGCCGCTTTATCTGCTCTTCCATACTCATTGGTTTTAGGATCTTTCAACTCTGCTGCTACCGCAACCAATTCAGATTCAATAAAATTAAATAATGATTTTCTGTCTATTCTCTGTGGTGGATTTGCTGATCCCGGAAGATAGGTTTCATCTACAAAAGGAACATTCCCGAACATATCTATAGCATGGTAATAGGATTGTGCTCTCAGGAAACGGGCTTCTGCTCTCATTAATTTTGCCTGAACAAGGTTATCTCCGGTAATATTATTTGCAGCTAATTTTTCGTCTGTAACATTTCTCAGGAATTCATTACAAAAAGCAATTTCCGTGTAAACTCTGTAATACATGGCTGCAATAAATTCATTGGAAGCATCCCATGTCATTTTATGAAGCGTATGCAGGTTTCCATCATTCCAGCCTATTACAGCTTCATCGGTAGTGATTACATTAAGGGTATATAATAACCTTGTATATTGTGAAAAACCTCCGTTAATCCCATTAATATCACTATCCGGCTGATCACCATCCCCACTTATCTGTCCCCCCATAGCAAGACCTCCATAAAGTTTTGCTAAAATATTTTTATAGTTTGAAAAATCCTTATAGATACTTGCAGAAGTAACATCTGTTATTGGTTCTCTTTCCAAATCATTAACGCATGACGCTGTAGTCAGTAAAAATGCGGCAGAAAGAGGCAGTACTATATTTTTAAGTTTGATTGTATTTAGTTTCATCGCAATTATTATTTAAAATTGAAAATTAAAGCCTAAAGAATATATTCTAGGCATCTGATAATATCCGTTGTCTATATTTCCAAAAACTTCAGGATCTACTCCTGTATATTTGGTAACTACAAAAACGTTCTGAGCCATACCGTATACTTTCAGATTGCTTCCTTTAGAGAAAATTTCCCCGAAATTATAGCCAATATTGATATTATCCAATCTTAGGAACGAAGCATTTTCAACATAAATATCTGATTTATATTGAGGTAAAGAGAATTTATATTCCGGAGCAGTGGAGAATACATTTTGAAGATATTCATTGCTAGAAGAAGACTGTAAGGAGCTATTGGATGCCATATTGTTATAAACATAGTTTCCTATTACTGCTCTTGCACTAAGCGCAAAATCCCAGTTTTTATGAGATACTTTAGTGGAAAAACCTAAAATCATATCCGGAGTAGTGGACTTGTAATAGTACATATCTTTTGTATTGATTACGCCATCTGAATTTCTGTCTACAAACGCTCCGTCTACAGGCTTTCCGTTAGTATCATATACCTGCTGATACACCCAGAATGAATTGGGAGCATATCCCACAGCATTTGCCTGAATCCTGTTTCCGGCACCTCCCTCAATACCGCCAACTTCCATATTGAATGATTCATCTGCTCTGTCTTTCAATTTAGTTACAATTGGTTTGTAATGGGTTGCATTAAAGCTTACTTCCCATGTAGTTTTTTCATTTTTAACAGGAATTACGGTGATACTTCCTTCAATACCTTCATTCTTCATATCTCCTACGTTCTGCCAGCTGGCATTACTTAAGCCTCCAGCCGCTTCATCAGCATATACCAATAGATCCTTAGTGTCTTTTCGGAAAAGGTCGATAGATCCGGTAATTCTACTTTGAACAAAACCAAAATCCAATCCTATATTTTTCGTAGTGGTTGTCTCCCAGGTAAGATTAGGATTATAATTAGCAGGTCTGAACATAAAATAGTACTCATTCCCAAATTGATAGCCAGCTCCCGGATAACTAGGATTGTACGAGGCAAACGCAGGATAATTATTGGGCTTATTTCCATTAACTCCCAGTGCAGGAAGCTCCTGCTGTCCTGTTTTCCCCCATCCTACCCTCAGTTTCAACGTACTGATTGCGGAAATATTTTTGATGAAATTTTCTTCGTTAAGCTTCCAGGCTAAAGAAACCCCTGGAAAGACACCCCACACATTATCTCTTGTCCCGTTAAAGAATCTGGAAGAACCGTCTCTACGTGCAGATCCTGAAATAATGTATTTGTTGGCTACCGTAAAAATTGCTCTTCCATAAAAAGAGACCAGTGTGTTTTGTGTTTCAAAATTCAGGTCCTGCGCATTGATTCCGGTCCCTTTATAGGTAATAGCTCCTGGAATATTCAAACGGAAATCCTGATAAGCATATCCTGCTGTAATGTCAACACCAGTATTGATTGCACTTATATTTTTAACATAATTAAAGTAGGTTTCCAAGAGTTTGTTTTTCTTTTCCATCGAGTAGAAATTCGAACTTCCCTTATCGCCATAACCAGGTCTGTAAATTGCATCTTTAAATTTATGTCCTTCACTTTTTGTGTAATCATAACCTGCATTTACGTTAAAATGCAGATCAGGAAGAAAGTGGAGTTTATAATCTAACTGAATATTTCCCAATCCTCTCGTCACAGATGATACATCTCGTACACCGTTAATTAATCCAAGAGGATTGGTATTGGCATTCACATTATATCCTGTTGCTGATCCTGAATCCAACCATTCATAATATCCTCCGTAGTTGGAATTCCCTGAATACACAGGCTGTGTAGGATCAAAATAAGTAGCGGCTTTGATGACTCCGCTGTCTACAAATCTGTTATCTGTAAAAGTTCCCTTTGCATTCACATTTACTGATAAATGATTATCTAAAAATTTAGGATTTAAGTTCAAGCCTACTGAGGTTCTGCGGAAAGAATTTGATCTTACAATACCATTCTGCTCATTATACCCTAATGATAAACGGTAAGGCAAACCTTTGATACCTCCTGAGAGAGCTACGTTATTGTCTGTTCCCCATGCTGCCTGGTATATTTTGTCCTGCCAGTTAGTATCTGCATTTCCAAGTTTAGTTTTATAGTTTGCCGGTGCATAGGTATTAACAAAGTCTCTAAACTCCTGTGCTGTCAGTACATCTACATTTCCCATTTTGGTAGAAACCGAGGTCACCGTTGAGAAATTTACCTTAAACTTTCCTGCACTTCCTTTTTTGGTTGTAATCAGGATAACCCCGTTGGAAGCTCTGTTACCATAGATAGCGGTAGCGGAAGCATCCTTCAGAATATCAAATGTTTCAATATCATTGGGATTGATCAGGGATAGGGGATCGGAAACCCCATTCATTCCTACAAAATCCTGAGGAACTCCGTCAATAACAATCAATGGAGAGTTTTCACCACTTAAAGAAGATGTTCCTCTGATCCTGATTTTGGTTCCTGATCCCGGAGCACCACTGTTGTTGGTGATCTGTACACCAGGTGTTTTGCCCTGAATCAGCTGACCTGCAGAAGTGGCCCCTCCGTTGAAGTCTTTTGCACTAACAGAAGTAATGGAACCTGTAAGATCAGACTTTTTCTGCTTACCGTATCCGATCAATACAACTTCCTCTATTTTCTTTTCTTTGGTTATAGAGTCCTGCGCATGCATTATTGAACTGGCCAATAAAAAAGCGGGAGCAATTTTTAGTACCGTTGTAAAATTTTTCACAATATCATTTTTTAGTTTCGTTTTTTTAAGTGCTGTACAACCAGCCTTGCAATTTAAAAAAAAATCAGAATTAATATAATATTATCGAAATTTTAGATAATTTTACGTAAATTATAGCTCTGTTATTAACCAAACGTCTGTTTTTCATAACATTACGTTAACATATGCGAAACATAGCATATTGAGAAAACTGACGAAAAGTTAAACAAATGCTTAACCGGATATAATGTCTCAGCCTTTCATACCGTCTTATAAAGTTATTATAACCGGATATGAGACACTTTCGTGAGATAATTCTTATCTTTGTACTTAAAACTTTACTATAAATGTCAAACAGAAAAATGATTACGGCAGCTTTGCCTTATGCAAACGGACCGGTTCATATAGGGCATTTGGCAGGTGTTTATATTCCTGCGGATGTTTACGCAAGATTTCAGAGAAGATCAGGAAAAGATGTCGCGTTTATCTGTGGTTCAGATGAGCACGGAATTCCTATTACCATAAGAGCCAAAAAAGAAGGAGTTACTCCACAAAATATTGTAGATCAATATCATGAGGTCATTAAAAAATCTTTTTCAGATTTGGGGATTTCTTTCGATGAATATTCGAGAACGACTTCTAAAAAACATTATGCAACAAGTCAGGACTTCTTTAGAACCCTTCATGATAAAGGAAAATTCACGGAAGAAGTTTCTGAGCAATATTTTGATGAACAGGCCAATGAGTTTTTAGCCGATAGATATATCGTAGGAACGTGCCCGAATTGCGGTAACGAAAACGCTTACGGAGATCAGTGCGAGAGATGTGGCTCTACCCTTTCACCGTCAGAACTGATCAATCCTAAATCAATGTTGAGCGGAAATGTTCCTATTTTAAAAGAAACAAAAAACTGGTATTTGCCATTAAATGAATACGAAGACTTCCTGAACGAATGGATCATTGAAGGTCATAAGGATGACTGGAAACCCAACGTTTACGGGCAGGTTAAATCGTGGTTAAATGATGGTTTGAAGCCTCGTGCCATGACCAGAGACCTGAACTGGGGAGTTCCTGTTCCGCTTCCGAATGCTGAAGGGAAAGTACTTTACGTTTGGTTTGACGCGCCAATTGGATATATTTCGTTCACCAAAGAATGGGCAGAGAAAAACGGAAAAGACTGGAAAGATTACTGGCAAAGCGAAGAGAGTGACCTGGTTCATTTTATCGGAAAGGATAATATTGTTTTTCACTGTATTATTTTCCCTGCCATGATGAAGGCTCACGGAGATTATATCATGCCGAAAAATGTTCCTGCTTTTGAATTTTTAAATCTTGAAAACGATAAAATTTCAACGTCAAGAAACTGGGCAGTCTGGGCACACGAATATGTTGAAGATTTTCCGGGACAGCAAGATGTACTGAGATATGCTTTATTATCTTCTGCTCCGGAAACAAAAGATAATAATTTTACGTGGAAGGATTTTCAGACTAAAAATAATTCTGAATTGGTTGGGATTTTTGGAAATTTCATCAACAGAGTTGCGGTTTTAGTTCATAAATATTATGACGGTGTAATTCCTCAGGGTGATGTGAATTCGCCTGAATTAAAAGAAATTAATAAGTCGGCAAAAGAAATTTCAGGATTCCTGGAAAATTATGAATTCAGAAATTCTTTAACGGCTTTAATGAATCTGGCTCGTTTCGGAAATCAATATCTTCAAACGGAAGAACCCTGGAAAACAATTAAAGATAATCCTGCAAAAGCGGCACAATCTTTATTTGTAGGATCTCAGATTGCTGTTGCTTTAGCTCAGTTATGTGAACCGTTTATGCCTTTCAGCTCTGAAAAGCTATTGAATATGTTCAATGTTGAAAAATCAAACTGGAGCGATGTTGAAACAAAATCTGTTTTAATTGAAACTGGACATAAAATCAACGAATCATCCCTTCTTTTCTCAAAAATTGAAGACGAAGTAATCGAAGCCCAAATCCAGAAACTGGAAAATACAAAACAAAACAATAAAAAGACAAACCCTAACGCAAATCCTATGAAAGAAGAAATCTCTTTTGATGATTTTACGAAAATCGACCTGAGAACGGCTACCATTTTAGAAGCTGAAAAAGTAGAAAAAGCTGATAAGCTGCTAAAACTTAAAGTAGATACAGGTGTAGACGTAAGAACGGTTGTTTCAGGGGTTGCAGAAAGCTTCACTCCGGAAGAGGTGATCGGAAAGCAGGTAATGATCTTATTAAATCTTGCTCCAAGAAAAATCAGAGGAATTGAATCTCAGGGAATGTTATTATTAACCACAAAAGCAGACGGAAAGTTATCTTTTGTAACTCCTGATGAAACCGTGGAAAACGGTATTGAAATAGGATAATTTTTCAACATTTCAGATATAAGAAAAGACGCATGATTTATGCGTCTTTTTGTTTTTTATTGCGAACAGACAGTTATTTCTTCATAAGTTTTGCCAGATAAGAATCTTCATCCTGCAAAACTTTTTCAATCGCAAAACCATTATTTTCTGCTGCATTTTTTAATGTATCAAAATCGAGATACAGCCATTTTATAGGATCTTCCGACTCACCTTTGTAATGAACAATATAATCCAATTCACCGTAATATCCGCCTGCTGGAATTAAAACTCCGCCGTCTTCATCGCGATCGAACATATATAAAATATCTGTACTGTCAATTAAAATCTGACCGTTTTCATTTAATAAAGAATATAATTTTTTAAGATAAGCATCAATTTTCGTTAAGCTTTCAAAAATTCCTGTCCCATTCATCAGGAGTAAAACAGTATCGAAAGCATCGCCTGAAAAATCAAGAATATTTGTGCAGATTGTTTTTTGAACACCTCTTAATTGACAAACCTCAATAGATTTTGGTGAAATATCCAGTGCCAAAATATCCAGATTCCTTTCATTCTGAAGATACAGAGCATGGGAACCCGCACCGGCACCAATGTCCAGCACTTTTCCCTGAGCAAGCTCCAGCGCTTTCTGCTCAATATCATTCATATCTTCAAAATCTCTGAAAAGATAGTCTACCGGAAGCTCGTCCAGTTCGGAAATTGAAGTTTCTGTCTGCAGATCTTCAGGATTTTCGTTGTGAAAATAATCCCGGACCGCCTTACCCATTAAATCTTTCATTGCTGTCTTTAAAAGTGCAAAGATAAGAGTTTTCTGAATGATGAAGTGATGGTTGATACAGATAAACCCTGATTTAATGGTCAGTAATGCGTTCTTTCTGATGACTTCCGGAACAATTCGTCCTTTTAAAATTTAGAGGCTGTTTAAATTTTTAAAATCTCGCTGATTTGACAGATTATGCAGATTTTTAAAACTGAAATAGATCTGCGAAATTTCCTTAATCTGCGTGACAAATATTAATAATTATTTTTCATAATTATTTTCATTAAATATGAATTTAAACAGGCTCTTAGCTAAAACTAATCAATAAAGGCCTGTAATTTCTTGTTTCTATCCATAAAACGTAAGACCCCGGACTTCGTAAAGCCCAGGATCTTACTCGTGAAAAACAAGGTATCTTTATATCGCAGGTCCGGCTGCGTCTTTTATTTCTTCTATTATTTTTTTTCTTTCGCGGAGTCTTCTTCTTGCAATGACAGACTTACCGCCAAGAACTCTGATGAATCTCAAATACTGGAATCTCTCCCTTCCGAAATGATGCGTCATTACATAAAGCAATACTCCGAAACCTGTCAAAATAATATATCCGAAGATCTTTTTGCCGGATATGATAATGGCATTCAGCTGAAGCAATTTCATATTCGCTGCTAAAGTCTGGGGTGTAACCGTCATTCCATCAATATAAACCGCGAGATCTCCTACCGCTGTTACCTGGAAACGGTACTGAAACCATGAATACAATGCTGAAAAGAATCCCACCGCCAGAAAAGTTCTCCATACAAGCACCAATCCAATGGCAGCCAGCATGTTATCCAATTCAAGTTTGTCCAGGGTATAGAACCACACTGAAATGAACAGTGAGCCCATTCCGTATCCTTTTAAAAACATGGGCAGATACCAGTTCTCATAATTGAATTCCAAAACCATCGAAAAGTACATAATCAATGCATACCCCATCATCGCCGAAAACCCCGAGAAGATGTACATTTTCAATGGTATTTCTTTTTTGAACCAGAATACGGCAAGCACTCCTGCCAGGATAATTCCGGGAATCATGAGCATATTCAGTCCTGCATTCGTAAGCTGATCATATCCCAGCACTCCTACTGCAAAGATATTCTGAAGTGAAGTCGTTCCCAGGAACATTCCCAGCCACAACAGCATAAACAGACCATGCTGCACATTATTTTTTGTAAAGATCTTGAATGATAAATAAGGCCTTTTTAAGGTAAACTGGCGGATCACCAACAAAGCAAAGCTTACAAAAGCAGCCATACTTGAATTGATAATATTCCTTGAATTCCACCAGTCCTGCTGTTTCCCGAAAGAAAATACATAAGCAGAAAACATAAACGTAGAAACGAATAACATGATACTCATCCAGTCGATATAATGCAGCGGAACTTTTAAGGCAAAATACTTATCATGCATAAAGATCCAGTGGATCAGGGCAAGGATAAAACACAATACCGCTGCAATTACATAGAAATGCTGCCAGTTATAATTAATGGAAACTACTACTGCATAATACGCCACCACCTGATTCATCACCAAAACAAAGGTGTAAAACAGCCCGTAAAACATCCCCCTGTTCCCAATCATCATCATTAACGGAAGGAACAGCTCTATTGTCACCATCATCTTTAAAAAGCCGATAAATAAAGCCGTAAATACGAAAACCATTGGCTGCATCGTAGTTCCGTTGATATAGCTCAGTATTCCCAGAAGAACAAGCAATACCGTCATTTTATCTCTCACCTTGAATCTCATCTTCATTCTGAGAACGATCGGCATACAGGCTCCCATTCCTATTGTTGTGGCATAATTCGCCCACATAAAATATTCTGTCATGGCCCCGGTACCGTTCACCAGATAACTGATGTTTCCGGTATACACCCCGCCAAGCGGCATCACCACTGCCAATAGCAGTACGATGAGCAGCAGCTGTACGGGTTTGGGTACCCAGTCGTTATATAATCCTTTGTTGTACATGAATTTAGAAATTAGATATTAAAGGTTAGAGGAAGGACTAAAGCCAGAGGATAGGAGACGGAAGTTTCTCTTTGTCAGCATACTTCTGCATTCCAAATAAGTTCTGTTTGAAAAATTAAAAATTATCCGGGAGGAACCGGAAGTGATTTCCGCCTGCATCACCTTCCATTTTCTGACCTCCGGTTTCCCTTCTAAAATCTTTCAATCATTAAATTTTTAAATCTTTCAATCCTGATTAATATTCACATTCATATTCATCCCCGCGCTCAGTTTTTCCAGGTCTTCTTTTTTGTTGGAAGCTGTAAATTCTATTCTTACGGGAATTCTTTGCTGTACTTTAATGAAATTACCCGTGGAATTATCTGTAGGAACACTTGAATATCTTGAACCTGTCGCCGCGGAAATAGCTGTTACAACGCCTTCAAATTTCTTTCCTCCCAAAGCATCAGCGGTCATCATCATCTTCTCCCCGATCCTAATATTCGGCATCTGGCTTTCCAGGAAATTGGCCGTTACCCATTTCTGACCGTTCAGAACGATGGTGGCTACCTGCTGGCCCGGCTGTATCAATTGGCCTTCAGAGATTGTTCTGCGTCCCATAATTCCGTCATACGGCGCTGTGATCACCGTATAGGAAAGATTGATCTTTGCCATATCCAGTGCAGATTTTGTTCTTTTGATCTCTGCATCATTAATTCCTAATTTGCTTTTAACCTCAGTTGTGGAAAGATTAGCAGACTGTTTCTGATTCACTAAGGTCTCATACGATGCTTTCTGGGCATCATATTCTGTTTTGATCTGATCGTATTGCTGTCTGGTCACCGCTTCTGCCGCAAGAAGATTTTTATACCTGTTTAAATTCTGTTCTGCATTCCATAATCTGGCTTTGGCACCAGCTATATTAGATTCCATGACACTGACATTGTTCGAAACAGTATTAACAGACGAACTGGTTGCCGATCTCTGTGCCATTGCATTCTGATAAGCAGCTTCCGCCTGGCCTAACTGGGTTAATAATTCATTTTTATCCAGAATAACCAGGGTATCCCCTTTTTTAACCTTCTGGTGTTCGATGAATTTTATGTCTTTGATATAAGCTGAAACCCTTGTATTAATTGGGTTGATGAATTCCTCTACCTGTGCTGCTTCCGTATACGTTTTGTCTCCGATGTGGAAATATTCGCGGACCAGCCAGAAAAGCCCGAATCCTATGATCAAAAACACACCAATATTAGAAATTACGGCCCTGATCTTATTCTTTTTATTCTGTTTTTTTTTAACGGCTACCCCTGACTGTGCCGGTGCGACCTGAGTATTTTGAGTGGTTTGTTCCTTGTTTTCCATTATCTTGATTTTCAGTTTTAAAATTAAAGCGTCCCTGCAGCTTTCAGCAGGTTATAATATTGATACAGTACATTGATCTCTGCATTGGCATAATCCAGTTCCGACTGGAGCTTCTGATTCTGCGCATCTATCATTTCAGCCTGTACCGCCAGTTGGTTTAAATACTTGGCTTCTGTGATCTTGTAGTTTTCTTCTGCCAGTCTCTTTGAATCATTAAGAATGTCGGCTTGCTGAATAGATTCCTGATACTTTACATAAGCTGCATTTACTGCCATATCTACGTTCTGCTGAACCAGTGTCACGGCATCACCTGCCTGTGTTTTCTGCAGTTCACCAAGCTTTACTTTTTCTTTTGTTTTATATAAATTATCAATATTATAGCTCAGTGAAACGCCTGCCTGCCATCCTCCTGAATACATATCCAAAACAGGATTTCTTGTCGTAACCGGACGCTGTAAAGTATATCCTCCGAATCCGGAAAGTGTAGGCAGCTGATCCGTTTTAATGATCTCTATGTTTTTATCAGCAACATCAATGTTTTTCTTTGCCGATTTCAGCTGAGGATTGCTGTCGTGGGCAAGATCCATATAGTAATCCATACCGATACCGGATTCTTTATCCTCCAGGCTTTCAACGGGAACGATCTCTGTATCGGAAGGAAGTCCTAATGCGATATTCAAATTATAATTAAGAATCTTTTTATTGTTTGTAAGGGTCAGAATTCCCTGATCCAGATTTTTAATGGCCAGTTCTCCACGGATGACCTCGTTACGGGTTACCATGCCCTGCTGGTAGAACTTCTGGATATTTTTCAGCCGTTCCTGAGCCAGTTTTTTGTTATTTTGAAAAACAGTTTCCTGATTGACCATTTTGTAGACATCCAGATAATTGGAAATCACGAGAAATTTCACATCAAGCTTGTTTTTTTCCAGATCCAATTCTGAAAGCTGCTCACGAAGGCCTGCCATTTCAATGGACTTGTTCACCAAACCTCCTTTAAAGATCAGCTGGGTTGCCTGTACAGCATATGAGCTTCCGTAATGAGGCATTGGAATATTGGTTGAGTTTGAAAAATCTTTATCTATGGCTACAGCGTCTCCTAAATAGAACTGGCTTGTAGAAGCTGTAATATTGGGAAGCTTTTGAAGTTTTGCAATATTTGTATTCTGTTTTGCAATATCAATATTCTGAGCAGCCACTTTCAACTGCTGGTGGTTTTTCACGGCCATATCGGCAGCTTCACCTGCGGTCATCTGTTTGATCTGTTGAGAAAAAAACAGCGCAGGGAATAGAGCTATCACGATTGACAGTGCTGTTTTTATGTTATTTGTCATTTTACCTTGTTTTACGAAGGCAAAGTTATAGCATCAACGAATTCAAACAAATGTTTGAATTTTGGAAAAAGATGTTCAAATGTAAGATTTTAGCTTTCGAACTGATGTCTGTACTGTCTCGGGCTCAGTTCAAGATGCTTTTTGAAAAAGTGGGAAAAAGCATACTGATCGCTAAAACCCAGGATTGAAGAAATCTCCGCAACAGGTTTATTGGAGGAGTTCAAAAGCACTTTTGCCTCATTCATCACAATTAAAGCAATGATCTGGCTGGCAGATTTTCCGGTAATGGATTTCACTACCGAGGAAAGATGTCTGGTTGTAACTGACTGCCGTTCGGCATAAAACTCAACGGTTTTTTCTGTGAGATGATGTTCCGCAAGATCCGTCAGAAATACAAAAACGATCTCTTCCTGCCTGGACATCTGGTTCATGAAATTATTATCCTCCTTGGAAATAATTCCCGCCATCTGATAGCAGAAAACAGAGAAAAGATGTTCTACCATCTCTTTTTGATAGAGCATTTCCGTATCCGAATCCAGGATATATTTAAGGAAATTGACGCTTTTCCAGACTACCTCCATTTCATTTTCAGGAAAAGGAACACCTTTGTTCATCTGCTGGCGGAAATAGCGGTAGGTAATCAGCCTGTTGAATTTCAGTGACAGTGCAGAAATAAATTCTCTTTTGTAAGATACCATCCTCGACTGGAAATCACCACTTACGGAAACCATTTCATACACTGTCTGCGGGTCGGTCACCATAAACATATTGGCGGAAAGCTCCAGATCGCTGAAATGCTGACGGAGCTTTATAGTACCCGATTTAATAAAGATAAAAGCAGGATTTTCCGGACGGAAAGGTTTATCCGCAGAAATTCTCTCGAAAATATTATGCTGGGTAAAAATTTCAACACCAAATTTTTCTAAGGCTGACATAACACAAATGTAGCCAATATATTCTGTGCTTACAACCTTTAATCTTCCAGGGAATAAACCGCAAAACTCGCCAGCCAGTGGTCTCCGCCATAGTTCCCCTGAAACAATAAAGGAAGTCCGTTAGCCAGAAATACATCTGCCGTTTTCTTAAAATCTTTTTTTAATGGATGGCCCTCCGGAAGAGCCTTTGATATTCCTTTCATGCACCATGCCTTGGAGAAAGAAAGCCCAACCAGGTGAACGGTCTGATAATCGCTAAGATCACTTACAACAGGGATTTTTTCAATATTCTCCAAACTTCTTTTCTCATAAAAACTGTTCAGCCACAGGACAAATTCTTTTTGCGGCAGTACTCTTCTCATCAGATCTGCAATTTCAAGGCTGGGCGAAAAGAAGTCTGATCCGTCAGGTTCCAGGTAAGCAGGCGTTTTCTCATCTTTTCCATAAAAATATTTTGCTTTTTCTTTCAGCTGGTTCTCGAATTCCTTATCATGATTTGCGACCGCCCAATCGATGGCGAAGGCCAGGCCAAAGGCTGTATTCGGGTGAACTCCGGTTCTGTTCGGATACGTCTGTTTCGGAAGATAGACTTTCCAAGATTTCAAAATCTGATCGGTAAGAGGTTTTATGTTCTCGTGCCAGATCTTAGCTTTGGGATGATTCCATGTTGTCAGCTCTTCATCAAGCTTCAGCAGCCAGGCCCAGCCATAGGTTCTTTCAAAAGTGGTTGTAAGCTGATATTTTGTGAAATAATCGGCCTCAGCCTTCAGATTTTCTTTACTTAACGAATGGTCAAGAATCTTTTCAATCTCTTTTGCATTAGCCAGATTGGGTTTAGTTTTCAGAAGCCTTACCAACATCCAGTGTCCGTGAACGGAACTGTGCCAGTCGAAACAGCCGTAAAAGCTTGGGTGAAGATCTTTTGGCGTCAAAGTAACTTCGCCGGCATTATTGATGATGTGTGCCGTTTTATTTGGATATTCCTGGCTGATGCAGTGAAGCGGCTTTTCCAATAGTTTAGCTGCCATTTCATCGGTAAGTTTCGGGACTTCCTGGGCGTATATTAAAAATGGAGAAAACACGAATGCTAAAAGACTTTTTTTCATTCATTAAAAATAGAAAATAATTTAGATTTCATACTGTTTTCAAACCTATTAAAAATAAATAAATCCCAATCATTTCTAACAAATCATATCAATTTATAACAAAATGGAGATTTAAGCATAATTTTTGATAAGATTCAAGAAAAATATGTATGACCAAATTATTTCTACCTTTATGCCTGGTTCTTTTGATGAGCGGATGCAAGAAATCCGAACCGGAAGCTGTTAATTCCTCTCCGGCAGCATCTGCTGATAAAGCTGTCGCTGTCGCTGAATATGAGATGGTTGCTCCTCCGAATACTATTACTGAAAAATTACTACCGGAAGAAAATAAATCGCCTCAACCTTCCATAGCTCCAAAGAAGATCGACACTATTGCTAAAAAGATCATTAAAAACGGGAACATGAAAATCCAGGTTGGGGATATTAAAAAAGCCCAGAATCAGGTTGGAGATATTCTGAAGAAGAATGATGCTTATATCCAAAATGAGCAGTTCCAGAATACAGATATGGATGATAATCTGGATCTTGTTATCCGTGTACCGCATAAAAATTTTGATGCATTGGTCAATTCATTTTCTGATGGTGTGGGTTCAGTCTTGTCCAAAAATATTTCGTCCGATGATGTTACTGAAGAATACACTGATGTTTCTATTAAATTAACCAATAAAAAGATCTATCTCGAGAAATACCGCGATATGCTCCGAAGTGCTTCTACCACGAAAGATATGATTGAAATTCAGGAAACCATCCGCGAACTGGAAGATGAAATTGATGTTGCTGAAGGCAGGCTCCGCGTCATTGATGACCGTGTGAAATACAGCACTCTTAATCTGAGTTTATATAAAGAGAAAGTGAGAAGCTCTGCAACTTCAAAGATCGGTTTTGGAAGCCGCTTTGCAGATTCTGTGACAGAGGGCTGGAACAGTTTTATGAGTTTTCTGCTGGGAATTATTTCTTTATGGCCATTCTTACTTATTATTCCTGTCATCTTCTTCTTATGGAGAAAATGGAAACCGGGAAGAACAAAAAAATAATATACCTTTGAATAGATATAAAAATCCGGATACCATTGCTGATATCCGGATTTTTATTGCATGATCAATGATTTAAGAATTATAAAAACCTTTTACGGTCTCTAACACCTCCTCGTCCGACATTTTTTGTGCCGTATCCAATGTTATCGTCAAATTTTTAAATTGGGCGGTATCATGAAGATATTTTTTAAGTTCCTCCTGAATGGTTCCGGGGCCTGTAATATAGACTTCCTGAGAATTGGTCAGAAGGTGTTCTATTTCTTTAAAGAACTTTACCTTGTTGGTACGTTCGGCATTATTGGCGGCATTTTCACTTGAGTTTCCATGCTGTATTTCTGCTTTAACCGGACTACAAAGGAAAAACATAAATGCATTCTGAGCATCATGGTTTTTTACAACCACTGCTTTTTCCGTATCGATCCAAAGTCCTGCTAATTTCTTGTCAGACATAATTTATTTTTTTGGTGTTATAAACTGTATAGAGCAAGAATGATGCAAAGGGCATGTTAAGGGCTGTTAAATGTTTTTCATGGGTAGAGCCCTATTACGAATGGCAGTAGGAAATTGAGATAAATGATTTATTTATCTCGCAGATTTAGCAGATCGGGCAGATTTATAATAATTATGCAAAAGGATCTGCTTGATCTGCTAAATCTGCGAGAGTAAAAACGCTTGAGTAAAGAAAATGTAAGACTCAATAATGCAACAAAACAATCTCTACAATATAGAAAAATTACTGTAGGGATTGCTTTATGGTTCACAATGATGTCAGAGAAACTATTTCCCCAGGACAAATACCGCAGGAATTTTGTGAAGCTCCGGTTTAGCTTTTTTCCAGTCGTTGATGGTTTTTGTCTGAATGAATTCATGCTCCGGATCGTTGATATTGGCTGCGATGCAAAGCTTGGTATTCGGTGATAAAAACTTGGTCAGGTCTTCAAAAAGCGGATTATTTCTGTAAGGGGTTTCCATAAAGATCTGGGAATATCCGGTTTGCTGTACCAGGCTTTCCAGGCGCTGGATCTGTTTTTTCTTTTCTCCTTTATCTATCGGAAGATATCCATGAAAAGTAAATTCCTGCCCATTAAATCCACTCGAAATCAAAGCAAGAATGATGGATGAAGGTCCTGAAACAGGAATCACCCTGATATTTTTCTCGTGACACCATTTCACAATCAGGTTTCCGGGATCTGCGATGCATGGAAGGCCCGCCTCAGAAAGCAGTCCGAAGTCCTGTCCCTGCAGCATCAGGCTCTGGGCTTCTTTAATATCAGCATTTTCCGTGTATTTGTCCAATAAAAACAGTTTCAGATCAGACTGTTTCTTTTCGGGAGCAAAGAATTTAATAACCTTTCTGGCGGTTTTTTCATTTTCTACAAAGAAATAATCCGTCTGCATGATATAATCTTTCAGAACAGGTGAAAAATGAGTAATAGAAGTGTTTTCTGATAAATAGGCTGGGAGTAAAAAAAGCATTTTATTGTTTTTTAGTTCTTTCTTTAAGTGAAGGCTGAGGGAAATATTTCGCGAGATCCATGGAGAAGGTCACCGAAGTAATTTTCCATGTTCCGTGGATCTTCATCAGGGTCCAGATCTCTTTTCCCCAGTTCTCCATTTTTCCGTCGTACCAGAAGCTGTAATCGAAGCTGGCAGAAGCTATTGCTCCATCTTCAATGATTTTGATATTGTCAAATCTTTCTTCAGATTTATCATCTTTAAAACTTCTGATAAAGGCTTTATAATCATCCGTAAAATAATATTCTGCCTTAGGATCTTTTTCCAGACGTTTTGCCTGGGTCCTGTCGGTATAAATTCCGGTCCAAAGCACAGGTTCCTGAAATAAAGAAGAAAATCTGGCTTCATCCCGGGTCCTGATGCACTGCATGAATTCATCCATCAGTTTACGGATCGCAGTTTCATCACGGATTTGGGCAAAAGAAAAATTAAAGCTTAAAAAAAGCAGGAGAATTAATGGCTTCATATTATGACAGGATTTGGTTCTTAATAGCATCACAACCTCTGTCCAGCAACTGGAAAACCGCTTCAAAATCATTCATATCTCCCCAGTACGGATCCGGAACTTCTGCATTTTCATGATCCCCTAATGCAGACATAAATAATGATACTTTCCGGCGCTGTTCTTCATTCTGTGCTTTTGAGATCACATCTTCATATACGTCAATGTCCATACAGAATATCTTATCAAAAGTATCAAAATCCGCCTTGGTAACCGGTCTCGATTTCTGTTTTGAAATATCAATATTATGGTTCGCAGCTGTCTTTATCGCTCTTTTATCCGGATGTTCCCCTTCATGCAGGGAGATCGTTCCCGCTGAGTCTACAAAAAAGCTTTCAGGAACTTTTATCTTCATAATACCTTCTGCTAAAGGGCTTCTGCAAATATTTCCGAGGCAGACCATCAATATTTTCATATCACTTTTCAATTGAAAGATTAAATGATTTAATTATTAAAAGATTTTGCAACTTTCATCTGGAACAAAACTAAATAAAAAATGAAGAATACAGCTATTCTCCATTTCAATATTCAGATTAAATTATTTTCTATTTTTTGATTCTTTCCGCAAGGTCTTTAACGTACTTTTTGACTTCTTTATCAATTTTCGATACATCTTTAATGGTATCACAGGCATACATTACCGTTGAATGGTCTTTTCCGCCCATTTCCTCACCGATCTTTGTAAAGGTAGCATTCGTTAACTCCTTTGAGAAATACATCGCCAATTGTCTTGGAAGAGCGATTTCTCTTTTTCTGGTTTTGGAAAGAAGCTGTTCTTTTTTGATTCCAAAATAATCGCACACCACTTCCTGAATGTAAGGGATATTGATGACTTTCTTCTGGTTGGCAGCAATCTTATTGATCGTATCTTTCAGCAATTCAAGGCTTAAGTCTGTTTTATAAACCGTAGAATAAGCAATGACAGAGTTAATTACCCCGATAAGCTCTCTTACATTGGTCTTAGCTTCTGCCGCAAGGAAATCAAGCATATCACCGGGAAGAACGATTCCGTCTCTGCTTAACTTGTCTACGATGATCTGTCTTCTTGTGGAAAGATCCGGAGATTTGATTTCAGCAGAAAGCCCCCATTTGAAACGGGAAACAATTCTTTCCTGAATATCCATAATATCAGCAGGCGCCTTATCTGATGTAAGGATGATCTGTTTTCCGTTCTGGTGCAGATGGTCAAAGATGTGGAAGAAACTGTCCTGTGTGGCAGATTTACCTGACAGGAACTGAATATCATCAATGATCAGAACATCCACCATCTGGTAGAAGTTGGCAAATTCAGTCTGTTTATGAGCTTTCGCGGCAGAAATGAACTGTTGGATGAATTTTTCAGAAGACAGATAAAGAACTACTTTATCGGGAAACTGACTTTTCACTTCAAGGCCTACAGCCTGCCCCAGGTGTGTTTTTCCAACCCCGTATCCTCCGTGAAGAAATAATGGGTTGAAAGCCGTTGCTCCCGGTCTTTTAGCAATAGATCTTGCTACCGTAGCAGCAAATTTATTACTTTCTCCTTCTATATAATTATCGAAAGAGTAGTCAGACTTCAGGTTAGAATCTATATTTACTTTTCTGATTCCTGGCACTACAAAAGGATTAACAATATTGGCAGAGAATCCCTGCGGCATTGTTTCCTGCATTTTCGGGGTGGGAACGCTTTTCCCCTTCATGTTCATTGTCACTGGCTTTTCCTCTCCGGTAGGCCTGTTTTCCATTACTGAGTACCACAATTTCACTCCTTTTCCAAGATTTTTCTTCAGGGCAGCAGAAAGCAGGGACAGGTAATTATCCTCAATATATTCCTTGTAAAAATCGCTCGGCACTATAAGCGTAAGGTTATTGGCAACCAGCGAAAGCGGCTGTACCTTATCGAATAGCATGTCGAAGGATTTTTCAAGCTTCTTAAGATCAGAATTGTCTTCAGCTGCGTTCAAATTATCCCGCATGAACTGAATGCATTTCTGCCATATCATCATTAAATTTTCATCCATATTTATGCCCCGATTAAATCTTTGTTAGTACTTTTTGTAGAAGGGAGACAAAGGTCCAATTTTTTCTTTTCAAAAAAAAATATTGCGGGTATTGATTATTTAAAAATATATTTGTATGTATAATTAAAGACTAAAAATGATACATACAACACACTCATTAAGAGTACGTTATGCTGAAACAGACCCTATGAAATATGTGTACTACGGGAACTATGCACAGTACTTCGAAATTGGCAGAGTAGAACTCTTCAGAAGCATAGGAATCTCATACGATGAAATTGAAAACCAAGGAATTTGGCTTCCGGTTTCCGACTATAAAATTAAGTACATCCGCCCGGCGCTGTATGATCAAAAATTAGAAATCCATACGTATGTAAAAAAAATACCGGGAGTAAGAATAGAGTTTGAGTATGAAATTTTCAACGAAGAAAAGGTTAAAATCACCGAAGCATCCACTACTTTGTTCTTTTTAGATGCAAAAACCAATAAAATTATAAGGTGTCCTGATTTTCTTATGAAGCTTATTGAGGAGAACTGGGAGAGGTAAGACTTCAGCAGAAAGTAAAGGTTAGAAAAAGGACAGCATGAAAGATGTTGTTTTTAAACTAATTTGCATCTTTGCACTTCCAATATCATTTACAATTATAAATAATAAATTATGAAGATTGCTTTTCTGGGGCCTCATGCAAGTTTCACACAGCTTGCCGCTACACAGCTTTTTCCGGGGGAAGAACTTTTACCACAGGCTAATATCCTGGACTGCTTTAATGCTGTTCAAAGCGGAGAAGCCGAAAAAGCCGTAGTCCCTTTGGAAAACTCTATTGAGGGAACCGTTTCTATGACGCTGGATTATTTATACAAAACACCCTCCATCAAGATTGAAGCGGAAGGCGTGATGCCTATTGCCCATCACCTGATGATCCATCCTGAGAATACTGTGGATGAAGTGGAAAAAATATACTCGCATCCGCAGGCTTTGGCGCAAAGCTTCCATTTTCTGGACACTCAATATAAAGAAATAACCAGGCAGGATTTTTCTTCTACAGCAGCTGCAGCAAAATATGTTTCCGAAAATAGGGATCTCAAAATTGCAGCGGTCGCCAATCAGTTTGCAGCCAATTTATACGGGCTGAAAATCGTTAACAGAAATATCCAGGATTTTGAGCAGAACCACACCCGGTTTATTGTGATATCCAAAGATCACACAAAATACCATAATGACAGCCTTGAAGTTTTGGGTGAAAAATCCGGTATGCTGATCAATCTTCCGGAAGATCATGCCGGTGGACTTCACCAGGTACTTTCTGTTTTTGCCTGGAGAAAAATGAACCTCAGCAAAATTGAATCCCGAACGCTGAAAACAGGTCTGGGCAATTATTTCTTCTTCATCAATGTCGTTGGAAAGTGGGATGAGGTACTTCACGGAAATGCATTACTGGAACTAAAATCTATCAATGCAGAAGTAGATTTTCTGGGAAATTATAAAGAATTTCTTCTCGAAAGTTAAAAAATATTCACCTGAATCAATTGACACTGCTCTTAAGGCAGTGTTTTTTTGATTATTATCCAGCTGATACAACAAACAGGTTTAAATACTATAAATAATTACAGATCAAGCCGTCCCTAATGTGGGAATTATAAATATTGATGAAATAATTAATTATGAATATACATAAATATTAAAATAAATAATTTACTTTTGTTTCATGCAATTAAAAAATAATGATATGTAAACTACTACAGAGATTTATATATTAAAATAATAAGCCTATGTTTAAAACATTTACATTATCATCAACAAATGTATGTAAATGTCATAATACAAGGTGTGTTTTTTGCATTACTTACCCGAAAACTAATTAAAAAATTAATTATGAAAACCAAACTTTACAGCCTGTTTCTGGGATTATCTTTTATTCCCACATTTTCCCAAGTTGGGATTAATACATCTGCGCCAAGTGCTACATTAGATGTAAATGGAACGATGAAGGTGCGTGATACACCTGTTACCCCAACCCTTCCGGGTTATGAACTTTTAGTAGTTAATACCGGAACTGCACAGGTTTCTAAAGCCGATCCGCAACTACTTTACGATTCAGCTGTCAACTCTTCCGTATACGCAGCGAAGAAAACCTCAGGGCTCACCCTGATCAGTCTGGGGCTTTTCCCGACGGGATTCAGATCTGTCAACTTCTTAGCTTCTGAAAGATCATTGGGATCTGCAGCTTTATTCTCCGATACTGATCATACGTATACCGTACCATCTAATGGTGTATATGCTGTAGGATTTTCTTTCCGTTATGGTGCAGGCCTTCAGGCAGCTGTTCTTACCAATACGCCGGGGATAGGTATCTTAAGGGACAGAGCAGGAGTAGCTACTCTTATTGACAACCGTGTATTCAGCGGGATTACAGTTCCACTTCTCTTAAGCTTGACGATTTCTGAAGGCTCCCTTAATTCACTTTATACGTTTCAGGCTGGAGATAAAATCTCATTCGGGCTTACGGGATCTTCTCTTTTGGATGGATCAATACTGAGCACCAGTATAGGATCTTTTTATATTTACAAAGTATCCAATTAACAGATCAATTTAATCACTCTGCATAGTTAATCCATCACAGAATATGTGGTGGATTAATTTTTTATACTGTTACATTTATTTATATTTGATAAAAACTAAAGAATGAGTGGATTTCTTCTGACCATACTGATTATAGTTATTATCTTTTTTATCTTCAGCAATCTTAATAATAAAATCAGGAGGCTTGAGAAAGAAGTTCATGATCTGAATTTAAAAATCAACCAGCCTCAACAGAATACAGTTATCCACCAACAGCCTGTTTCAGATATACCAGCAGAACTTCATCAGACACAGGAAACCATAATCCCTACAACCAATACTCCTGATCAGCTTCCTTTGCAGCCTCAAAAGGATTGGCTGGAACCTGTTTTTGACTTTTTAAAGCAAAATATCCTGACCATTATCGGTATTTTCACGCTTGTTCTGGGAATTGGTTATTTTGTAAAATATGCTATAGACAAAAACTGGATCGGGGAAACCGCAAGAGCTGGAATAGGCCTGGCTGTAGGAGCAGGAATTATGCTGGCCGGACATTTTCTCAGGAAGAATTATGCTGTTTTTGCATCCATCATTACGGGAGGTGGAATTGCCGTTTTATATTTCACCACTACCATTGCTTTCCGGGAATACCATCTGTTCAGCCAGAATACGGCTTTTATCATTACGACTCTTGTCACGGTAGTTTTTATCGCTCTGGCTTATTATTATAAAAGCGAGGTGCTTATTATTTTTGCAATGCTCGGAGGATTTTCAGCTCCTTTGATGATCAGTACAGGACAGAGTAATTATCTTTTCCTTTTCACTTACCTTACACTCCTGAATGTCGGCATGCTGACGACCGCATTTCTGAAACACTGGAAAAGTGTGGGATGGACCTCATTTGTTTTTACCAGCATTTACCTCTTCTTTTGGACTTTACGACAGCCTGAGCTGCTCAGTATTGTTTTTTATATCATCAACTATATTATTTTTTACATTTTCGCGCTTCAGGATCATATCAAAAGAAATATACTTTCGCCCTGGGATACTTTAATGCTTGTGCTGATTAATTTTTCCAGCATTATCGGTTTAATCTATATATTCAACACGTTAAGCTATGAACCGGTTATTATTTTCCCGCTGCTTTTTGCCGGTGTAAATGCACTGCTGCTTTTAAGGGAGTACGGGAAAAAGAATTTTGGATACAGCTACTCTATTTTTGCTGGGCTTACGATCAGCCTTGTTACGATAGCTGTCGCTCTTCAGTTCAAGAGTCATCTCATTACAAGTGTTTGGGCTGTGGAGGCATCACTTCTGCTTTACATCTGGAAAAAAAGCGGACACAGTATCTTCAAAACATGCTTTTATGTTCTCTTTCCTCTCGTGATCATTGCACAGATCCTGACCTGGTCGGAATATCTGGACAAAGATAATATGGGCATTGTATTTAATCCGGTATTTTTAACCAGCCTGGTGACTGTTACTACAACAGTTGTCAATCTTTTTTTACTAAAAAATATCAACAAAATCCAGAAACCGGAAGACGGCTTTTTTGAAAACGTTTTTACAATTGTAAGCTACAGCATCATATATATTGCTCTTCTGCTGGAGATTATCTATCATATTTCAGATATGCCATGGCCGGCTGTTACAAGTATTGGGCTGCTGTTCAGCATTTATTACATTTTTGTACTATTGGTATTGAAAAGAAGACTGGGTATTGACGGTATAATCCAGACAGGACTTATTTATCTGCTCCTTATCCTGATTGCTTTAAATGCTTCATTTGCAGCATCAGCGGTCGTTACGGCAGTTTTACAGAAAAAGCTTACATCCGGATTCTATATGATCCACCTTCTTCATTGGGTTCCTTTTACATATGTGCTGTGGAATACAGCTTCCAACACGGATTTCTATAAAACAAAGATCTCTTACTGGGTGATTTCGGTAACGCTTGTTATTGCTGTAAGCTGTGGATTCTACCATACTTATATTCTGAATTCCGTGAATGATACTTCACTTATCTATAAAACAAAAGAACATTTTACCATTCTTTACCTTCCGATTATATGGACTGTTCTTGCGAGTATTTTTATTTATACAAGCTTAAAAAAGAATATCCCGGAGTACGGTAGGATCGGCTTTGTGCTTACAGGGATCATGGTTCTGAAGCTTTACAGCTACGATGTCTGGCAGATGGATAATATTTCGAGAATTACCGCATTTATTATACTTGGAATCATTCTGCTGCTAAGTTCTTTTACTTTCCAAAGGCTGAAAAACATTATCAAAAACATGGTTGATAAAAAGGAGGATGAGAAAGAGGGTTAAATTTCAAATTTCAAAGGCCGGAAGAATTTATCTCCGATAATTTGGTTTGTAATTCAATGACTGGATTATCATTTCTTGTAAATGGAATTATTAAAGCCAACTTAATGGTTGACTTCTCTCCGCCTCCAGTTTGTATTCTAAAATCCATCAGCAGATTTTCTTATTAATCTCCATATATAATTTTCTTTCCTGAAAGCCGTTATTTCAAAACAATATTTAAAATATCGTAAAAATTAATTCACATTCTGTAAAAATTAATTATATTTATCAAGTTTTTAACAGTTACATAGTCTGGTTATGAAAAAAATACTCTATTCTTTTTTAATATTATCATCCGCAGTATTATCTGCCCAGAAGAATCCTTCTGTCAAGTTTGCTGTTGCCAATGATATTGTAGGAACAATGGGCATGTTTAATGCAAGAAAAGCTGTTGTTCAGAGCTCAAATGTTTATAAAGGTCCTTCAGCACTGCCTCAGGATTTAAAAAAATACAGCTTCATTGCAGAAAAAGGCCTGACGGAATTTAAAATTAAAAACGGCTATGAAGGTTTGGACAGAGTTTCTCTGGCTCAGCTGAACTCACAGTACGGACTTCCTGAAAACACACCGGTTTTTATTGAGGGGTATGAGTTTTCTGACAGCAGCATGAAAATCTATGGTGACATCATGGGCAATGTAGAAGTTAAAGACCACAACGGACGTAAAACGATATTCCTAAGCACAAGCGCTTTAAAATAGAATATAAAATTATATCATATTAAGAAAGGATACCTTCAGGGTATCCTTTTGCTTTTAGTATCTGTTATTCCATTTTTTCTTAAGCTCTTCATAAATTTTCTTTTCTGTAGCATTATTGCCCGGCTGGTAAAGCTTCGCATTTTTAATTTCCTCGGGGAGAAATTCCTGGTCTACAAAATTACCTTCGTATGAATGAGCATATTTATATTCCTTACCGTAATCAAGATCTTTCATCAGCTTGGTAGGAGCATTTCTGAGATGTAAAGGCACAGGAAGGTTTCCAGTTTGTTTTACAAGGGCCAATGCATCATTAATTGCCATATAGGTCGAATTGCTTTTAGGAGATACGGCAAGATACACTGCTGTCTCACTTAAAATGATCCTTGATTCCGGATTACCTATCACATTAACTGCCTGGAAGCAGTTATTGGCGATCACCAAAGCATTGGGATTTGCCAGTCCGATGTCTTCAGCTGCAAGAATAAGCATTCTCCGTGCGATAAACTTGATGTCCTCGCCTCCTGCAATCATTCTTGCCAGCCAGTAAACAGCTCCGTTCGGGTCACCTCCCCGCATAGATTTTATAAAAGCAGAAATAATATCATAATGCTGCTCACCGTTTTTATCATAGAGCGCCATTGTTTCCTGCAGAATCTCCAGGACATCAGAGTTATTGATTTCTTCTTTATCTGAATTCACATATTGATTAAGAACAAGTTCAACAGAATTGATCAGCTTGCGGGCATCTCCTCCTGAATACTGAATAAATGCTCCTTTTTCAGCAATCTTAAAAGAGGTTCCTTCATCATTATTGAATCGTTGAGTCGCAGTATCGACTAATTCTTCAAGCTTTTCATAGCTTAACGCCTTCAGAATATAAACCTGGCTTCTTGATAAAAGTGCGGACACTACTTCAAAGCTTGGATTTTCTGTAGTGGCGCCAATCAGTACGATCCAACCTTTCTCAACGGCATGCAACAACGAATCCTGCTGGGATTTATTGAACCGGTGGATCTCATCTATAAACAAAATAGGAGATTTCCCAGAAAACAGGTTCTGCTTTTTGGCATCTTCAATCACATCACGTACATCTTTCACCCCGGAAGAAACCGCTGAAAGCTTATAAAACTTCCGGCCTGATTGCTCTGAAATGATTTCAGCCAGCGTGGTTTTCCCGGTACCCGGAGGTCCCCAAAGAATCAGTGAGTTGAGTGCATCGTTTTCGATCATCTTCCTGATCGTGCCTTTTTCGCCGGTAAGATGTTCCTGCCCGAGAACTTCATCCAGGGTTTTCGGTCTTAATTTTTCGGCTAATGGTGTATTTTGGCTCAAGATAATTTTATTTTTTTTGATAAACGGATTCAGGCTTTGAATCCCTGAAACTTCTAACAAAATTAAACTAATTTTAATTTTTTTACCCTATTTTTGCATTGTTTTGAAACTTACATTCAATAAAATCATCAGTTTTCCTTTGGTAATTTTAATAAAATTTTACCAGTGGTTTATTTCGCCCCTGCTTCCCAAAAACTGCCGTTATGAACCTACCTGCTCTCATTATATGGTGGAAGCACTTCAGGTGCATGGTGTTTTCCGGGGATTATGGATGGGTGTAAAAAGAATTTCAAAATGCCATCCTTGGGGAGGCAGCGGCTATGACCCGGTTCCACCGAAAAAATTAAATCAGTAATAAACTATTAAATCAATAGAAAATGAGTAATCTAGTTTTCAGAATTTACCTCATCGTATTTGCATTCATTACACAATCTGCATTTGCCCAGAATTACCCCGGAGGTTTATCCGACGGAACCCTGAAAGTCAATGAAAGCAGTGTTCCTGTAAAGATCTATGCAAC
Organism: Chryseobacterium luteum; assembly: GCF_000737785.1. Lineage (GTDB taxonomy): Bacteria > Bacteroidota > Bacteroidia > Flavobacteriales > Weeksellaceae > Chryseobacterium > Chryseobacterium luteum. The sequence continues at coordinate 136,215 of NZ_JPRO01000014.1, read as the reverse complement.
CACAGAAATAGGCGACCTCAATGCTTTTCCGGAAAAGGCTACAGATAAAAACATTTTAGTCATTCTGAATGAGTCAAATTTTGAACCGGCTTACTTTAATTACAGTGTTACCACCTTAGAGAAATATAAGAGCTTTCACTATCAGTTTTTCGATAAAAATTTTAAGCTGATAGAAAGTCCTGCTACAAAAGATAATATTACTGATTTTAAATATGCCGTAAAGACAGCAAAACCGATTAACGGGTCTGAAAGTATAGCACTGGAAACGCCTTTTAAAATCTGGGATCCGTCCAAAGGCATTCAGCTGGGCCCGGTTACGCTTCATTTCTATAGCTTAATGTTCGTTTTTGCTTTCGGTCTGGGCTATATTTTAATGCTAAAGATCTTCAAAACCGATAATGTCAATCCAAAATACCTGGATCCGCTTTTCACATGGACGCTGATCGGAACTATTTTAGGGGCAAGATTGGGCCATGTTATTTTCTATCAGCCTGAATTATTCAAAGAAGATTTCTGGAGCGTATTTCTGCCGATAAGCACTAAAAACGGGTTTAAGTTTACAGGATTCTCCGGGCTGGCAAGTCATGGAGCAACCATAGCTTTGATCTTTACTACCTTATATTATTCATTTAAGATCATTAAGAAGAATCCGTTCTGGGTATATGACAGAATTGGGATTGTAGTTGCTTTGGGAGGTGCATTTGTAAGAATAGGAAATTTTTTCAATTCGGAGATTATAGGAAAAGCAGTTGATCCCAATTCTCCTCTTGCTATTCTGTTCCCACAGCAAAGCAGTGAATATGGCCCTACAGTTCCCCGATATCCCGGTCAGCTTCTTGAAGCTATCGGATATTTCCTGCTATTTGTACTGTTATGGATATTATACAAAAAAACCAACAAAAAATATCAGCAGGGATGGCTGTTCGGACTGTTCTTTATTGTCCTTTGGGCTGTAAGATTCTTTGTAGAATTCCTGAAGGAACCCCAGGGAGACGAGTTCATCCATATCGGGGGGCTGAATACGGGACAGGTACTTTCCATTCCGTTTATGATTGCAGGAGTTGTTATCATGATTATTTCTAAAAAATTCAGAATCACTCAGGCGGAGAACGAAAAGCCGGAGTAATTTCAAAAGCGGAAAGGGCAAATTTGCAGATCAGTGAATTTGCCCTTTTTATTTTATCACAGTTTGACCTGAGCTATTTTATTCAATTCTTCAAATACATCTCCGAATGTATTGATCACATCCGTAGGAAGCATCGATTCTTTGGAATATTTTTCAGCGGCAAGGTCAGCGGCTCTCCCATGAAGCCAAACTCCCAGGATACATGCGTTTTCTCCAGAATAGCCCTGGGCAAGCAATGAAGCAAGAATACCGGTAAGAATATCCCCGCTACCGCCTTTTGCCAGCCCGGAATTCCCTGTGATATTATAGAATATATTCCCTTCAGGGGTAACAACCTGGGTGTGATGGTCTTTCAACACCATATAAATATTGAATTCCTTTGCTTTTTCACGGGCAAGCTTCAGTCTTGCGAAAGAATTTTCCGTACTTCCGAATAACCTTTCAAATTCTTTAGGATGCGGGGTAATAACAGAGTATTTTGGAATCAGGTTTAAGTTTGTTTGATTCTTTGAAATAATATTCAGAGCATCGGCATCTAAAACCACGGGATTATGATGTTTTTTTAAAAATTCCAGCAAGCCTTTTTCTGTCTCTTCATGAGTTCCCAAGCCGGGGCCTATACCATAAACGGTGGTATCTTCTGATCCGAAATCTGTAATCATTTTACTTCCTCCTTCAATAAACATAGCTTCGGGACATGAGATCTGTAGGATTTCATATCCACATTCCGGAGCGATTGTAAAGGTAAGTCCTGCACCCGTTTTTAAGGCAGACCGTGTAGCCAATACCGCTGCGCCTATTTTTCCATAGCTTCCGGCTGCAATTGTCACTTTTCCATAAGTTCCTTTGTGGGAGAAATCCTGTCTGGGCTTAAAAATATCACTGATAAGCTTTTCATCAATAACAAAATTTTCAGTGGTTTCCGATTCTAAATACTGTGCATGCAATCCTATATCCAGGATGATTACTTTCCCTGCATACCGGCCTGTTTCGGGATGCAGAAAGCTTTTTTTCCAGCATTGAAAGCTTAATGTATAGTCAGTCTTAAATATGATGGGTTCTTTTTCAAATATCTCATCAGCGGGCAGCCCGGAAGGAATATCAACGGAGATTTTAATACAGCTTTTCTGGTTTAACAAGTCAACTACTTGTTTGTATGCCCCTTCAAGCGGCCGTGACAGTCCGGTTCCAAACAGGGCATCAATAATGACAGTTCTGTTGTCAAAGTTATATTGACCGGCTTCATTGAAGTCTCTGACCGAGATTCCGGACAGATCCCGGAGCCTTTTCAAATTTACCGAAGCATCATCAGAAAATTTTCCTTTAGGATTTTGCACAAAAATGTCTGCATCAAATCCTTTCATATAAAGTATTCTTCCCAGTGCTAATCCATCGCCGCCATTATTTCCATTGCCGCAAAATATCACCATTTTTTTGTGATTTTTACAGTTTTCGGAAATCCAGCCGGCTAACGCCTCTGACGCTCGTTCCATCAGCTGGACGGATGAGACAGGCTCGTTCGAAATAGTAAACTGATCCCAATAGCGTATTTGTTCTGCGGTAAAAACTTTCATAAGATAGTGTCAAAATTTTAACCAAATTACGAAAGTTTTCTTTTACAGCTTATCGTAGTGGTAAAAATTGGCGTTAAATTATTAGAACAGTAAAATATCAATTAAAATAATAAATTCACAGTAAAAGGCAAATAAATTACAGCTGGTAATTCAATAATCATGGCGCAAAAAACGCTGAAAAGTAATGTTTTTACATTTTTAAATTATATTTTTGTGTGTATACTAACTAAAAAATATAAATTATGGGATTTGTTAAAGATTTTAAAGATTTTGCTTTTAAGGGCAATGTACTTGACCTGGCTGTCGGTGTGATCATCGGCGGGGCGTTCGGCAAAATTGTTTCCTCACTGGTAGAAGATGTCATTACCCCGCTTTTACTGAATCCTGCATTGAAGGCAGCAGGTGCAGAAAATATTTCAAAACTTTCGTGGAACGGCGTTACTTACGGAAATTTTCTTTCTGCCGTGATCAGCTTTCTGTGTATTGCTATGGTACTTTTCTGGATCATCAAAGGGGCCAATAAAGTCGTTAAAAAAGAAGAGGCTGCACCGGCCGGGCCTACTGCAGATCAAAAATTACTGGCAGAAATCAGAGACCTTTTGAAAAGCAAAAACAATATATAAATAAAAAGCACCCCGATCCGGAGTGCTTTTGTTCTTATTGGGTTCAATTACTGAATCTGTAAGATACTTGAGATCTGCTCTGCCAAAGAAAGCCCGATCCTGTCCTGAGCTTCTAAGGTAGATGCCCCCGTATGAGGCGTCATGGAAATCTTTGAATGTTTCAGTATTTCTTTAGAAGGCGTAGGTTCATTGATAAAAACATCTAATCCTGCAAATTTTACCTTTCCTGAATCCAATGCATTAATTAGAGCAGATTCGTCGATAACACCGCCTCTTGAACAGTTCACAATAGCAACACCGTCTTTCATGATGTCAAACTCATTTTTCCCGATCATATACCCTTCCTTCTGAGCCGGAACATGCAGCGTGATGAAGTCTGAATGTTTCAGGACATCCTGAAGCGGTTCGGTTTCTATGTCTACATTGATGAACTGATTGTTGTAGAATTTCACTTTGATGCTTGCCTTTCCTACATTATTATCCGCCGCAATCACTCTCATGCCTAATCCCAGCGCAATTCTGGCAACCTCCTGTCCTATTCTTCCCATCCCAACGATTCCGATGGTCTTTCCTCTTAATTCGATACCAGCAGTATATGCTTTTTTAAGACTAGCAAATTCCGTATCTCCTACTAAAGGCATTTTTCTGTTTGAATCCTGAAGGAATCTTGCGCCGGAAAATAAATGGGCAAAAACAAGTTCAGCAACCGATTCTGAAGAAGCAGAAGGAGTATTGATCACATGGATTCCTTTTTCTCTTGCATAATCCACATCAATATTATCCATCCCTACACCACCTCTTCCGATAATCTCGATCGACGGGCATCCGTCAATAATATCTTTCCTTACCTGTGTGGCACTCCTTACCAACAGGGCACGGATCTTATGCTCATTAATGTAATCTGCCAAAAACTCCTGCGGAACTTTTGCAGTGATCACTTCAAAACCTTTTTCAGCCAGAGCATCAATTCCAGATTGATCCAGACCGTCGTTTGCTAAAACTTTCATAAATACAATTGATATTAAAAAGTGAAAAGATTTAAAAATTAAAGAATTTCAGTGTGTACACTTTTATCATTCAATTTTTAAATCTCTGTATATGTTTTCTTAATCTTCTTTGAAAACTTCAATGGTAACCTGCTTTTCTACAAGGTCTGTGAACCTACCTTTGTATCTTGTAGCTCTTACCAGATGATTGTCTATCCAGTGATAGTTTCCTCCTCTCGGTTTTCCGCAGAGCACACTGTGGTATTTGAAGCCGTTGTTATCCAGCCAGTCGATGGTAATCTGTTTCAGGTTTTCCGTTCTTGAAGTGAAGAAACAGATCTGATGTCCTTCGTCATACCATTTGTTGATGGTTTCCAGTGCATCAGGATAAGGTTTGCAGGTAACCATTCTTTCCGGTTCTTCGTTCGGAACATCGTCTGTAATGGTACCGTCTATGTCTATCAGATAATTTTTTACCCCGTCCTTAAGAATAGGACTTATATGCTCTTTATATTCTAATTCCATCCTTAAATTTTGAAATGCAAAGTTACGGTTTTTACCTTTAGGGCCAATATCAAATTTGATTTATGTTAAAAATACACCACAAAAAGCGTAATTTAATGAATAAAATAAACAATATATTATTGTTTATTTAGCTTTAGTTAATTTTATTCCGTTTTTAGTGTGATTTAAATTCTTATACATTGGGTCTGAAATTAAAGTTTATCTCCCAAACTGATCCGTAAATAACTCAGAGGATTCATTAAGTATCAAAAGTGAGTTCTACAATTTCTTTTTTTCTGAGAAGTATTAACTTCAGGTGAAATCCTCATATTGCCATGAATACACTAATATTTTTATCCCGTGATATTTATTTGTGCATTCATTAAGGAAATACCGGAAGTGAGTTCTATATTTTTTTTCTGGGAAGTATTTCTTTAGAGCTTCAATTAAATACCCATATTGCCACGAATACACTAATATTTTTATCCCGTGATATTTATTTGTGCATTCATTAAGGAAATACCGGAAGTAAGTTCTATAATTTTTTTTCTAAGAAACATTTCTTTAAAGATTCAAGTAAAATACCCATATTGCCACGAATACACTAATATTTTTATGCCGTGATAACTTATTTATTTGTGCATTCATTAAGGAAATACCGGAAGTGAGTTCTATATTTTTTTTCTGGGAAGTATTTCTTTAAAGATTCAAGTAAATACCCATATTGCCACGAATACACTAATATTTTTATCCCGTGATATTTATTCGTGCATTCGTGGCAAATACTATCTTATTATAGCATAAAACCTTTATTCATTTTGAGATAATTATTTTTATATCAAAGAACAGTTTTGCATCGCCTTTTAACTGTACGATTCTTTTCATATTGTAAATTTTACAGTGTTCATGGTATGTGATATGATGTTCTCTAAAAATTTTCAAAATACATTTATTAGGCTTACATTTGTAGAAATGGAAGAATTTGTAGTTTTAGTAAATCCTGAAGATGAAGTTCTGGGTCTTATGGATAAACAGCAGGCCCACATCAATGGTGTCCTGCACCGTGCATTTTCTGTATTTCTCTTCAACAGCAAAGGTGAGATGCTGCTCCAGAAAAGAGCACCGGGAAAATACCATTCTCCCGGTAAATGGACTAATGCAGTATGCTCCCATCCAAGAGAGAATGAGACCTATCTTCAAGCTGCCGGACGCAGGATAAAAGAAGAACTGGGCATTGAAACGGAGCTTTCAGAAAAGTTCTACTTTATCTATAAAGCAGATGTAGGAGGAGGTCTTTGGGAAAATGAACTCGACCACGTGTTTGTAGGAAATTATGAAGCTGATTTCGATTTGAATAAGGAAGAAGTGGAAGAAGTAAGATTCATTTCCATGGAAGAACTTGATAAAGAAATCACTAAAAATCCTGAAAATTTCACAGAGTGGTTTAAAATTATCCTTGAAGAATATAAACACCATTTTTAAGCGATGAAAAAAATATTATGGGTATCCGCTTTTTTATCGGCAAGTCTGTTTTTTGCCCAAAAAGCAAAGGTTTATGACAGTCCCGGCTACTCTATCAACGTCCCCGAAGGCTGGAGATCTACCAATGACAGCGATATTGTCAACATTTTCCCTTCCAGCGAAATCGGTGCCATTACCATTTCAGAATACCACGATCTGAATCTTCCAAAGGCGGAAATGAAAAAATTCATTCTGGACCTTTATAAGTCCCGGGATCAGGAGAGCAAAATAAAAGAAAGCAATGGCAGAAAAGGATATACAGAATATTCTTACGAGTATTTTGATGAAAAAGAGAAACTTTTCTGGGTGACCAGGGCTTTCCATAAAGACAAAAACCTCTATCTGGTTTCCATCAACTGTGGCCAGAAATTCTGGAACGGAAATTATATGAGTCTTTTTAACGAAACTTTCAACAGCTTTAAAATAAAGAAATAAGAATTAAAAATGAAGAAAACAGCCTTATACGATAAACACGTTTCTTTGGGCGCTAAAATCGTACCTTTTGCAGGTTTTGAAATGCCTGTACAGTATTCTGGTGTAACGGAAGAACATTTTGCCGTAAGAGAAAAAGCAGGATTGTTCGATGTGTCGCACATGGGACAGTTTTTTATTGAGGGACCGGGATCCAAAGACCTTTTACAGTTTGTTACAACCAATAATGTAGATGCCTTGGAAAACGGGAAAGCCCAATATTCATGTCTCCCTAATGAAAACGGAGGAATCGTGGATGACCTTATTGTATACAAAATGGAAGACGATAAGTATTTTGTGGTGGTAAATGCATCAAATATAGATAAGGACTGGAACCACATATCCAAATACAACACTTTTGGTGCTAAAATGACCAATGCATCCGATGATATGTCATTATTAGCTGTCCAGGGGCCTAAAGCTACGGAGATCTTACAGAAGCTTACGGAAACTAATCTTTCTGAGATTCCTTACTATAACTTTACGGTGGGAAGCGTTGCCGGAGTAAACAATGTGATTATTTCGAATACCGGTTATACGGGAAGCGGCGGTTTTGAGATCTATTTCAGCAATGAAAACGCTGTACAGCTTTGGGATGCGATCATGAATGCCGGTGAAGCAGAAGGAATTATTCCTGCCGGACTTGCCGCAAGAGATACTTTAAGATTGGAAAAGGGCTTCTGCCTTTACGGAAACGACATTGATGATACCACTTCGCCTATTGAAGCAGGATTAGGATGGATCACAAAGTTTGATAAGGATTTTGTTTCCAAAGATACATTTGCAAAGCAAAAAGAAGAAGGTATTACGAGGAAATTAGTAGGCTTTGAGCTTCAGGACAAAGGGGTTCCAAGGCATGATTATCCTGTAGTGGACGCAGAAGGAAATGTGATTGGTAAAGTAACATCAGGAACACAGTCACCAATGAAAAAGATCGGTCTGGGTCTGGCTTATGTAGACAAGCCTCACTTCAAACTTGACTCTGAAATCTTTATCCAGGTAAGAAATAAGAACATTCCTGCAAAAGTAGTGAAAACTCCTTTCGTATAATATGTTCAAAAGATATTCAAATAAAAGAGACTGTAGTTTTTACAGTCTCTTTTTAGTTGTTAATAACAGACACAGCAGATAGATCTGTCCGGATTACAGGCATCTCCCATTCCCGGTCTGTTGGAAATAACACCACCTCCAGGACCGCAAAGTGTAAAGCAATTTACAACCAGGACCTTGCCTGCCCCATTAATTTTTTTTAATGCTGATCTGTTAAGATTCTTTGTTTTTAAAAATTTTGTTGTCATGATCATATTTTTTTTGGTAACACTAAATATAAGTATTTAATAATTAAATCATTAAAATAAATCAGAAAATATTGATCACAAAAACTTTAAAAACAATTATTTCCCGGGTACATGCTGAAAACAGTAATCATTTCCAATACGGGTATAATGTTTACATCTTGTCCCTGCTTTTGTTCTTCCCAGGCACTGATTTCCTTTATTTGTGCCGTTTACTTTTTTAGAACCGGAAGCAATTCCATACACGGATGCTTTGGGAGGATTGCAGATTTTACAGGGTTGCAGCCCAATTACCAGTGCTTCACTTATTTCAAGTCCGGATGAAACATTTTTCACCATTCTGCATGATGAAAGATGATACTTCATTCCTGAAGGTGTTTTATAAACCGTTTGCCCCGCAAGGCTGAAAGAAATAAAAAGCAGTATGGAAATCAGGTATTTCATTCACTTACGTAAAAAATTCTCTCAAAGCTTCAAGATTTTTCTTATCATTCCCTACAAAAATTTCATTGTCTGTAAGAAAAACAGGACGTTTTAAAAATGTATAATGGTCCAGCAGCAATTCTTCGAAATCTTTTTCTTCAAGAGATTTCACATCCAGCTCTCTTAATTTGATCTGTGTGGATTTTTTATTGAATAAAGCTTCGTATGATTGTGTTTTTTTATGCATAGCAGCCAGTTCCTCTTTAGTGAGCGGCTCTTTTTTGATCTCCCGGAGTTCCCAGCCGGTAAGGTTAAATTTTGCTAAAATTTTTCTGCATGTATCGCATGTATTGAGATAAAATACTTTCTTCATTGTTACTTTTAAATCTGTTATTTGTTAAATTTCCTTCTTCATTGAAGTTTTGTCTTTCAAAAGTAGGATTTAATCTAAGATTCTGGAAATTATTAAATAACTTTATTCAAATTTTATAAAGATGCAGAACAAGCCTATCACTTTTCAGTTTATTTCAGAGCCTTCAGATGTGAATTACGGGGGAAACGTACATGGAGGAAGCGTCATGAAATGGATTGATCAGGCAGGTTATGCGTGCGCCACGACATGGAGCGGAAATTATTCAGTAACCGTTTATGTGGGTGGAATCCGTTTCTATGAGCCCATCAAGATCGGAGAAGTGGTAAAAGTAGACGCACAGGTTATTTATACCGGAAAATCGAGCATGCATATCTCAATCAATGTTTTTTCAAGGAACCTAAAACAGCCTACTTTTGATAAGAAAACCCACTGTATTATTGTTTTTGTAGCGGTGGATGAAAACGGGAAAAAGCTGCCGGTCCCTGCGTGGGTCCCTGAAACAGACGAGGAAAAACAGCAGGAAGAGTACGCAAAACGACTGATGAACCTGAGAACACAGATTGAGGATGAAATGAAACCCTTTTTGTAAGTATGCAGAGAAAAGACTTCATTAAATTTTCATCATTAGGATTTCTGGGCTTATATTCCTGTGGAATTTCTAAACTCAGCCGTAAGAAACCTTTGGCCATTCAGCTTTATACCATCCGGGATGCTATGTCTGATAACCCGGAGAAAGCACTGGAAAAACTGGCCTCGTTGGGTTTTACAGAACTGGAGATCTATGGATATAACCGTACATTCTTCGGAAAAAACAAAAATGAGTTCAGGACTATCCTTCAGCAAACCGGCTTAAAAGTCATTAGCTCGCACCATACTACAGGTATGTTCCATAAGGATGAGGGAACTTTATTGTACGGCTTTGAAAAGGCTGTAGAAGACATGCATTTTATCGGTTCCAGATATATGGTATGCTCTTATCTTTTTCCTGAAGAAAGAACCATTGAAAACTATAAAAAGCTTCCTGAATTACTTGAAAAATCCGGTGAAATAACCCAAAGCACAAAAATTCAGTTCGCTTATCATAACCACGATTTTGAATTTGAAAAAATGGAAGATCACAAAAGTGTCTATGATTTTATTTTAGAAAACACGTCTCCTGACCTGGTTAAAATGGAACTGGATTTATACTGGATTTCAAAGGCTGGATTTGACCCCCTGACTTATTTTGAAAAATATCCCGGCCGTTTTCCTCTATGGCATGTGAAAGATATGAAAGCGGGGACGAAAGATTTTACAGAAATCGGAAGTGGAGTGATTGATTTCAAAAAAATATTCAGCGCAAAAGAAAAGGCAGGCCTTCAATATTGGTTCCTAGAACAGGACTTAAGTGACAAAGATATTTTTGAAAGTATCCAAATAAGCAAAAGGTATATTCTTGAAAACAGTTTCTTTTTGAAATAATGTTTATATTTGCAGGACAAAAGGAAATGGTGCTCTTCCTTACCCAACCGCTTTACAGAAGCTGATGACGCCTGATTAAGAGATTATTAACGAATAACTTATCAGGATTATTATGTCGAAACCACAACGAACATTATCTAAAAAAGCAATTTTTCACATCCTGTTTTTTTTCAGAAAATACCCTGCCCTGCCTTATATTATAAAGTGGCTGTGTATCAGTATCATCATTGGCATTTTGGCAGGAACTGCTTCTGCGGGTTTCCTTGTATCTTTGGAATGGGCAACTCATTTCAGGGAAAATCATATCCGGCTCATTGCCCTGCTTCCTGTTGCCGGTTTTCTTATCGGTCTTTTGTATTATTACTACGGAAAGGATGTAGAAGCAGGAAACAACCTGCTGATTGACAATATTCATGATCCGAAAGAGACTATTCCATTCAAAATGGCACCGTTTGTTTATCTGGGAACTATAGCTACGCATTTATTCGGTGGTTCTGCGGGCCGCGAAGGAACAGCACTTCAGATGGCAGGAGCTATGGCAGACCAGCTTAGCAAACCTTTTAAGCTTGACAAGAGTGAAAGAAGGATTCTTCTCATCGCCGCCATTGCAGCAGGTTTCGGGTCTGTTTTCGGAACACCGCTGGCCGGAGCAGTTTTCGGGCTTGAAGTTTTTCTGGTTGGAAGAATAAGGTATAATGCTATTTTCCCGGCTTTTGCATCAGCTGTTCTGGCTGATTCAGTCACGAACCTCTGGAATGTAAAGCATACGCATTACCACATAGATCTTATTCCGAAACTGGAATTCCTACCTGTTTTATACAGTATCCTTGCCGGAATCGCTTTTGGAATCTGTGCTGCAGGTTTCAGCAGAATGATCCATTGGGCAGGTTCTGTTTTTAAGTCTAAGATCAAATATCCTCCATTCCGTCCTGTAATTGGCGGGATCATTGTTGCTGTTGCCGTTTTTGCCATAGGAACAACGAGATATATAGGACTGGGCATTCCTGTGATTCTTGAATCTTTTGAAAAGCAGCTCCCGTTGTATGATTTTGCTTTAAAAATGGTCTTTACAGTCGTTACACTTTCGGCAGGATTTAAAGGCGGTGAGGTAACTCCTTTGTTTTTCATCGGAGCTACACTGGGAAGTGCTTTATCTATTTTTATTCCGCTGCCGGTTGGACTGCTGGCAGGAATGGGATTTGTCGCTGTATTTGCGGGGGCTACCAATACTCCACTGGCCTGCATGCTGATGGGAATTGAGCTATTCGGGGCTGAATGCGGGGTTTATATCGCTATTGCATGTGTGGTTTCCTATATGTTCTCGGGGCACCAAAGCATTTACACGAAACAGAAAATCGGGGAAGTAAAAAACAGGAGATATGAAAATGAACGGGACGGGTATTTTTCGGATTTGTGAGGATTTGGTTTGAGTGTGGGAGGGTTTGAGAGTTTGAGAATGTTTTTTGGTGACAGATATCTGACGATGATCTATTAAAATGATTTGCATCATTGATTTTAGTTTCAAAGTCTTGGTTGGTCTGTATGTATTACAGATTATTTTGGATAGTGAATGCTATCTGTAAGCTCTATTGGATTATTTTTTTTAATTAAATAGTCCTGCGTTTCTTTCGTCATTTTCCTGAAATCGGGTTCGATATCATTACCACGTTCGTCCTTGAATTTTGCTTTTATATTTCCGGATTTCATTTCTCTATAAGGATCATTAAAATAGTCTAAAAATACTTTATCCAATTTATTTTTTGAAGTCTCCATGGGCTTGGGCTGCATATTTTCAAAGTCTAAAGGATTATATTGTTTCTTAATTCCTGAAAAAGAAAATTCATATGAATTGGTTTTATCTTTCATATAAACAATTAACCCAGGCAGGCCTTTAAAAATATAAGGTCCTTCCTGAATCGGCAGGTCTTGGGTAAACCAGGCTTCCCAACTTCTGCCTTTGTAACTGAGTGTTGCTCTCTGGCAGGTATAATTGTACTTTTTTACGATCTCTTTTTCTATTGTCCAGTTTAGATTTACGGATTCTGTTATTTTATAAGCATCTCTAAATATAAAATAGTATTTTGAAACTACGTTTTGAGGTTTCCTGATCACCATAAAGCTATTATCGCCTACTGCAAAACCTTTGAATCCATTATTTCTAAGAGAGTCTATATCATATTGTTTTTCCGAATAAAATTTTGATTCTTCTCCGTGAATCAATAGTACCATTTTCTTGGTAACAGATTCTTCACTTAATGAATCTTCTCTATAGGTCATATCATAATTTATTCTCATATTCTGAGAATAAAGGTTTTGAACGATAAAGAAAAGCAGATTTAGTATTAATATTCTACGGTGCATATCTTTTTTATTTGTTTTCTATAATTTGTTCTATATAAAAGTATAAATCTTCTTTTTCAAATTCGTAGGGATAGACATACTTATCAATAAAAACTGAAGGTGTGGAGATTATTCCATTCCGGGCAAACCAATCGTTTGAAGATGTAAAGGAATTTTTATTTTCTTCGGTACTGTAATCGGCAGTCTGCCATGGTATAAGGTTCTTATTTTTAAACCAAAAATTGAATGCCTGTAAAAACTCTTTTTCTCCCCGAATTAAAAAAATGGCATGAAGCAGATACAAAGGATGATTTTTTTCCTCTGCATTCTGGGGTTTAAAAAAAATATTTATTTTTATCTGGTCTTCATAGGCAAATATTATTTTATCAATAATCTCACTCATCTCTTTACACATCTCACAGTATAGACTTGTCAATATCGTCAGTTCAAGATCTGCATCCTTATTTCCCAGGACGAATACAGGTACAGGAAGGTCTGCCTTTTCCTGCTTCTGTAAGGTATTCATAAACACATCATGATTCCTGACCACTCTGGTTTTTCTTATCAGCTGGTTTTTGTTCTTCTCACTCCGGATTAGAAATCTCTTGATGTACAGCCACAGAATAAAGATGAGCAAATAAATAAGACCATATAAAACTACCGGAATAAAAGATTCTATATTCATATTACATCATCAAAATATAAGTCTGCAAAATCAAAATAATTATAATTCCTATACATAAGGGGCAGACTTTCTTCATTTTAAACAGCTGATAAAAAAGGGAATAAGCCATCACAGGGAGAATAATGATCAGTAATAATTTCTGTATGCTAACAAAAACATCATGGTTCTGATTATTTGAAAGAAACAGAATGCTTATCATATTGGTAAAAAAGTAGACCAGGCTGTAATCTCCAAAGTTTGAGATAAAATCTGTGTTTTTCGTTTCAGAAAACGAACAGTCTTTATAGGTACCTGAACATACCTTACTTACTATCGAACTTTCAATTCCAAATACTTTTTTTAATGAAAGAACAGACAGGGAAAAACCGCACAATGACAGAAGCAGATACATGAAAGAATTTAAATGAATATAGTAATACAAGCCAATCAATATAATTAGTATTGAAATTCCCACAAAAGGCAACAGATAGGTACTAATGCCTTTCTTTTTAAGATCCGACTGTGTTTCGTCAACTATAACGACAATCTTATTCCACTTTGAAAGCAGGTCGTCTTTACTTATTTTATATTTTCCATTAACCAGGTAGCATTCATTTTTCTTTTCAACATACATAAGTTCCTGTTCATTTCCTGTAAGTGCTACAAAAGTCATAAAATCATCGGGAAGCTCGTCTATTTCGGAATCCTCTATTTCCAGCACATAGTTACAAACACGGTTAATATTCAGAGCACTCACTATGGACAGCAGACTTGGGAATGCCGGATGAGAATTAATCTGGAACGAAAAATCTTTTCCGTCTAAATAAATATTTTTTTTCTCAAGATATTTTAAAATATTGGCTATACTTTCAACCATATACTCCTCAGTTTTTGCTCATTTCTTTTAATTTAATTCGGCATTGTATGGATTATAATTACAGTTCACTGCATAACCGTCATCCTTTTTAAAAGGAATATGGGTCACAGTACAGCAGAATCTAAACTCGCAAATATTACAGGGAGCAATATCGGTCTTTTTAATATTCCAAAGTGTGGAAAGTTCCGGGAATGTCCTGGTTTTTATTTCCTCTATTGAATCCGTGATATTACCATAGCCTGTCTTATCTGAAACATTAAATTTAATTTCCCCATGTTCATCCACAAATACGGTCTTATATAGTGACAGATTATAATTTACGGCAATATTATAAGCCGTAGAATTAACGTCTACGGTATTGATATTAAATTTAGGTATAAACATCCTGGCATCATTCACCATAATAAAAACACTGGTCACTTCATTATTGGTTTCTACTTTTTCTTTAGGAGAATTAAACAGATACAAAGTCTTTAAGCGATTGTTGTTGTATAGTTTTTTATCAATTTTTTGATAAGGAATTGAAAAAGACATATTAGTTACCCTGGAATATTCTAACAAATTCAGGAATTTATGAATTTCCTTCATGCAATCCTGGCTACTCATATGGACGTGCAGCCTTTTCACCCCCAGTTCATTAATATTTTTTATAACGGCATCTAAATTATCATCAATAAATTCCGACAACATGATAGTCATAAACTGTATTACGGAAGTATCTTCATTGATACTCCTGGCAGATAATTCAGGAAAAGAAACAGTATTGGAATAAAATACAAATTCATTTTTTTCTAAAAAATCAAGATACTTTTTAGCCATTGTATCTGATTCAAATTCTTCCAGGACAGAGCTTACTTTTCTGTTTTTAATGTGTTCCAAAAAGTCTATCATGGTATTAGGCACCAATTCAATTTCCTCTCTCTGAAGATCGTATATAGCGCCTCTTTCATGTCCTCTGACAGGTATACAGCAAGAAAACACATGAATATATTTGTCGTTGTTATTCCGTAGATATGTTAATTCCATCTTTGTATATTCTTAGGCAATAGATTTCTGACTGATGAATAGAAGTGTCAACCATTCTGAAAGGACGGTCTCTTTTTATTTTTTTTATGTCCATTGGAGTTGTATGGGAGAAAATAACAGGAAGCAGCTCTTTCTTTTTTTCATATCCAATTTCCTTAAGTAATGTTTTTTTCATGTATTCATTTTTTTTAAACACTGGGCTACCTCATAATGAAGATTATAATTGCAAGGCATTGATGTCATCCTGAATTGGCCTGAAGGATTTATTTCCAAAAAATAATATTCCCCATCTTTACCTTTTATGATATCCAATGAGCCGGTATCGAGTTCCAGGGTTTTCATAAGACGGCATATTTTTTCATCAAGTTCTCCGGGGAGAGAATAAGGAATCATTCTGTTGGGTTTACTGTAATTGTAATGTCTGTAATCTACGCCCGTTTGGGTATCTCTTTGAGAAAAAATGGCCATAGGATAGTTTTTTCCATTCAAATGGAAAATTCTGAGTTCGTATTCTTTGTCTATTTTCTCTTGAAACAAACTTGGAAAAAAATGGTTGTACCCAATCATTGTCCTGGGATTAACTTCCTTTGTTAGAAAAAAGAAAGTTTTTTCTCCCACGTCAATTACGGTTCCGTCTTTTATAGATTTGGTAATATATGATTCGTTCAGGTCTAATGAATCAGCAGTATTGGTTATATTGGTTTTTGGAATAGTTAATCCTATTTTTTGAGAAGCAATGAGAGTGCTTATTTTATTTAATTTTTTAACGCTTAAATAATTGTTAAGCCATTTTTTGTCCTTTAAAAAATCAAAAAAGAGTTCCAGTGTAGTGGTATATTCTAATTTTAAATATTCCAGCATCTCTATATTGGTTTCTCCTCTGATTTTTTTTTTAAACTTATCAAAGAACCCAAATTTTCTATACCATACACATTGAATATCCGAGAGATCTATTCTTCCAAAAAAAATATTCTCCACAAAAAGCCTAGGCTCCGGCGACAGCTCATAATGCATCTTTGTATTTCCGTTAAATAAGTCCAGATCGTTTATTCTTATACACTTTTCACCCAAAAGATGTAAATGCTCCATCACAAGATTTGTATCGTCATCATTGGGAGTTGATAAAATTAGAATCATATTTTTTTATGAATTAATAGATAAAGGAAGACTCTTTATAATATAAAGAGTCTTTAATTTTTTGTAAAAAATCAAGTGACTAGTCACATCCATCATTAGTACCACCTCCACCTTTGATCAGTGTAAGTGTTTCTAATACGTGAGGATCACTGTCTGTACCAGTTCCTCCACATGGACCAGCGAAGCCTAGGTCTAATGATTTTTTTCCAGCAATAATACTTTTCATGTTGCCTAATTTCTTCCCTTTCAGGTTTTCTAATTTTTTCATAGTAATACATTAATTTTTCTCCTACTCTGTTAGCTTTTCGGAATCCGCTTATCACAAATATAGAATAAATATAATTCTCTACAAAGAGATAAATAAATAATTATATTATGTTAAATAGCTTATCTGTTTCATAATAATCTGCCTTTCTTGGATCGCAAAGAAAGACAAACGGATTTCCTTTTTTCAACTTTATTAAAAGACAAAAACCTTTTGGAAGGTCCAAAAGGCTTTTGCGTATTAAATGTGGAAATGTTTATTATTTTCTGACTGAAATCGTCTTAAACTGCAGACTGATCACAGGTATATACCTGAGGACAGGCAATATACTGTACACAGTACCACGGACCTGTAACGGATCCTGAGCAGCTGCATCCGCACTTGGATAAATCTTGTGGTCCGCTGATTCCTCCGATAATGTTTTTCAGATCTGCTTTTCTTAATTTCTTGGCATTTTTCATAGTCTTAAATGATTTGGTTTGAGATTAAACAGTATAGCTTAGTTACTTTCCAAAGTTAAACAAATATTAATTATTCACAACATAATTTAATATAAAATTAAATAAAGCCCTGATTTCATTAGTATTATTAACTTAATAAAGCGGATTAAAACGGAAATATTTATTAAACGATTAAATTATCCTGTTCTTTTAACCTTGCCCTACAGCTGAAAAGAATGGGAACAGAATTGTTTTAAAGGATGTTGAAGTGTTCCGGGATTCTTAAGCTTTACTAAACAATAAAACCTTTCAATTATCCGAAAGGTTTTACTCACTAAAATGTTTCTATTAACAGGTAATTACCTGGAGACACTTTTTATACTTTACACAATATGACGGTCCTGTCACTGCTCCTGTACAGCTACAGCCACATTTTGAAAGATCCGGGGTGACTACCCCGCTTACTCCGCCTATAATGTTTTTAAGATCTTCCTTTTTTAACTTTTTTGCTTTTTTAAAAATTTCCTGTGACATGATGTTTTGATTTTAATTAAACAATAGAATTAAATTCCTTTACTTTCAAAAGTAAACAATTAATGATTATTTGAAGCACAATAAAATGTTAATTTATTCATTTCCTTATACTTAAAAGTACATCAATTCCTGTCAAACCGCTGTATTACTCGGTAAACCCCAGGTCTTTATTATGGGTTTCTGAAATGGTCAGCGATGAATAAAAGGCCAGACCGAATACAACAACTCCCACGACAGCCGCACTTATGATTACCGTGAAATGAGTTTTTAAAAGATCAAAGGCTAAGATCATCACAGGCACCAAACCTCTTACCATATTGGGAACGGTGGTTGTTGCCGTATTTCTGATATTCGTACCAAACTGTTCTGCCGCAAGTGTTACAAACATTGCCCAATAGCCAGTTCCCAAGCCCAGCCAGACACAGAACATATAGTATTTTGTCTCTGTATTGGTATTTCCAAACAGCATTATTGCCACACCCACTATGGTGAAGAGCAGCATATAGAAAATAGCCATTTTACGGGATTTCAATGCATGGGAAATAAAACCGCTCATCAGATCACCGGCGGAGATCCCTATATAAGCCCACATAATTGCTTTTCCCGGATTCAGATCCTTAATCCCCAATTCAGGGGCAAATTGGTTAGCCAGAACCGCCAGAATCCCTATGCAATACCATGTAGGCAATCCTACAGCAATGCATTTGAGATACCGGGTCAAGCGTTCCTTACTGGTAAAAAAGGAAAGGAAATTTCCTTTGGAAACGCTTTTATGCTCTATATTCTTATAAATACCGGATTCTGATACGCTTACCCTGAGAATCAACAGCATGATCCCCATAATTCCGCCGATGATGTAGGAGATATTCCAGCCGCCGGCGAGTTCTACCGTAAGCTGGGCCACTACGGCCCCCATCAGTCCGAAGCCTGCTACTACAGAGGTTCCGATTGCCCTTAGATTCTTCGGCAGGCTTTCAGAAACCAGGGTAATTCCGGCTCCAAGCTCCCCGGCCAGTCCTATTCCTGCAATGAATCTTAAACCCGCATATTGGTACACCAGATGCTCTTTCGGAAAATAGGGAAGAAAACCACAGGCAATATTAGCTAAGGAATATACCAAAATGGACCCGAAAAGTACGGAAAGCCTACCCTTTTTGTCTCCAAAAATCCCCCAGAAAACCCCGCCGATAAGAAGGCCTACCATCTGGCAGTTCAGGATAAAGGTTCCGTCAGAATCAGGATTCAGGCCTAAAGCTTTTAAGCTTGGGATTCTTACAATACCGAATAAAAGCAGATCATAAATATCTACAAAATAGCCCAGGGCCGAAATGATTACGGGGATCGAAAAGATGTACTTCAGTTTTGAAGACAGAGACTGTTCTTGCATTTTTAAGTTTTGATAAAAATAAAAAAACCTTTCAATCTCTTGAAAGGTTTTTTTTAAAATATCTTGACCGTGGTATTATCTTGCAATATTCACCGCTCTTGTTTCTCTGATTACCGTTACTTTAACCTGTCCCGGATACGTCAGTTCATTCTGGATCTTTTCAGAGATGTCATAAGACAGCTGGTTGGCTACTTCATCACTTACTTTTCCGCTCTCTACCATTACCCTCAGTTCTCTACCGGCCTGGATCGCATATGCACTTGATACACCATCGAAGCTTAATGCTGCAGATTCAAGATCTTTCAGTCTCTGGATGTATGATTCAAGCACCTGTCTTCTTGCTCCCGGTCTTGCTCCTGAGATTGCATCGGCAACCTGGATGATCGGGGATAATAGTGACTTCATTTCAATTTCGTCATGGTGGGCACCGATTGCGTTTACAACTTCTGCATTTTCACCATATTTCTCAGCCCACTGCATTCCCAATAAAGCGTGAGGAAGTTCAGATTCCTGTTCAGGTACTTTACCGATATCGTGTAACAGACCTGCTCTTTTAGCTAATTTAACATTTAAACCTAATTCTGCAGCCATGGTAGCAGCAATGTTCGCCACTTCTCTTGAGTGCTGTAGGAGGTTTTGTCCATAAGAAGAACGGTATTTCATTCTACCTACGATCTTGATCAGTTCCGGGTGCAATCCGTGGATACCAAGATCAATGATGGTTCTTTTTCCTACTTCAATAATCTCTTCTTCGATCTGTTTTCTTGTCTTTTCTACTACTTCTTCGATTCTTGCCGGGTGAATCCTTCCATCCGTTACCAACCTGTGAAGGGACAGTCTTGCAATTTCTCTTCTCACCGGGTCAAAGCATGAAAGAAGAATAGCTTCCGGAGTATCATCAACAATAATTTCAACACCGGTAACCGCCTCTAAAGCACGGATATTTCTACCTTCTCTACCGATGATTCTTCCTTTTACTTCGTCAGATTCAATATTGAAAACGGATACTGAATTTTCGATCGCCTGCTCAGTTCCGATTCTCTGGATGGTCTGGATCACAATCTTCCTGGCTTCGTTCTTGGCATTCAGCTGAGCTTCTTCCATAATACCCTGCACGTGTGCCTGAGCTCTGGTTTTAGCTTCTGCTTTCATGGTTTCTACCAATTCTGCCTTAGCTTCTTCTGCCGTATAATTGGCAATTTTTTCAAGGATCTCTACTTTTTTAGTGGTAGCTATATCCAGTTCCTGCTGTTTTCTTTCTAAGATCTCGTTTTTCTTCGCGTAATCTGCAATCTGCTTGTCAAGGTCCTTTTCAAGTTTTCCGGTCTTGCTAAGCTCATCATTAAGCTTGTGCTCCTTGTCTTTAATTCTTTTTTCAATCTCCTGCATTTTTTTCTCACGGGATTGGATATCCGAATCGTGCTGGGATTTCAGTTCCAAAAACTTTTCTTTGGCCTGCAGATTTTTTTCTTTCTTTATGGATTCAGCTTGAACATTTGCTTTTTCTATAAGGTTTTCGGCATTTTTCTTTGCATCATCTATAATGAATTTTCCCTTAGTATTCAATGAGCTTTTAGAGAATAAAATCCCTACTACAGCACCGATTACTAAACAAACAACGCCGATTATAACTTCTATCATAATATATATTGAGTTTTAATTGTCTTACACTTATCTAAATAAAAAAAACCTACAACAATTCAGGGATTGAGAGTAAACTCCTAATCAACACGATTTGAACTGATTTCCACTGTCTGTAATCCGGGAGACCCGGCACGCCATTCAGCGGACATTTGCTCGGTAATTGTTTAGCGTTGAGTTTACCTTAAATGTGTTAGAATTATTGTAGGCAGTCTGTCGGGAAAAAAATCTATTTCCCAAATTCATTCAACGACTGATTAATTTTCACTAATCTTTCGTTGGTAAAATTTATATTTTTTTCGTAGTTAAGAGAAACTACCTCAGCATTGGTTCCCAGTTTCAGGGCACACATAGCCAAAGCATCCTGTTTGTCTCTTACATCGAAGTTCTGTTCAAAATCTTTAATCATACTTTCAATCTGCTTTCCTACTTTACGCAGAGTCTCTTCCTCTGCGGCCGGTACGTTCAGCGGATATACCCTTCCTGCAATGTTGATGGTTATTCTTCTTACATCCATTATAATCCACTGTTTTGAAGCTGTGCAATACAGAAATCAATTTCTTTTACCAATCTGTTGATATGGTTTTTCATTAATCTGTTGTGCTCGGGATTCCCCGATATTGCTGAATACAATTTTATATTTTTCTGTTCTTCTGCTAATACCTGATTTCTTCTTCTTTCCTCATCATATTTCATTTTCAGTTCTTCATGCTCAACTGTTAATTCAGATAATCTTTCAGTAAGATTTTTATAGTTCTTTTGTAAAAGTAAAATCTTTTTCTCTAATTCTGAAAAATTATTTTCTAAATCTTGAAGCATTTCAGGTTTTCTATATTCTAACTAATAGCAAAAGTAAAAAAATAATAACAGTAACAAAAATAAAAGTCTCTATATTTTGATTAGGCACGAAAAAAAGGAGATGCATTGGCACCTCCTTTTGTATTTTATGGTATTATTTCTTATTCAAATTTCAGAACAAACATTACTGCTCTTGTCTGAAGTGTAGACATTGCTGTCGCCCAGTATGGAGGTGTATTTGCATTATCTGCCACTTTCTCGTTGTTCATGAAGAATGTTCCTCTGATAGCCGGAGTAAGTTTAAATTTATTGAAATAAAACTGGATTCCCATTTCAGCCGACCATGCAAAATTATGCGTAGTAGACCTGAAAACCTGCTGCATGTTGTCATCCTCAGAATCTGAATTGGACTGAAGGTTAACTACATAGTTCACCCCTGCCGCAATATAAGGTCTGGAATTGTACCATCTCTGACCGTGAAGTTCCAGCAATACGGGAATGTCTACCAGTGTAGATTTGATCTCTCTTACCCTGTCCTTTTCAGTTAAAGGAATTGGGATAAAAGGCGGGTTCGTTAATGTTCCTGCTGCGTACTGGTCATTGGACTGGGTATTGAAAGTCAACTGCCTCTGAGCAAATTGCAAGCCTGGCTCCAGTCTTAAATCCAGATAGTCATTCAGTCTCCATTTGGCGATCAACCCCGCCCCGAAGCTGTAGCTTTCTTTGGATTTAACAAGATTCTGATTACCTTCCGAACCATATCTTGGATGTAGGACGATACGGTAGTCCAGCCTGTTGCCGTTCAAATAAAACCCCCAGCTGAATTTCTGCTCGTCAAAGTCTTCCAACTTATCCATTCTGTTTCGGGTTCTGAATTGTGCATCTGCAAAAACTGCAATATTGACTGAGGCTAAAACCAGTGCTCTTAATAGAAATTTATTCATAGGTTACTTTGTTGCTTTATAAATTGTGGCTATACCTAAACTTAACTTTTTATATTCTACTTTCTTAAATCCTGTATCTAAAAGAATTTGTTTCATCTTCTCCCCGAAAGGAAAAGCATTTACAGAATCCGGAAGGTATGTATATGCCCTATTATCTTTGGAAACCAGCCTGCCGATGGCAGGTAATATATTTTTGAAATAAAACATATAAAATGGACCTAAGAACCCCTCAACCTTTGAAAACTCCAGTATGTAAACACTTTTGTTATCTTTAACTACTCTTCTCAATTCTGCCAAACCTTTGGTAAGGTTTTCAAAATTCCTCACTCCAAATGCAACGGAAACAGCATCGAATCTATTGTCCTCGAAAGGTAAATTTTCTGCATCTCCCTTTTGCATGGAAATTTTGCCGTCTAATTTAAGTTTTTTTATTTTAATAACGCCAACATTTAGCATTTGTTGTGATAAATCCAGACCAATTACTTTCGCATCGGTTCCTTTTTGAATCGTGATTGCTAAATCTCCCGTTCCTGTAGCCACATCCAGCACTTCCTGCGGATTGTCTTTTTTCATCATTTTCACCAGTGTATTCCTCCATATAATATCAATTTTCATTGATAAAACACGATTCAGAAGGTCATACTTCGGCGCAATATTGTCGAACATATCCTCTACCTGGCTTTTCTTGGTAGCCTCGGAGTTGTAGGGAGTAACTTTGGTAATATCTTTTGTCAAAACTTAAAACTTGTAATATTCTTTGTAATAATTTAGGAAATCCTGCTTTCTGAAGATCTTTGATCTTGATTCCACCTTTTGGATGTTTTTGATCACTTTATCATAATCTTCGTCTACATTGTAATAAAAATCTTCCGTGTAAAGCTTATTGAAGCGTCTTGCTCCTCCAAAATAATCTTTCCCGTCAATTGTGATTTTGTCCAGGGCCAAAAGTAATGAATCTTTTTTAAGATTATACCCATAATATTGATCATTAATATAATAATCCTCATGGGCGATATTAATAAGCCCTCGGATTTTATTGACTTCAAATGCAGAATCATACAGCATTTTCTTATTCTGGTCGAAAACTTTAATGGAGTTTTTTCCCTTCTTTAAATCTACATGAACATACTGCCCTGCAGAAATAACCCCTTCGGAACCGTTATTGATCTTAAAATAATAGGTATTGGGAGTAGGGTTGTCTACTACAAAATAATTTCTCTTGGCTAAAAAAAAGAAGTAGACCCCAAAGGCAACGATAAACACCACAGCTGCAATAAGTAAGCCTTTTAAGGACGAGTTGTTTTTCATACGATTGTAAAGTACAATTTTTGCAAATTTAATAATATTTTTAATTCTCCGTTATTAATATTAATTATTAACTTTGCATCTTTAAAAAAAATCATATAAACGAATGCCGAATACGATCATTATTGGTTCCGGGTCCTATATTCCTAACAGAGTTATTGGTAGAGAGTATTTCATGGATTCTGAGTTCTACACTGAAGACGGAGTTAAGATTGAAAAACCTGCAGAAGAAACCATCGCAAAGTTTGTAGAAATCACAGAAATAGAAAACAGAAGATTTATTGAAGATGATCTTTCCAACTCGCTGATCGGCTCTGAGGCTGCCAAAGCTGCTCTTGAGGACGCTAAAGTGGATGGAGAGCAAGTGGATTATATCATTTACGCAAGCAACTTCGGGGAAGTTACCGTAGACGGATATGTGAATTTTATGCCGAATATGGCAGCAAGAGTAAAAAACAGGCTGGGCATTAAAAACAGGAAATGTATTACATATGATATGATTTTCGGATGTCCGGGATGGGTGGAAGCCATGATCCTTGCCGACAACCTGATTAAAGCGAAAGCCGCAAAAACCATTCTTGTGGTAGGAGCAGAAACACTAAGCCGTGTTACCGACCCGCATGACAGAAACCGAATGATCTTTGCTGACGGTGCCGGTGCAGTAGTGGTACAGGCTACCGATGAAGAAAATGTAGGCATCATCGCCCGCAATACGATCTGCGACAACGGTCCGGAGTTGAACTATCTTGAAAACGCTCCTTCCATCAACCAGAATGTAGACCAAAGACGCCTTTACGTAAGAATGCAGGGAAGAAAGATCTATGAGTACGCCCTTAAGAATGTCCCTTCGGCCATTAAGGAAACAATAGAGGATGCAGGACTTTCCATAGAAGACATTGATAAGATCCTTATTCACCAGGCTAATGCCAAAATGGATTACGCCATGATCGAAAGACTTCACAAGCTTTATGATGTGAAGGATTATGACCACGCCATCTCCCCTATGACAATCCAGGACCTTGGAAATACATCTGTGGCAACCATTCCTACCATGTATGATTTAATAATTAAAGGAAAAATGCAAGGTCAAACGTTTAAAGATAAAGGTAACATTGTGATGACTTCGGTAGGGGCCGGAATGAACATCAATGCTATTGTTTACAGATTTCCTTAAAAATATTTAATTAATAAAATATAAAGCACAGGGAAACATATTCTTTGTGCTTTTTTTAGATTTATCATGCAGAGAAATTTTTTAATCATCGCCGCCATCTTCCTCTTTTTAGAGGTTTATATCTATCAGGCTATAAGAACATTAACTGACAATTTCTGGATAAGACTGGGATACTGGGTGGCATCTCTGGCCGTTTACGGAATCTTCGCCTATGAAGTAACTCATTTCCAACGATCAGACAGAAGTACCATGAGAGCTCAAATCATGATTTCGTTATTCCTGATCTTCATTATGCCTAAAATTTTCGTGGTTCTGTTTTTATTAATTGATGATATTTTCAGAACCGGAAGCTACCTGGCAGGCCTTACGCAACCTAAAGAACACTTTTTCCCTGAAAGAAGAAAATTCCTGAGTATCGTAGGATTGGGCCTTGGAGGAGTTCTTTCTGCTCTTTTCATAGACGGAATTACGTTCGGAAAATACAGACATACCGTAAGAAAAATAAAAGTAAAAATCCCCGGTCTGTCAAAAAGCTTTAAAGGCTACAAAGTGATCCAGATTTCCGATGTTCACAGCGGAAGTTTTTCCGATCCGTCTAAACTACAGCATGCGATTGACCTGATCAATGAACAAAACCCTGATCTGGTTCTTTTCACCGGAGATATGGTGAATAACATTGCAGATGAATTCAAGCCGTTTATTCCCTTATTTTCAAAGATCAGGGCAAAGGACGGCAAACTTGCCGTGTTGGGAAATCACGATTACGGAGATTATGTAACCTGGACTTCTCAAGATGCCAAAAAGAAAAACCTTGATACTCTTATCGAGTATGAAAAACAGGCAGGTTTTGATATGCTGAGAAATGAAAACAGAGTTATTGAAAGAAACGGAGAAAAGCTGTACATTCTCGGTGTTGAAAACTGGGGACTTAAGCCGTTTCCCCAATTCGGAAAAATTGATGACGCATTAAAAGGTGTGCCGGAATCCGCTCCAAAAATCTTAATGAGTCACGACCCTACCCACTTCGATTATGTCGTTAAAAAACACCCCGGAAACATTCATCTTACCCTTTCAGGACATACGCATGGGATGCAGTTCGGACTGGACCTGAAAAATGTAAAATGGTCTCCGGTACAATACCGTTACCCGAAATGGGCTGATTTGTATGAAAGCGAAGGCAAACTACTGTATGTCAACAGAGGATTCGGTGTTCTGGGTTATCCCGGAAGAGTGGGCGTTCTGCCGGAAATTACACTTTTTGAGTTGAGCTAGATTGGGTTGCGGGTTACGGGGTGAGAGAGTTTGAGGGGTTTAGAGTAAATGAGTTGAGAGGAGTGTTGCTGGTTGCTGGTTGCTGGTTGTTGGTTTTTGGTTTTTAGTTTTTAGTTTTTAGTTTTTAGTTTTTAGTTTTTAGTAGTTAAGTTAACGAATAATTGTCTTATGCCTGACATTTAGCATCTTGTTTCTTGAAGCTATCCTCCACCATTACCTGCGAAGCAAAATTCACCATTGACATTTATTCTGTAATAAAATCCAAATCAAAAACCGGGATTTCAACCTTCGACACAATCCCTAATCCCTAAAATCTTGACTCTTATTTCTTGAATATATCATTCCCCACTCACTTGCAAAGCAAAATTCACCATTGACCATTTATTGTGTAAAATCCAAATCAAAAAGACCAGAATTTTAACCTTCAACACAATCCCTAATCCCTACAATCTGCCAACTAAAAAATATAATCCTTCATCCGGGAAGTGGCAAGTTCCTTCTCGTTGATCCAGGTAAGGAGGGCATCCAGTTTATCTTCCATTTTTTTGCCCGAAAACAGGCTTCTGTAAAAAGGAATATCGAATCTGTATTTTTTAAAATCTGTAAACTGCCAGGAATTGAGATAAATTAAAACGAAACCATCATTTTTAAGGGTTTCAAAAACCATACTCTGATAATACTTCATCGGCAGGATCTGAAATACAAAATCGTTATACGGCAGCTGGCTGTATGGCGAGATACTTTCCGGGACAATACTCAGTCCGTCTTCTTCATTAATTTCCGTATCTCTTTTCAGTCTTTTGAACGGAAAAAGGATATCGGCATTATCAATATTGGAGACATAATTAAACTCCAGCGATTTCAGATCCTGCTGAGGAAGTTTGAAATCTTTCTGCCTGATTCCCCTCACCTGTTTTTCCAGAAGATCCTGAATATCCTTCTTAACATCTTCAATTTCCTGAAGAGGGGAATTCAAATTATAAAAAGCAATTTCATGCCCTTTGGATGAAATTGCTTTTATTAGGTTCCGCAGTTTTTCTGCGATAGAAATCTCTACAAAAAAACTTGCTTTTATGTCATGAATATCTAAAATCCGAAGAATAGCTTTTGTATTGTCTTCTGTGATTTTCAGTCTTTCCACATCAGAAATTTCTACATTTTTTTTCGCCTCTGCTTCCGTATTCAAGATGTTAAAAGTCAGTAAAATCATTTAAATTAAATTTTAGATAATATTTATAATTAATTAAAAATCAGATGTTAAAATATAATTTATTTAAACATTAACTTTAAGTAACTAATTTTTATTCAGTTTCACTTTAAGATTGCTGATCATGTCCTTAGTCATTTCAGAAATTCCGAAATCATACGTCAGTCCCCAGTCTTTTTTCGCTACCGAATCATCAATGGAAGCCGGCCAAGAATCGGCAATGGCCTGTCTGAAATCCGGCTTATAATCAATAGAAAATTCCGGAATTTCTTTCCTGATTTCTTCTGCCAGTTCTTTCGGTGTAAATGACATTCCTCCTAAATTATAAGACGAACGGACGGTAAGATTTTCCTTCGGAGCTTCCATTAATTTCAATGTTGCATTGATTGCATCATCCATATAAAGCATAGGCATTCCCGTTTCTTCAGAAATAAAACTTGTATATTTCCCCTCTTCTATCGCTTCGTAAAAGATCTCTACGGCATAATCTGTAGTACCTCCTCCTGCAGGCGTTTTCCAGGAAATAAGTCCCGGATATCTGATACTTCTTACATCTACTCCATGCTTATCGAAATAATATTCGCACCACTTTTCTCCTGCCATTTTAGAGATTCCGTAAACTGTTGTAGGATTCAAAACCACATCCTGCCCCACATTCTGTTTTGGAATTCCTTTCCCGAATACCGCAATTGAGCTCGGCCAGAAGATCTTTTTAAGAAGCCCTTCCTTTGCCATTTCACAAAAATGAAGAAGAGGCTCAAGGTTCAGTTTCCATGCAAAAACAGGCTGCTTTTCTGAGGTTCCTGATAAAAGTGAGGCCAAATGATACACTGTTGTGATCTCATAGTCTTTAACGACCTGTCTCACTAACTGTGTATTGGTAACATCCATTCTTTCATAATGTCCCGCAGCAGTAATTCCCTTTTGCCATCTGTCCAATCCTGATGCTACTACATTATCAGCTCCGTGAATTTCAACAAGCCTGTTGGTCAGTTCGGTGCCGATCTGTCCCAAAGCACCTGTAATCAATATTCTTTCCGTATAGGATTCCATTTTACATATTTTTTTAGAGTTGTACAAAAGTAAAAAAATCATGCTTATCATAATAAAAAACGTGTGTTTAAAAAATATATCCTTAAATGGATTATAAAAGAATTAATCTCACAAGAAATCAACTATAATCACCAATCAATAAAAACTCATTAACAAAACCTGATTTTTCATTCTATTTCTTCATTAATACAGCCTCCATACAAACATTCCATTGGTTTAATATGCAGCTGTTTACATTAAAAAATTATCTACTTTTGTTTTAAACAAAATCTTATGAAGAAGTTTTTTATTGCAGCAGTACTGTTGGCAGGGAATGTATACTGGGCTCAGTTTACTGATTTCAACATTATAAAGGAGGTAAAAGTAAAGAACAAAGGTGTAGTGGTTTCTGCACATCCCCTGGCAAGCCAGGCCGGAGCAGAGATCATGAAGATGGGAGGAAACGCCTACGATGCCGTTGTGGCAACACAATATGCTCTTGCTGTAGTTTATCCTCAGGCAGGAAATATCGGAGGAGGAGGTTTTTTAGTAGGTGTTAAAAACAATGGCGAAAAATTTACACTCGATTACAGAGAAACAGCCCCGAAGAAAGCATCCAGGGATATGTATATTGATAAAACTGGAAAGGCTGATACTGATCTGTCCCAAAACGGAAGACTGGCCGTAGGAATCCCCGGAAGCATAGCCGGATTTTTTGCGACTTTACAATACTGCAGGCTCCCGATGGATAAAATCATCCAGCCGGCTATTGATCTTGCAGAAAAAGGATTTGCCATTACAGAAATGGAAGCCAATATGCTGAATACACACAAAGAAAATTTCTTAAAGCACAACAAATCCACTATCGCTTTTGTAAAAGACAGCCCCTGGAAGGCCGGTGATCTTTTAGTTCAGAAAGAACTGGCTGCTACACTGAGATTGATTCAAAAGCTGGGTGAAAAAGGGTTTTATGAAGGAAAAACCGCTGGGCTTATGGTTTCAGAAATGAAAAAAGGCAACGGAATCATCACTCTGGAAGATCTCAAAAATTATAAAACAGCAGAAAGAAAACCTTTGGAGTTCGATTATAAAGGAAGCCGTGTGGTCACCATGCCTCTTCCCTCCAGTGGCGGTGTACTGCTTGCCCAAATGCTGAGCATGGCGGGTTATGAAAACCTGGAGAAGTACCAGCAGAATTCAACGGAGGCTGTACAGATCATGACGGAAGCAGAAAGAAGAGCTTTTGCCGACAGGGCAGAATACATGGGCGATCCGGATTTCATTAAGGATAAAACAGCTTACCTTACTTCGGATGCTTATTTAAAAAACAGATGGAAAAGCTTTAGCTTCAGTAAGGCTACACCAAGCTCAGAAGTTGGAAAAATCATCAGCCAGCCAACAGAATCCACACAGACCACCCATATTTCTGTTATAGATAAAGATGGGAACGCCGCTTCTGTAACCACTACGCTTAACGGATATTACGGAAGTAAAGTAGTAGTTTCAGGGGCAGGTTTCTTTTTAAATAACGAAATGGATGATTTCTCAATCAAGCCGGGGGTCCCGAACATGTTTGGAGCTGTAGGCGGAGAAGCCAATTCTATACAGCCTAATAAGAGGATGCTTTCCTCGATGACTCCTACTATTTTACTTAAAAACGGGAAACCTTACATGGTTGTAGGAACACCGGGCGGAACCACGATTCCTACTTCGGTTTATCAGTCCATCGTTAATGTGGTAGATTTTAAGCTGAATGCGAATACCTCCGTGAATGCACCGAAATTCCACCACCAGTGGCTTCCTGAGAAAATTACGGTAGAAAACAATTTCCCCGAAAGCACGATCACAGCCCTTACAAGCAAAAACTATGTGATAGAAAAAATAAAATACATCGGAAAAACAGAGCTGATCCTGATGGATGACAACGGAAATATCCATGCTGTGGCAGACGGCCGTGGAGACGATTCTGTTGCAGTGGAATAATTTTGTAACACATACTATAGATGCTTCGGCTCCGCTCAATATGATAACGTTGATTAAACCATGTCATACTGAGCGGAGCCGAAGCATTATCAATTCATGGTCATTGGTTTTAGTAATATCTTTATTCAAGAACACTTTTTGTTTTTTAAGATAAAGAACAATCCCATTCGGATTATTTTAACTGACTTTCATCATGTTTAAGATAAAAATTCTTAATTTTCCGCCTTCAAAACCTAAAAAAAGAATCCTTTGAAAGCGAAACAATTTTATCATCAGCTTTATTTCCAGGTTATTATTGCGATAGCAGCAGGTATACTTCTCGGAAGATTTTATCCTGAACTGGGCGAAAAAATGAAACCGCTGGGCGATGGATTCATCAAACTGGTGAAAATGATCATCGCTCCGGTGATCTTCATTACCCTGACGCTGGGAATTGCCCATATGACCGATCTGAAAAAAGTCGGCCGTATTGCTGTAAAAGCCATGATATATTTCTTTACATTTTCAACTTTAGCCCTGATCATAGGACTGATTGTAGGAAATATTTTACAGCCGGGACACGGTTTAAATATTGATCCGGCTACCCTGTCAGGCGATGTTTCGCAGTATCAGCAGAAGGCCCACGATTCTACACTGACAGGCTTTATCATGAATATCATCCCCGAAACGCTTTTCAGCCCGCTGGTAGGAGAAAATATACTTCAGGTGCTTCTGGTGGCTATTCTGATGGGGGTCGCACTGGTCCTGACCAAAGAAAAAAGCCAGAAAGTGACTGATTTCTTGCAGGATCTGTCTACTCCGGTTTTTAAAATTGTTCATATGCTGATGAAGCTGGCCCCAATCGGAGCTTTTGGTGCAATGGCATTCACTATCGGGAAATACGGCCTTCATTCTGTCCTGAACCTCCTATTTTTGGTAGGAACATTCTATATCACTTCTATACTTTTTGTTGTAATTGTTTTGGGTGCGGTTGCCTGGTACAATGGATTCAGTATTTTCAAGCTGATGTTTTATCTGAAAGAGGAACTTCTATTGGTTTTAGGCACCAGTTCTTCTGAATCAGCGCTTCCGGGAATTATGGAAAAGCTGGAAAAGGCAGGCTGCTCAAGAGCGATCGTAGGGCTTGTAGTTCCCACCGGATACTCTTTCAACCTGGACGGAACGAATATTTATATGACACTGGCTTCATTATTTATTGCTCAGGCTCTGAATATTCATCTTCCACTGGAAAAACAGCTGATGCTGCTTTTGGTTGCCATGTTAAGTTCAAAAGGTGCTGCCGGTGTTACAGGGGCCGGATTTGTAACATTGGCTGCAACACTGGCCGTGGTTCCTGAAATCCCGATTGCAGGAATGACTTTAATTCTGGGAATCGACAAATTCATGAGCGAATGCAGGGCTTTAACGAATGTAATTGGAAATTCTGTAGCTACGGTAGTTGTAGCAAACTGGGAAAAGCAACTGGATAAAACCCAGCTGCAGTATTGCCTGAATCATCCGAATGAAATTGAAAAGAAGCTGGAGGTTTGATGATTTATATTATGCGAACTAAACCTTATAGGTTTTAAAAACCTATAAGGTTTGTGCGGTGTTACAAAAATTGATGGTAAATTCTATTTTAAATTTCATCATAACAATCACCCTACACTAAAATATTCAGGCTGGCTGGTAAAACTTTTACATGAATGGGTGATTTTATCTTATTAAATTCACCGTCAAGATGCCAGTTTTTAGTGTTTACTTTAAATGAAATTTCCGAAACGGGAAGATACGTTACATATTCATCATCTTTCAGCCTTTTGGTAAACATTCTGAAGGCGAAAAGAGCTGAATAGGTCAGCGGGAATTTTTTCACCAGCACCATATCCACCAATCCGTCACTTTTACTTGCTTTTGGAGCAATATAGGCGTTGTTCCCGAACTGTCGTGTATTGGCTATATTCAGCATCAGGTATTTTCCGTTGTACTGCTGATAAGCTTCATCAAAAAATTTAACCTTAATGGGCCTGTAATTGAAAAATGTCTTCAGGGATACTTTGATGTAATTTTTGAATCCACGGCTGGTTTTTTCGAACTCTTTAACTACTTTCCCGTCAAATCCAGTTCCTGAAACGTTGATAGACAACTTGTCGTTAACGGTAAAAGTATCAATCTTTCTGGATGTTTTGGCTTTAATTTTCGCTAACAGTTCGTCCAGGTTTTTACTGAATTTAGTCTCATTGGAAAAGCCGTTACCTGATCCGGCAGGAAATATGGCCAGAATCTTATCTGTATTAATAAGGTTTCTTGCCACCGTTGAGATGGTTCCGTCACCACCAATCGCCACAAAAATATCTACATTGTCAAAATTCGTCCTGATAAAATCATCTGTCCCCGGAATGGATTCGGAGATATAGTATAAAGGGTTGTCAACCTTTTTTTTGAGTTCGTCAAGAAACGGCTGATAATTTTTTTTGGCCGAAAAGGGATTAATGATAAAAGCTGCTTTTTCCATTACCGCAAAAATAGAAAATGCTTCCAGATCAGGAAGCATTAATTTACTTTATTTTCATTCTTTCTTTGAATTCTTCATTGAGTGTTCCTTTCAGTTCGTCCCAGGATATGGGAATGATGATATCACCGGCCGCAAATGCTGTAATCTCATAGGGGCTGTAATGGAAGTACAGGTTTTTCTGATCAAAATAGAAGTTATCTGTAGCAGGAATGACTTCCACCAGAAGCATTTCTGAATTATTTACATTCCCTTTACTGTCTGTTGTCCCGCTGTTTATCTTATTAATATTCTTCATCAGAATAGCTTCAAGTTTGGCTTTTGGCATTGAAGTAATATCTTTAAGTTCCAGTTTTTTATTGTTTTTAAGGTCGAAAATCCTTTCCGAAAATCCGTAATTATCATGGGCTCCTCCTTCGTATGAACTCCAGGCATACCCGATATGCATATATCCGTTATCATTAGAGACGAGATTCATATCGGAGCTTGTATACCATTTCTGCGCGTAGGAAATATCTGAGAGCCAGTCTTTACTGTCTCCTTTTACCGATTTGAAATAATCATTTTTGTCTTTATCAAGGAAAGCTTGCAGCCCTTGTTTAGAAAAATCTTTAATCCCCTTATTCTGAAAATAAATACTGTCCAGCAGTTGTTTGTCTTTCAAAGCTGGAAAAACAAGAAGTTTGGAAGTAAAGGCTACGGACAGGGAATCTGCAATATTTGAAGAGTCACTCACTTTCACGGAATCTACAGTAAATTTTTCCGGTTGGGAAGTTTCCGTTTTATCAGGTTGGGTTGTATTTTCTCCTTTTTTACATGCTGAAAAAGCGAGCAAAGAAGAAACCGCCAGAATGGCAATGGTATTTTTCATAATTATATCTTTTGGGTATAAATGCAAAAACCATTCAAAAGATGAATGGTTTTGCAAATTATTTTTATTTATCTGAAAGAATTGCCTTTTATGATTTTTTGACCAGGCTTATTACCTGGTTTTCACTTTTTGAGGCGGTTCCCCAAATCTGCCTGAAGGCAGGATAATATTCTTTGGGATAATCCGGACTGGCAATTTTTGTGGTAGAGATTATTTCAAGCTTATTGCCTTTCTGCTCGGCTATATAACTGTACTCAATTTCTTTATCTTCTGTAACGATCCTTTTACTTTTAGGCATTGCTTCTATGACGTAGCCTTCCGGTATTTCCAGGATTATTTTTTTCACTTTGGTAATTGAAGAAATAAAATCTATGGGATATTTTCTTTCATCAGCCTGATCAAATTCATTGGAATTTTTGCTTAAAAAAAGCATAGGATTAATGATCATTTTCTTTCCTACCTTATCTATCAGATTATCAGAAGAGAATTTCATGGTACTTTCAAAGTCTCCATTTTCAAGGATTTTAGAATCAATTCCGGTAAAGTCTATTGCAAAATTTTCTTTGTACTGCTTCTTGTATTTTTCTGCATTTTCATCATAGCTTTCTTTGGTAAACATGGCATAGGAGCCGGTATCTTTATCAGAATAGGTTCCGGAAATACTGCCGTCTTCATTGATCTTTGCTTCTGTGGTAAGATAATTGAAACTTGTTGTTCTATTTTCCATCTCCATCAGGATTGCCTTCTCTTTAGCCATGAGAACACCATAATGATTCCAGTCTCTTGGGGGAAGGTTGTTCACAGATGCCTGCTTTGAAGTGGCATCGTAAAGATTAAACCCATCTCTTATTTTAACGGCTGCAATAACAAAATTCATTCCGACTATGCTGGGTGAAACTAAGTTGATTAAGCCGTTGTCTACGGTAGAAATAGCAAGTGGATCTGCTTTCAGTCCGGCCTCTCTAAGCATCATGACAAGCAAAAGGTTGATTTCTGCGGCGTTTCCTGTTTTGGTTTCTATCAGTTTTTTTACTCCTTCTTCTGTATAGATCCCTCTGTCTTTGTTCCAGGTGAATGTATTTTTCACATAATTAAAAATGGCATCTGCTTTTTCCGTATCGGAATGCAGCCCTGAAATAATTGAGGATACATTTTCTTTAACCAGCTTCGTTCTTTTCAATTCTTCACCAAAATCTTCGTCTTTATAAAGTTTATCTTTGATTTCGTCCCAGGAGGAGGAATACATTTTCAGTTCTTTAAAATTAGTCGAATGAAGCTCCGCGCTTACTTTTGTACGGTAATTCCTGTCATTTTTAACAAATTTTTCAGTTTTGAATCCTTTCAGGTTTTCATACCCGAATCTATAGGTTTTAAACGACATTCCATACATGGTCTTTTCTTCCACCATTCTGTACTTTGGAGATAATGAGCCTGTATAATTCACATTATAAGCTATATGGGAAGGACTGTCCAGAATATACTCAGTATACAGTGAAGGAACATCAGACTCTATTACGATCTGCGGAACCGAATATAAAAAGGGCGATACAACTTCATACTGGTATTCTATAACCGATCCGTTTTTTACATTGGGAAAGGCAAATTTGGTAATGGTTGTATATTTACTTTCCTTGCTTTTGTATTTTGAACTCTTGTCTACTTTTGTAACTGCTGCGGCTCCGTTTTCGAGATTATATACGAAAGCTTTTATTTTATTTAAAACCTCTTCATTCCCGCCATTGCTTTTATATAGCGGGATTTCAAGATTTAACCAATCTTCAGCTTTATCTTTGTCATAGATTTTGACTCTGTAAAAAACCTTTTTTCTAAGATCTCCGGTTGAGGTATCGATATCGAAGTGTACCGATTTGTATAAAATTTCTGCCGGTGCATTTTCATCCAGAGCTGATTTTTCTTTAGACAGATCAGCATTGTCAAATTTCGGAGGGTTCAGAAATTCACGTTTCTGGCCGTTTATATGGATCAAAGTTCCAAAGCAGAAAGCTGTCAGTATTATTTTTTTCATGGTTAAATTTTAGTCAGTAAGATTTTTGAATTATCAGTATTCAGGGTCTTTTTTCTGAAACTTACGTACTCGTTGTATTTTTCTTTCGGAAATATCCCTTTGTTAATTTTAATGAATCGTGTGACTTTCAACGATTCGCCGTTTTTTACAATATTCAGTTTATAGGTTCCAAATTCAGAATTGATGGTAATATTTTCCGGAACTTCGTCAATTTTATAATTTTTAGGAATGATAAAATCAATTTCGTATTCATCCTGGAAAGACTGCCCTATCTCAAACGGAAGCTCCCGGTTTTCATCTGATTTATAATAATTATTGGCGAAAATAGGAACCGCTCTGAAAATCAGGTTCGTTCCTGTACTTTTGGAATAATTATTTGCTTTAAAATTCATATTGAATTTTATCACTGCATTGTCTTTATCATTGACAAAGTCTTTCATTTCAACTTTTTCAAAATTCAGAACATCAAATCTCGTTTTCATAGCCTCAGTTCTTTCCTTCGGCGATAAATAAGCATAAGCTAAATTATTGTCATACTGACTTCCGGTATAAGCAAACTGGATTTCTCCGCTGATGCTGTTGTCTTCTGTAAGGTTAATTTTTAAAATCTGCTTTTCTTTGTTCTGCTCGGCTGCATATGCAGGGGTATTAATCAGTTCAATTCCCTTTTTAGTTACAGCGAGAACATTCCTGTCTGTAGTACTGTAGCTCAAATGGTTAAACGCAATCTGCTGAGAGGTGTTTTCGAGCCAGATATTTCCTTTTTCGGTAGGAACCATCAGAATGGCATGATTTCCACCCATTGAAGGAAATTCCGGATCAAAAGAAATCTGGGAGGAACCGGAATTGATCACGCAATAATGAGATGGAATTCCAGCCTCGTTCAATAAAGTTTTCATGTAATTGGTCAGTCCCTTACAGTCTCCATAACCTTTTTTCTGAACTTCATCAGGAAACATAGGAAGCCAACCGCCAATTCCCAATCCTACAAATATATATCTGGTCTTCGACTGCATATACTGGTAAAGCTTTTTTACTTTTCCCTCCGTTGAGCCTTCCAGCTTCAAAGCAGCCACTTCAGCTTTGATAGCCGGAGTAGATGCAGAAACAGGTTCTACAAGATTAGTATAATACCAGGTTCCAAAATCCATCCAGTTGTTCAAGGCTCCCTGCTTGCCTTCCAGATTGAATCTGGCCAAAGCAAAACTTACTTTAGGTACTATTTTTTCAGGCTGAGGCAGCATCAAGGCATCATCTATTGCCGGAACATTCTTGTAGGAGTAATTTTTCTCATTACCATTGTCAGTTTCAGTTACTGCGGTGTAATTGTATTTTGACGGATAGATTTTGGTCTTAAGGTCGATACCGGATTTATTGATTATTTTGAACTGGGCTTCTTCCAGGGATATATTCGGAGAGGAAAACGGTACAAAATCGGGAATGAAAATGGTGTTTTCATCTGTGATCTGGTAGGAGAAATCAATTGTGTAAGGATAATAGGCCGAAGTATATGGTAAAGCCAAAACCCTGCTATCTGAATAAAACACACCCTGGGTATTATTGGCAAAATCCCCGAAATCAGATTTGGAAAAGCTTTTTACTTTTTTTCCGGATTCATCATATATGGTTACTTTCACATCAGAAATATTATCTCCTTTCTGATAAGGAATATAAATCTGAGCTTTTGAATCGCCATCTTTATTTAAAACAGTAGTTACCGTATTATATTGGTACTTAATTTCATCAATTTTGTTAACCTGAGCCGTTGTAAAGTCCCTCCTGACTACAACATCGGCATTTTTCTTCAGGTTTTCAGGAATGGCAGAAACCGGATAGATTTGTGCAAAATACAAAGAGGCTGTAGTTAGAGTGCCAAGAATTAAAATTTTCATCATGGTTATTAAAGTTGGGCAAAAATAATAAAATCTTAATAAATGTTAATTTTTTATTTTAATATAAATAACAATACCACATAAAATACTTCATTATTAAAGCATTTTTACATTACGATTTTTACAGTTTATGTCTCTAAATGAGGATGTTTTATAATTTTTCCGCAAAATCATTTTTTTTACAGCATTTTAAATTTTCAAGTTTTAAAATAAGGACAAAAAAAAGGCCCCATTTCTGGAGCCTGTCAATATCTTTTTTATTGATTATTGATCATTTGGAATTCTGTTACTGTCGTATTTATCACTGCTGAACGCCAGAACCGGTACAAAAATAAAACCAAAGAAAAACAAAAGAATGGTATAAACCGGAGTTTCTTTTCCAAAAGCTTTTGCCAATCTGTCATTCACTACCCATGAAGCATAAAGGTTAACAAAAGGAACGAAAAACAAAACAATCCACCATATGGGTTTCTTAACAATATCCAGGAGTACAATGATATTGTAGAAAGGTACAAAACCTGCCCAAGCATCTTCTCTTCCTGCTTTCTGAAATATTTTATACATACAGTATCCATAAAATACATAAATCAGCAAGCTGAAGATCATAGTACCCATTCCCAGTCCTGCTGCTGCAGCACCCGACATTGCATCGACCCCATTATAAGGGTCTGTTTGTAAAAGAGTTAACATATTATTATTATTTTTTATTGGTTCGCATCAAATATAGAAAAAGCTTCTAACACTTAGAAGCTTTTTTGAATATATTTTTAATAACAATTATGCATCAATTTTTGCATATTTTGCGTTTTTTTCGATGAATTCTCTTCTTGGCGGAACCTCATCTCCCATCAACATAGAGAATATACTGTCGGCCTCTACGGCATTATCAATCGTTACCTGTTTTAAGATTCTGTGTTCAGGGTTAAGAGTTGTTTCCCAAAGCTGTTCAGGATTCATTTCTCCAAGACCTTTATAACGCTGAACCTCTACACCTTTTCCGTCCGGAGCCATTTCTAAAGTAAATTCTTCACGCTCTTTCTCGTTGTAGGCATATACTTTCTTGTTTCCTTTCTTTAATAAATATAAAGGTGGCTGAGCAATATAAATATATCCGTTCTCAATAAGTTCTTTCATAAATCTGAAGAAGAAAGTAAGAATCAGGGTAGAAATGTGAGATCCGTCGATATCGGCATCGGTCATGATCACTACTTTATGATATCTCAGTTTGGCCATGTTTAAGGCTTTGCTGTCTTCTTCTGTTCCTACAGAAACTCCAAGAGCGGTGTAGATATTTTTAATTTCCTCGTTGTCATATACTTTGTGAAGCATAGATTTTTCAACATTCAGGATCTTACCTCTCAAAGGTAAAATAGCCTGGAAATGTCTGTCTCTACCCTGTTTAGCTGTTCCACCTGCGGAATCTCCCTCTACAAGGAACAATTCGGATTCAGCAGGATCTTTGGATGAACAGTCAGATAATTTCCCCGGAAGTCCGGAACCGCCCATCGGAGATTTTCTCTGAACCATTTCACGGGCTTTCTTGGCAGCCTGTCTTGCTTTTGCAGCTAAAACTACTTTCTGAACGATGATTTTTGCTTCGTTAGGATTTTCTTCTAGGAAATTAGTAAGCATCTCCCCTACAATTTTATCTACAGCACCTGACACTTCGGAATTCCCCAGTTTTGTTTTGGTCTGTCCTTCAAACTGAGGTTCCATTACTTTTACAGAAATTACAGCCGTCAGTCCTTCACGGAAATCGTCTCCTGTGATTTCTACTTTTTCTTTAGCTGGAATTCCCAGATCATCGGCATATTTCTTCAACGTTCTTGTTAAAGCACGTCTGAAACCTGCAAGGTGGGTTCCTCCTTCATGCGTATTGATGTTATTAACGTAAGAGTGAAGGTTTTCGTTGAATGACGTATTATAACGCATGGCAACTTCTACAGGAATATCATCTCTTTCGCCTTCCATGAAAATAACGTTTTCCATGATAGATTCACGGTTTCCGTCAATAAATTCCACGAATTCTTTCAAACCACCTTCAGAATGGAACACTTCAAAAGCAAAAGAACCATCTTCGTTGGGTTCTCTTTCGTCAACCAAAGTAATTGTAATTCCTTTATTTAAGAAAGACAGCTCACGCATTCTCGCTGCAAGCGTATCATAATTATAAACCAATTCCTGAAAAATAGTACCATCCGGCTGGAAGAAAACTTCAGTTCCCCTTTCGTTTGTAGTCCCTATTTCAGCTACGTCGGCCAAGGCTTTTCCTTCAGAATATTTTTGTTGGTATAATTTACCGTCACGGCTCACAGTAGCAATCAATAATGTTGAAAGTGCATTCACACAGGAAACACCTACCCCGTGAAGACCTCCGGAAACCTTATAAGAATCTTTATCGAACTTTCCACCTGCTCCAATCTTGGTCATTACAACCTCTAAAGCCGATTTTTGCTCTTTCTCGTGCAAATCTACAGGAATTCCTCTACCGTTATCTTTTACAGAGATACCTTCTCCTTTATGAATGGTTACTAATATTGTATCGCAATGGCCCGCAAGAGCCTCATCAATAGAGTTATCTACTACTTCATAAACCAAATGATGAAGACCTCTTACTCCTACATCTCCAATGTACATTGATGGTCTTAATCGAACGTGTTCCATGCCTTCTAAGGCCTGAATACTACTAGCTGTATATTGTTTTTGACTCATATAAAAATTAATGTTTTTGCCTAGTGCAAAGACCTACAAATATCGTGATTTTTTTCGACTTATCAAAGTTAAAGTATGTCAAAAAAGTATTGTTTAAAATATAAAAAAGCAGACCTTGGCCTGCTCTGTTTTTATGGTTCCTGTACCAGCGAACTTTATGTTTTTCAGGATCAATTTTTTATCATTTTAAAGATAATCCTGACCTTTATCTCTTTTCGATCAATTTTTCAAGTCTTCCAAGCATATCATCTTTCTCTTTCAGCATCCTTTCGTACAAAGCTATTTTTTCATCATACAATTCTACAATTTTATCAATCGGATTGAATGTAGGTTGAAAATTGAAAAACGCGGGTTGCTGACAATTATCAAAAGATGCTGTATTTGAAATTATACTGATCGCCTGCTCTTCATCAAAATTCTCAATAGCTTCAGCAGGAACTTTAAGAATACCCGCAACTTTTGCTAAAATATCGGATTCTACAGTTTCTTTCTGCTCAAGGAGGGAAATCTTCTTCTGGTTCCAGTCATCACCCAGCTCAAAAGCCAGTGCTTCCTGCTTGATACCGAGCATTTCCCTAAAACGCTTGATATTTCGGCCCTGATGTATTTTTTTATTCTGCATATCTGTGTCAATCATAATAACAAATATAAAGCTTTAGGAGAGAAAAATAAAATACCTTTTTAAAATAAATTATATTCTAAAATATCCTGTATTTTGAGTAAAATATCCTTTCCAGCTCACCATATCTTAACAAGTATTCTTTCATTCAAAGAAAACAAGATTGACAAAGAGAAATAATTGTCACTTCATCAGGTCATCAATTCTATTGTAATATCGGTCTTTCCAAATCTCAAAAGACATTAAAAAGGATCGAATTACGGGCAGAAATAAAGAATTTCTAACGCACAAAAAAATTCAAAGTTATCATCTATTTGCCAAATTTCAACTGCATTAAATCATATTACACATCCGTATTTTATGCTTAAATTTATTTACTCAAAAGTTGATTATTATGGATGATTTTATTGCAGCCCGAGCGCAGATGGCCCTCTCGCTTGGCTTTCATATCATTTTTGCCTGTGTGGGAATGGTGATGCCTTTCCTGATGGCTTTTGCACACTGGAAATACCTGAAGACCAATAATGAGGTATATAAAGGCCTTACAAAAGCCTGGAGCAAGGGAGTTGCCATTCTTTTTGCCACCGGAGCCGTTTCAGGAACCATGCTTTCTTTTGAGCTCGGACTTTTGTGGCCGGGGTTTATGAAACACGCAGGCCCCATCTTCGGAATGCCTTTTTCTCTTGAAGGAACTGCATTTTTTATTGAAGCAATCGCAATCGGGTTCTTTTTATACGGCTGGGAAAAATTCAACAAATGGTTCCATTGGTTCTGCGGATTTCTGGTAGGACTAAGCGGACTGGCTTCCGGTATTCTGGTGGTGGCAGCTAACGCCTGGATGAATTCACCTTCGGGTTTTGATTATATTGATGGACAGTATGTCAATATAGATCCCATTAAAGCGATGTTTAATGATGCATGGTTCCCCCAGGCTCTTCATATGACGGTTGCTGCATTCTGTGCGACGGGATTTGCCGTTGCAGGGGTGCATGCCTTTTTAATTATGAAGAAAAAGAATGTGGAATTCCATACAAAAGCATTCAGGATTGCTGCCGGATTTGCCTTGATCGGGGCTTTCGGAGCACCTTTAAGCGGTGATGTTGCTGCCAAATCTGTTGCGGAAAGACAGCCTATTAAGCTTGCGGCAATGGAAGCTCATTTTGAAACTGAAAAAGGGGCACCGTTTATACTTGGAGGGATTCCTGATGAAGAAAAGGGAGAAGTGAAATATGCCGTTAAAATTCCGAAAGTATTAAGCTTCCTGGTGAGCAATGATTTCAATCATGAGGTAAAAGGATTAAAAGATTTTCCCCGTGACGAATGGCCTCCGGTAGCGGTTGTTCATTACGCTTTCCAGATCATGATCTTCTTCGGTGTCGTGATGATCTGTATCGGGGGTATTTATCTGTATTCTTTCTTTTTCAAAAAGGAATGGCTGAACAAAAACTGGCTTTTAAAAACATTTTTAATTGCAACGCCTTTCGGATATATTGCTCTGGAAGCCGGATGGACTGTAACTGAAGTCGGAAGACAGCCCTGGATCATCTACGGAATCATGAGGACAGCAGATGCGGTGACGCCTATGCCGGGAATACAGTATTCTTTCTATTTCTT
Source organism: Chryseobacterium luteum (assembly GCF_000737785.1). Taxonomy (GTDB): domain Bacteria; phylum Bacteroidota; class Bacteroidia; order Flavobacteriales; family Weeksellaceae; genus Chryseobacterium; species Chryseobacterium luteum. The sequence continues at coordinate 93,607 of NZ_JPRO01000014.1, read as the reverse complement.
TACTGCTATTTTCGTATCATTATCATTGATCATTATCTTTCTTTTGAGGAGACAGATCCAGATGGTACCGAAACTTTATGACCCTACAGACGCTCAGTTTAACGATAAAAACAAAAAATCATGATCTACGTTGTTATAGGTTTTCTATGGCTTTCTATCTGCCTTTATATTATTTTGGGCGGTGCAGATTTCGGAGCCGGAATTGTAGAGCTTTTCACCCATAAAAAAGCCCGCCACAAGACACAGGAAATCATGTATGAGTCGATTGCACCTGTATGGGAGGCCAATCATATGTGGCTGATCATTGCGATCGTTATTCTTTTTGTGGGCTTCCCTGAAATTTACACGACCATGTCGACTTACCTTCATATTCCTTTGGTATTGATGCTTTTGGGAATTATTGCAAGGGGAACGGCCTTTACGTTCAGGCATTATGATGCTGTGAAAGATAAGATGCAGGTATTATATACGCAGATTTTCTATTATGCAAGCCTTTTAACGCCTTTTTTCTTAGGTTTAATTGCAGCTGCAACTGTTTCACATTCCATCAATCCTGATGCCGTTGGATTTTTAGATTTGTATATTTTCAGCTGGCTGAACTGGTTCGGAGTTTCCGTAGGTCTGTTTACCGTGGCACTCTGCGCTTATCTGGCTTCTATTTTTTCATTAAGAGAAACCCGTGATAAGGCTGATCTTACCCTGATGATCAAAAAATCCAAACAGACCATGATTTTTGTAGTGATCACAGGTATACTGGTGTTTTTAACGGCTTACATTTCTGATATTCCTCTTGTGAAGTGGGTGTTTTCAAAACCATTGGGGATTATGGCGATTTCCTTTGCTACTGTTGCGCTGGGACTTATCCTCCGCGCGATGAACCGGAGAAAATTGCTTCCGGTACGGGCACTTGCAGGTTTTCAGATGGTGATGATCCTGGTTGCAGCTACGTATCAGCATAATCCTGATATTATTTTACTGGGAAATGGGCAGCATCTTTCTCTTCTGGCGCATATGGCTCCTCCGAAAACGATTGCAGCTTTGGGATGGGCACTGATGCTGGGTTCTTTATTTATTCTTCCGTTTTTGTTTTATCTGATGTTTTCGTTTAGTAAGCAGAGAAAGTAAGGAAGGACACTCTCCACTTACTGATTTGACCTTAAAAATAAAAATCCTGAAAATATTTTCAGGATTTAATTTATTTAAATTTTAGTTTTTAATTCCTTTCTTGGAAATTATTTGATTTTGCTCTGTGATAATTTTAATAAAGTAAACTCCTTTTTCCAGCATAGAAGTATTGATGTTTTTTGTTGCGTTTGCTTTTAACACTGAACGTCCTGCTTCATCATAAATTTCAACTGATTTTATTTTTTCATTGGTATTTAAATTTAATTCATTTTTGAAAGGATTAACAAAATCTAACTCAGTTTTTTGATTATTAGCTCCTTCAACTCCAAGACTTGTTTCGGATAAAATATATCTTGACACTTTAGAAAAGCCAATCATATAAAGATAATTCCCCACCACTGTTGTACCAATGTAGCCATATTGATCATCAATCAGATTGGTTTCGTAAAAAGATTGATTATTTATAGTCATGAGATTTCCGTTTTTATTATAAATAACAAACTTAACCGAGCCATCGGTAGGATTTGATTCGTTTTTAAGAATAAAATAAAACCGTTGATTATTATAATGAAAAATCTGATTATATTTAAAAGTCTGGCCGCTAAAAGATGTCTGTAGATCTAAACATCCATTATTAGCAAACGAAATATCAGAATTTCCGTCTGAAAGCTTCTTTGAAATACTGTTTTCATGCAAAAAAACAACCTCTCCTTCTGTATCAAGATATTGTGGATAGCCGTAACCCATATTTCCCGAGGGGCATCCCGGTAATGATTTCCCGTTTACTCCGTAGCTCGTATCTGTGTTTGCTAAAGCAATATTTCTTTTATAAATACCATAATCAGTAGCCCATTCAGAGCCATATTCATATAAATTATTGCCAGAAAGTTTCAAGCTATGCGTTCCATATGCATTGTGAACATCATAAAACCCATTATTAGCAAAAGAAGTATCAAGAACACCTACCGATGAATATCTTTTGAACCCATTTTGTGATCTTACCAAGATTTTTCCGTCTGGCTGTGTAATCATTGTGGCCTGGTACATTAATCCCGCATCCAAAACTCCATTTACTCCGAAACTTGTATCTAAACTTCCGCTAGTCAGAAGATATCTTTTGATATAATATCGCCCCTCAAACTCTCTCCCACCATAAAAATAGTTGTTATGGATACTTAAAATCCGATCATCTGTAACGGTTAAAACCCCATTAGTACCAAAAGCAGGATTATAAGTTCCGTCAGTTTTCAGTTTAATAAATTTTGCTCCACCCGGATTATAAACAGATAGCAAAACTTCGCTGTTGTCCATTGGTTTTATATAGTCCGTTTCACTTGTTACATAACTACCTAAGGTAACGACACCATTATTTCCGTAAGAAAGATCTTTTGAAATCGTAATTTGTGCAAAAGAATAGGCAATACTGCACGCAAAAATTGCCGTTAATATTTTTTTCATTGTCAATTCTAATTTTTAATTCCTTTCTTGGAAATTACTTGATTCGATTCCGTAGTTACTTTTATGAAATAAATTCCTTTTTCTAAATCTGATGTATCAATATTTTTCTTTGTATTCTTTTTCAAAACCATACGTCCGCTTTCATCATACATCTCTACAGATTTTATTCTCACATCCGTAATTAAATTTAGTTCGTTTTTAAAAGGATTGGCAAAGCTAAGTTGTGCATCTGCTTTAGTTTCGTTTGCAGAAAGTACGTTTTCTGATATCAAATATCTTTTGATAATAGTCGGGTTTACAAAAAGATAGAGATAACCATTCTTTACCGAAATAAATACTTTATCATCAGGATTAACCATAGCCGTGGTGATTCCAGTATCTAAAAGATTCTGACTGTTAATCGTACTTAATCCATTGTTATTAAAATTGGCGAGATACATCTTTTTTGGATAACTATCATCAAATACCGGAACGATATAATTAGTTTCATTGACAACCGCAAAATCCTGATTATACAATAAACTAACACCGTTTACGTTTCCTGGCAAATCAATTTTACCATTATTACCCAATGCCGAATCCAACATTCCTGTTGATAATGTTTTGGTTAAAAATTTTGAATTCGGATTATTACTGTCAAACAAATAATTAATCAACGAATGATCACTTAACACATGAAATTTCATAATAGTACCTGACGTTCCGTTGGTGTATTGTGCATTTCCATCGACACTAAAACTAGCGTCATAATTACCGCTGACATAATTCATTTTCCTCAATCTACCGTAATTACTATCATATTCTAAAACTGAATTACCTGAGCTTAAAGGCACGAAATTATCTTGATAATTAAAGATTGGATAGTTATAGTTTGTTAAAAGATTATTTGTAGAAACACTTCCGTTATTCCCGAAAGTAGTGTCTAAGTTCCCTGTTGATGTATATTGATAAAAATCATTGATGGTTCTAATGAGTAACTTGCCGTTCGGCAGCACTTTACGATAAATCTCTTCAGGATACACCTGTGTTTGACCGTTGTTACCGTAGGTCTGATCTAAACTCCCGTTATACAAATATTTTCTACCAGAAATCATCAGGATATAGGATGAGTTGAGATGGTGTACAAAATCGGCATCATTGTTACCATTATAACTGGTTGGCAAAAGAAATGAACCACCCGCTCCAAAATTTGTATATAAACTCCCATCATTATTCAGCATTGAAATTCTGGAATAAGTAAGATTTGGATTTGTTAAATCATAGTTTTGAATCATAATCTTATCATTTAAAAAACGGTAAGAAAGAATTCTACTTAGATTAGGTCCTAAATCTACAGTGCCATTGTTTCCGAAATTAGAATCTGGGGTTAAGTTAATTTGCGCATAAGAATACGCAAGATTACAGGCAAGAATTGCCGTAATTATTTTTTTCATTATTCAAGTGTGTTTTATTATTTTTCAAAAATAACTTTTTTTTCCACAGGAAAATGAAAAAAGCAGACTTTTTTAGCCTGCTCTTAATATTTTTATTTCTAATTGATTTTAAACCAGTTTCATCAAAACATTCTCATCAATTTTCTCCACCTTCACCAAATTATTTTTAGTCAAAGTTTTAGAAGCTTTATCCCATTTTTTACCGGATAACTGACTTCTTTCCTTCACCTCAGCTAATGAAAAGGGCTCTTCCTGGGAATTTAAAATTTCAAGAATTACTTTTTCATCTTCACCTAATTCGATTTGGGGTACTGTTTTTTCAGGTCTCATCTGAGGGAAGAACAATACTTCCTGGATAGATGGATTATTCGTTAAGAACATAATCAATCTGTCCATTCCGATTCCTAAGCCTGAAGTTGGCGGCATTCCGTATTCTAAAGCTCTTAAGAAGTCTTCATCAATGAATTGTCCAGCTTCATCATCTCCTTTTTCGGCTAATTTCAGCTGCTCTTCGAAACGTTCTCTCTGGTCAATCGGGTCATTTAATTCTGAATAAGCATTGGCAATTTCTTTACCGCAAACCATTAATTCAAAACGTTCCGTAAGACCTTCTTTGCTTCTGTGTTTCTTCGTTAATGGAGACATTTCGATCGGATAATCAGTAATGAAAGTCGGCTGAATGAAGTTTCCTTCACATTTTTCACCAAAAATTTCATCAATCAGTTTTCCTTTACCCATCGTTTCATTGACATCAATTCCGATAGATTTAGCGAAATCGAACAATTCCTGCTCCGTTTTCCCTGTGATATCGAAACCTGTATATTTTTGGATTGCTTCCGTCATAGAAACTCTTGGATATGGCGCTTTCCAACTGATCGTATGTTCACCGAAAGTAGATTCTGAATTTCCGTTCACAGAAGTTGCGCAGAATTCCAATAATTTTTCCGTAAAATCCATCATCCAGTTGTAGTCTTTGTAGGCTACATAAATTTCCATTGCTGTAAATTCCGGATTGTGTGTTCTGTCCATCCCTTCATTTCTGAAGTTTTTTGAGAATTCATAAACACCGTCAAATCCACCAACGATCAATCTTTTCAGATACAATTCGTTCGCAATTCTTAAATATAATGGAATATCTAAAGCATTATGATGCGTGATAAACGGTCTTGCAGCCGCTCCACCTGGAATTGACTGTAAGATTGGAGTTTCAACTTCAAAATATCCTGCATCATTAAAGAAAGTTCTCATTGCATTGAACAGTTTTGTTCTTTTCACAAAGATCTCTTTCACCTGCGGATTCACCGTTAAATCTACATAACGCTGTCTGTATCTCATTTCAGGATCGTTGAAAGCATCGTGTACTACTCCATTTTCATCCGTTTTTGCTTGTGGAAGCGGACGTAATGCTTTGGTAAGCAGCGTAAAGTTTTTTACCAAAACTGTTTTTTCACCCACCTGAGTGGTGAACAGTTCTCCTTCGATACCGATGATATCACCGATGTCTAAAAGGTGTTTGTAAACGTCGTTATATAAAGTTTTGTCTTCACCTGTACAGATTTCGTCTCTGTTGAAGTACACCTGAATTTTTCCTGTAGAGTCCTGCAATTCAGCAAAAGAAGCCTTCCCCTGAATTCTGCGGGACATCAATCTTCCTGCAATCTTCACCTGTTTACTTTCAGAAAAATCCTGTTTTATAGATTCTGTAGTATCTGTAATAACGTATTCTTCTGCCGGGAATGCATTGATTCCCATTTCAACAAGCTTATTCAGCTTTTCTCTTCTAATGATTTCCTGTTCTGATAATTGCATTGTAATTCAATTTTTTCGAATTGCAAAAATAGTGATTTTAAAATCTTTATGAAACTTAAATTTTGACTAACTTAAAACTCAATTTAAAGCGGAGCTTACAAATATTTTTCCGTCAATTTCATCGTTAAAAAACCAAATTCCACTATAAGAGGATTAATGTTTGATCAATTTTTTAGTTATAAAACTTCCATTTTCAAATTTGATTTTTGCAATGTATAAACCTTTCGATAAATCAGTGATGCTTTGGTTATTTTCTTTAATAGTTTTAATGAACCTGCCTTCTGCCGAATAAAGTTCTATAAGAGAAATCTTTTCTTTTGATTTATATACTAAATTTGACTTCAACGGGTTTTCAAACCAAATTGCCTCCTTAGAATCTACTTCTGAAGTTGCAAGAGTCTGCGTAACGACAAATTTACCTACATAGATATTATTGCTGTTTCCGCTAATTTCTCCCGCAATGATGAAAGAAGCAGGTGATAGTATATTGAAACTCTCGGCCCATTCTGATGAGGCATTTGTATTGTAAATATAAATACCATCGTTATCAAATGAATTGTCTAAAGTTCCATTAGAATGTAACCTTCCCAATAAAAGATTGGCTGTTCCACCCTGCAGACTTGCGCCACTGAAATAGATCTGACCTGAAAGTGTTTCCAGTCCGGAAATGGTGGCATTGGCCAAAACAAAGCTCCCGTTATTGGCAAAACCTGTTACCGGAAAACCATTTGAAGAATATTTTTTAACTGTTACCGTAAAATCATTTTCATTCGATAAGGCATAAATGATATTTTGGGTATCATCTGTTGAAATATAATCGTAAGCCGCTTCAACTTCATTCAAAGAGCCAAAAGAACTTACAACCATACTGCCGTTTGTGCCAAATGCCGTATCCAAACTGCCATCTGTATTCACAAGCGTTATTGATGTAGCTAGAGATTGATAATTAGTTGATTTAACGATTAGTTTTCCATTTGGCCCGGAATAAATTCCATTTGATTTTGTAAGCCCGGAAATTGTTGATGAAGAGATAACCAGACCTGAGCTGATATCAATTTTATCCAAAATCACTTGTGAAGATACATTTTTAACAGCATACAAATAATTCCCAATCAGTATATTTTTAACCTGGTATGATGTGGAAGCTAAAGTTACCATACCATTGGTCCCGAATGAATTGTCAACACTACCGTCGTTATTGAGTTTAATGAATGTTCCTTGTTCCGGGTAAAAAATCAGTATTTTATTTCCATTCAAAAATAAATTTGCCGAATAAGCATTGGGATTCTGATAAGACGTAAAATATCCCGAGTTTGCAAATGTTGTATCAGGAATTCCATTGGCATTCAATCTTGCAATAAAAACCTCCTCGTTATTAGCACCGTTGATTCGCATTCCTGTAACAAGAATCTTTCCATCACTCTGGACAATAGAATTTACAACAGAATTACCGTTGGTCTGATGACTTAAAACGGAAATACCGTTTGTTCCGAATGTATTGTCAGTGGCAACAGTTTGTGCATGGAGAAAAAAGGCTGTGACACAGCCCAAAGTTGTCATAATTTTTTTCATCGTGTGTGTTTTTTAATTTTTATGGCATCAATTGTACATGAAGCATAAAAACAATTCATTAATTTGCAAAATAAGTAAATTAATGAATATTCCACAAACTTATGGAGATCATTTCAACATTTTCGCATGCAAAAAGGGAATTCACTTTTTTTATTAAAACCAATCTTTCCTGGTCTGTTTCGGGATAAATGTCCATGCTAAAATCCGGCTGATCTTCTGACCCTGAGCCATATCGATGGTTTTAAATTCTTCAACCCTGAGGTTTTTCAAAAGCGTAGTAAGCTGATGTAAATTGTCTTTTTTGGAAACCAGGCTTGTAAACCACAAAACCTGCGACGAGAACCGGACACTTTCATTGATCATCTTTTTGATAAAAGCCATCTCGCCACCTTCGCACCACAATTCCGACTGTTGCCCGCTAAAATTAAGATTCGGCTTTTGTATTTTTGACTTTCTAAGATTGTTGGATTTTCTGCGGTTTCCTAATAACGCCGCTTCCTCAGAATCATGAAAAGGAGGATTACACATAGAAAATGTAAAACGATCTCCGGCCTCAATGATATTTTTAAAGATATGATTGTGATCAGGCTGCTGTTTTAACTGAATAACCGGCAATACATCCGGATTGTCAACTAAAATACGCTGTGCATTCTCCAAAGAAGCCTTACTGATATCTGTTCCCAGCATTTTCCATCCATAAGACCTGTGAGCCAGTAAAGGATAAACAAGGTTCGCCCCTGTCCCAATATCCAGACCAGATATGGAAGTTCCTGTAGGAATTTCAGACCGCTGCTCAGCTAATAAATCAGCAATATAATGGATGTAATCAGCCCGTCCGGGAATGGGAGGACATAGGTTGGTCTCCGGAATATCCCAGTTTTTGACATTGTAAAAATGTAACAGTAATGCCTGATTAAGAAGTTTAACCGCTTTAGGAAGGCTGAAATTGATTGTAGCCGTTTGATAAGCATTCACAAAAACATAATGTTTCAGTTCTGGCACACAAGAAATAAGCTGATCAAAATCATAGGGATTACGATGCAGATTTCTTGTGTGCAGACTGGATTTTTCGGCAGGCATAATTTATTTTTTCTGACTCAGAATATATTCTACCATTTTTTTGGCATCTTCTTTAGACACCTGTGGATGGGCAGCCATCGGAACACCTCCCCAAACTCCGCTTCCGCCTTCTATAATCTTCGAGGCCAGCATTTCAATATCTTTATCAGAATATTTTTCTGCAATCTCTTTGTAAGAAGGTCCTATCATTCTCTCATTCACGGCATGGCATCCTGAACAGTCTAATGTTTCAATGATCTGGTCACCTGAAAGATTAGCTTTTGCCGGCTCCGAAACAGCGGATGTTCCGGAAGGCATACCTGGTACCTCCGTATTTTCTTTTTTAGAACAGGAAAGGATCAGAAATCCCACAGCTCCTGCCAAAAGGAATTTTTTCATTATTTTTTTGCTGCAGTAGAATCTGTTTTAGCTGCTTCAGGAGTAGCTGGCGCAGGCGTTGTTGCAGCAGCCGGAGCAGCTTTCTTAGCTGTAGAATCTACTACTGCTGGAGCTTCAGGTTCTTCAAGCATGGTGTTGCTGTCCTGTAATGTATGATCAGGTTTCTTGGAACAGTTTACTACGAATAAACTTCCGATGAATGCAATTGCTAATACTTTTCTCATTATTTTTTCTATAAAATTTAGACAAAAATATAAAAAATAAGCTTCTAAACTCATGATTTATCTCCACATTGCTTACATTTTTCCATAAAATTAATGTTTAGATAATGATTATATGCGTCAATAATTTTAAATTTAAGCTATGATTTTCATCTCCAAAATTCTGTTTTTCACCAGCCATCACGGTTTTTATACTGTGATCATACTTCTGGTGTTCTTTGTGCTGCTTTCCTACATGACCAGAAAGGCATGGTTCCTTGCTCCTATCATTCCTCTGGCTATTCTGAACGGTATTGCCGGACAGTATCTGAATGCCTGGTTTTTAAACCAATACGGTGTAGAAAGTACAGCCGTCATCACCTCTGATGTAGAAACCAATTCTACACTGAATGATATGTATATTCATGATTATGAAGCTATTGTCAAAAAGCAGGACGGGAAATATGTGTCAACTTATTTTTCAACAACAAGTGCTACCATTTATCCTATTGAAAATGCCATCAGGATTCCGAGGATGGAGCAGCATTTTCCGGTAAAATATATTCCGGGATATGAGAAAAACATCGTGATCCTGTATTATCAGTCCAAAGAAGGAAACGCTTTGCTGAAATATGAAAAAATGGCTCCGGTGAACTCTGCCAGAATCAAATATGAAGCGGACAGAACCAATAAGGAATTCATTGAAGAATATATTTCAGCTCTGGAAGACTATGTAAAATACTATGAAAGTGAAGAATACAAAATAAAAATTGAAGAATTAAAAAAGGAGCTGAAGCAGCTTAAATAGAAGATTTCAATATTAAGTTTTTTTAATTCTGCCGTTTTTTTGTTTTTATATTAAAAAAATTTCTACATTTGTCCCATGTTTAATATGAGCAACAATATTTGGTGGTGGCTTTCAAACTCTTCGTCGGGTCTGGAGGTATTGTCATGTTGCTAATGGTATAGCAGAATAATTAAGATACAATATATAGGCTTTGACGGATTCCGTTGAAGCTTTTTTTATTTAATCAAAACAGAAATACAAGTCAGATGACCACTCAAAAAATAAAAATAAAAACCGGTTCCAGAAAAACGCTGGGAGATCTTTATACTCCCATGAATATCTATCTTCAGATCAGAGACAGATTCCGGGATACCATCCTTCTGGAAAGTTCGGATTCCAAGAATATTGACAATAACTTTTCGTTTATTGCTGTGAATGCCGTTGCAGGAATTGAAGTTAAAAACCTGAACGAGTTTGAAATCAAGCTTCCCGGTTCAGATCCTGTAAAGCAGCTGATAGGCGAACGTAAAATTACTGATATTTTTGATGAATTTCAAAGTATCTTCGATTGTGAAACTACGCATGATCCCATTGAACAGACAGCCCAGAGCCTTTTCGGATACACCAGTTTTGAAGCTGTACAGTTTTTCGAAAACATCAGCCTGAAGCCACAGAGCCCGGAAGTAGAAATCCCGATTCTCCGTTACAGATTATACCAGTACGTCATTGCCATCAATCATTACAATGATGAAATGCATATTATTGAAAATCAAATTCCAGGTTTAAAATCCGAGATTTATTTGCTGGAAAGCCTGATCAGAAATCAGAATATTCCGGTCTACCCTTTCGAAAAAACCGCCAGCGAAACTTCTAATCTTACGGATGAAGAATATATTGAACTGGTAAAAACGGCACAAAAACACTGCATGAGAGGCGATGTTTTTCAACTGGTTCTGAGCAGAAGATTTGAACAGAAATTCAAAGGGGATGAATTCAATGTCTACCGTGCCCTTAGAAACATCAATCCTTCTCCCTATCTTTTCTTTTTTGATTATGGAAACTACAAATTATTCGGATCAAGCCCTGAAAGCCAGCTAATCATTAAAGACAATAAAGCCATCATCCACCCTATTGCCGGAACTTTCAAAAGAACCGGACATCTGGAAACCGACCTGGCGTCGATTGAGGCTTTAAAAAATGACCCGAAAGAAAATGCGGAGCACACCATGTTGGTAGACCTGGCAAGAAACGATCTTGGTAAACTTGGCAAAAATGTAACCGTTACCAAACTTAAGGAGATTCAGCTCTTTTCCCACGTTATCCATATGGTAAGCGAAGTTACTGCTGATCTTCCCGAAAATCTCAATCCTATGGATATGGTTTCCGCAACCTTTCCGCAGGGAACTTTAAGCGGGGCACCAAAACATAAAGCCCTTCAGCTGATTGATCAGTATGAAAAAGATTCCCGCGGCTATTACGGCGGATGCATCGGTATGATCGGGTTAAACGGAACCTGCAACCAGGCGATTATGATCCGTACTTTTTTAAGCAGAAACAATACCCTTTATTATCAGGCCGGAGCAGGGCTGGTCGCAAAATCCGTCCCTGAAAATGAGCTGCAGGAAGTGAACAATAAATTAAACGCCTTGAAAAAAGCAGTCGATAAAGCAGGTAAATTAGTAATGAATTAAAGGTCATCCAATAACCGGCAACTACCCATCATCAAACAGTAAAAAAACAAAAAATGAATAATAATATAAACCAACCTGCGGTCAATACTCCATTTAAAGTTCTGGTTTTTGATAACTACGACAGCTTTACGTACAACCTTGTCCAGATCATTGAAAGAATTCTGGATCAGAAAGTGGATGTCATAAGAAATGATCAGATCACTTTGGAAGAAATCGGGAAATATGACAAAATTATCCTTTCTCCCGGTCCGGGAATTCCGGAAGAAGCAGGAATCTTACTGGAACTGATCAGGGAATACGCTCCCAGTAAAAGTATTCTGGGCGTATGTCTTGGCCAACAGGCTATTGCAGAAGCTTTTGGAGGCAACCTGATCAATCTTTCAGAAATTTTTCATGGCGTGGCCACTTCTGCTGAATTTGTTAAAGAAAACACGAAAATTTTCAAAAACCTGGTTTCAGGAATGGAAGTGGGAAGATACCACAGCTGGGCAGTCAATCCGGAAGGTTTCCCGGAAGAGCTGGAAATCACAGCGGTAGATAAGGACGGAATGATTATGGCCCTGCAGCACAAAACTTATGATGTGCACGGGGTGCAGTTTCATCCCGAAAGCATCTTAACTCCTGATGGAGAAGTCATTATCAGAAATTTTTTATTGAACTGAGATGACCAAGGAAGAGTTTGAGCAGTTTCTTGCCAAAAAAGAAATGCATGCACAAAACAACAGAACCCAAAGTTCTGACGAGGAAGTTCTCCGGATCTATGCCTACATTTTGGAGCATGAGAACTGGGACAGCGATTGGTGGAGTGAATGTCATGGTACTGATGATGTGATAAGGCTCATTCAAAATTCCAGTGAGAATATTCTTGAAAAAATAAAAAAAGATATTCCCAACTGGAGTGGGTTTCAGATCGAATTATTTGCTTTGTCTTTAATTTCAAGCTTAGAACTTGATTATAAAGTGAATGAAAGGATTACACTGTACTTAGAATTATTTGATTTCCCAAAATATGACTGTGATCTCTATATAATCTTTGATCAGTTACACATTAATTTGAACCTTGCAGACAAAGAAGTTTTAGAAAGACTTGCAGAAAAACTTAATTTCAGTTCAGCTGAAGCTTTAATGCAATTTGTTTACACTTAGAATTATGAAAACAGCAGAAAGCGATTACGCAACAACCATAAAAACACCACAAATGAAAGAAATATTACAATACCTGTTCAATCATCACACCTTGTCCAAATCTGAGGCGAAGGCAACGATGATTGAAATTGCTCAGAATAAATTCAATACCGCAGAGGTTACCGCCTTCATCAGCGTATTTCTGATGCGGAATATTACCTTAAAAGAGCTCGAAGGTTTCAGGGAAGCTCTTTTGCAGATGGCCGTTTCCGTACATCTCGATACCGATGATACGATAGACATCGTAGGGACGGGAGGTGACGGTAAAAACACCATCAATATATCAACGCTGGCAAGCTTTGTTGTTGCCGGAACAGGACAGAAAGTTGCCAAGCACGGAAACTACGGGGCATCTGCCACCACAGGATCATCCAATGTAATGGAAGAGCTTGGCTATCAGTTCAAAAACAATTCCGACCAACTGAATCATGATCTTGAAAAAGCCAATATCTGTTTTCTTCATGCTCCGTATTTTCATCCCGCACTTCAGTCTGTCGGTGCTTTACGAAAAGCTTTGGGACTCAGAACATTCTTTAACCTTCTGGGCCCGTTGGTCAATCCCGCAAAGCCAAGATATTCGGTGATCGGAGTGTATAATCTTGAAATTGCAAGAATCTACCAATACCTTTTGCAGAAAGAAGATCGGGAGTTTGTCCTGCTACACGGTCTGGACGGCTATGATGAAATAAGCCTTACCCAGGACAGCAAGATCATTACGAAAAGCGGCGAGGAAATTTATTCTGCGCAGGATCTGGGATTTGATTCTGTAAGCCCGGAAAGCATCAGAGGCGGTGAAACACCTCAGGAATCGGCAAAGATCTTCAGGAATATTCTCGAAGGAAAAGGCTCGGTACAGCAAAATTCTGTGGTTCTTGCCAATGCATCAACGGCTCTTCTTCATACCCGGAAATTCGGATCCTATGAAGACTGTCTTGCACTGGCAAAAGAAAGCCTGGAAAGCGGAAAAGCATTAAAAAGTCTTGAATTATTGGTGAATGGTTAATTATTGATATCAATTAGCTGCTGATTACTGGTTATCAGTTGATACCGGAAATTTTAAATTCTAACTTCTAGTTTAAAAAAAATGACAATACTGGACAAAATTATTGAAAGAAAAAACGAAGAAATTGCAGTTTCAAAAGCTAAAATTTCAATGGATGATCTGAAGAATTCTGAATTTTTTGGAAGACCTGGTTTTTCCCTGAAAGAATCTGTTAAAAATAAAAGCGGAATTATTGCCGAATTTAAAAGAAAATCTCCGTCAAAGGGAATTATTAATGACCAGGTTCAGCCTTTAGAAGTGGTTTCCGCCTATGAGAATTTCGGGGCATCAGGAATTTCAATCCTGACTGACAAGGATTTTTTTGGAGGAAGTTTCGATGATATTTTAAACGTAAGAAACCATATCAATATTCCAATTCTCAGAAAAGATTTTATGGTGGATGAGTACCAGTTTTACGAAGCTAAAAGCATCGGTGCCGACGCTGTTTTACTAATCGCAGCCTGTCTTTCTCCGGATCAGGTTCAGGAATTTACAGAACTGGCGCACCAGCTGAATCTGGAGGTCCTGCTGGAAATTCACACACAAGAAGAGCTAAAGCATTTCAATTCTGCAATTGACCTTGTCGGCATTAACAACAGAAATTTGAAAGATTTTAAAGTTGACCTTCAACATTCAGTACAATTAAAAGATCAGCTTCCTAAAGATGTTTTATCCGTTGCGGAAAGCGGAATTTACCATCTGGAAGATTTCAGATATTTAAAAGAAAAAGGATTTGACGGTTTTCTGATGGGGGAATATTTTATGAAGAATGAGGATCCGGCAAAAAAATTCGCTGAATTTGTTTCCAGTGCAGGAATATAACAGTTTATCCATCTGACAATGAGTAAAGACCCGCAGCCAAAAATAAAAGTTTGTGGATTGACCCAATTCAATCAAATTCATGAATTAATTCCCCTGAAAACGGATTTTTTAGGGTTTATTTTCTATGAAAAATCACCAAGATATGTTTTGAACCATTTGAGTCCCGAAGATATCTCGAAGATCAGCCATCCCGGAAAAACAGGGGTTTTTGTGAATGAAAAAATTGATAGAATTACAGATATCGCAGAAAAAGCAGGATTGAATCTGATTCAGCTTCACGGTGATGAGAATCAAGATTTTATTATTGAATTAGGTCAAAAGCTACAGCCGGAAACCAAAATCATCAAGGTGATCAGGATTGGCAGCAATGATCAGGAAGCTCGAAAAAGAATAGAAAATACAATCGGTTCCCATCTTTCAGTTGTTAGTTATTTCCTTTTTGATACGGACGGGAAGGCATTTGGAGGAACGGGAAAACAATTTGACTGGACCGTATTGAATGAATTGGAGGTCCCGCTTCCCTATTTTCTGAGCGGCGGGATTTCAGAAGAAAATATTGAAGACATCGGCCTTCTGAGGCAAAAACCATTTGCGGTTGACATTAATTCAAAGTTTGAACTGGAACCGGGAATTAAAAACCTGGAAAAAATAAGAAAATTCATTTCTAAAACGTTCTGAAATAACGGCTAAAAAATACACAACAAGATGATGAACATCCATCTGCTAAAGAAAACATTTTATAAAACCTTATTTCCGCCAAAATTCGGGAATAAAAAAATCCAGTCTCTGTATAATTTTGTTTCCCAAAATGACAGCAGTACGGAATACTGGACCATTGACAAACAGTTACAGGAATTTATCGGCATCATCAAAAGCTTTGACAGTGATGATATCCAGTATTTCTTTGAAAGGATCGGTCTGTGGAACAGCTATTATCTGGTCATTATTTCAGATAAATTTTTGGACAGCCACGTCAAAGCTAATGTCAAATATGACCTCGGAAAGATTTATGCTAAGATTTTTTTGCTTTATGAAGATTCCGATCCTTATTTTTTGATTGACAACCTTGAAATTGCGGTCACCATGTATGAATCTAAAATAGATGCAGCGACATTAGTTGACATCATCAATAAAATTGAATTCATGCATCACAAAAAACTGATCACAAGACAGCAACGCAACCATAACATTCATTTTATCAACCTGTTAACCAATGAACTATCAAATTAAAAAAACAGGTGATCTTACAGATCATGAAACCCGACATATTTTAAACCTGTGGAAAATCCGGGAATGGAACGGGATGTCTCCTTCAGATTTCCGTACTTTCTTTAAAGATTCGGAATTTCATTTTCTATCAGGATCAGAAGGTGAAATACTGGCGGTTATCCGGCTTAATTTTGATTTTGTGCTGAAGGTTTCCGGAAAGCAGTATTCTTTTGCCGAAGCGGTTGGCCTGGTTTCCGCACACGAAAAAAAAGGATACGGATCGCAGCTGGTTAAGTCTTTTACAGAAAATGTCATTCATAGAAATCTTGAAACTATAGGATTCTGCTTTACGGATCTCCGCCCTTTTTACCATCGCTTTGATATTGAAATTCTGGAAGGTAAAGCCAAAGCCATTCTTGAAAATGATGAAACCGGATGGATCAGTTCTGAAGACGATGATATTTTAATTTTTAATACTTCCGGAGAAATCGTGGAGCTGCTCAGACAGCTTGGCCCGGGAAGAAATGCTTATTTAATGACTAAAGAATAATACAATGAATTATAAAAACCCTGATGAACACGGATATTATGGTGAATTCGGAGGCGCTTTCATCCCTGAAATGCTTTATCCGAATGTAGAGGAACTGCAGAAAAACTATCTTAAGATCATAGAATCTGAAGAGTTTCAGAATGAGTATCAGGACCTGCTGAAAAACTATGTGGGGCGTGCCACACCACTCTATTTCGCCGGGAATTTAAGTCGGAAATACAATACCCGGATCTACTTAAAAAGAGAAGACCTCAACCATACCGGAGCGCATAAGATCAACAATGCTTTGGGACAGGTTCTTTTGGCAAAACGTCTGGGAAAAACAAGAATTATTGCTGAAACCGGGGCCGGACAACACGGTGTAGCCACCGCTACGGCCTGCGCCTTACTGGGCCTGGAATGCATCGTTTATATGGGAGAAATCGACATACAGCGACAGGCTCCGAATGTGGCAAGAATGAAAATGCTGGGTGCGGAAGTTATTCCTGCCATTTCAGGTTCCAAAACGTTAAAAGATGCCGTGAATGAAGCCCTTAGAGACTGGATCAATAATCCTGTGACAACCCATTACGTGATCGGAAGCGTAGTCGGTCCACACCCTTTTCCTGATCTGGTCGCCAGGTTTCAAAGCGTTATCTCAAAAGAGATCAGGGAACAGCTGAAAGAAAAAACAGGAAGAGAAAACCCGGATTATGTAATCGCCTGTGTAGGCGGAGGAAGCAATGCGGCAGGAACTTTTTATCATTTCGTGGAAGAAAAAGAGGTGAAGATTATTGCTGCGGAAGCTGGCGGTCTTGGCGTTGATTCCGGTAAATCAGCAGCCACCACTTTCCTGGGAACCTTAGGTGTTCTTCACGGAAGCAAAAGCCTTGTGATGCAAACCGCTGACGGACAGGTTATTGAGCCTCATTCTATCTCCGCAGGACTTGACTATCCGGGAATCGGGCCGTTTCATGCCCATTTATTTAAGGAAAAACGGGCTGAATTTTTCAGCATCAATGATAAAGAAGCGTTACAGTCTGCTTTTGAGCTGACGAGACTGGAAGGAATCATTCCGGCCCTGGAAAGCGCTCATGCCCTGGCGGTTCTGGATAAAAAGAAATTCAATGAAGATGATATTGTTGTGATCTGCCTGAGCGGACGCGGGGATAAGGATATGGAAACATATCTGAAGAATCTGTAAAATGCCTGATGTAAAATGTACAATACATCTCTACGTCACTTTGTACATTATACTTTAACTTTTTACATTTATACTTTTTACATTTTACACTAGTACAACCAAAAATGAAAAAACTGAACATCTATTTCACAGCAGGGATTCCGCAGCTGGAAGATACCGCTGATATTATAAAACTGATCCAAAATTCCGGGGCCGATATGATGGAAATCGGGATGCCCTATTCTGATCCTGTGGCAGACGGCCCGGTGATCCAGCAAGCCCATGAGCTGGCTTTAAAGAACGGAATGACCATCGAAAAACTGTTTTCCCAGCTGAAAACGGTAAAGAATGACATTAAAATCCCAATGATCCTGATGGGATATATCAACCCTGTCCTGAGTTTCGGATTTGAAGAATTCTGTCGTGAATGTTCGGAAAGCGGAGTTTCGGGACTGATCATTCCTGACCTGCCTCCTATTGAGTTTGAAAACAATTATCAGCAGATTTTAAAAAAGTATCACCTTAATTTTACGTTTCTGGTTACTCCCGAAACTTCTGACGAAAGAATTCTGTATCTGGATTCTTTAAGTTCAGGATTCCTGTATGCGGTAAGTTCATCATCAACCACCGGAAATGACAATGCCGTTCTGAAAAATGAAAACTATCTGTCTAGACTCGCTTCTCTTACGATTAAGAACCCTGTAATGATCGGTTTCGGGATCAAAACAAAGGAAGATTTTGAGAATGTTACTGAAAATGCAGATGGAGGAATTATAGGAACCGCCTTTGTGCATACCCTGCTGAATCATAAAGACTGGAAAAATGCTGCGATAGATTTTATCCATGCTGTAAAAGCTTAAAATTCACTAAATTTGTATGTCAAAAATGGTATGAACTCGTGATTCCATATACCATTAAATAAAACAGACATCTGCATATGAATACAAATCAAAATAAATCGGTGGAATTTGAGGATCTGGGTATAAAAGAATATCAGCCTGCCTGGGACTATCAGGAGAGCCTGATGAAAAATATCATTGATACCAAAATTAAAAACCGTGATTTACCCGCAGAAGAGCACATGACCACTCCGAACCATCTTTTATTGGTGGAGCATCCTCATGTTTATACTTTGGGAAAAAGCGGTCATGAAGAAAATATGCTTGCCGGTATCGAAAAACTGAAAGAAATAGATGCCACTTTCGTAAAAGTGAACCGTGGCGGAGATATTACCTATCATGGTTTCGGGCAGATTGTGGGCTACCCTATTTTAGATCTCGAAAACTTCTTTACAGATATTCATTTATATATGAGAAACCTGGAAGAGGTGATCATCAGGGCGATTGGTGAATTCGGCATTAAAGGCGAACGCTCACCGGGAGAAACCGGAGTCTGGCTGGATGTAGGAAAACCTTATGCCAGAAAGATCTGCGCTATGGGGGTGAAAGCTTCACGATGGGTAACCCTTCATGGTTTTGCCCTGAATGTAAATACCGATATGCGTTATTTTGAATACATTATTCCATGCGGAATCAAAGACAAACAGGTAACTTCTGTAAAAAGAGAACTGGAAAGAGAACTGACCACCGAAGAAGTGGAAGACCTGAAAGCAAATATCAGAAAGCATTTTGCAGATGTTTTCGGAGCGGAACTTGTTTATAAATAACTATAAAAGTAAGAAAGTTTGACACCTGAAAAGGTAACATCTTGTTATTAATTCCCTTACATCATCAACTTTCCAATAAGAATAAAAACCGGCAGTACCTTTACAGCCGGTTTCTTCATTTATGTGTGCAGGCAGGCTTTAAATTTCAAAAATTTTCCAGCTACTGCATGATTTTAAAACTTATTTTTGAGGATTATAATTTTACTTAACCCAACATTCCCAAATGAAACCAGTTATCGGAATTCTCTGCAGTGCTGCAATACTTTTTACGGCATGCCAGTCATACGCACAAAATAAAAATGATTATACCCGCCGGATCGACAGTTTAATACAATCTCCAACGTCTCCAAGACCTTTCAACGGAGTTATCCTTATCACCCAAAACGGAAAAACAAAATACTCCAAAGCCTACGGTTTTGAAGACAGCAGAACGAAAGTTCCTGTAAAAATGAACGATCAGTTTGAGATCATGTCCAATACCAAACAGATCACTTCCGTTTTATTATTAAAACAATTTGAAAAAGGAAAAATAGATCTGCAGGCTCCTATCAAAAAGTATCTTCCTTCTCTTACACAGCCCTGGGCAGATTCGGTCACTGTGCATCAGCTGTTAAATCACAGTCACGGAATTGATGACCTGGAAAAGCCATTACTTTTTAAACCCGGCACACAATTTAAGTATGGTAACCTGTCGAATATTCTTTTAGGGAAGATCATTGAGAATGTTTCCGGTACCTCTTATATCCGGCTGGCTTCCAGCCTGTTTAAAGAGCTTCATATGAACAGTACATTCTGCTACTCAAAAAATAACCGCAGGAATCTGGTATCCGGCCATATGAATAAGGACAATAAGTTTACACCGGTTGAGAATTCATTCATCAGCGATGAAAATGTGCCTGCCGACGGGGTAATTACTACAGCTGAAGATCTGGTACTATGGAATTCGCTTCTTCATAAAGGCAAAATTCTGAACCCTAAAAGCTATCATCTTATGACCAGTTCTTCCATGATGTCACAGCATGATGTATTTGGAAAAGATAAAATGGGCTATGGTTATAATATCCGGATCGTTAAAGACAACGGTATCTCCTTTTTGGGACACACAGGCCTGGGCGATGGTTTTGCTTCTTTGAATATATACATTCCCGGTTCTGATGTAAGTATTATAGTTCTTGAAAACCAGATGAGCGAAAACTCCGGCCTCTTCTATTACTATGAAACCCTGATCAAAGATTTTGTTTTAAAAAGCAGCCTCGTGAAGACTAAAAAATAATTTTACATATAAATTCCATCATATTTCGGCGGATCTTTTCATATTCGCCGAAATATGTTCAACCCCGTTAGAAGCACCTAAGCCGCAGGTTTCATTTAAACTTGAGTTAAAATAATTGATTTTTTATCATAAATAATTTGTTGGTATTCTATTTTTGTCTACTTTTAATATCACAATAAAGTGAACTATTATTTCTGATAAGTTCCTGTAAAAACGATACACACCAAAACTTAGATCAATACATTGTATTACTAACCACCAAATCATGAGAATTATGAAAAAATTTCTGTTATCAATGATGGTATTTGTGGCAGCCCTGTCATTTAATGCCTGTAAAGACTCCGGCGAAGAGCAGCAGATGAGTCAGAACGAAACAAGCAGCAAAGCTTTTACAGAACTGGGAAAAACGATTCCGGTAGGGATTGAGGATGAAAACGGTACCCTGAAAGTATCCTTCATTGTCACTGCACAATTCTATACCATTACCCCAACAAAAGAAAATGAAAAGTACATCAGCCTGATCAGAGAAGCCCTGAAAAACGAATCTCCAATCCAGGTTTTTATCAAGCCTAACACGCATGAAATTGCAAAAGTAGAAAAAGGAAGCGGGGAAGATATCCGCTATTTCAAATCTGTTTTTACAAAAGAGGCCAAAAATGAAGCCGCCAAACTGACAACTGTTCTCCCTAACGTAGCTACATTAAACAGTATGTTTGCCCTGATCAAGAACCAGGCTTGCGGTGCTTCTACGGCATCTTCACCATGCATCACATTCAGATATCCTGTAGACGGATGCTACGCAAGAGCCCACAAAATGAGACAAATCCTGATCAACAACGGCTATGACTGTGAGAAACAGTTTGTATACGGAAACTTAAAAGCATCTACAGGAACTTGCTGTGTCGCCTGGAGCTACCACGTTGCCATCCTGGTAAGCTATATCAATGCATCAGGCGTTATTGAAAAAAGAATCATAGATCCTTCCCTGTTCCCAGGCGGTCCTGTTACGGATACGGCCTGGAGAAATGCCTGTATCAATACAAGCTGCGGATCTGCATCGGTATCTTCTTACGTTAATACGGCAGGAAATGTATATTATAGAAGCCCTACCAATTCTTACCTTTATGATAATAATTTAGTGAATACCAATTGTGTACTGACTAAATTCTCATCACTTTCCGGATGCTCTCCATCCCCGGCTCCAAGCGTTTCGAGCTGTGGATATTAATTAACTTAAACAGCTTCCGTTACTTTTTTATAATTAATGGCGGAAGCTGTTTACTAAATATTTTTTCTATGAAAGTCTGGACTTATATATTATTAATACTATTTATGATTACATCCTGTTCCGGCAGCTCAAGTTCTCAGAACCTGACCTGGTATAAAAATTCAGTTATCACCAATGTAGCAGAAGACCCGGAAAAACCGGAAGAATTCACCCGTATATCCATCGGGATAAGTCCGCAGATCTTTTATCTGTCTAAAAAGGGATCAGATTACAAAGCACTCCTGGAAAAGACAGCTCAAAGCCATAAAAAAGGAAAAGCATATGATATAGGTATTGAAAATAATACGAATATTATAAAACAGATCAACGAAATTCACTGACTTGATTATCCCGCTCTTTCCGTTCAAGATACTGTTTGAAGAACAGCATTAAATGATTCTCTCAAAATCTCCAATCACTGATATGATGGGGATTTTTAATTTACCTTATGACTGAAATTCCTGTACCACCTTAATTTCTGCCCCAGGAATGTAAGAAGCTTTTTCCGAAGCCAGGAATAATACGGCATTGGCAATTTCTGCTGCCTCACTCTGTCTTTTAAAAGGAATGGAGGGAATAATATCGTGAACTGCATTTTCAATCTGTTCTGCATTCAAGCCTCTGTTATTAAAAATATTGGTATTATTTAGGTTTTGTCTAAAACTGGCATAAATTAAATCTATCAAAATTAAATTGTGTACAATTTAATAGTTGTACATTTGTACGGTCAATCTGATTTTATAAACATTCAGATTGATAACGTTAATAAGTATAAATTTAAAATAAAAGAAATGTCATTAATAGAAGACTTACAATGGAGACATGCAGTAAAAGCATATGATCCTTCAAAAAAAGTATCGGAACAGGATCTTAACACCATTTTAGAAGCAGCAAGACTGGCGCCTACTTCATCAGGGCTTCAGCCATTCCGCGTTATCGTTGTGGAAAACCAGGAATTGAAAGAAAAGATGGTACAGGGAGCGCTAAATCCTGAAGTAATGAGAGACAGTTCCCATGTTTTGGTATTTGCTGCCTGGGACAGGTATTCTAATGAAAAAATTGACAAGGTGTATGATCATCATACCGATGTAAGAGACCTTCCAAAAGGCCGTTTCAACAGCTATACGGATAAGATCAAAGAAATGTACGGAGCTCAGACTCCAGAACAGCATTTTGCTCACACTGCACGTCAGACTTATATTGCGTTAGGTTTGGCTATGGCTCAGGCTGCCGAATTAAAAATCGACAGTACTCCTGCAGAGGGGTTCAGCAATGAGGTAGTGGATGAAATTCTAGGATTAAAAGAATTGGGATTAAAAAGCGTCAGCCTTCTGTACCTAGGTTACAGGGATGAAGAAAAAGACTGGCTGTCTTCGATGAAAAAAGTAAGAGTTCCAATGGAGGAATTCATCATCAAAAAATAATATATTCAGTACACTTTTCATGTTCAGCCTTATGGAAAATTCAAAACCGTTACAGTTGGAAAACCAGATCTGCTTTCCGCTTTATGTGATTGCCAAAGAGATCACAGGACTTTACCGTCCGTTTCTTGATGAGATCGGTATTACGTATCCGCAGTATCTCGTGATGATGGTATTATGGGAAAATGACGGTCTTGCAGTCAACCATATCGGTGAAAAACTGTTTCTGGACAGCGGGACTTTAACTCCTCTTCTGAAAAGGCTTGAGAGTAAAGGAATTATTTCCAGGAAGAGGAAAAAAGAAGATGAAAGAGTGGTTGAAGTATTTTTAACGGAATCAGGAAGGCAGCTGCAGCGGAAAGCCTGTGAAATTCCAGGAAAAATACAGGACAAAATCGGTATAGAGACAGAAGACCTGCTGCATCTCAAAGAAACTGTCTTAAAAATATTAAACAAAATAGAGAAATAAATGAAAACGTTATATACAACAAAAGTTACAGCACAAGGAGGAAGAAACGGCCATGTGAAAAGTGAAAACGGAGTTTTGGACCTTGAAGTAAGAATGCCTAAAGCTTTAGGTGGCGGCAATGACGATTTTGCCAATCCTGAAATGCTTTTCGCTGCCGGATATTCGGCTTGCTTTGACAGTGCCCTTAATAGAGTGATCAGCCTTTCAAAAGTAAAAACAGGGGAAACAACAGTCACTGCTCAGATAAGCATCGGACAGCTGGAAAACGGCGGTTTCGGTCTGGCAGCAGAGCTGGATGTGAATATTCCAGGAGTTTCTATTGAAGAAGCACAGGAATTAACTGAAAAAGCACACCAGATTTGTCCGTACTCTAATGCTACGAGAAATAATATGGAGGTGAAACTTACAGTGACGAATAACTAAGTTCAATTCCTTTCAATACATTAAATCTGTTTCTTACCGAAGCAGATTTTTTTATTGAACATACTCTATTTTAAAATTATTTTAAAGTGAAAATTACTTAATTTTATGGGAATTATAATATCTGTTTTTTGCGCTTCGATTTCCCACCTGAACACAAAAGCTCCGAAACGTTGTGCGTCATGCAAATTAACCACTTAATAAAAAAATGACAATATGATTTTAAAATTCGAAAAAGATACTGACGGAGTCCTTTTGTTATGCTCAAAAAAAGGGCTTGAAAAATATTATAGAGAAAGAGACTTCAATTATGATTTTCCTGAGGGAATTATTCCATTAATAAACCAAGGTATTGTTGCTGCTATTGTTACCGAAAGTGGAGAAGATGTAGTTGGCGAAATAAGAATAATGGAAGGGATGAACAATAAGGAAAACTATAATATTTCTTCTGAAAATAAATTCTTTATTGAATTGGAAGATGAATTGTTTCTTTTGTCCCATAGCGAGTTTACTCAAATTTGTTACACCAAGAAAGGAGACATAGACAACTTTGAATTTTGGGATGAAAAAGTAAGCATTTCAAATCTTAGAAATGGGTGGGCATTCTTATTGATACATACAAAGGCATCTGATGAAGTACCTTATTTAGACATTATCTTCCAATTAACATTTTCGAATATTGAACCTCCTTATGAAGACACGGATGTGATTATTGCTGTTTAAAATTCTAAAAGAACGAACGTTTTAAGTCAGACGGGCTGAAGTGCAAATTTAACTACAATTTTTCAGCTAAACTTTAGTAATGATATCAGCTTTTGTGCTTCAATTACCCCACCAGAAGACAAAGCTACGAAACGTTAACGGTAATTTATAACGACAGTAAAACAATGAAACTACATATTTTTGGAGCATCAGGGAGTGGAGTATCAACGCTGGGACGGTTATTAGCTGAAAAATTAGGCGTGAAATATTTTGACAGTGATGACTATTTCTGGATTAAAACAGAACCACCCTTTACTCACAGGCGAAGTCCAAACGAAAGAAACCACCTTATTATTAAAGACATAAATGAAACTGAAAACTGGATATTAGGCGGTTCTATCATTCATTGGGGAGATAATTTATTCCCTGACTTTGACCTGATCATATTCCTTTACTTACCTAATAAGATAAGAATTGAAAGGCTTAAAAATCGGGAACTGGAAATATATGGTGACGTCATTTACAAGGACAAAAGCAGGGCAAAGCAATTTAATGATTTTATTGCCTGGGCAACAGATTATGACAATAACACGGGGCTTGCCAAAAGAACTTTAAACGCTCACGAGACCTGGCTAAAACAAACCAAAAGCCCTGTTTTGAAAATCATTGGGGACCAAACGCCGGACGAGAAACTGAAACTGATTTTGGACAAACTAATGGATGAAGAAATACGGAAACCTGACGACAAATAAAAACTACCTTAACATCTGTTCGGCAATATGGCTGCTAAACTGCCTCTACAAAATATTTGCCCAAGATTCAATATTTGGAATTCCATAGAAGTTTTTGCTGAAAATCCGCCAGAAATAAACCAAAAGAATTTAACAACAAAATCATTACCTAGTCATAGAATCACTTTTCTTATAAGCATCCACCGGTTTATAAGAATCACTCTTCTCTTTTTCCTTTTTATCTGAAATCAGGATCCCGAAAAGATGGTCGATTTCATGCTGGAAAATCACCGCCGTAAAACCTTCTACAATTTCTGAATATTTCTGCCCTTTCAGATCAACATACTCTAACTGGATGACTTTACTCCTGTAAAACTGATCTCTGAATTCAGGAATAGAAAGATCTCCTTCCGGCCCAAGGTTCTGTAACTCTGATCTCCAGACAATCACAGGATTAATGAAGTATTCCAGAGGATTCCCTTCTTTATCAAAACGCTGTACCCAGATCACTTTCCTGTTGATCCCGACCTGTGGTGCGGCAATTCCAACCCCGCCGTCTGTGGAAAGAAGAGATTCTTTCATCCTTTTGACCAAAGTTGCCGTATTGGCATCAACCGGGTCAATATCCGTTGAAAGGCTTAGTAAGGTTTTATGCTGGTGAGAATCTGTTGTCTGGTAGATAGGCAATGCCGTTCCGGTATCTCCCTGGTTAATAACTGAGATTTCGTCCAATGTAAGTTTCTGAGCATTAACCAGACTGATAAAAAAGATCAGCAGAAAAGATATTTTTTTCATTTTTATTATTTGTTGATGCAAAGATAGATATTGTATTTCAGAATAGATAATTGGGCTAAAGCCTCTTTGGATACTGTATAAAAAAACGGGCTAAAGCCCGCTCTGTTGAATTAAAATGTCTTCGTCATATCTGCCGGAATGATCAGATTAAAATCAGTCGGGATATATTCTTTTTCAGGAACTTTCAGCTCCGGATCTTCGGATTCAAAAACAGAGATCACCGCCATTTTAAGGTTTGGATTCTTTTGTTTGATATACCAATAGATTCCTCCGAATTCTTTGCTGTGATAATTTCCGTTGTAATGGATAAACGTTTTTCCGGCCTGCATACTTTTCAGGATAGATTCAGCCATGGTAGCATCTTTTATGGCCTGTGCAGAAATGAAGTTCATCACTTTCGTACCTTCCGCATGGTCACCCATCATCGCCTTCATTTCCTGATAGCCCGGTGTGTCCAGCGTTACTTTAATTGGGAGCTGTGCGATATAGTTTTTCTCCTGAGCACTTAATTTGTTTAAAGATTCAAGTCCTTCTTTTGCGGTTTGGGAAGCATATCTCCTCGGGATATTGGTCGCAATGAAGTTCAGCTTTTTGGTTTTGGCAAAATCAACCAGGGGTTTATAATCTGTTACATAATTGTTCCATAAACGGGCTGAATCTTTGAATGTTTTAGCATCATACTTCCCATCCAGATACTGATTCAGCTGTGGCTGATTATCCCTTTCGAACATTTCTGCACCCAGAATGATCCCACCGTTTTTCTTTTGATACAAACCTTCCGTTATCTTAAGCTGCAGCCAGTGATTGATAGAGCTGTTATGGTTTTCTCCAAAAAAGACAACATCATATCCGGCCAGCTCTTTAATCAGCCTGTCTGTTTTTACCTCCTTCCCTTTTTTGTCATAAAACTGGTAAGCTTTAAAATCCTGCCCGCTTAATGAACAGAAACCAGCCAGCAAAATGGCTATGAAAATATTTTTCATCTTATTTTATTTAAACTCAAATTACACAAATGTTTTTGCACAAATATCACAATTTCATACTAAATTCTAAACCATAAAAGTTTGGTTGGTAATCGCAAAGATGGTTCAGCAAATTAAATTTCCCTGTTATTTAGAAAATCTGCCTATTTCTCTGTCATTTCATAAAAAAGACCGCCTTGAATTAAAAAAAACAAAACGGTCCTTTCAAAATTATCTAATTATTATTTCTCCAATTCTGCCACAAGATCCTTCCACTCTTGTAGTTCAGGAATTCCGGGCTTTCTTTTTCCAAAGAACTGAACGATGAAATCCCCTTCTTTGTTGAACACTTCAATAGCCGTTACTTCACCGTCTTCCGTAGGTTTTTTAACGATCCATGCTTCAGCGATTTTAGTAACATCAAGATGTAAATTGAAATCCGGGTCCATTACATTGAACCACTGCTGGTGCCAAAGAGTTTTCTTCACGTTTCCGGTATGAATCTGAATAATTCCCCTGTTTCCTACAAATATCATGATCGGAATATTCTTTTCTGAAGCATCTTCCAGAACATTCACCACTTTGGCATTATCAATTTTTTCAGCAAATCCTTCGGGTGCTAATCTCAATGCCTGGGTTCTGCTTACCCCGAATTTTCTGGTCATCATGAAGAAATCGTGGGTATCTTTCAATTCAGTCCATGCTTTTCTGAACCCTTCTGCATCAATTTCAGAATCAGCCTTTTCAGGTGCTTTCGGGGCAGCTTCTTCAATAGTTAAGGCCTGGCTCTGGTCTTCTGCTCTGAATTTTTCCACAATAGCATCGAATGCGGCTTCATCACTGTTTTTTGTCAGATAGATCTTATGAAGGGCAAGACCGTCTTTCCCAAAGAACTGAAGACTTTTTTTATCTCCTTCCACAACTGCAAAAGCAGATTTCCAGTGGTTAATGAATATTCTAAGGTCGATATCCTCTCCTACGAAAAGCTGTGCATGAGGACTGCTGAAATCACCGTTCTGGTAAATTCCTTTTCTCTCATGTACACATTCGTCATTACGGGTAAGGGCCATTACTTTTCCTAACTTTTCCGCTTCGGTAAGGATGGCCGGAAATTCAGATTGAAGTACGGTTACTCCTTCGCCTATGCTTGTTGCCAGTAATTCAGCTTCGCTTACGCCCAGCTGTGCGGCAGCATTTCTTATTCTTATATTTGGACTTTCTGCCTTGAGAGCTTCCCATTTTTCCTTTAAATCATTAACTAATGTGCTCATAATTTTATTTTTTTATGGTTAAAACTGTATAAATTCTATGGATGGTTTCGTTTCCTGACTTGCTTTGTATATCTTCTTCTTTCTCGGAAATTTTCATTCTCTTAAAGTGACTTTCAGCAACCAGTTCTTCCATTTCGGAGTTGCTGTACATGGTAAAATTATATTCCGTAAACGGCAGGGTTTCCATGAATTTTCTCTGTCCGAAAGTAAGAACGAAAATTCCGTCCCTCTTTAAAACTCTATAGATTTCATTGAGAAACTCAACCGGATTTTCCCAGAAATAGACTGTGTTGACCGTAAATATTTTGTCAAAAGTTTTGTCTTCAAAGGGAAGTTTTTTTCCTTCATAAAGTACAAAACCGGCCTGGCTTTCAAAATTTTTGTTCAGCCTTTTGGCTTCGTTGTGCATGGTTTCTGAAATATCAACTCCTGTATATTTCAGGTTTTGAGCCCTGTTTAAAATATTTTTCAGGTGTCCGGCATTGCCGTGTCCTATTTCAAGGATGTTTTCATCATCTTCTATTAAAAGCGTCCTTATGCTTTCCAATGTCATGCTGATGTTGGTGGCATTCATCATCTCGCCGATCTCTATGCCTTTTTCACCTTGTGGGTTGGCAAGGTTCTGCGCGAGGATTTTTAATTCATCTTTTTCCATGGTTATCCAAAAATGATCATTGGGTTATTGGTAATGGGGTGTCCACAGATGGTGCACGGAAAATTGTAGGCATGGCTGATATTTTCGGCCGTAAATACTTCCTGTGGCGTTCCGTATGCGGAGACCTTTCCTGATTTCATCAATAAAATTTTGTCGGCGAACTGTGCGGCAAGATTCAGATCATGCAGTACAACAACAGCGCTGTTGGCCTTTTGGGTGAAATTTTTAATAATTTCTAAAGCCTTATACTGGTGTTTGATGTCTAAATTATTCAGCGGTTCATCCAGAAATACCAGTTTGTGGGCAATTTCGTTCTGCAGCTGTGCCATTACTCTTGAAAGGTGTACACGCTGTTTTTCACCTCCGGAAAGGGTATTGTATTCCCTGTCTTTCAGATGAAAAATATCGGTATCATACATCATATTATTCATGGCTTCAAGGTCTTCCTTTCCGGGCTGGGCATCGAAATAAGGATACCTTCCCATCATGATAACGTCTTTTACGTCAAGCGGAATATCATTGCTGTTGTGCTGGGAGAATTTAGCCTTGTGCCTGGACAGTTCTTTTACATCCCATTCGGTCATCGTTTTATTTTTGAATACTATCTTCTGCCCGGACCTGATTTCATTAGCCAAAATACTCAGCAAACTTGATTTTCCGGCTCCGTTCGGTCCTACAATAGCCAGGAATTCACCATATTCAAGAGCAACATCTATCCCATCCAGAATATGGAAATCTTTATGTTTGTAACTGATCTGATGCGCCTTTATCATTACATGGATTTTTTGAATTTAATTAAAATAGCAATAAAAATAGGGCCTCCCATCAGTGCTGTAAGAATCCCGATCGGAAGTTCCGACGGTTCTACAATGCTTCTGCTGAACGTATCTGCCGTCAACAGTAATATGCTTCCGCATACCGCCGACAGGGGCAGGATAAATGCATAATTCGATTTAAATAAAAGCCTTAAGATATAAGGTACTATAAGCCCTACAAATCCTATGGTTCCTGAAAATGCCACGCAGCTTCCTACCATTAATGCTACAATAATAATGATCTGCTTTTTAAGCTTTTCTACATTGACCCCTAAATGCTGGGCATCTTTTTCCCCAAGCATCATGGCATTTAAAGCCTTTCCTTTGGGAAGCAGGATGATGTAAGAAATGATCAGAACCACTGTTAAAATAATATTTTTCATCCAGGTTGCCGCTGCCAGGCTTCCCAGGTTCCAGAAGGTAAGGTCCCTGAGCTGGTCGTCTTTTGAAATATAGATCAAAAACCCGGTGATCGAAAACCCGATCGCTGTAATGGCTACTCCGCTAAGGAGCATCATGACGACATTGGTTTTTCCGCCGCTTGTAGAAATTCTGTATACCAGCATCATGGATAAAAGTGAACCGATAAATGCTGCAATTCCTACTATTGAAAATTGTACGGCTTCAGGAAGATACTGCTTAAAATGTCCTCCTAAAACAATGGCAATTGCCGCCAGCAGGGTCGCCCCCGATGTAAGCCCTATCAGATCTCCTGTCGCCAGAGGATTTTTGAAAAGTCCCTGCAAACCGGTTCCTGAAACAGCGAGCATACTTCCTATTAAAATGGCCATAATGATCCTTGCTGCCCGCACATCCCAGATCACATATTTATCGCTTAAAGATAAACCAGGATCACCTTTTATATATTGCCACAGAACTTTGAAGGGTGATGTTCCTCCAAAGTCGTAGACTCCTGTATTAAGTGCCAGTACTGCTATAATAACAAGCAGTACGGCACCTATAGTTAGATAAAAATATAATTTACTTTGTGTTCTCAATTAGAAGTTTGTTTAATCCTACTGCTGCTTCTCCCAGTCTAGGTCCGAAACCTGAGACCAATCCTCCATCCATTGCGATGATCTTTTTGTTTTTACCTGCGTTGGTCTGTGCCACGCCCGGCATTTTAAGAGCTCCTTCGTTTCCTCCGGCTCCCTGAAGGCCTGTTTCAAAGAAGAATAAAACGTCCGGATTGGCTTTAACTACCGCTTCTGGTGTCAAAGGCTTGAAATCTTCGAAATCGGTTACTGCATTCTGTCCCCCCGCAAGAGTGATCAGGGCATCCATTGGAGTTTTTGTCCCTGAAACCATCAGCATATTTCCTCTTGCGTAGATGAACAATACTTTCGGTTTTTTAGCGATAGGCTGAACTTGTTTCAAATCAGCATCAATTTTATCATTTAATTTCTGGTAGTCTGTATTTCCTATTGCTTTTGCTACGTCAGCGATCAGCTTTTTAGTTCCTTCTACCGTGTACTCCTGTTTGAATACTTCAACTTTGATCCCTGAAGACTTGATCTTAGTCATCAATTCAGGATTGATATCTTTTTCTGAAGCTAAAATTAAAGTCGGGTTTACTGACATGATCGGCTCTATTGTCATAGATCTTACGTGACCCAAGTCTTTAGCTGTAGCTTTTAATGATTCCGGATAGGTACTTGTAACGTCTGTTCCTACGATTTCTTTTTCGTGGCCCAGTGCGCTTATAATTTCTGTAACTCCGCCGTTTAGCGTAACGATTTTATTATTGGTTTTCGGAGCTTCAGAAGATGTTTCTGTTGTATTTTCTTTTTTGGCACCTTCTTCTTTTTTGCATGAATATACTGCCATCAGAATGGAAGCTGCAAGGATTATTTTTTTCATGATATACTATTATTTGATTATTATAAAGGGGCAAATTCAAAATTAGAGGAACCGCGGTTTCCATTCTTGTCTTTCATAGCATTGAATCTCAGCTTAAAATAAAATCCTTCTGCATCTTTAAGGACAAAGAAACGGTCTGAGTACACAAATGGCTGCGGTATATCCGGCGTTCCGGTAGTTGTTCTCCACTTATCTCCAAGAGCTCTCTGATCGTTAAAAACAAATTTGGACTGATCTATATCACTTAATTTGAATGCATTATAAGCCTGTTCAAGATTACCTCCGGCATTTACCTGATATACGCCAACGCCATCCAGGGTATTCGTAATAATAAAATCAGCATAGAAATAGCTTCCTGCACTGGTGGTTGGGGCCAGGAACACTTCGTTGGTAAAGGTAGTGAAGGCCAGATCCCATTTTTTCTTTCTCGGCTGTATCTTAGCAGGAGTTCCGGTTTTAAGGTTGAAATAGGTAAAATTATACTCCGTATCCTTTGTGATAATATATTCCTGATAAGTCGTCGCTTCTACATCAGCATAACGTATTTTATATCCGTTCAGGGCACGTAGAATCTGAATTTTCTTCCAGCCTCTTGCAGATCCGGATAAGTTTACAGATCCAGCTCCGATATTGGCTGAAGGGGGAATCTCTCTTCCTAAGTTGACCAGATAGACCGGGTTTTCGGCATCATTTTCCTTCACAGCTTCAATTCCTGTAGTCTGGGTCATGAAGTTCCCGGTTGGATTATCCACA
Organism: Chryseobacterium luteum; assembly: GCF_000737785.1. Taxonomy (GTDB): domain Bacteria; phylum Bacteroidota; class Bacteroidia; order Flavobacteriales; family Weeksellaceae; genus Chryseobacterium; species Chryseobacterium luteum. The sequence goes on along the minus strand of NZ_JPRO01000014.1, from coordinate 61,044 downwards.
TACTGCATATTGGCCGCACTGAATGTTCCGACCTGAGCTTCGGTTTTAAGGGCAGTAACATCTGATTCTTTTACCAGATTGATGTCTGTAGCATTCGGAATTTTCGCAACGGTCATCGCTATAGATCCATTGATCACTACACGGAATGCATCTCCTGTGTAAAATCCAAGGTCCCAGTCTGTTCTAGCATTAGTAACAGGGTTCTGGTAATCACTTAAATCAATCCACACCTGGTTAGGTTCTGTAGGTCCTCCTATTGCAACATCCACTACTGATCCTGTAAGAGGAGCAACCGCCACCGGATCTTCATCTGCTGCCAAGCACGACTGCAGAGCAACAATGGACAGAAGGGATATTATTTTTAAATATTTCATAATGATAGCTTATGTTTTAAAATTGATAGATTAACCTTGCAAAATAGCTTCTTCCATAATATAAATTAATACGGTCCGCCCCGGCAGTGTGAGCAGATCCGGCATTTGCTGTAGAATTTAAACTCGTAACATCGAAGATATTTTTAACGCCAGCCGAAACTTCCATATGATCCTTCCAGAAAGGCTGACTTACAATGAAATCCATCATATGAAAACCTTCTGTCTTACCAAGTCTGAAACCTTCGGTATCATTCTCCAGGACATAATTTCTTCCGGGACCTGTATATTTATAATACAATGAAAAACCGGTCCCTATATTTTTCAGTTTATAGTTAGCTGACGCTCCTGCCTGTACAAGATATTGGAAATCTGTAGGAGAAGTGTGTTCCAATTCATTCAATGATACAGAAGTACCATTTACCGAACCTCTTAAAGAAAATGCTAACTGATCTTTTTTAAAGTCTATGTTGGCAGATAAAAGCATGTTTCTATAGGTATTGAGGTTCATGTACTTATAGGTGGAGGGTCTTTTCACCATCACCATTTCTATCCGGTCCTGTACGTCAAGATACAGCGCATTAGCACCGTAAGCTATTTTCCAATTATTACCAGCTGAAAAATTCTGATCCCAGAAAAGGCCGGCTGAAAATCCTTTTTCAGGATTCAGATCAGGATTTCCCTGAACATCATGGTTAATATTAACAAAGAAAGTAAACAACTCGTCGTAGGTAGGAAAACGGTTGGCCGTACCGGCAACAGCTCTCAGATTTGAATTTTCAGAGGTTTTAAGTCTTGCAGAAAGAGAGTAATTGAATTGATTATCAAACATATCGCTTACTGAAAGTCTGGCTCCCGGTCTTAATGAAAACTGATCTGAAATGTTCCATTCTCCTGAAATAAAATTGGAGTAAGTAAAAATATTTCTTTTCACAGAATCACCAAAAAACTGTCCTGCAATAAGAGCTGCCTGACCGTTTGTATAATCCAGTTCATAACCAAGCTGGAAATCAAAGGTTTTATTGTTCAGGAAATTACTGAACATTCCTCTTGAATAGATGATATCTGTCTGGTAATAGGATCTTTTTTCATCCTTACTTGTAACCGTCCTATTAGGAATATCGTAGTTATAATCAAAATATTTTCTATCCTGGGTCTGATAAGAAAAGTCTCCCGTATAGCGGATATCTCCAAAATTCGTCTGAATATTGAACTGATGAATCCATCTGTTGGTATTGTATTCTCTATCCCTGCTCTGATAAACAACCCCTCCCAAACCGTCGTTAAGAGGAATTCTGTTGGTTTCAGGATTATAAAAATTAAATTTCTCGTTCAGATAAGACAGTTTATAGTAAAATGAAGTTTTGTTCTTGGTGTACCTTAGCAATGCTGAAGCATCATACTGATCCTTCGGATTCCATTCGTAACCTCTTTTTATCCCTGGATCTGTCCCAAAATATTTATATCCTCTGCTATCGCCTTCATAACCCATGAATTGGTTATGGTTGAAACTGACATTCGCAAACCAATTGTTGTCTATATTGTAGTCTACGTTAAAGTTCTGAATATGTCTTCCGTTTCCTTTTTTCTTAAGATCATAGTTATTTCTTACTGTTTCTTCCTGAAGTGATGCTTTTACAGCCACTTTTTTCACATTGGTTTTTCTTGTAATAATATTGATGACTCCGGCTACCGCTCCATTACCGTATTCCACTCCCATACTTCCCTTTACAATCTCAATTCTTTCTACATTGTTCAGAGAAAGTTTGGTGAGGTCAATATTGCTTCCAAGCCCTGTATCTCCTACTACCGGAATATTATCTATCAGTATTTTTACATAATTTCCATCAAGGCCCATAATATTGGCCGTAGAATTTCCCGAACGGGTGTCCGGTGTAATCTGAATATTGAGACTTTGATTTAAAACATCTGCCACATTGGTTGCAGCCATATTTTTGATCTGCTGGGCATCTATGACGTCAACTTTATATATTGATTTATTGATCGACTGCTGTGTATATTGTCCTGTAATGACAACTTCCTCTATTTTATGTTTATTAAGAGAATCTTTTTCTTGTGCATTCATCCAAAAAGCAATGGACAATGATAGAACGGAAAGCACCTTCTTCTTCATAGAGTAAAAATTTTGGCAAATATAATGCTTTATTTAGAATAGTTAAAAATAAATACTTATTTTTGTAGAACAATTCTAAATAAAAATAAACGTTATGAAATTAAGACTACTTTTAGGAACATTGATGTTTACAGCTTTTACAGCAAATGCACAAGTAGCTACGATCAATGAAAATTTCAATGGATTTACGTCCGGAAGTTCCACTTTTCCACAAAATGGATGGACTGTAAAGCTGGCTGCGAATCCATTACCTTTTCCTCCATCGCCATTAATGATTGTAACAACCGATGCAAACAAAGCTGTTCAGGCATATTCAGGAAACAATACAAGCCTGCCTTCATACTTAATCACTCCTCAGATTGTAACGCCTGCAGGTGATAAAACATTAACTTTTACGGCTACATTAGTATCTCCTTCACCCGGTCCGGGAAGCATTCAGATAGGATTGGCTACCGACCCTGCGGATATGACAACTTTTGTACCTGTAGGCACTGCAACGAATATAACGACTATCGGATCTGTTCAGAATTTAAGTGTACCGATTCCTGCATCAGCAGCTTCTTATATTGTATTTAAATTTACACCTACTTCCAACCATGTAGCGATCCAAATTGATGATGTAATGTACAAAGCTTCTACTTCTTTGGGAGTTAATGATACTGCCAAGGCAAAAGAGAACTTCAAATTTGCTGTAAGTGCAGACAATACTGCTTTGGAATTTATCACAAAAACAGAACCTAAAAACATTGAGGTGTATTCTGCTGCAGGTCAAAAAGCAGCTGAAGGAAAATTAAAAGGGCAGAAATTCGACATCAGTGAACTTCAGACAGGTGTTTATTATATGCTCGTTGAAACAGCTGAAGGATCAGTAGTAAAATCCAAGTTCATCAAAAAATAAGGTTTATTAGACCATACCTTTGTAAAGCCGGCTGGAAGATTTTCCAACCGGCTTTTTTATCCCAAAAACTCATTTCTTCTTATCATTTCAGGATAAAACAAGATAAATGTCATGTTTTTATTTAGAATCATTAAAAATAAATACAATACTTTTGTAGAATCATTCTAAATAATAAATGTAAAAAATCAGTTATGAAAACAAAACTATTATTGGCTTCGGTATTGGCTCTTTCCGTTCAGCAGACTGTTCTGGCGCAAACTGACGCATTGGGATACACACAGGTAAATATGACGATGGGACCTTCTTACCAGAACCGGGTGTTTTTCAATCTTGCAAATGGTAATACGGTTTCTCAACCGGCTAATACCTGGGATGTTGCTTTTTACAGGAATTCCAACTTTTCATTCGGCACAAGAATTAATGATGCCCTGAATATTGAAGTGTACGCTGCTTCCACAAACTTAGCAGACTGGGAGAATATCAATATCAACAATATAGCAAACTGGGGTGAACCATTATACAACCCTGATCAAACAACAGACTTAAGCCAGGGAGCTTTTGAGCAGGGCCCTATCACATCCCCTAATCCCAATCTTCCTGCAACTGGCTGGGGCTTGTACAACAGCATGAATCACCATATCGAAGGGAAAGCAATTTTTGTTTTAAAGTATACCAACTCCGATTCATATATCAAATTTGCCATTGAAGATGCTTTTGCAGGATATACATTCAAATACTCCAAATGGAACGGAACTTCATGGGGTGCTACTGAAACAAGAACGATAGCCAACGGATCGGATGATGCCTATTTTAACTACTTCTCATTTACCACAGGGGCAAAAGTTCCCAATATGGAACCTTCCAGAAGTGCATGGGATTTTATGTTTACCAAGTATTACACTTTCTACAATAATATGTTGATGTATCCTCTTACGGGGGCAATTCAGGGACCCAGTGTAAAGGTGGCAAAAGTACAGCCTGAAGCACAGGAAACCGCGACTTTCACTATGCCTGCTGACGGTAGTTTCTCTTCCAATATTACCACCATCGGCCATTCATGGAAAGGTATCGGAACTGTTAATACGAATGTAGTGTATTATGTCAAAAAAGGAAGTGATTACTACAGAATGTACTTCACCACCAACGGAGGAGCCACTACGGGAGACATGTATTTCAAATATAAAAAGATCACCGGTTCTTTAGGAATAACTGAAGTAGGCAAAAAAGCATCTTTCGGGATCTATCCTAACCCTACAACAGCTGACAAGAAAGTGACTGTACTTTTTGATGTGAAGGAAAAAGCTAACAACAAAGGAAACATCGAGGTTTATGATCTTACAGGGAAAAAAGTATATACTGCCGAACTTACCAACCAGGCAGGTTTCTACAAGCAGGATCTGAACTTATCTCACCTTACTGCCGGAAATTACCTGGTAAAAATAACCTTCGGGGGCAGTACGGAGACGAAAAAACTTATCGTAAAATAAACTCAAAATTTTAACTTTCTATTTTTTCTAATCAAAAGGCGGTTTTCAGAATCCTGAAGCCGCCTTTTATATGCTATTTTTAATTTAAAGATTGAAAATTTAAAGATTAAAGGATTGAGACAGACCGTATTTAATCTCTGCTAAATCCAATATTTAAATTTTTAAATGATTAAATGATTAAATCTTTGAATCTTTGAATCAATAAATCTTAAACCCTTTATACACTTCCGCAGAGCTTTCCAACATTTTTGAAGCATCTTTACGAAAGTCAAGAAGATGGTCCTGTCCGTTGTGCCTGTTGTGGTGGTCAACGCTTTCCCAAAGCTCGATCAGGAAGAAAGTCCCTTTATTGTCTTTGTCTTCAATAAGATCATACCGGAGACATCCTTCTTCTTTTCTTGTCTCCTTTACAAGGTTCTGAAACAGTTCCACAGCATCCATCAGATAGTTTTCGTTAAACTTAAAAAGCGCAATTATATGCAAATTCATGTTCTATTATTTAGTGGTGTAAAAGTAGAATATTTTCAAAACCAAAAGTATTTTTAAGGGATTTATTTTTCTGCCAAAACCATAAATTTTACTTGAAAACTGATTTATAAATAGTTATAGAACTCATCACAATAACAAGGATCCCGATAACCACGAACATTTTTTTAACGGGAAGTTTTGCCGTAAGCATAGCCGAAAAAGGTGCGGTAATGATCCCGCCTATCAGAAGCCCGAGAATGATATTCCAGTGCTGGATCCCCAGGGTAAAGAAGAAAGTCACGGCGGCAGTGATAGTCAGTATAAATTTAGCAACAGTGGAACTTCCCACCGCAAACCTGGGAGTGAAGGCATTTTTGATAAGAGTTCCGGTAACCAGCGGCCCCCAGCCTCCACCGGCAAAGGAATCTATAAAACCTCCGATCACACCTAGTCTTGTAAGGTTGGTTTTTCTTTTCATCGACTTACTCTGTTTTTCTTTGAAGGCATTAGACAGAATCTGGATGCCCAGATAAAGGGTGTAAAAAGCAATAAGTGTTTTTGTGATTTTGGCGTAATATTCTCCTAAATATGTCAGGCTTACTGCTCCTATAATGGCGCCTATAACCGCCGGAACGGCAAGTTTTTTAACCAGGTTCCTGCTTACGTTTTTAAGCTTGATATGACTTAAACTTCCTGCGGCCGTCGTGAAACTTTCCGCAGAATGAATGCTGGCACTTACAATATGCGGAGGAATATTCAGGAATAGAAGGGTCGTTGTGCAGATTACACCGTAGCCCATCCCCATTGAGCCAGCTACAATCTCTGCGAATACACCTACCAGCAGCATCCAGTAAAAAATATAATTGTCCCGGGCTAAAATATTGAGCAGTTCGTCCGTATAACCCAATTCGTACATGGACAAAACCGTGACCAGCAGTACAGCCGCCGTAATAATGAATATATTGAGCCTTATCTGGATTTTTCTTGAAATTATCATATTGCAATATCATTACAGCTCCTGCCCTGCCCTTTAATGCATCAAATATCTGGTATCATCTGCTAAAAAAAGTAATACAGGGGCACTTTCAGGGTGATGAAAGCATTTAAGCCACTGCAAATATCAAACAAAAACACTATCCTACCAAATAAGTAGACTAGTTATTCAAAAAAAAGGACCGGGTCAGTCTACCAGATCCATCAGAGTTTTTTTCTCCAGGATATTCAGAGAGGCGTCCCGTACTTCGATGAGCACATCATGCAGCCCGCAGTGGTCTTCATTGCAGTCTTCACATTTTTCATAGAAATTCAAGCTTACACAAGGTAACATGGCAATAGGCCCGTTTACCAGACGGATGATCTTTGCCAGCTTTACATTTTCAGGGTTTCCTTTTAGAAAATACCCGCCTCCTTTTCCTTTTTTACTGTCCAGGATGTCTGCTTTTTTCAGTTCCAGCAGAATATTTTCTAAGAACTTCAAAGGGATCTTCTTGTGTTCTGCAATTTCGGAAATAAGAACGGGGCCATCATTCCTTTTTTCTACAAGGTATGAAAGCGCTTTAAAAGCATATTGGGATTTTTTTGAAAGCATTACAGCAAAAATAAGAAAATAGTTTGAATTAGATAAATTAAGAAATAATGATCTGAAAAAATAACAAACCGCCAAAAAATGAAAATTAAATTTTCTATTAGCTCTTCCTGAGCTCTTTGCCTACCATATATTTTGCCATTTTCCTATTAAATTCTTAAGTTTGTTTATATGTTCAGTAAACAAGAAGCACAGCAATTAAAAAAGGAGTTTTGGACGGCTTTTGGAAAGTCTTTTCCAAGAAAATGGATTCTGTACGATACCAAGGTGAAGGATATGTCATTTAAATTCTATGCCGATAATAAGAAAGCGGAAGTTTCACTGGACATAGAAATGAAAGATGAGATCTTCCGGAATGCTTATTATGAGAAGATCTGGTCTTTGGAAGATATCCTGAAAGATTTCACCGGAGATTTTCAAAAAGAAGAATATTTCACCCTTGACAATGGAAAAGTGATCAGCAGGATCTGGGTTGAAAAACATAACGTTTCTATATTCAATAAAAATACATGGCAGGAAATTTTCGAGTTTTTCCGGGAGAAAATGGATGGTTTTGAAAGGTTTTATTATGAATATGAGGATTTTATCAAGGACATTTAATTCTTTTTATATCTTTCAAATTACTGCAAAATAGAAGATATTTTCAAATGTTTTTAATTTATAACCATTAAAAATATGAATGTTCTGGACCAATATAAGCTGTTCTTTGTAGACCGTCCATTCACTTTTCCTGGTGATAAAACGGTTAATAGAAAAACAGCTATACACTGTGTTGACAATGATTTCCTTGGGTATTTTCTGAACCGTTTCACTGATGGAGAAAGCATTGATGAAATCATTACACAGATCGATTTTATTATTTCAGAGGGTTTCTATGATCCTGAATATGGTACAGAAATCTATCTGGATTTTATTACGATGCGGTACAAGGATACTTCTGCCCTGTTTGAAGATATTGACATCAATAAAACCCATCTTCAGGAAATTCCATTTTCTGACCTCAAGGAGATCCTTTATTTATGGAAAGACTTCATCCGGTCCTCTCCTTTTGACCGGACGACCATAGATAGCAGAACTGAGTTTTGCTACTCCCTGAAAGACTATGAAACTGAACAGGAAATAGCTTCATTCCTTGTAAAAACATTCCACGAAACAGACTTCACTTTAATCAGAACTGAGAATATGGGCGATTACAGAAAAGAATTCAGCGCAGGTTACAGCAAAGGAAAGGCTGATGAATTCTACGTTACCTCTCTGTATGACAAAAACGGCAGGATGATCTATGAAAAGGAGGAAGATTACTTCAATGGAGTATCCGAAATTATTATACGGAAATATTACTTTGATGAGCAACTTCAGTATAATGTCGAACTTTTATACAATCGTAATGGTGAGTTTTCTGCTATTGAAAATATCAATCCGGAGAGCCCATACATCTATGCTTCCGAGATTGATATGCTTTACCCCGGCTTCTTAGTAAAAAATCCTTATTATAAAAATTCAGATATGATTCCTTAATTCTCTGATTTTAAATATATTTGAACTCACAAAAACCAACCCATGAAAACCGAGTACAGAGATGAGAGCTTTAAGCTTGTAGACCGTTCTCATAACGATGAGAACAATTCAAACGGTGTGAACATTTCTTACGCAAAACCAAGATACTAGTAACACAATATATATCAAACTACTAAGCATGAAAAAAGTATATAAAAATATTTTTGGAGAAGTGATTTCAAAGGCAAAAGCTGAGAAACTGGATGACTATCATTTATATTATTATGAAAAAGATTCTGAGGTCCTGAAAGAGATTGAATTTCTGGCGGAAGAAGGAATATACAGCATCAATTATTTTATGAGCCCGGATGAAGATGAAACGCAGGTTTTGAATTATCTGAAAGAAAAATCAGATTTTTTTGATATTGAAAAGCGGGAAAATGCAGGAAATTTCATCGTTGCCACCAACACAATGTATTCATTAAGCGTAGACGAAAAGCCTTTGATCTCAAAGACAGTTTTTCATCACGATGATCCTGAAAATTTTATCTGCTCCCAGATCCTGGACAATACAACGCTGGAACCTATACCGGAAAGAACGACAAAATGCTGGTATAATTCTGATAAAAACGGCGAAAAATATGCTGCAATAGAATTCAGTTACCAGGAAGACGGAAAGCTTGAGCTGGCTATAGATAAGACCCCGAACCCGGATAATGAGACGGATTGGGAACATTATGAATACGCTACGTTTAAAGATCTGCAAAGCAAAATTCCGACAGATATAAGTTACTACAAAACAGCGCAACTGCTTCCTAAGACGGCAAAGCAGCAACAGTAACGCATTAAAATTTCCATCAAAATCAAACATTTGTTTATTTTTTTCCTTATTTTTAATCCAGCTAAAAAAATGCAGGGTTTAAGAATACTTTTAAACTTGGCATTCTATCAGATTTTAATCATTAACCACCAATTACAATGGAAGAGAATTCGTTTATATTTACCGATGGAAAAGATCCTAAGATGATCGAAGCGTATGAAAAAGCAAGGGAAACGTTTAAATATTTCTGGCGGGAGCAGTCCTGGGAAAACAGAAGGATCATACCGGGGCTTGACCTTGCCTGTGTAAAGGCATCATTCAGCCAGGAAGATCCCGAAACAGGAGAAAATACCGTGGAACATATGTGGATCAATGAAATTGATTTTGACGGCGACACAATAAGCGGTTTCCTGATGAACAATCCTAATGAACTTACCAATATACAGGCCGGAGATTATTTTGAAGTTCCACTGCATGAGATCAGCGACTGGCTTATTGCCATTACCCCTGCCGAAAAGGTACCAAAGGGACTTTCTCAACTATTTTCTTCACCTGAACAGCTTTTACCGAAAACTTACGGCGGATTTACCATTCATAAAATGCGTGCAGATATGGATGAAGATGAAAGAAAAGAGCACGATGACGCATGGCAGCTTGATTTCGGGGATTTCAATGATATACAGGTAGTGAATGAACAGAAAGAAAAACCGGAAAATCTTATTGAGCATCCTATGAGCAAAAACATGGCGGAAGAGTTCGTTAAGTTTATCAAGGAATATCCGGACGAACTTACCCATACTGATGAAAAAGGGCTTACTCTTCTTCATAAGGAAACCATCGCCGGAAATTTAACTTCTGTAAAAGTTATGCTGGAAGCCGGTGCAGACAAAAATGTACAGTCAAACACCGGAAAAACCGCTCTGGATTATGCAAAACAGCTGAAATGGGATCATATTGTTCCGGTTTTGGAAGGTTAAATAACATTCTGATTAAAAACATTCAGCATATAAAAGGGAAACTTCGGTTTCTCTTTTTGTATTTTATCAGAGATCTTTTTAGGCACTGGTATCTTAATTATTCTATCTATTCTATTCATGAAAAGTGAATGTTTTATTTTCCCATTATAATACGACAAGTTCTGTCGCTTTCTCGCAATATCTTTGTTTCATAACAACATTGAAACACCGGTAATTGATAATATTCATATTAAATCTCATTAACGGGACTTGAAATACGTTAAAAAGTGTTAAATTTGCCGGAAAATTATAAATAAAACTAATCTTAAATATACAAACAGATGAAGAAAATTTACTCCTGTGCATGTATTCTATGCACGGTTCTTGGATTGTCTGCCCAGGAAGTACTGTGGCAGAAAGATATAAAATCATCCACTCAGGATTTTCTAAGCCAGGTTACCACAACGATCGATCAGCAGTATCTCATTACGGGAAGCTCAATCCAAACATCCAAAATTCAGGATGGAAATAAACAAAATAACGGCTACGATTTTCATTTAATCAAATTGAATCAACAGGGACAGGAGGTTTGGGAAAAATACATTTCTGGTCAGAATCATGATTATTTATCTGCTGCTGTTTCTACACAGGACGGAGGCTTTCTGCTTTCCGGGACTTCTTATTCCGGAAAAGGTCTGGATAAGAAAGACGACAGCAAAGGCGGATCAGATATCTGGCTCATCCGACTGAATGAATTCGGGGATGAACTGTGGCAGAAAACAATGGGAAGTTCTTCCGACGACGAAGCCAGATCAGTCATTCAAACAACAGACCTGGGATTTTTTGTAGCTGGGAATGTTCAGAATTCAGCTAAAGGCTACGGTTCCAAAGATATTTTGATTGTTAAATTAGATAAGAACGGAAAAGAGCTTTCTCAATCTATTTTAGGAGGAAAAGGTCTTGATGAAGTAGAGAAAATGATTCCCACTAAAGATGGCGGTGCTTTGTTAGGGATCTATTCCAGAAGCAATATGGGAGGTTCAAAGAAAATTGAAAACTATGGTGAAGGAGATTACTATATCATCAAACTTAACAAGGAAGGAAAGGTTGAATGGGAAAAGAACTTCGGAGGAAAAGCAGATGACCATATCAGAACATTAGCTCTTACTTCCACAGGCTATTTAATCGGTGGAGAATCCAGATCAGAAAGATCAGGAAATAAAACAGTAGGAATAGAAGAAGGAACAGACTTATGGCTGATTTCTTTAAACGAAAGAGGCGAAGAGCTTTGGCAGAAATCCTACAATTTTGGGAACAGGGATATTCTGATGGGAATGAGTGTGCTTCATTCAGCAGATGATCAATCATCCAAAGGAATTTTATTAGGAGGTTACACTCAGGCAGAAGGCCGTATAGAAACTAACGATGAGACCTTTTGGATGCTGTACCTGGATCAGAATGGCAGCGAGCAGTGGAGAAAACACGTGAAAGGAGAATCCAGAAAAAAAGAAGAAAAATTATCTGACATCAAATTGAACAGAGACGGCTCAATCATTTTGGCGGGAACCAGTGCTGAAGAACTTGGAAAGGAGAATTGGAAGATTGTGAAACTGGGAGTTAAACAGCTAGATCAGTTAATTGAAAGACAGGATATCAAGATCTATCCGAATCCTGTTTCAGATTATGCTTATGTAGAAATAGGCTTTGAATTCAAAGAGGCTGATATTATGCTGTATGATATGGGCGGAAGGCAGCTTCAGAGTTTGAAGACTAAGAATAAAGTGACTAAGATTAATACCCAGAATTTGATTCAGGGGGCTTATGTGGTTACGATAAAAACGAATACCAATAAAACTGCTAATGCTAAACTTATTAAGTTATGAGAAAAATATTACTAAGAATTTGTCTATTTCATTTTTTTCTTATTGGAAAATTTTTATTTTCTCAAGGGGCGACGCCAACTGGTGCTAATTTTTTTCCGCAAAGTCCTAATTCGACACCTTTTGCTGTAAATGGTAAAATTCCAGTCAACATGTACAAGGGAACACCATCAATCAATATCCCTTTGTTCAATAAAACTATAAATGGAAAGTCTCTTGATGTTTCATTAAATTACAACATTAAATCCGTGAAACCGGAGACAATACCAACTTGGGCAGGATTAGGATGGAATTTACAAGTGGGTGGATCTATTTCGCGAATTGTAAATGGCGGAGTAGATGAAGTTTATCAAAGTCTTATTACTCCAAATAACAGGTTCTCTTATCTTGATAATTATTCGACATTGAATAACCCTTCATGGGCTAGTTTACAATCCATGCAAAACTATACCACTAATAATTTGGCTACAGGATCTTCTTTTAGTGATCCCGTTCCAAACCCTGATGAATTTATTATAAATTTTTGTGGTATAACCGGCAGCTTTTATCTCAATGAAAAAGGTCAATGGATTGGGAGGACAAGAGAGGGTAAAACATTTATGGTTTCTTATAACTACAAATCTGATTACATATTGAAAGAAAAGACAATAAGGGGATCAAGCTACCTAACTCCATTAAATACCACAATAAAAAGGATTTTATATGGCTTTACGATTACTTTAGATGATGGAACACAAGCTGTATTTGGGAATGACGACAATGCTTTAGAATTTACGTCTACTGCCGAAAACATCGATTCCTTTAATCCTCAGATCATAGTAAGTAATTGGTATTTAAAGGAACTTAAATTTATAGATAATAAAAAAATATTATTCTCTTACACAAGAGATGATAAGGCTGTATTTTTAAATAATAAGGGAGGAAATATATTTTACCATAAGCAAGGATCAAGTGGATGGGTATCCAATTCATCATTTGGTGGAAATTTTAATCAAATAATAAGTAATAGATTACATAACACCTATTTGACCAAAATTGAGGGAGATGATTTTACGATCAACTTTAACAAAAGCCTTTCTAATCAAAAGGAATATAACGATCTTAGTTATGCAATTGGTACTTGGGGAGGTATATACACACATCACATGAGTTCCTATGGTAATTTTAAGCATTGGTATAAATTAGATAATATCAATATTACTGACAAAGCTGGTACGGTTATAAAAAACATTGTGTTTAATCATAATAATGACCCCAGTGACCGATTATTATTAAATAATGTTACCATTAATGGAATTGAGAAATATGACTTTAAATACAATCCCCAAAAATTACCTGATTATCTTAGCACTTCTACTGATGCATGGGAATATTATAATGGTAATACATTCTTAACTGCAAATAATTCTGCTGGTTTACCTCAAGATCAGTTAAAGAATCTTCTTGTTAATAATTATCCTCCATCTAAAATACCTAATTTATCACTTTCTAAAGCAAGTACATTAGAGCAAGTGACTTATCCAACAGGAGGAAGTAGTTATTTTACTTATGAATTGAATAACTATTCAAAATATGGAGAAAAGATTTCAACAGAGACTCCTCTTAAAATAAATTCAACTACAAGCGATGAAGTGGCAGGAGGTCTTAGAATTCAAAAAATAAAATCCTGCGATGAGAATAACAATTGCTTTTTTAAAACATATTCATATGTAAATGATGATGGAAGATCAAGTGGTATTCTACCATACAAACCCACATATATGTTTGAAGGCAGCGAGCCATCAATTAATTTGGTATTTTGGGAATGGAGCACTCATTCTTATCAGTCACTTAAAGATGAGGACAATTCTGTTGGATATAGTAAAGTAACCGAAATTGATGATAACGGAGGAAAAAAAGAAACTTATTTTACTAATTTTGATAATCCTGATTTTAATGATGTTTCAGGGCTTGTATATTATGGATGGAATAATATAGGTATATACAAACAATTACCTTATACCTCGTATGCCTTAATGAGAGGGAAACCAAGTAAAGAAGTTGTATATTCAACTAGTAAAAAAATTTCAGAGACAAATTATTTATATTCAAAAAGCACTGACTTTATTAAATCCTATGCTTTTATTTATAAACAGTTTGGACAACCAATTAATAGTGGTCCGTTTATTGACTTAGGAGGAGTATCCTATGGTACGCTTCTAGATGCTCACAATATTAACTTTAACACGAGCTTTTTGACGCAGAAGAAAACAGTTTTCGAGAATATAGAAACAACGGAAACAAACACCTACAATTATGTTTATAATACTCCTGTAACTCAAACTCAAACTGAAAGCGATGGTACAACTTATCTTACCACGTATAAATATGCTTCAGACATAAATAACCAACCTATGTTGAATTCGTACATGGTTGGAATACCTGTAAGTAAAGAATCAAAAAAAGGTAATAAAATTATTTCAAAAACTGAAACCGTTTACCCCACTTCATTACCAACACCACAGACAGGTAATATAATATTACCAACATCAGTATTGTCTTATAATTTACAAACCCCGACAGTTACTTCAACAGAAATGCTATATGATAAGTATGATTCCAAAGGTAATTTGCAGCAGTACACAACAAAAGATGGGCTTTCGATAGCTATTGTTTGGGGGTATAACCAAACCCAGCCCATTGCCAGAATAGAAGGCGCAAAGCTTTCAGATATTTCACAAACACTTATCGACAGTATTGTTGGCGCATCTGCTAATGATGCCCAGCTGGGTACCGATGCTTCCGAGCAGTCTCTAATCTCCGCTTTGGATCTCTTTAGGAATAATTCTGCTTTAGCAGGGTATCAGGTCAGTACCTACACTTACGATCCATTAATCGGCGTAACCAGCATCACGCCTCCATCGGGAATCAGAGAGCTTTACAAATACGATAGCGCCAACCGCCTTGAAAAAGTGATTGACATCAATGGAAAAATACTGAAGGAATACAAATACAACTACAAAAACTAAACACAGACATGAAAAAAATACTCATTCCCATTGGTTTGCTGCTGGTCACTCATTCAGTACAGGCCCAGCTTACCCAGGAAGAAAACTATATTCAGTCCAAAACATACCTGGACTACAATGGCACCCAGCCACCGAAAACGTCAGAAATCGTTCAGTATTTTGATGGACTGGGACGCCCCAAACAAATCGTCAGCGTAAAAGCCTCACCTCTTGGAAAAGATGTTGTTACCCATATCGAATATGACGGGTTCGGAAGACAGGTAAAAGACTTCCTTCCTGTTCCACAATCGGGAACTTTGAATGGAGCTATCATTCCAACTCCACTAGGAAATGCTTCATCAGTATATGGATCAGAAAAGATATATGCAGAAAAAGTACTGGAAAATTCACCATTAGACAGAATCCAACAGCAAGTTCAAGTAGGAAATGACTGGTCAAACAAGCCTGTAACTTTTCAATATGAAACCAACAGTAATAATGAGGTTTATAAATTTACAACCAATACCACTTGGGTAAATAATGCTACATCATCAGCATTGGTTCTGGAATATTTCCCTCCTAACCAATTGTATAAAAATACAGTAACTGATGAAGATGGTAACACTACTGTAGAATACAAAAATGGGCAAGGACAGGTTATATTGGTAAGTAAAGAAGGAACAAATACCTATTATGTATATAATGAATATAATCAGTTAGCATTTGTTATTCCTCCCAAAGCATTACAAGGGCCCATTACAGAAACAGTGTTGAACGATTTATGCTATCAGTACCGTTATGATGGCAGAGGCAGACTTGTCGCAAAGAAACTTCCTGGCAAAGGTTGGGACTATATGGTGTATGATAAATCTGACAGATTGATTCTTAGTCAGGATGCTGTAATGGATTCACAAAATAAATGGCTCATGACCAAATATGATAAATTGGGAAGAGTGATCTATACAGGAATAGTGGCAGGAGGAGAAAGACCTGCTATGCAAAACCTTATTAAAGACCTCGTGATTACTGAATCCCGAAATACAACAGGTTTTACCAAAAACGGGATGCCAGTTTATTATACCAATGACTATTTTCCCGCAGACACACAATCTATTTTAAGTATCAATTATTATGACACTTATCCAAATTACAGCTTCAATCCCTCTTTTCCAACTGATATTTTCGGAGCAATTTTAACGGATAATTCAGCATCAACTGATGGAAGAAGTACTAAAGGACTTCCTGTCATGAGCCTGGTAAAGAATATTGAAGATGATAACTGGACAAAGAATTACAGCTATTATGACACGAAAGGTCGTGCAGTAGGAACTTACTCTATCAATCATTTGGGAGGATTTACAGAAACAAGATCAGAACTTGATTTTTCGGGAGTTACAAAACAAAGTGTAACCCGTCACAAAAGATTGAATTCGGATACAGAAAGAATAATCACAGAAACTTTTGAATACGATCATCAAAACAGATTACTCGTTCACAAACATAAAGTAGATAACAACCCGGAAGAGATCCTGACTCAAAATAAATACAATGAGCTTTCCCAGTTAGAATCTAAGAAGGTTGGAGGAACAAGTATTGCAACGCCACTTCAAAGTATAGATTACAAATACAATATTCGTGGATGGATGACTAAGATCAATGATCCTGATAATCTTAACGGGAAATTATTCGGATACTCAATGAGATACCAGGATCCTGCTATTCCTACCACATCGGCTCCCCAATATGGAGGGAATATTTCAGAAGTACACTGGAAAACCGCTGATGATGTTTACAAAGCATACCATTATGTTTACGATAAACTAAACAGACTGACCGATGCGATTTACAGAGAACCATACACTACTGCTCCCAATAATTATTTCTTCAATGAAAATGTGGCTTATGACCTGAACGGAAATATCACTCATTTAAATAGAAACGGAAAAGCCCCTACAGGAACAACTCAGCTTGTTGATGATCTTACCTATAATTATGCAGGAAACCGCTTGAACCAGGTCATTGAAAGTTCCTTAAATAACGCAGGGTATGAAGGAGGAAACAATATAATTGATTATGACCTGAACGGCAATATGATCAATATGAAAGATAAAGGGATACAGGATATTGTTTACAATTACCTTAATTTACCCAATACCTTTTCCATAACTCAGATAGAGCCATTAGGAAATGGCCAGCCTTCCAATATTAGCCTGGACTATCTGTACCGTGCAGACGGAACAAAACTTCGTAAAAACTATGTCAAAGAAGGCAAAAGAGGTTCGCCGGGGACAACCCATATTACAGATTATCTTGATGGGTTTCAGTATAGCTATTTAGATGGAGGTAGTGTGTGCCTAACATGTAGAACGGACACTGCTTTTGAAGAGCAGGCATATGGTAATATAGAAAAAACATTTCCTGTTATCGGAGGACCGCCTGAATGGAAACTGGATTTTGTAGCTACTGCTGAAGGATTTTACAGTTTCACGGAAAACCGCTATATTTACCAGTACAGAGACCACCTTGGAAATGCCAGGGTAAGTTTTACGAAAAACAGCGAAGGCGCTCTTGAAGTAACGGATACCAATAATTATTATCCATTTGGGTTAAATCATATTCAGGGAATGCTTATCAGTTCCAGGCTTGGAAGCTATTACAGTTATAAGTACAACGGCAAGGAGTTGCAGGAGACGGGAATGTATGATTATGGTGCAAGATTCTATATGCCGGATATTGGAAGATGGGGAGTGATTGACCCAAGAAGCCAATATACTCACGAAGCATATAGCTATGTTTGGAATAATCCAATAACCTTTACAGATCCAACTGGCATGCAAGGGGAGCTGGCTTATCCTGATAGGGATGGTAGGAAAGATGGAGAAATTTGGAAAGACACCGATGGAACATTTTATTGGGATGCAAAAAATAGTGTCTGGAAAGATTTTAACAATGGCAACTCTTTAATCACTCAGGTGAACTTATTGGGGAAATCCAAAGTTAGTGACACAAGTGGATATGCTGCAGCAACTACTCTTGGAGCTCTTACTTCAGAAAGTGGTGTTGGCTTGGTTATCCTAGGGTTAGTAGGACTTGCTTACATTGTAGATCAAGCTACAAAACCTTCTTTACAATGGCATACAACAATTGCAGATCCCAGTGTAGGTTACAAAAGTATGAATACCGAAGATAGTGCGGAAGAAGATAAAGATGTAAATGGAGTTGATGTTCCAAAAGAGAAAAAGGTTCCTGTTAGCGGTAAAACTGGTAAAGAAGCTGCCAAAGATGTACCATCATGGGTGAAAGAACAAGGTGAAGCACCTTATGTTGATGAAGATGGGAAAACTTTTGCAGAGAGGGTGTTAAATGGCCAGTATGGTAAAGGAGAATGGAATAAGGGTAAAGCAAGTAAAGGACCAGGTTCCGAGTTTAATAAAATAAAGAAATGGGGGGATAGAGGGTTTGAATTACCAAAGAAAAAATAATTGTAGATGAAAAATTTTATATACGTTCTTGAACATATTTATACAGTTGAATCACAAACAGATTATAAGCTTTTAGGTTTTTTTGATGATTTGAAAGAATTGGAAAAAACTATAAATATTATATCGAAGTTTTCGGGATTTAAAGATTATCCTGATTGTTTTTTAGTTAAAAAAAAAGAATTAAATAAAATACATTGGGAGACGGGATTTTATACTGTGGTAGGTGAGATAGGGAGAAACTATTTGCCTGAAGAAGATTTATTGAGTGAAGAAGCTCATATAGTCCAAAATTTAAAATCTATTTTTAATATTAGTCATGTATATACTGTTAATTCTTCCTTGGATGATGAAAGAACAATAGGTGTTTTTTCAGATTTAACAAAAGCAGAACAAGTTATTGACCAATTAAAAAAGCAACCTGGATTTAAAGAACATCCAGATGATTTTATTATCGATATGGTAGAATTAAATGAGCATTTATGGACTTCTGGATTTTAAAAAAACTTATGTTGTTAGCTTGGCATTAGCATCTCGATTGTGTCCCATAAAAATAACCTGTAATAGTTAAGACTTAATCTGACAGTTATAATCAAATTAAATAACTTTAAAACAGATTAAGTATTATGACAACACAACAAAAAATCATCAAAAACAAGTTAGGAGTACTTGAGTTAGCACAACATTTAGGAAATGTATCCAAAGCTTGTAAAGTAATGGGCTATTCCTGATCCCCCGCTGGCGCGAGCTTGTAGCTCGTGTCCTGGTATAAAACAAAACCCACTGCAATTGCGGTAGGTTTTGTGTTATACCGCTACAATATTTTTAATTTTCAGGATCAAGCTTTTCGATGTCGTTAAAACGGTTGAGCATTACACCACATCAGCTCCTCAATATGGTGGGAATATTGCAGAAGTACACTGGAAAACCGTTGATGATGTTTACAAAGCATACCATTATGTTTACGATAAACTGAACAGACTGACCGACGCGATTTACAGAGAACCATACACTACTGCTCCCAATAATTATTTCTTCAATGAAAATGTGGCTTATGACCTGAACGGAAATATCACTCATTTAAATAGAAACGGAAAGGCCCCTACAGGAACAACTCAGCTTGTTGACAATCTTACTTATAATTATACAGGAAACAGGCTGGATCAGGTTATTGAAACAATGAACACAGCGGGCTATGAAGGAGGAAACAATATGATTGACTACGACCTGAACGGAAGTATGGTTAATATGAAGGATAAGGGTATTCAGGCTATTGCTTACAATTATTTGAACCTTCCTGATAATTACTCAATCATCCAGAATGATCCGCTGGGCACATCAGTAAGTTTTGGTTTACATTATTTATACCGGGCTGATGGGTCAAAACTCCGAAAAACCTATTCATCGGGAGGAGGAAGAGGTCAGTCTATGACCAATAAGATTACAGATTATTTAGACGGTTTTCAATATAACTATAGTGAAACAGTAGCTCCCTGCGACTGGTGCAGAACAGAGGCGGCTTATGAACAGCAGGCTTTTAAAAATGAAATTACTGATCGTCCTCCTTCTATTCCTGAATGGAAGCTTGATTTTGTACCTACTGCCGAAGGGTTTTACAGTTTTACAGAAAATCGTTACATTTACCAGTACCGGGATCATTTGGGTAATGCCAGGGTAAGTTTTGCCAGAAACAGTGAAGGAGTTCTTGAAATTACGGATGTCAATAATTATTATCCGTTTGGTTTAAGCCATGTTGGTGGAAATAAGGGGCTTTTGGGTGGATATAAAAGCTATAAGTACAACGGAAAAGAACTGCAGGAATCTGGAATGTATGATTATGGCGCAAGATTTTATATGCCGGATATTGGTAGATGGGGTGTTGTGGATCCGCTGGCGGAGAAATCAAGGAGGTTTACACCTTATAATTATGCATTTAATAACCCGATTAGGTTTATTGATCCTGATGGGAGAGAAGGAGAAGACTGGTTTAAGAATTCAATGAGTCAAATGGAATTTAGAGATGATGTAAAGAGCCAACAGGATTTAACAGATAAAGGAATAAATGGGACTTATGTAGGCGAAACATCCCAGCAGGGAAGCTTAAATTATGCATCAGACGGATATGTTTATGATGATTCTACAGCTGGTGGAGGAAAAGCTATTGCTGATGGAAGAATTCATGATGTAGGAGAAGTTACGATTACAAAAACTAGTTCATGGAATAGTCCTTTAGCCAGATTTTTAGTTCCTGACAGATTTGGATTTACCACTAGTACGTCTGCTGGAGGCGGTTTAGAAGTTGGTGCTACTATGGGACTTGAAGTAATTACAAGAGGAAAAGACGCAGGAATTTATTTTGATCCAGGAAATACCTTTAGTACAGGTGTCTTAATTGGAGCTAGCGGAGAAGTCGATTATAATTTCTTTAGTAGTCGATTCTCTGGTAAAGTTTCTGATATGGATTTAAATTCTGTAGTTGGAACTGAGGCATATGTTAAGGCTTCTGTATTAGAAGGAGTTGGTGTTAATGGAGGCGTTGCTGTCAGTTTTGATCCTAAAGCTCCATTAAGCGGAAATAGGTGGTTCACTACCTTTGGAGGAGTTTCTGTAGGAGGAAGTGCTACAGTAGTTTCTGGTGGTGCTGGTGTGACTGTATCAAATACAAGAATTGGAGTTGGCTTTGATGGCAAAGTGCGTGTTGCAGATTATTCAGGTGCGATGAAAGTAAAATAAATTTTAAATAAATATGGAATTATCTAAGCGTAACATTTTGCTTTTTTTTACACTATTATTAGCTATTATTATAGTTTTTTTTATTGCTAAGCATAATCAAACGAAGAAAGCATATTCTAGTGAACTAAATGGGAAAGTTGAATCTTTGAGATATGTAGGACGAGGAGAAGGCTATCTACAAGTGAAATTTGAAGGAGAAACAGAATTTAATTCTTTATGTATAGTATATGTAGGTAGTGAGAATAGGGATGATCTAAAAGTGAGCGACTCCATCTATAAGGCGAAAAACTCTGAGGATTATCAAATTTATCGACAAGACAGTTCAGGAAATTATCATTTTTTTAAAACGTTAAAAAACAAGCCATAATAAAAACCGCCACTTGAAGGAGTGGTGGTTTTTATTAATTAGGGACTTATATAATATCCCACAACTTTAATAGAATCATCTTCTTTATGCAGAGTAAATTTTTCTTGGGTATTTTTGATATCTCGTTTTACATTATAAATTAATATATATTCATTTATAGAATGAATTCCTTTTATAATACTAGTCTGCTCATATATTAAAGAATCATTTTTAATATTACCAAATTGTGAAAAAGAAGCATCAAACATTTGATTTACTTGTTCTTTTGAAGCCATTTTAAAAAGTTCATCACCACATAATTTAAAAATTTCTTCTCTATTATTTTCTTTTAAAAGAGTATAAAATTTTTGTGTTATTTTTTCAGCCTCTTTTTTATCGTGTTCCTTAGGACTACAATTTATAAGAAACAGAGGAAGAAATATTAGGATATATTTTTTCATTTTTAGGTAAACATTGTCTTGATTAAGCAAATGTAGCTATTTTAGCTTTTAAATTAATAAAGTATTAAAATCCTATAATAAAAAAGTCTCCCCCCGCTGGCGCGAGCTTGTAGCTCGTGTCCCAGTATAACATAAAACCCACTGCAATTGCGGTGGGTTTTATGTTTTATAAAGCTGCTGCGTTTTTAGCAAAAAAATCTTTAAATTTTTTATTGGTAAGCATCTTTTCTACTAGTCTTAAAATAATTTGATTCCTTACTTAATTTTATTATTTTAAACTTGGAAAACCGCTATATTTACCAGTACAGAGACCACCTTGGAAATGCCAGGGTAAGTTTTGCCAAAAACAGCGAAGGAGTTCTTGAAATTACGGATGTCAATAATTATTATCCCTTTGGATTAAGCCATGTTGGTGGAAATAAGGGGCTTTTGGGTGGATATAAAAACTATAAGTACAACGGAAAAGAACTGCAGGAATCTGGAATGTATGATTATGGCGCAAGATTTTATATGCCGGATATCGGACGATGGGGGGTGGTTGATGAACTTGCGGAGAAATTTAGTCGTCATAGTCCATATAATTATGTTGTCAATGACCCTATTAATGGTTTTGATCCCGATGGAAGAGATGTAATATTTCTTGCGGATTCTAAGGCTGTTCCTGTAGCAGGGCATGGGGCTGTAATTGTTGGAAACTCACGAGATGGTTGGTTCTATTATTCAATGAATGGAACAGGAGAAGGGAGTAGTCCATATGGTGACGCAAAAAATGCGGATGTTGGTACTTTTTTAGGAAAAGGATTAAGCCCAAAACAGGCAGTGTTAAAAGCACGTGTTATCAATCCAAAAGAGCAACATCATTATGATAAATATGTTACCATTAAAACCACTAAGGAAGAAGATGAAAAAATAAAAAGTAAAACGGCAGAAGCTGCCAAAGCAGAAAAATATTGTGTTATTGGTCAGTCATGTGCAAATGTAATGTTAAATGCATTCAATAAAATTATAGAGATCAGAACAGATAATGCATGGTATGTGCCAAAACAAGTAAACCCCGCTCCCAATACAATTATAGATAACTTTGAACGTGGAATGAATTATTATAATCGTTTTTTTATCTCTTCTGAAAATAAAATAGAACCTCGTAAACAACCAATAATAACTGTTGGACCTTTAGTGCCTATCGATGCAAATGGAAAAGAAATAAAAAAATGAAAAAAATAGCAATTGTTTTTACGGGGCTATGCTTGATTGGTATCCTATTATATTATTTATTCGGCTTATTCTCTTCTTCTGTTGGATGGTATGGCTACAAAAAATGGAAATATAGAGTTGGAACTACGAGCATTTTAGAGTCAAAAAATAGAAAAATTTTTGTGAAACACCTGAATTATCAAATTGTTGATTCAAGTAATTTAAAAGGATTTCATTTTAGACCATATATTGAAAAAGGATTTAGATATGGCTATCATTCTATGGAAGAAACAAGAATTGATACTTATACTAAATATCCATACAATTTGAGTTATGAAAGAAATAAAAAAGATTCTATTGTATTAAATATTTTTCCAGAGGATAGAGTGAAATTAGATAGTTCAGATGTAAATTGGGGGTATTTAAAGCAACCATATTTACAAGATACCATTAGAATA
The DNA here is from genome assembly GCF_000737785.1 of Chryseobacterium luteum. Classification (GTDB taxonomy): domain Bacteria; phylum Bacteroidota; class Bacteroidia; order Flavobacteriales; family Weeksellaceae; genus Chryseobacterium; species Chryseobacterium luteum. The sequence goes on along the minus strand of NZ_JPRO01000014.1, from coordinate 37,290 downwards.
AAGATTGAAGGGGTTACAAATCAGAAAGGTATAATAAAAATATGGTAAAATTATTCTGCTACATACAAAAATTATAAGTACCAAGGACAAGAGTTGCAGGAGACTGGTTGGTACAGTTTCAAATGGAGAAACTATATGCCCGATGTTGGTAGGTTTTTTAATATTGATCCGCTTTCTGAAAAGTATGCTTATCAGTCTCATTATAATTTTTCTGAAAATAGAGTTGTTGATGGTAGAGAATTGGAAGGTTTAGAATGGGTAGCGAGTAGAAACTTGAAAAATAAAACTGTCAATTTACACCTTACATACAAGCCTGTAAATAATACAGTAGGAGTTCTTTCTAATGCTCAAATGTCGACATTAAATCAGGAGCGAAATGCACAAATTGTTTCTTCTTTTGGAGGGAAAGATTCTGATGGCAATCAGGTTAATATTACCTTTAGTGAAAGCAATAAAGCTACTATTATAAGAGAATATAATATTGGTTATGATACTAATAACGTGGATGATTTTAAAGGAAAAAGCCAAGAATTTATTGATAATAATGTAGTTTTTACTAATGGAATGGCTGATACTACTAATAATACACAAACCAATAGAACCCAAATTAATGTTTATACAACCCAAGGAATGCCTATGGATGCAAGTGGTAATTTACTCTTTGATAAAAGGGATAGTAAACAACTAGCTAAAACAGGGGCTCATGAAGACCTTCATACGGCTGGACAGAAACATGATAGTAAATGATTTAATGCGTAAAGGAGGTCCTGGTACAAAAATGACTCCAGAACAAAGGACAGAGTCTATAAAACTAATAGAAAAACAACAACCCAAAACGAGATAATGAAAGCTTTTAATAGAATAATAATCTGCTTTTCGTTTGTTTTTATAAGCTGTTCTGCTGTAAAGACAACTGAAGAATATGGTAAAGAAATGGAAATAGTTGATAATGTGCGTTCAAGAGTAATGATTAAGCATTTTAATGCAAGTGATAAAAATAAATCTTTTTTAACCTTTACATCGGGATTTGATAATCTTATAACCGTTAAAAATGATGATAGTATAGTTCTGAATGAAAAAAGTAAAACCATGCCGATGTTAGGGCTTACAAACTCTTGTGTAATTTTTAATAATAAAGAGGTTGAAATTATTATTGATAATAAGCATAAAATAAAATTAAACAAAGAACAATTACCAAAATATAAGTTTATATATATTGGAAAAGACAAAAATCATTATAAAATAGAATATACTAATAAAGCTCATTCTTTTATGTAAAAAAACAATAGATAAAGAAAAACCGCAATTGCAAGGTTACTTATCAGTATAAGTACAACGGAAAGGAGTTGCAAGAAACGGGGATGTATGATTATGGCGCAAGGATGTATATGTCGGATATTGGAAGATGGGGAGTAATGGATCCTTTAAGTGAAAAATTCTTTGACTTTAGTAATTATAATTACGTTTTAAATAATCCTATAATGTTTGTTGATAAGGATGGAATGGATGTTTATTTATTAAATGAACAAGGTAAATTTATTCTTGCAAAAAAGCAAGCAGGAGATGATTTGGTTTATGGTTATAATAGTAAAACTGGATCAATTAATGATAACAATGGCGATAAAAAAGGTGATTATAAAGATGGTATAAGGATAAAGACCAAAGGGCTTGTAGGACAACTGCAATATTATAGAGATGGTAGGAAGGATGATAGTAATCCTGCATATCACCAATCTATTAAAGAATATAGTTCACAAGTTGAGGATGATATGTTTGAATTATTCCAATACGCAGCCAATAATGCTAAAAATGTGGAATTTTCACTCATTGACTTTAATTTGGGAAAAAAAAGATATTTGGCTTTGCAAACATATAATGATTCAGGTTTTGCGCCAGGATCTGGGCAAATAGGGAAAGATGTTAAAACAAACGCAGAATATCATTATCATCCTTTTAAAACAAAGTACGAAGAAGATTACACAGAATTAAATTCTTTAGGTGCTAGAGAAAATGGTGCATATTATGGTGAGAGAGGAGGAGATTATCGCAATGCAATTATATATAAGGCTAATTATCCTAATTATGTGTTTTTTCCGAAGTCAACTAACCTCTATAATATCACTTTGAAAGGAGTTTATTTGGTCAAGAAAATTAATAATGACAGTAAAAATTTTAAAAGATGAAAAATCTAATCATATCCTTTTTTATAATCTCATTAATAAGTTGTGACAAAGAAAAAAAAGAGCAGTTTTTCTTTAGCCAGAATTTATATACCGAAATATTGAAATACCAGCAAGAGAATCCAATTCCAAATAACAAACTTAATTCGTTATCTATATATGACATCTCTTTTTCAAAAAATCAAGATACATTAATCACCATAACAATCAGTCCACAGGGAATACAATATAAAAACTGTTTTGGCATTTATGAAAGTAATATTCTTAAACCTACTTATGTCATAGACAGTCAAAAACTAGGAAGAAAATTTATAAAAATTTATAAAAAGGATAGTATCGACAATTATATATTAAAAGGTACTCCACCTCATAGTGATGTGATTTATCCTTTTTACAAATATAAAGTACAAGGTGATAAATTAATTTTAATTGATTCATTGAGATAAAGTAGCAAGTGTAAGTTTGTAAATAAGTAGAATTATAAGTACAATGGAAAAGAACTCCAAGAGTCTGGAATGTATGATTATGGAGCGAGATTTTATATGCCGGATATCGGGAGATTTGGAACTTTGGATAGATTTAGTGAGAAATTCCCAGCTAATTCGGTTTATAGTTATGCTTCAAATAATCCAATTTTATTTATTGATAAAAATGGAGATTATGCAGTATCTGTCCATTATGACATTACCTATAAGCAAATGTTAAAATTGAGATATTCAAAAAGTAGAGCTGATTTAATATCTTATTAATCAAGTACATATGCGGATCACCCTAGTTCAAATGTTCATTTTGTTGATGGGACACTCCATCTTAAAAATGGAAGTGGCACAGCCTATAGAACAGGAGTAGGGATAAATTATAATATAACAGCAAGATCACAAGACGAAGCTAATAGTAAATGGCATTCAATGATGAGTGATCAAGAGGCAGAGGATGGAATGACTGAATATCAAGCAATGTCAAGAGGTCTAAGTTTTGGTTGAGATAATATATTCGCATATGCAAATTCATCAGATGATTCAAAAATTGGAAATCTAGGACAAGGTTTACACGCGTTACAAGATGCTATAGCGCATAAAGGCGCAAAAACAGATGATCATTTAGGGTTTAATGTGTCATCAGTTAAAAAACTAACAAAAGATATGTATGGATCAACCCAAGAAGCTGCACTCCTTACTAAATCCGCTCTAATTGTTGTAGGGGTTATTAGAGGAGAGAAAACGGATTTTAAAAAAGGAGAAACTCTGGATTTTCGAGGTATGTCTAAAAATCAGTTCAATCAGTTTGTACAAGCTTTATTGAAACAAGGATTTCAAGGAACAATTAAAAATCAATAAATGAAAATAGTATTGGGTATTTTACAATTTGTTTGTATTGCTTCTTTTTTAATTTTTGTCTTTTATCTATTAATGGTACTTGGAAGTAGTCACAAAATTCCACTTCAAACGTATCTTAAAATAATAATTTCAATTGTGATTTCTATAGCTCTTTATTTATATATTCGTTATATTAAAAGAAAAGGTTAATAAACAACACACCCTCGCATATAGACTGCACCCAAATTATTAGACAAAATTAAACAATATAATTAGATGAAAGAGTTCGGTACTGTACCGGGCTCTTTCCTTTTAAATTTAGCCTTATTCTGTAGTCGTTGTAATAAGTGATATATTCTTTTATTTCTTTTTTAAGCTCATCGATTGTTTTAAATTTTTTGGTATAAAACATTTCAGACTTCAGTGTTCCGAAAAAGTTTTCGATCACCGCATTATCCAAACAATTTCCTTTTCTGGACATACTTTGGATTATTCCCTTCTCGTTTAATATTTTCTGATAGGCTTTCATTCGATACTGCCATCCCTGATCCGAGTGAATAATGAGATTTTCCGTGTGTTTTACTTTACAGAAAGATTTTTTCAGCATATTGATCCCCCGCTGATGTGAGTTTGTAGCTCGTGTCCCGGTATAACACAAAACCCACTGCAATTGCGGTGGGTTTTGTTTTTATAGAATATTTCGTTTTTCTGATGAAAACGAAACGACATTGCCGCAATATTTTTAAATTTAGAAACTTTAATAGATCATCAATAGTAGCAAAAAAATATGAGCTTTGGTATTGCCATCAAGTCTTGTGTTGCTTTTAGTTTATTCAGAGTGTCGTTGTCGATCTGCTTTATATCCTGATTTTCACTTCACCCTTCCCGGATTCTGTTTCAGAAAACTTTCCCAGCCGCTGAATGATTTGGTTTCCGCTATAGTTCCGGAATTGAAATGATGGCAAACCGCAACAGCCAGGCCGTCTGAAGCATCTAAATATTTTGTGGGAAATTCTTTCAGTTTCAAAAGATTCTGAAGCATTCCGGCTACCTGTTCCTTGCTGGCATTTCCGTTTCCTGTGATGGCCATTTTGATCTTTTTAGGCGAATATTCCGTGATGGGAATATTTCTGTACAGGCTTGCAGCCATTGCGACCCCTTGTGCACGGCCCAGCTTAAGCATACTCTGTACATTTTTCCCGTAAAATGGAGCTTCCAGAGCTACTTCATCGGGATGATATTCATCAATCAGGGCTAATGTTTTGTCAAAGATGTATTTCAGTTTGGTTTCGTGGTTTGGATATTTTTTCAGGATCAATTCGTGGATGGAAATCATTTCCATTTTACTTTTGGTCACGGAAATAATACCGAAACCCATAATTGCTGTCCCGGGATCAATACCTAAAATTATCTTCTCTGAAATCATGGCTCAAAGATAGCGTTTATAAATCTTTTTTGCTGAATCAGGATAAAGTTTGATTAACCTTATTTTAAATGCTTTTCAGCAATAGGAATCCATTTTCCATCATGACGGAGAAGTAGAATTTTGTCGACTAAAAATTTAGTTTTATATTCCTTATGCTTGTAGATCTCCCATGCTTTCAGGTAATTATCATAGCTGAGATCTCTGTAACCTACCGTCATGTGAGGAGTAAAAGAATTCTTGCCAAAACTGAAGTACCGCCTTCCTTTCATGAAGCAGATTTAAATTTTCATTGGCTTCGGGCTGTACAAAAATGACTGGATTTTTGGGATTAGGAAAGCTTCCAAAACCATTCAGCGTTACTTCAAAAGGAGAAATATCCGTATCTATTTTTTGGAAAGCTGCATGAATATCACTTTCCAGTTCAATATCCCGGGAAAAAGGCGGAAATAAAGTAATGTGGGCATCATTTTTTAATGCCTTTGAATTTTCATAATTCAGGGCAAGGTCTTTTTTAAATACTTTAATCTCGTCAACGACTCCCTGCAGAGGATAGATGGCGATGAAATACATTTTTTTCATACAAAGAAATCAATGTTTTACTTTAAGGTTCAGCAGGACGTTTTCCAGCTGGTCTGCAATCTTTTTTACCTCCACATGAGGTCTGAAGGTCCAGCTTTTTCCCTTTTCCTCATCCGCAATATTGGACAAAATAATAACAGATGTTTTCGTCTGTGGATAATAAATATTCAGAGAAGGGGAGCCCTTTACATAGCCGCTGTGAAAATAACTTTCAGGCTTTCCGGTATTGATCATAATCCCATACCCATAACCCATTTTTCCCAGGATTGCATGATGTCTTTCTGTACTTTTAGAAACAAACTGCTTTAAAGTTTCAGGCTTCAGGATTTTTCCGCTATACATAGCATTATTCCAGATGCGAAGATCCTCTATGGTCGAGAGAATACCGCCTGCAGGGATTCCTATATCTTTTCCGCCCAGCCGTTTGGGCATATCGGGAACAACTGAAAATTGTGCAGCATTACCCAGATAAGCACTGGCGAAGTTTTCACCTTTAAATATATTGCCCGTGGAAGAATTTTTCATTCCCGCTTTTCTGAACAGCTCCATGACATTTTCATCATATGATTTCCCTGAAACGGCTTCTGCAATTTGTCCCAGTGCATTAAAACCGTCATTAGAATAGAAAAAATCCGAGCCGCTTTTGAACATCAGCTTTCCTCCGAAAGTATTTAATCCGGAAGTATGGTTTAAAAGCTGGTGAATGGTAATATCTCCATACTCCTTATTCTGAAATGCTTTCAGGTATTTGGAGGCCTTATTGGTGATATTCAGTTTTCCCTGTTCCATCTCAAGAAGAACGAGAGCGGCGGTAAACTGCTTGCTTACAGAACCGATGGCAAAAACTGTATTGCTGTCGATCTTTACCTTACCCTTGAAATCAGAATATCCGTTTTCCTTTCTGTACAGCTGTAGCGAATCCTTAAATACCGCAATACTTCCGTTGAAATTATATTTTTTAAATACAGAATCGATCTGCTGTTCCAAAAATGTTCTCTGAAAAGCAGTAATGGTAGAATCAATCACTGCATTTTTGTCCACCGTTTTTTTTGGAATTTCAGTTGTACAGGAAAACAAAAAACAGAAAAGTAAAAGGAAGGTAAAATTTTTTATCACAGTTTTTTTTATATTAAAAGTTACAGATCCGGAGATTAATTTAAAAGACTGCTTAAATTTTTAAAATCTCACTGATTTGGCAGATCACGCAGATTTTTATAACTGAAATAAATCTCCTTAATCTGTGAGAGGAATATATTTTCTTCAGTAATTATTTCTAGATAATTATTTTTTATTGAATAAAATTTAAGCAGGCTCTAAGAAAATCCTTTGAGGTCTTAAAGAGAAGCAAAATTTATGCTAAGCCAGGGTAGTCCATTGAACAAGAGCCTGAATTACAATAATTATAGTAAGCCCAAAGAAATCAGAGTAGCTTTTGTTAACAGCAGACCAATGAATGATTGAAACAAAAAAAAATTAGCAAAACTAATCTATTAAATTGCCGGGATAAATTGTATTTCATTTCACAATCAGGTCGCAGAACCAGAAAACATATTCGCTGTCTTCATCTTCCGGGCTGACTTTTGGTTTGGGATAGGTTTTCTTTACTGTTTCTCCAATTCCAAATTGTGCAGGAGTTTTAAAAATCGGTCCGTTAAAAGTAAAAGTATGAAATTCTCCGTTTTCTCCACATGGATCAACATTTTCAGGTAAATCATTAATGAAGTTTTCATCAATAATTCTGCCTGCAAAACTTTTATCAAGATATGTTTCATTGACGCAGGTTACGATTGTTTTAAAACCCAGATTTAAAAATTCGTTGATGAGGTCGGTTGTATCAATCTTCCAAAGCGGAAAAACAGCTTCCATTCCGATTGCCTTTAACTGGTCTTCTCTATATTTTCTCAAATCTTCCAGAAAAATATCTCCAAAAATAGAGTGGGTAACACCTTTGGATTTTATTTCTTCCATTGTTTTGCCCATTATTTCCCGATATTCTTCCATGGAAGGTTCCTTTGGAAGTTCCATCTTAATCAATGAAAAGCCCAAACTTTCGGCTTGCCGTTCCAAAAGCGAAACAGAAACACCATGCATAGAAATTCGCTGAAATTCTTTATTAATGCTCGTCAATAAAGAGGTAATTTCAAATTGATCTTCCTTTAAAATTTTATATAATGCAAAGGCAGAATCTTTTCCGCTGCTCCAGTTGAAGATGGCTTTTGGTTTCATTATGTAAAGTTAAACCTTCAAGGTTTTCAAAACCTTGAAGGTTTGGATTATATTAATTAAAATTCAATAATAAATTCGTCAATATCTGAGTAGTCTTTATCTTCAGTGTGATAAAGCTTAAAATAATCCTCGTTTTTAAAAAGTTCTGTTACAAATTCCCTGTTGAGCTTGGTTGGCTTATGAGAGATAATACTTTGATAGGAACTCCACGGATAATCCCAAATATATTCTGAAAAACCATGTTTTACAGGATTGAAATGAATATAGTGGATGAGTTTTTTGAAATATGCTATTGTCGGAACTTCTTTTCTCTCAAAGTTTTTTTCAAACAAGCTTCCGGTTCTGTTGTATCGCTTATTAATGGCCTTAGCATAAGAATTAAAAAAATGACCAAACTGTAAATGAATATCAATCTTTTTAGGAATTTCAGTTGCGGTATATTTTAATTTTTCAATCTTTATTTCTTCAAAAGGTTTCACATAAACTAGAATATGAAAATGATTTTTTAATAAAACCCAGGCAATTGTATCGCAAAATGGAGAAATGTATTGATGAAATCTATTCAGAAAGAAAACATAATTTTCAGGATCAAAAAAAATATTTTGTCCATTATTGCCTCTATTATAAATATGGTAATACTTACCAGATTCTAGTAAAGGTTTGTTGTTCATTGTATCATTTGTGTGTATTATAAACCTTCAAGGTTTTTAAAACCTTGAAGGTTTGTTTTATGACTACATATTTCTTCTATACTTACCACCCACTTCAAACAAAGCATTGGTAATTTGTCCAAGCGAACAGTATTTCACGGCATCCATCATAACATGAAATAAATTCTGCTGATTGATGGCTGCGTGTTGTAACGTTTTCAGAGCGGCTTCGGATCTGTCTTCATTAGATTTCTGGAAATTATGAAGCGTTTCAATCTGAACCTGCTTTTCTTCCTCAGTCGAACGGATTACTTCTCCCGGACGAACCGTTGGTGAACCGTCTTTTCCTAAGAAAGTATTTACACCAATAATTGGATATTCTCCTGTATGCTTTAACCATTCGTAATGCATCGATTCTTCCTGGATTTTCGAGCGTTGATACATCGTTTCCATCGCACCAAGAACACCGCCTCTTTCTGTAATTCTGTCGAATTCTGCATAAACAGCTTCTTCAACTAAGTCTGTCAATTCTTCAATAATAAATGAACCTTGAAGCGGATTTTCGTTTTTCGCTAAACCAAGTTCTTTATTGATAATCAACTGAATCGCCATGGCTCTTCTCACAGACTGTTCAGTCGGCGTTGTAATCGCCTCGTCATAAGCATTCGTGTGAAGAGAATTACAGTTGTCGTAGATTGCATAAAGCGCCTGAAGCGTCGTCCTGATATCATTAAAATCAATTTCCTGAGCGTGAAGCGAACGTCCTGAAGTTTGGATGTGATATTTCAACATCTGGCTTCTTTCGTCTGCTCCGTATTTCAGTTTCATGGCTTTTGCCCAGATTCTTCTCGCCACACGTCCGATCACTGAATATTCAGGGTCGATACCGTTGGAGAAGAAGAACGATAAGTTCGGTGCAAAATCATTGATATCCATTCCTCTTGACAAATAATATTCAACATAAGTAAAACCATTTGCCAATGTAAATGCCAACTGAGAGACCGGATTCGCTCCTGCTTCTGCAATGTGATATCCTGAAATAGAAACCGAGTAGAAGTTTCTAACCTTTTCTGTAATAAAATATTCCTGAACGTCACCCATCAATCTCAGGGCAAATTCAGTAGAGAAAATACAAGTATTCTGAGCCTGATCTTCTTTTAAAATATCAGCCTGAACGGTTCCACGAACTGTCGCGATCGTTTTAGCCTTAATTTCAGCATAAGCTTCAGCAGGAATAACTTCATCCCCTGTAATTCCTAATAATTTTAACCCTAAACCATTATTGGAAGGAGGTAATTCCCCGTTATATTTTGGTCTTTCCAGGCCTTTATCGTCGAATTTTGCTTTTAAAGCTTTTTCAACATTCGCTTCAAGTTTATGTTCAGCAATATATTTTTCAACATTTTGGTCAATAGCAGCATTCATAAAGAAAGCCAGCAACATCGGAGCCGGACCATTGATGGTCATTGAAACGGAAGTCATTGCATTCACCAGATCAAATCCGGAGTACAGTTTTTTCGCGTCATCTAATGTTGCGATAGAAACTCCCGCATTTCCGATTTTACCATAAATATCCGGTGGTAGAGCAGGGTCTTGACCATACAAAGTCACAGAGTCAAATGCTGTTGACAAACGTTTTGCATCCATTTCCGCAGAAACGTAGTGAAATCTTCTGTTCGTTCTTTCTGGTCCACCTTCTCCTGCAAACATTCTCGTCGGGTCTTCTCCCGTTCTTTTGAAAGGATAAATTCCCGCAGTATAAGGGAATCCTCCAGGAAGATTTTCCTGACCTTTCCATTTAATCAAATCACCCCAATCGGTGTATTTTGGTAATGAAATTTTTGGAATTTTTAAATGGGATAAAGATTCTGTTGAGGTTTCCACTTTAATTTCTTTTCCACGAACGAAATAAGAATAAAACTCAGCCTTGAAAGCGTCTTTCGTATCATCCCAATTTTTTAAGAAATCGATATTTTCCTGCTGAAGGTCTTTTTCGGCTTTCTGATATTCAGCATCTAAGGTTTCATTGGAAAGAAATTTTTTCACTCCTTCAATATGATACATTTTTCTTGCAAGCTCTGCCTGTTTTTCAACATTGGCGTCGTAAATTCTATTATTTTCAACAATTTCAGATAAATAACGAACTCTTTTTGGAGGAATGATGGTAATATCTTCAGAAACTTCCTGCTCAACAAAACCTTGTAAGTTTAAACCGGAATATTTCTCATTAACTTTTTCAATTAATCTATTGTACAAATCAGTGGTTCCGTGATCATTGAACTGAGATGCTTTTGTTGCATAAACCGGCATATCATCCAACGGACTTTCCCACAACAAATGATTTCTCTGGAATTGTTTTCTAACGGCTTGAAGTGCGTCAAGAGCACCGCGTTTGTCAGATTTATTTAAAGCAACTAAATCTGCATAATCCAACATATCGATTTTTTCCAACTGTGTAGAAGCTCCATATTCAGGAGTCATTACGTACATTGAAACGTCTGCAAAATCTGAAACTTCCGAACCAGATTGTCCGATACCCGAAGTCTCCAGAATAATAACATCAGGGTGAGCCAGTTTCAACACATTCAAAGCTGAATGGATAAACGGAGAAACAGAAACGTTGTTTTCTCTCGTCGCCATCGAACGCATATAAACTCGCGGATCATTGATCGCATTCATACGGATTCTGTCACCCAACAATGCACCTCCCGTCTTCTTTTTGGAAGGGTCAATTGAGATGATGGCAATTTTTTTATCTGGATTTGAACGGATAAAGCGTCTTACCAACTCATCTGTCAAAGAAGATTTTCCGGCTCCACCTGTACCTGTGATACCGATGATCGGGATATTCAAATCTTTTGATTTTTCGTCAATCGCTTTTACCAAATCCGGTTTTTCTTCTGAAAAGTTTTCAACCGCTGAAATAATTTTAGCAATGCTTGTAGAATTTTCAAAACTGATTGAATCTAAGTCATTTGCTGTAACCTCTTTTCCTGTTGGGAAGTCAGATCTTTTTACCAGATCATCAATCATTCCCTGTAAGCCAAGCTCACGGCCGTCATCCGGAGAATAAATTCTGTCAATTCCATAAGACATGATGTCTTCAATTTCCTCGGGCAGAATTACACCGCCACCGCCGCCGAAAATTTTAATTTGGGGTGAGTTTTTCTCTCTTAAAAGGTCGTAGATATATTTAAAATATTCATTATGGCCGCCTTGATAGGAGGTTAACGCAATGGCGTTGGCATCTTCCTGGATTGCTGTGTTAACAACTTCCTCAGCTGATTTGTCGTGGCCAAGGTGGATCACTTCACATCCTGTTCCCTGGATCACGCGGCGCATGATATTGATCGCAGCGTCGTGTCCGTCAAATAATGACGCCGCTGTTACGATTCTTACTTTGTTGGTTGGAGTATATTTTTGGGTTTCCATAAAAAATCTAGAAAATTTCTGAATTTTCAAATATAATAATAAAATAAGAACCTTATGGTTTTGTTTAATGATTTGATTTTAAAACGGTTGTTTGTCTTTAGAGGATTGGTTTTTCCCCGACTTAGCAATCATTCGTTTAAAAATGATAAGTAAATTCTCTATTTTTGCAGAATTATATACAGCGTATGAAAAAGGCTTTGATGTATTTTGCTTTAGGAACGGTTTTGAGTTTCCTTATTAATTATTTTTTTTACAGTTCTGAAAATATCGGACTTGATGTATATTATGCACTGGCTTTTGGGATTGCGTGGGGAATTGCGTACTATCTTGATACACCCAATTTCACACTGCCGCAAAAACTGGGTATTTCTTTTGCGTTAATGGGAGTCCTGGTATTGGTTGGGGCATTTATATTCAGCTTAGAGCTGGCAATTCCATCGATACTTAAATTTTCTACGGTTTTTGTAGCCTACTATCTGATTGCAAGTTTCAGGGGAAGCAAGTCGCTCCGCAGTTAATGCAGAAATAAAAAGCTGATGATCCCCAGGCCTATCAATAAAAAGCTGAATAGAATGGTATTGATGGCAAACAGGACCGCACCGACTATAATAGTAAGAGCAGGGTGGGTTCTGTACGTTCTGTAGTGAGCTATAAAAAAGTAACATCCGGCGTAGATAATAGCGGCTGAAACAAAAAAACCGTTCATTGCCGTTGCAAAAGTACTTTCATCAAAATAGCTCAGAAGCTTATTGATTATAAATAAGAGCAGCGTGATCAGCAGTAAAAAGGAAAAGTAATGGAGTGTAAAAACGCCGTGGTCAAAATACCACCACTTTTTTTTGCTGTGGAATATCCATAGAAGGAAAGCAAATAGGGGAAGGTATAGAAAAAGAGCTTTCGGTAAGTTGTGAATAGAGTTCTTAATAAACATATCGGTGATCTCACCGGGAGCATGACCTCTTTCTTCCAGTTCAAAGATCTTGCTAAGAAACGGACGGAATATCTGATATTTATGCCCGTTTTCTTCTTCTCTTTTGTCAAAATCTCTCATAGAATGCAATCCAAAAGATTCTGTGATACTTTTGCTTTTAAATATTTTCTCAACATCTATATCACTGGCTTCGGCACCTGTTTTTACGGAATCCAGGACTTTAGTCACTGCTCCACCTGTAAGAGAATCCGCTTTCATCATTTCAGTGGATTCTGTAAGAAGCTTATGTATGGAGTCATTTATTGCAGCACTCTTTTCAATTTCTTGGCTGGTGGCTTTTCCTTTTTCCATTCCCTGTTTTCCAAAATCGATACTTGCTACCTGGAATGAAATGAAAAGAAATGTTACAAAACTGATGAAAATATAAAGTTTCACGGGAGGAACAAACTGTGTTCTTTTCCCATCCAGATAAATCTTGGTAAGTTTCCCCGGTTTGAAAAGAAGGTTTTTTATAGTTCCCCAAAACTGCCCGTCATAATGAGTGAAATCCTCGAAAAAGTGAGTGAACAGATAATAAAAAGGATGGCGGCTTTCAACATTCTCCTGTCCGCAGTGCGGGCAGAATCTCTCTTCAACCTCGTGCCCGCAGTTCAGGCAGGTTTTATCTTCTCTTATTTTTCCGTGGCTCATGGGATTAGTTGGGACTATGATTCGGACGCAAATATAAATATTTCGCCACAAAAATAATCACATCAGCAGGCTTTAAGGGAAATCTTTAAATAAAATTAATAAAAGAAAAATTAGTATTTAATCTCTTTACTTTATCATCTGCGTTTTTGGATTCTGGGAATATTTTTTATCAGCATTCATTTTATAAACTATTGCCACCTGTCAGTTGATAAAATCTATAAAGAATAGGGATCTTCGCCAGACAGGATAGATTAAATAAAATATGTTTTTGGGTTACAAAAATAATTTGTACCTTTGCACACCCTTTTAGGGGAAAATTATGTTTAATCTTTAACTAAAACGTGTGAATACATTAAGTTACAAAACTGTTTCAGCGAACAAAGCTACTGCTAATAAAGAATGGGTTGTGGTAGACGCTGAAGGACAGCCGTTAGGAAGACTAGCTTCTACGGTTGCAAAGATTTTGAGAGGTAAGCACAAAACGAACTTTACACCTCACGTAGATTGTGGTGATAACGTAATCGTTTTGAATGCTGGGAAAATTACGCTTTCCGGAAATAAGTGGGCTGATAAGACTTACATCTGGCATACAGGTTACCCTGGTGGACAGAAGTCTATGACTGCGGCTGAACTTCAGAAGAAAGATTCTTTAAAAGTATTGGAAAAATCTGTAAAAGGTATGTTGCCTAAAAACAGATTAGGATCTGCTTTATTGAAGAACCTTTATCTATATGAAGGAACTGAGCACAAACATGAAGCTCAGCAGCCTAAAACAATTAATGTTAACGAATTTAAATAATTAATTATGTCTATAGTTCACAAAATCGGAAGAAGAAAAACTTCTGTAGCTAGAGTTTATGTAAAGCCAGGTTCTGGTGTGATTACAGTAAACGGTAAAGATGCTGCAACTTATTTCTCTACAGACGTGATGGTTTACAAATTGAACCAGCCGTTTATCCTTTCTGAAACTGTTGGTCAGTATGACGTTACCGTAAATGTTTTCGGTGGTGGTAATACAGGTCAGGCAGAAGCTATCAGATTAGGTATTTCAAGAGCTTTATGTGAAATCAATGCTGAATTCAGATTAGCTTTGAAGCCAGCTGGTTTACTTACAAGAGACGCAAGAATGGTGGAAAGAAAGAAGCCAGGTCAGAAAAAAGCAAGAAAGAGATTCCAATTCTCAAAACGTTAAGAATTGCGGTAAGCTTAAAGCAATATGCAATAAGCTGTTTGAAAAACTTATTAAACTTTTTAACTCGCTTGAAGCTTGCAGCTTAATGCCGAAAGCCGAAAGCAAATTGCCCGTTACGTTTAGCATCCAAACGCTTCTCCCATCTAAAGAAGCCGTTGATTGCATAAAAAGCGGAAAGTAAACTAACAAAAACAGAAAACATGGCAAAAGCAAATGTAAAAGACCTTCTAGAGGCTGGTGTACACTTCGGTCACATGACTAGAAAGTGGAATCCAAATATGGCTCCATACATTTTTATGGAGAAAAATGGTATTCACATTGTAGACTTACATAAAACAGCAGTTAAATTGGATGAAGCGTGCAGCGCTTTGGAAAAATTAACTTCTGCAGGTAAAAAAGTTCTTTTCGTAGCGACTAAAAAGCAGGCGAAAGAGGTTGTTGCAAAACACGCTTCTGAACTTAATATGCCTTATATTACAGAAAGATGGCCAGGTGGTATGTTAACAAACTTTGTTACAATCAGAAAGGCTGTAAAGAAAATGAACTCTATCGACAAAATGAAAAAAGACGGTACGTTCGAAACTTTATCTAAAAAAGAAAGACTTCAGGTTGACAGACAAAGAGCTAACCTAGAGAAAAACTTAGGTTCTATCTCTGACATGGTTCGTCTTCCTTCTGCAATCTTTGTTGTAGATATCATGAGAGAACATATCGCTGTAACTGAAGCTAAGAAATTAGGTATTCCAGTTTTCGGTATTGTTGATACAAACTCTGACCCTAGAAAAGTTGACTTCGTTATCCCAGGAAACGATGATGCTTCTAAATCTATCGATATGATCTTAAACATCGTTTCTGATTCTATCAAAGAAGGTCAGTCTCAAAGAAAAGCTGATAAAGAAAAATCTAAAGAAGAAGGAGAAAAAGTATCTGCTGAAACAGATGCTGATTTCGATGCTGAATAATTAAAGATTTTCTTTAATATAGAAAAAACGCTGGATTCTGTCCAGCGTTTTTTTTTATTTTTATATATGTAATTCAATCCTAATATAACATGAGTTCAGGGTAAGAAAATTGTTGAAACCGATTTACTTATCCGAATTCAGGTTAATAAAAAACAGCTTTGTTGAGTAGAGTTTTATCTTAATTGCTGATCTTTATAGCATAGGAAGTTGTGACAAACTTCGTAGAATTATAAGAAGAGTTACAGAGCATTCCGGTAAGCCTGTAATTCCGGTTTTTAGGAACCATGGTATAGCCAACTTTTCCTGAACCTATCGGGATCTTTTTAAAGAAGCCGGTGCTGCTCACGGTAAGAACCATATTGCAGGGAGATTTATTTTCCACGGAAATAGAAGTTCTGGGATTGGTGGGAGAATCCTCATTAAGAAGATCATTTAAAACATCTGCTGTTTCAGGTTTATATGTTTTTATAAGCTCTGCATATTCCTGTTCCGTATTCATTGCAGTACTTCCCGTATTTGGAATAGATGAAGTCCTTATGGGATAGCTGCCGTAGTTTGCACTGCAGCTTATAAGGATAAATGAAATTCCGGAGAAAGCAAAAAGCTTTTTCATACAGCTATTTTTTTGATCTTTTCTTTTTTGGAGTTTTCACCGGTGCCGCTTCTTTCTGATCTTTTAAATCTTTGTTTACATCAGGTGTACGTGTACCCGGGTTTCCAATGACTACAAATATACTTTTTTTTATGTCTTTTTGAGAAGAGTACCTTACATCACAGACATTGCTGTTCAGGGTATAAGAGCCTTTATTGAGGATGATGAAATTCTCTCCGTGCGCAGGAACTGCCAGGTTATAGAAATCTTTTCCTTCAATTCTCAGGATGATATTGCAGTCCGAATTATTTCTGAACAGCAGTACAGCTTCTTTTCGGGTAATATCTTCATCAAACATAGCATTCAGAAGCTTTACCGTTTTGTCTTTGTGCTGGTCAGACGTTTCGGCAATGAGCTTTTTAAACTCTTCGGCATCATTAGAATTTGAATTTCTCATAAACCTGTTCGGAATGTCGGTCATTACGGGCCTGGCTTCCATAGGTTTAGCAGTCCTGGCACCTTTCGTCCATTCAGAATTCTTTAAAGCAATAAGTTTGGGTTTTAGCACCATCCTTTTAGGGTCTTCAGGATGTGCATTTCTGAGATACTCTTCAATTTCTCTGATATTTGTGGTTTTCAGGATGTCATTGTGTTTTTTCTGCGCCGAAGCCAAACCCGGGATCAGGAAAAAGAAGAGGAGGGCCGTTACATTTTTTTTCATCAGTTTGTTGTGCTATTTACTTAGCTTATCCTGAACTTTATGTAGGTTATTGTTTTTCCTTTGGCCGAGAAAAGCTCTTCATAATAAGTTTTTATGTCTCTGAGATGCTCTGTATTCGGATCATATTCAGGAGCTCCGTAAATATCATGATGGGCTGTAATGATTTCATAGCCTGCACCCTGTAAATAGCCCAGTGTATAGCCATGCAGAAATTCCGAATCTGTTTTCAGATGGATGATTCCACCCGGTTTCAGGAATCTTTTATAGCGTTCTAAAAAATCAGGATGAGTAAGTCTGTGCTTTGTACGTTTGTATTTAATCTGGGGATCCGGGAACGTGATCCATATTTCGTCAACTTCATTCGCTGCAAAAAAATGATCCACAAGTTCGATCTGTGTTCTGAGAAATGCCACATTATTCATGCTGCTTTCCACAGCTTCTTTAGCTCCAAACCAGAATCTTGCACCTTTAATATCTATTCCGATGAAGTTTTTTTCAGGGAATGTTTTGGCAAGTCCCACAGAGTATTCCCCTTTTCCACAGCCCAGCTCCAGTACGATTGGATGATCATTCTTAAAGAAATCCTTTCTCCAGTTTCCTTTAAGCGGAAAGCCGTTTAATGCATCCTCCCTTGTCGGCTGGATAACATTTGGTAAAATCTTGTTTTCAGCGAATCTTGCTAATTTATTTTTGCCCATCGAGTCATTTATAAAATCCCGCAAAAATAGCAAATTTTACATACATTACCTTGCCTTTAAGCATAAAAGACAGGTCCGGGCATATTTATAAAAGGTTTACTGTGCTGCGGAAGTTCCCAATGCTACCATAATCGCTTTTTCAATTGTCTTTTGGGAAGCATACTGTGCGCCGCAAACAAGACTTGTGAAAAGATACTGTCCCTTGGCTATAACAATCGTGCTTTCATCGTGGGCAGGAACGGCAAGCCTGTATTTAGTGGTTCCCACTCCTTCCATTCTTACAATGATATTACAGTCAGAATTATTCTTGATAAGAACTATACTTTCCTTGCTGTTCGGGTCATTATCGAACAGTGAATTTAATATTTTTACCGTTTTATTCTTGTGTTCCACGGGATTCACGGCCATCAGCATATTGAATTCTTCAGCTTCTGCATTCGGAACAGCAACATTGGCGGAGGTATTGATAACAAAAGCATTTTGGGTAGTGCTTGGGGTATAAACAACAGTAGGCTGTTTGGCAGCGAGTTCTGCCTTATACTTAGCGATCTGTTTCTGTTTGATAATGGCATTCATTTCATCAAAACTGATCTTTGTAGACGGTCTTCTTTTCAGCAGGGCAAGCATTTCCTGCATATCTTTTACTTTCTGGTCCGCAGGGTGGGCATCTTTTATGTATTGGGTCATCATCTCCATAACCCGGGGCTTTAGTACAGACCTTCTGGGATCATCAGGATGTGCATCCCTTAGAAATGCATTGATTTCATAAATATTCTTACTTTTTAAAATATTGCTGTAGTCTTTCCCTTTTTTTTGGGCAGATACATTAAAAAATAGAACAGAAACAAACAGTAAAAGTAATTTTTTCATTAACAGATATTAAGTTAAAAGCTGATGTCCTCCTTAATTTGTGTTTTGGTCGGTTAGTTATTATAATAACGAAATACCCTGGCTTTTATTTTATACACTTTATTGTGAGATAAAAATAAACATTTTTT
The DNA here is from genome assembly GCF_000737785.1 of Chryseobacterium luteum. Taxonomy (GTDB): domain Bacteria; phylum Bacteroidota; class Bacteroidia; order Flavobacteriales; family Weeksellaceae; genus Chryseobacterium; species Chryseobacterium luteum. The sequence continues at coordinate 18,697 of NZ_JPRO01000014.1, read as the reverse complement.
TAAATAAAAAGGAATGTGCATCACAAATTGTTAAACAATATACATTCCTTCAATGACCCGGACGGACTTATTTTATGACTTCCTGAAGATTCGAGGTCTTAAGTCTTTTCTGGTAGATCGGCAGATATTTTTCGATAGGGATTTTTATAGCTTCAAAATTACCGGAGAGTACATAAGCTTCAATATTTTCTGAAGTATAAACAAACTGAAGGAAATTGTCAATAAGATTTTCAGGGATTTTGAATTTTGCGAAATAGTCTTTACCAAGATAATTCTTAATCTGCGTCACAGAATTATTCATTCTCTCATATGCCATATAACGCTGTTTTTTCTTACGGTCTCCCGAAAGGATATCATAGATGCTTTCTAAGCTGAAAGTAAGTCCTCCGTCCCTCAATCCGGCAACCGGAAGCTCCGGAGAGGTCCCGTCACCTTTTGGCTCAGGCAGCCCGATTACTTTTTTGATCGCCAGTCCTTTATCCTCTTTTCTTATGGAATTTACGTCATACCTCAGGTTTCCGGTAGGCTTGAATCTGCTCAGTACAATCTCCTGAATCTCGTAATACGCAATTTTTAGTTCAATTAAATTTTTCTGCTGCATCATCTGAGGAGTAAGTTTCACATCTTTTCGCTCTGTGACGATAGAAGTAAAACGGATCACATCTCCGGGAGCTGCGGGGACGGTATAAGTGCCGTTATAGTCGGTAAGTACCGTTTTCTGAGTATTCAGATTGGTTACATAAACCTGGTTGAGATACAAGATTGAATTGTCTCTTAAAAATACCTCTCCGGAGTATGTCTGTGCATTGATTTTTGCCAGAAAAATCAGCATCAAAAGGGTAATTAACTTCTTCATATAATTGGGGCAAAATTACGTAGAAATACAGCAATTTATACCTATTAAGATAGTTATTGGAGGTTAAAGTTATATTAAACTTTAACACTCAACTGTTAATGAATGTTATAAATTTTCACAAATGAAAACGGTATCATGAAATTTAAGCTGAAATCATTTCATTACTTATGTTTTACCAGCAGCCAGCTTGTGTATTTTACAGAAGTAGAAGTGCCGTATTCAGTCCATGTGATAAAATACCAGTAGGTGGCTGTTGGTACGGGCCTTCCGCCCATTCTTCCATCCCAGGTATACCGGTTGGTAGGGCTTCCTCTGAATATTTCGGCTCCGTAACGGTCAAATATTCTGAATTCCAGATTCGTATTACTCATTAAAGCGGAGTAGTTTATGTCATCATTGTGGCCGTCGCCGTTAGGAGTGATGGTATTGATCAGGTTGATGATGGCAAATGGTCTGCTTGCTTCACTACATAACTTAGAATCTCTCACAAAAACGAAATGGCTTCCTCTTGGCACGTTGTTGAAAGCATTCGAGCTCTGCCAGCTAACTCCATCCAGGGAATATTCATAAGGAGGTGTACCGCCGCTTGCTCCAACCGTTACGGTGGTTCCGTTGATTTCAATAGAAGCAATTACCGGGATAGCGGCTTCTGTAACGGTAACATACTGTTTGTAAACACAGCCATTGAATGTAAGCTCTACCCAGTAGCTTCCTGCCGGAACATTGGAAATAGAAGGTGAAGTAGCTCCCGTACTCCACAGGTACTTTTCAAATCCGGGACCGGCATCTAATTTAGTGGTGGCTTTAGGACAGATAATCTGGTCTTTCAAGAGATCAGATTTCTTAGGGACTTTAACTGTGATTTTAATAGATGCAACCTCGGGGCAGACACCATTTTTCTCAAACCGTATATAATAAGTCTGTGTCCCGGTAATATTAACTGTTGCCGCTATAGGATTGCTGTCATTCTGGGCATCCGTCAAATTTCCGTGAAAAGTATAAGTTACGTTGGGATCTGCTGTAAACTGTGGAATAAACTGTGCGAGATTAACTGCTTTTATTCCGTCAAGATCATCATCACAAATATTTGTCACCGCTGCAAGTGTTAATAAAGAAATACGCGCTCCGATACTGAACTGTAAAGGTTTCACTACGACAGCACAGCCATCGGGAGATTCAACTCTTATGTAAATGGTAGTTGTAGCCGTATAGCTCCAGTTATTAGGAAGGGTATTGGCATTTCCAGCATTGGCATCAGCAAGGGATGCGTAATACCTTACGTTGGTAAAATAACCGGGGTTATTCAGTACAATGCCTGTTATATTGGAGAGTATGACGGTCACTGTTCCGTCCATATTGTCATCACAGAAAATACCGTTATAATTATTCTGTACAATAGCCAGATTGTATAAAGAAAGGGTGATCTGGGCTATACTTTTACAGCCCTGGTTATTTTTCACCACAGCATACACTATAGTTCCGTCCGGCGCAGTATAGGCATTGGTGGAAGTGATAAGTGTCCCGGGATTTTCCGTCTGGGCATCTGCCAGGCTAGGGTAGTAGGTAATAGTTACCGGTGAATTGTTGGTTATATTGGCAGACGTAAGATTAAAGGTTCCCTGCCCGTTGATATTACAGGCATGCAATGTAGCATTCGTTACAATAAGAGAAAGAATATTGATGGTGACGGTTATTGTTTCACAGTCTGGGAAAACAGGATCATTTCCGCAGAAAGTATAGGTGAAGGTATCCGTCCCGGTAGTTCCGGGTGTATTAACGGTATAAGTAATGATTCCCGTCACAGGGTCTATCACTGCCGTTCCGAATGCAGGAGCACTTACGATAGCAACTGTAGAAGGTACAGGTGTCTGTGGAGAGCTGCTGAATGCAGGTGTAATAGTTTTTGTGCTGCAGACATTATAGGTTGATGTAGTGAGTTTTGTACAGTTCAGCACTTTATACTGGTCCGTTACCAATGGCGCACATCTTCCCATGGTCACTGAACAAGTGTAATATCCGGACTGTGCAGGAGTGATGGATGCTCCTGTAGCCCCGGGAATTAGCGTTCCATTCACAAACCATTGGTAGGTATCATAAATAACAGGGTCTACCGTAAGTACGATGCCCGGAACACAGGTTCCTCCAGACCTTAATATAACAGGCTGCGTAGGAAAACCGGCGAAAAAGCCTCCATATCCTACAGCATTACTTCCTGCCGTAATTCCTGCTGTGATGGCTTTGTCTGAAATTACAGTGATGGTTCCGGTTACATTAGGTATTCCATAGGTGACCCAGTTGTTCGTACCTGTCATATCGAATGGACCTGCTGTTGCTGGCGGAACAGCTCCGTTTACCGTGACATTAGCCCCTCTTTCTGTAATAAGGTTCAGCCTGGTAGGAATATTAAGAACTCCTGATGGGTTAGCCGTGGAATGAACAAAGTTCTCATTAATAAAACCCAGCTCATTGATCTGCTTCGGAAGATAGCAGTTCAGGGCAGGAATAAAATTGAAACCGCCCGTTGCTACCTCGCTTCCTGAAACGGAATCTCCCGCAAGAATCTGGTAAACATAGGCGTTTTTAGATGTTTTAAGATAAAGATTATAATGTCCTCCTCCCTGAAGCTTATATTTTGAATTCGGAACAATAAAATACTGTCCAGTATTTAAGGTGGTAAGCGGCGGAATTTCATCATTGACAAAGATCTGCGTATTGTCTTCTGTGGCAACGACAATGGCTCCTTCCATGTTGGACCCGACGCTGCCGTTTCCTTTTACCATGGCAAACTCAGTTCCGAGCCTTTCGACAGGAACAGCCTGATCCATTAAAATATCAGAACTTAAAGGTTCATTTCCTGCATACTGGCCGTTGAAATTTCCATTGGTGACATTTACGGGTTTATTGGCTGTGATCTTAGCGCCAATGAAACCATCCGTGTTGGCTGTACCTATACCATCTATAATGTATGACTGTCCTTTATTGAGTGTAAAAGTCATTGTGGGATTTGTAGCTCCGGTAGTTCCGTTTGAAAACTGTACTGTAGGCTTATATCCACTGACTGTAACTGTTGTGTTGTCCTCGGTTGCAAGAACGCTGGCCATAAAGTTTAAGATAGGATTACTGACCGTGATAGGAGCGTTTGCTGCATAAAAGTTCTTTCCTGTAGAAGGTATTCCCTTGGAAGTAATGATCTCTGCATGATTGAATACGGAAAACCTCAGATTGGCATAAAAAGGAAATTCTGCTTTTAAATATAATCCTTTCGTAGTAGGAGTGAAAAGATCTGTCTGAAGAGTGGTGATAATATAATTTCTTAGTACATCAAATTTCTGGGGATTATTCTTACTGATGGTTACGGTACCGATAAGTACATTGTTATTATAAATGTTTACCGGAAACGGGGTGGTCCTGTTGGTCGATAAATACAACTTCTGATACGGATTGGGACTTGCACTTCTATCCATCATGGGAGCAAACCAGTGTTCCCTGTCCAATTGGGCAAAGGTAAAGGCGAAAAAGCAAAGTATAAATAAAAAAGATAAATTTTTTTTCATTCAGCAGGAGGATTTAACACAAATTTAATAATAAAATGGATTCATGGCTTGAAAAAGTAATAAAAAAACCGCGACGTTAAAATCGCGGTTTTTTTGTTATTGATTTAAGAGTATTATTCAATGTTTTTAACTAAAATCCATCCTGTATAATGGATAGGAGTTTTTTCTTTATTGGATTCATTCCAGTTGATATGATACCAATAGGTTCCGGTTACCAGTTTTTTGTCATAATGTTTTCCGTCCCATTTGTAATTATTGAATTTGTTTCCGGTAAATATCATGTTTCCGTATCTGTCATAAATTACAAACGTAAGGTTTTCTTTATAGGCAAGCTCACTGTAATCTATATAATCATTTTTATTGTCACCGTTAGGAGTAATGGCGTTTACTAAATTAGGAACCGTTACTTCTACAGATGTAGGGTCACAATTGTAGATGTCTTTCACGTAGAAAGTATGCTGGCCTCTTGTCAGTCCTGTAAATATATTAGAATCCTGCCAGTTGCCCGGTGTATCCACAGCATATTTGTATGGAGGTTTTCCGCCGTTTACAATCACTGTAGCTGTGGTGTTGGATATTTCAATCTTGGTGATGACAGGGTCTTCCACTTTTCTTACTCTTACAACCTGTTTAAGTGAACATCCGTTTTTGCCCAGAATTACATAATATTCTCCAATACCTACATTTTGAATAGAAGATGTTGTAGCTCCTGTATTCCATAGATAAGATTCGTATCCGGGTCCTGCATCCAGGTTTGTCTGGCTGTCTACACAGATAAACTGATCAACAAGTATCGGTGATTTTTTGATAGGAAGAGGAATCAACTGAATTTTTGCATTGGCTGTACATCCTTCGCTGGTCGTCACTTTTACATAAACAAATCCGCCGGCAGATGGATAATTGTCAGGAGGAGTAATCTCATTGGTTCCTGCAATAAGATCCGCCATTGTAGGATAATATTTTTTGGTTACCGCATTATAGTCGGTAACGCTGGCTTTGGTTAGGTCAAAATAAGCATACGGATCCACATCATACTGACATGCCTGGATTACTGCATCTCTCACAACGAACGGCACTACAGTGAGTTTTAAAGTAACCTGTTCACAATCGATAAACTCAGTAGCATTACCGCAGAATTTATATACGATCTGGTCCGGACCGTAGTAGTTGGTAGTAGGAGTATAGGTGATCGTTCCGTTCGCGTTCACTACGGCTGTACCGTTTGCCGGTGGAGTTATGATAACCAGTGTTCCTGCTACAGGAGTCTGTGTTGAAGAGGTGAAGGCAGGCGTAATTACTTTCGTAGAACATGCATTCAGTGTTTGTGTAGTCAGTTTCAAACAGGTAAATACCTTATAGATAGGAGTTGTAACAGGTGGGCATGTACCCATTGTTACTTTTACCGTATAGTTTCCGGAAGCAACAGGAGAAAACGTATTGGCTGTTGCGCCCGTAATAGCTGTCCCGTTTAAGAACCACTGGTAGCCTTCATAGCTGTCGTCCACTTCAAGAACAATCCCGGGAGCACATTCTCCGGAACGTTTGGCAATTACAGGGATGGATGAGAATCCGGCAAAGTAACCACCGTACCCTACAGCTCCACTTCCTGCAGAAATTCCTGCTGTAACTGCTTTAGAGGATACAACGGTAACATTTCCTGTAATATTGGGAACAGAATAAGATACCCATGCAGTAGTTCCTGTTACAGTGAAAGGTCCTTGTGTAGCCGGAGGTGCAACTCCATTTACGGTAACTGCTGCTCCCGTTTCAGTAAGGATATTTAATTTTATATTTTTAGTTCCGCTGGAAGAAGTTTCAGGAAGTTCATTGATCAATCCGATCTCGTCGATTTTTCTCGGCAGGAAGCAGTTCAAAGGCGGGATGTAATTGAAGCCTTCTGTTGCCGTACTGTTTGGAAGACCGGCTAAAAGCTGATATACATATGCATTTTTAGAGGTTTTGATGTGCATATTGAAGTGAGAATTCCCCTGATCAATATATGGGAATACATAGGTATTGTTGGGTCCCTGGCCTACTCTCATCCATTGTCCTTCATTCAGGGTTTGGACAGGAGTGGTAGACCCGTTGAGAAATATTTCCGTGTTGTCTTCAGTTGCGATGATCAGTGCATCTTCATCTCCGTCGTTGTTGTCTCCGTTTCCTTTTACAAGCACGAATTCATTTCCTAATCGGTCTGTAGGAACTGATTGGTCCATTACAATATCAGAACCGGAGGATCCTGCGCTTGGAGGAAGGGCAAACTGACCGTTAAAGTTACCATTGGTAACCGATACGGGTTTATTGGCTTCTATTTTCGCGCCAATAAAACCTGTGGCATTGGTTCCTGTATTATCGCGTCCCTCAATGATATAAGCCTGTCCTTTGTTAAGGGTAAACGACATTGTTGGAGTCGTAGTTCCTGTACTGCCGTTTGTAAACTGCAGTCCCGGGCTATATCCTGAAACGGTAACCGTGGTATTGTCTTCAGTAGCCATAACACCGGCCGTAAAATTTAAATAGATAATACTTTCACCGGTCATCGGGGCAGAAGCAGCGTAGAATTTTTTTCCAATCCCTGCTTTCCCCTTGGAAGTTAATATTTCCCCGTGGCTGGTAACACTGAATCTGAAATTAACATAATATGGCTTTAGTCCTTTAGTATAGATTCCTTTACCGATTGGTGTAAACATTTCGGCCGGAGTAGAAGTGATCATTGTCGCTGTAGTAATGTTAAATACTTTTGGATCACCCTTCATGATGGTTACTGTCCCAAGCAATGCACCGTTACTGTATATTTCTACAGGAAATGGGGTTACAGAATCTGTAGAGAAATATAAGGCCTGTTTAGGACTGTTCAGCGCGCTGGGCTTAGCTGCCATAGGGGCAAACCAATGCTCCGTATCTCTTTGTGCAAAGAGTGTATTAACTGATAAAAGAAATAATACCAAGCTGAGTAGAAATCTTTTCATGTTTGTGGAATTAGGATTTCTACAAATTTAAAATAATATTTGAAAAAGTATTAATAAATATAACAAAAGTTAGAAATTAATCACGATTTTTAATTAAAAGCCATCCGGAATGTGAAACTGGTAATTTGGTGTCAGGCTCTGTCCATGTGATAACATACCAATAGGTACCCGTAGGAAGATTTCTTCCGTTTGCCTTTCCGTCCCATATATAATTCTTGTCGGACGATTGGTAAACAGAGAAGCCATAGCGGTCGGCAACCTCTATTTTTACATTCTGCTTGATCCTTAAATCTGAATAATTGAGAACATCATTAAGACCGTCGCCGTTCGGTGTGATGGCATTAACAAGATTCAGGATCAAAAATTCTTTGGTAACAGGCATACATCCGTCTGAACCCAGCACATATACCTTATGCATCCCTCTTGAAAGCCCGATGAAAACATGAGAAGACTGATAATTAAATCCATCCAGTGAATACTGATAGGGAGGGGTTCCGCCGGTTACATACACTGTCGCTGTAGAACCCGATGTGTCAATTCTGGTAATAGCAGGAGCCTGAGCCGTTGTTACACTTACGGTCTGGCGGTATACACATCCGTTAGATCCAAGGTCTACATAATAATTTCCCGCCCCTACTGTGATGCTCTGCGTTGTAGCACCATTGCTCCAAAGGTAAGATGAGAATCCCGGTCCTGCATCCAGTATTACTTTTTCATCTGAGCAGACAACCTGATTGTGGAGCCTTTCAGATCGTTTAGGCGTTTTCAAAGTAAGCTTAAGGATTCCGGTATTGGGACATCCTGTGCTGCTTTGAAATCTTACATAATAAGTGTGTACTGAAGTGATATTCTGTGCAGGAGAAATAGGATTGGTTCCCGCCTGAGCATCGGCCAGGGAAGTATGAAATGACAGGATTACCGTTGGATCTGCCGTAAATAAATTTTTATAATCGTTAAGACTGGATGATTCAGATCCGCTGAGGTCATTGTCGCAAACATCTGCTGTAACAGAATTTGTTATTAAAGTGATTTTATTTCCGATCGTAAAGTTGATCTGTCCAAATGCCGGAGGACAGTCACCAACGTTGGATGAAACTCTTACATAAACAGTTGTATTCGTATTATAGGTCCAGTTGGCTGGAAGCGTATTGTTGTTTCCCGCAGTCGCATCCGCCTGGACAAGATAATATTTCACAGTGAAGCTGGCAGGGTTGCTTACTATCTGCGGTGTCACAGTACCAAAGTTTACACTTATGATTCCGTCAAAATTGTCATCACAAAAGCTTGCATTAAAATTACCGGTATTCACATTGGGTGAAGAATTCAGCGTTAATGTAATCTGCGTAGGTTTAGAACATCCGGATGCCGAAGTCACATTAGCATAGATCGTTCCTGCAGGGCCTGAATAGGAGGTAGGAGTTGTAATCTGTCCCGTTAAATTAGCATTGGTGTAATAAGTTGCCGTAGTGCCCGGATCCGGACTTAAAACAGCAGCAGTAAGGTCAAATGTTCCGTTTCCGCCGGCATTGGCGCAGGAAGATAAAGCTGCATTTTGGGTTTGAAGAACATCAATGTTCACCACTACTTTGAAATATTCAAAATCAGCAGGATTCCCATTTCCATCAATATAATAGATGAAGGAATCTGTCGTATCAGTCGTAAGACCTGTATTGGGAACATATGTAATCTGTCCTGTGGCAGGATTTACTGTGGCTGTACCATTGGTTGCCTGGGAAATAATGCTTGTGTGTGAAGGGACAATCGTCTGTGTAGAATTTGTGAAAACCGGAGTAATCACTTTTGTATTACACGATCCGATGTTGTAGGTTGTTGTAGATATCGGCGGGCATAAGGTATATTGATATTCAGAGGTAAGTCTGGACTCACAGTTATTTTTCGTGATATAGCAGGTATAAGTTCCGGCACCGTATAATTCCGGGTTGATAAAATAAGAAGTCGCCCCGGGAATTGCCACTCCATTAAAATACCATTGATACGCATCATAGCTGTTATCTACTTCAAGACGGATTCCAGCATAGCAATCCCCTGTTTTTGTGATGGCAGGAACGGAAGAGAATCCTGCAAAATAGCCTCCATAACCTACAGATCCGTTTCCGGCTGCTATTCCGGCTGTCACAGGTTTTGTAGAATTCACGGTAATATTTCCTGAAACATTCATCACGGAATAAGTGACCCAGCCAGGGTTTCCGGTTACTGTGAAAGGACCGTTGGCTGCAGCGATGGGATTCCCGTTCAGCGTTACAGATGCACCAGTTTGCGTGATGATATTAAGTTTAGTATCATAATAGGTTGTTCCGATTTTATTAATAAATCCAATTTCATTGATCTCGTTAGGTAAAAAACAGCTTAACGGTGGTATGAAATTCATTCCACCTGTCTGATAAACCGTATTTCCGGAAGTTCCGGCCAGAAGCTGATACACATAGACATTCTTGCTGGCAGAGATGCTCATATTATAATTTCCGTTACCCTGATTGATATAGCTTGTGCCTTCTATAAGATAATATCCTCCGGCATTGAGGCTAACACCCGGTACAGGATTTCCGTTGACAATAAGGGTGGTATTATTCTCTGTTGCAATCACTAAGGCCTTTTCCATCCCTGAGCTCGCAGGTCCGTTTCCTTTTACCATGACGAAATCTTTTCCTAATCTGTCCACAGGAATTGCCTGGTCCATAAGGATGTCTACATTACTGTTGTTCTGAGTGGTATAGAGACCGTTGAAGTTTCCGTTCGTTACCGATATTGGTTTGTCTGCAACAAGTTTTGCGCCCAGTAATCCTTTTCTGTTACTCAATCCTCCCATGTCACTTATTACATCTAAGATATAGGATTTTCCCTTATTGATGGTGAATGTTCTGGTTGGCATTACACTGCCGTCGGAGAAAACAACGTCAGGATTATATCCAGATAAAGTTACAGTAGTATTGTCTTCAGTAGCGGTTACTCCCACAGTGGAGTTTACATAATCTTTTGGATAGGTAGTGGGGGCTGTTCCTATGAAGAACGTTTTCCCGATTCCGGCCAGCCCTTTCGAGGTAATAATTTCAGCCTGGTTGGGTACTGAAAACCTGAAATTGGCAAAGAATTTTTTGGATCCTTTTGCATGCAGGCCCATGTTGTTCTGGGTAAACAGGCTGTTCACGGTGGAAGCAATCATATAATTGACTGGAACGTTTAGCTGTACAGGATTTCCTTTGCTCACCTGTACGGTAGAAAATACAGTGTTATTATTGGAAACCTGTACCGAAAATGGGATGGTCTCATTGGTAGACAGGTATAAATAGCATTGCGGCGCACCCTGGAGAGAGCTTGCGGACATAGGAGCAAACCAGTGCTCGGTATCCAATTGTGCATTGACGAATAAACAAAGAAAAGTGCAGACAGCCAGTAGAAATTTTTTCATGCATTATTATAAAGGGGCCGCAAATTTAAACATTAATAATCAAAATTTTACATTAAATATTTCCCGTATTGCTGTTTGTGGTCATATTGATGAATATTTAAAATTGGCTTCATATTGGGTTAACAGTCCGCATTGTCCCATAAAAAAATCCCGGTGAATTTCACCGGGATCAGTATTTTCTTTGAAAGATGATTAAGCCAGGCTTACTCTTACAAATCCTGTTACTTTAAGGTCTCCGTTTACCGATTTTACATAGTCCGCAACAGAAATACTTCCGTCTTTAATGAAAGACTGGTGTACCAATGTATTGTCTTTGTAGAACTTCTGCATTTTACCTTTAAGGATATTGTCGATAATGTTCTCCGGCTTACCTTCTTTTACAAGAAGTTCTCTTTCGATTTCTAATTCTTTATCGATAGTTTCCTGAGAAACTCTGGTTTCATCCAAAGCGATAGGGTTCATGGCAGCAACCTGCATAGAAACAGATTTAGCAGCTTCGTCAGCTCCGTCTACTTTAGCAGAAAGCGCAGTGATAGCAGCAATTTTGTTTCCAGCGTGGATGTAAGCACCCAAGAATGGTCCTTCGATTCTTTCGAAAGCTCCGATCTCGATCTTCTCACCAATAACTCCTGTTTGCTCAATTAATTTTTCAGCAACAGTCATTCCGTGGAAATCTGTAGCTAAAAGCTCTTCTTTAGTAGCCGCGAAGATTGCCATTTCAGCAAATTCGTAAGCCAGCTCGATGAAAGCTTCATTTTTTGCAACGAAGTCAGTTTCGCAGTTTAAAGAGATTACCACACCTAAAGTGTTGTCCTCGTTTACTCTAGCGATTACCGCACCTTCGGAAGAGTCTCTGTCAGCTCTGTTAGCAGCAACTTTCTGTCCTTTTTTTCTAAGGATATCTACCGCTTTTTCGAAGTCTCCTTCTGCTTCAACTAGAGCTTTCTTGCAGTCCATCATACCTGCACCTGTTTGGTTTCTTAATTTCGCTACGTCTGCAGCAACTGGTGTATAAGACATAATATCTATTATTTTTTTATTTAAGATTAGTATTAATTTTTAGCTTAATTTTAAAGCAGTGCAAAGATAATGATTTTAATGATAAACTAAAAAATGACTTTTCACGTTATTGATATATTTAATACTATTTTAAAGACCTGATTAATGAAAAAAATCTTTCTACTTATATTTCTATGCATTTTTACCCTAGGTTTCTCCCAAAAAAAGAAGAAACCGAAATCCAAGGCTGTAGTAGAAAAAGAAACGGTAATCATCTATACAGAGCAGGATGCCGAAGCTTCTAAAGAGGCCAGGGTGATTGCCGGCTTCCTGAAACAAAACCCCGGGCACGCCAAAACGGATTATTTTAAAAGAAAACTTATTGATATGATTATGGCTGACAATTCCCCTGAAGCCAAACCTACCATTAAACCGATCAGTAAAGAAAAAATTGAAAGAATTGTTCAAAACAATGAACTGAACAATCGTAAAGTGATCTCCACCAATAAAGCATCTGTTGAAAATAATACAAAAAAAACAGATAAAGTGAATGATGCTATCAATGCTTTAAAGGAAGAAAGACTGGCAAGTTATGCTTCGGTAAGTTCAGCCAAAACTGCTGGTGTTGCCAAATCAGGACCCAGTGAATCTAATAAAAAAACGGCAGCAATGCTTACTCATCTTTTTAATAATGACCTGAATAAAAATGAAGCTTATATCAATATCAAAAACAGGTCAAGCTGTAACCTGATCATAAAAATAAGCGGAAAAAAATATTATAATTTGACGGTTCCGGCGAAAGGACAGAATTTTATTCTGATAGATAAAGGAGAATATGTCCTCACTACAATGGTGTGTGATGCCAAATATTCTTCGATAAAGAAGGTCACTCAGGATATTGAAATTGCCCTCAATGTAGCTGAATAATAAATGAGGAGGAACTGAATTAATCTGAATTCGGATAAAGAGTAAAAATAAAATTGGTTCACATATTTTCTTTTCCCGGATTCAGCCTAAACTATAAACAAAAACGGTTAAGAAAATTTCTTAACCGTTTTTGTTTTTTTTATCCTTTATATTGACCCATGGCAATGAATTTCTCCTGCCTTTGGGTTTCAAGTTCCTGTCCTGAGAATTTTGAAAAAGCTTTGATATTCTGTAAAATCGAATGTTTCAGATTCAGATAAGCTGTTTCCGGATCATATTGAGCCCCTCCAAGCGGTTCTTCAATAATACCGTCAATGAATTTTTCTCTTAAGGCATCTTTTGGGGTAAGATTTAATGCATTGGCTGCATCTTCTTTGTGATCCCAGTTTCTCCATAAGATAGAAGAACAGCTTTCCGGAGCAATTACTGTATACCAAGTGTTTTCAAGCATGTATACTTTGTTTCCTACACCTATTCCCAAAGCTCCGCCACTAGCTCCTTCACCGATAATATAAGTGAAAATCGGAGTTTTAAGCTGCACCATTTCGAAAATGTTTCTGGCAATTGCTTCACCCTGTCCTCTTTCTTCAGCTTCCAATCCAGGATAAGCTCCCGGTGTATCTACTAAAGTCACCACAGGGATTTTGAATTTTTCAGCAAGCTTCATCAGTCGTAAAGCTTTTCTGTATCCTTCAGGATTCGGCATTCCGAATCTTCTGTACTGTCTTTCTTTGGTGGTTCTCCCTTTCTGGGTACCTATGATCATTACTTTCTGACCATCCAATGTCGCTAAACCGCCAATCATTGCAGGGTCGTCCGCGAAATTTCTGTCACCGTGAAGTTCCAGAAAACTTCCCTTATCTACCATTCCTTTGATATAATCAATTGTATAAGGACGATCGGGATGACGGGATAGTTGTACTCTCTGCCAAGGGGTGAGGTTTTGGTAGATTTCTTTTTTCTTTTCCAAAATCTTATCCTCAATCTGGCTGCATGCTAATTTTACATCAACACCACTTTCTTCTCCTACTAAAGAACAGGTCTGAAGTTGATCCATCAGATCTTTTATAGGAAGTTCGAAACTTAAATATTCCATTTCTTGAAGTAAATTAAATCTTTCAAATTTATGAAAAATTATGAAAAACTATTTAAAATTATTGATAGCATTGTTTATTCGGGAGATACTTTCCTCTTTTCCAATCAGTTCCATGATATCCGGAACATCCGGGCCTTTCAGCTCTCCCACTAAAGATAAACGGAGTGGCATCATCACTTTTCCCATCCCCAGGCCTTTGTTTTCCGCGAAATCGTGGACTGTATGCTTCAGGATTTCTGAGGTGAATTCAGTGTTGGTAAGATTTTCTGCTAATTCGCCTAAAACGGCAGAAGTTTCTTCATTCCAGGCTTTTTTACCTGCTTTCTCATCATAAGAAACCGGAGCTTCAAAGAAAAATTTTCCGTTTTCGTAAATATCTTTCGGGAAGATAGCTCTTTCTTTCATCAAACCGATGATCTTTATCAGTTTTTCATCGGAAACACCGGAAAAGTCAAGATCTGTATTCTTTAACATCTGAAGAAGTTCATCGTCAGACGTCATCTGGATATACTGATGGTTGAACCATTCTGATTTTTCCTTGCTGAATCTGGCACCTGCTTTATGTACTTTATGAAGATCGAATTCTTTACCCATTTCTTCCAGTGACAGGATTTCTTTATCATTTGCAGGAGTCCAGCCTAACAGGGCAACCATATTGATGAATGCATCAGGAAGATATCCGTTTTCTCTGTATCCTTTAGAAACAGCTCCTGTTGAAGGATCTTTGAAATCCAGCGGGAATACAGGGAATCCAAATTTATCACCATCTCTTTTGCTTAGCTTTCCGGAAAGTCCTTTCTTTAAAAACTGTTTTACAGAAGCCGTTAATGGATTATCTTTATCATTTTCGCCCAGCATTGATTTAAATCTCGGGCTTTTTACTTCTGCAAAGAATGACTTAATCAGCGCTGACGATTCATCAAGAGAAAACTGGCTGTTTTTCAGGATAAATTCTTCTGCAAAAGATTTTGTGATGCTGTCAATATTATCTTTATTAATTAAAGTTGATATATCAGGCTTTAATATCAGAGAAAGATGGGCGAACTGAGGTGCTTCCCAGCCCATAGCTTCGTATAATAAAGTGTGAAGGCCTAAGGACGGCAGCCATTCTTCGCCACGGATCACATGGGAAATTTCCATTTCGTGGTCATCGATGATGTTGGCGAAATGATAAGTCGGCATTCCGTCGTTCTTTACAAGAACTTTATCGTCCAGTGTATTGGTATTCACGGAAGAATTTCCGCGGATGATATCCTGAAGGTTTAATGTTCTGTCAACCGGCATTTTGAATCTCACCACGTAAGGTGTTTTTTCATCCAGTAATTGCTGAACTTCCTCTTCAGAAAGTGCAATGCTGTTTCTCAGCCTGTTTCTGGTTTTGTTGTCATAAGAGAAAACATTTCCTTCCGCTTCAAACTCAGCACGGATCGCATCCAGTTCTTCAGGGGTGTCAAAAGCGATGTAGGCATAATCTGTTTTCAGGATCTGCTCCGTATATCTGTCGTAGATGTCCCTTCTTTCAGACTGTCTGTAAGGTGCAAATTTCCCTCCTTTCTTAGGACTTTCATCTGGAATGATTCCGCACCATTCTAAAGCTTCTTCGATATAGTCTTCAGCTCCTTCTACATATCTCGCCGTATCTGTATCTTCTATTCGAAGTACAAATTCACCACCCTGGTTTTTGGCAAAAAGATAATCATATAATGCGGTTCTTACGCCTCCCAAATGCAAAGGTCCGGTAGGACTTGGAGCAAAACGAACTCTTACTTTCTCCATTTCAATAAAAATTTTGGTGCAAATTTACTTAAAATTAAGCGAGTTCGTGTTAAGAAAATAAGATTAAAGGGCCGGAAGCTGGAAGAGGGAAGGGAGGAAGTTATTATTGGGTGAATAATTTCTTACAGTTATTGTAAAATTCGATTAAATAAGTTTAAGAAAATTAATAAAATAGTGTCATTATTCTTTAGAGGCCTCAATACCTTCAATCTTTCAATCTTTCAATCTTTTATTTATTTTTAAGCATCAGCAGCTTGAAGAATAGAACAGGATTTTTGTACTTAATTCTGTACTTTTCTTTTTTCCATTCTGTTTGCAGTTTTTCTTTTTCAGATTCTGAAACCGTTTCAGATAAAAGGATTTCGTATTTGAAATGGATAAGCTTAAGCCTGTATTTTTTATAAAGCTCCTGATCTGCTTTTATGTAATCAATATATTTATGAGTCACTTTTTCATAAGAATCTTTCATCAGTTTCCAGTTTCTCGAAAGGCTGGTGGAAAGGATTCTGTAATAAAATAATTTCTTGTCGAGAAACCCAATTTTATAGCCTTTGGAGGTAAGCCTCAGATTCATATCCCAGTCTTCGGTATTGATGTTTTCATCAAACGGATATTTCACCAGAAGTTCTCTTTTTACAAATGTTCCTACATTGGCCGTTTTGTTTTCCGAAACATTTTCATGGAAAAAATTGTCAAGACCTTCTATGATCTGTTTTTTCTCTTTCGGAGTATAGGCATCTGTCATTTTCTCTTCCGACTGGTAATATTTATAGCCGTCCGAAAGGATAAAGTCTACCGGATTTTTCCCTATGTATGATACTTTTTCTGAAAGATGGTCTTCCGTAAACCAGTCGTCTCCCGAAAGTATGGAAATGTATTCTCCCGAAGCATGCGAGACTGCAATGTTAATGTTTTTGGCCACACCGAAGCTTTCGGTGTTTCTGATCATCTTATAATGCTTATCAAACTTGGAAAGGGACTGTTCTGCATTTTCAAATGTCCTGTCATTTGAGGCATTATCCAAAAGAATAATTTCGTAATTGGGATAGGTCTGCGAAATGGCGGACAAGCATGCCTGCTCAATGAACTTTTCATGGTTCATAGTGATGATGATAAGGCTTACAAGCGGCGGATTATTCATTGTTTAAAGATACTGATTTTAGATAGGATGAGTTTAATTACCGTAAATGGTAAAATATTTTGTCTTCTTGATTGCTTTTTTTTGTTTCATAAGTTCAAGCGTTATTGAACTGACAAAGAAGCCGTCTTTATAGTAATGCAGGAGATTATTATCTACTGCTATTGTGTTTGTTTTTATTTTTTGAAGATCAGATTTCCAGCTCGGATATTCAATATCCATTTCCCATGATGCACGATTTAAAAAACTTGCGTTAATAATATCCAGAAGCGGAGAGGCGGGTAAGAATATAACATCTTTATGTATTTTATGTATCTGCTGTGCCTCCAGGATATAGGAATATTCTTTTTCCGAAACCAACAGCCCTGAAACTGCCGGAACGTTTTTAATAAAAACATGTTTAGAGGTAAGACTTTCGGAATGATAAGGATACTTATCCCTATATATTGAAAAAACGGTTAATATAATTCCCCATAAAAGCATGAAAAATCTGTCTTGGTTTTCTATGAACTTATAAAGAAGAATTAAAATAAAAAAAGCAGGTGTATTATATCCCCAGGATATGGAAGAGCACCACCCGAGAAACAGCAATAAAAATATAAATTTATTTTGCCGTTCATACTTTAGAAATAAGATAAATAAGATGACATACAAAACATAAGTTCCCTTGAACTGTCCGTCATTAAAAAAAGGATATATGATAAAGACAGGCAATACAGCCACCAATGCTATTTCAAATACTTTCCTGTTAATGTTTATAAAATAGATCAGTACCAATGAAATGATATAAAGTATGGTGTGAAATTTTTTTTCAAAAGAAAAGTAAGGAGCTATACAACCCTCATAAATATAAGATGGCGATGCAGGTTGTAAAACCTGTTCTATAAATAAGTTGAAATTTTCAATAATCCGATACTGAAACAGTACTGCAATGAAGAATAAAAAAGAAGGAATGAAGAGGTACAGATCTTTTTTTGTGATCACAAATTTTTTAAACAGATCAATCAGAATAATCACTCCAGCCCCCAGTCCGAAAATAACAAACGATTGCTTGGTAAGTGAGGCAAATACAATAAAAAGAAGTGAACTCAGATACCATTTTTTTTTATAAAACAGCAAAGCAAGCACAGCAAAGAAAACTCCATCTATAGTATGCCAGGGCATGATAGGGAAAGTATGGAGAAAACATAATACCAGAAATACGGTAGTCTGTAGGTCCTTCCTGTTAAAGATAAGCTTCTGTATGACATAACAGATGATAAAGCTTTCTACAATAACAAGGATTCTGGAAATTAGAATTAAATAATCAGACTGCAACGGAATCAACTTGAGCAGGTAATCCCAAAAAATAACCCCAAAAAATGGACGGATAAAATCGTAGTCTTTATAGATAATCTGCCCTGTTTTTAATCTTTCCACTGCTGATAACTGAAATCCCAAATCAGCCTGATTGATAGAATAAACACTTATGAAAGCAAAATATAGACCTGATAAAAATAATATTCCGTAGGAGAAAATCTTTTTTTCATTATAAAGGGGTATCGAATCCATATTTGTCATATAATTCCTGCCTGCAATAAGTACATTTTTTATTTCTTTCATGAATTCAGTTTAAAAACAGTGTTCACCCAATGGTCAAGAGTATACTTATAATAAACATCTTCCAGGAGTTTTTCGTATGGCTTGCTGAAAAAATCTTTTTTCAGATTGCGGAAATTCTTATCCAGGACCAAGATATTGTTGGGATTATAAAAATCATACGTCTTGATCGTCGGATTATCCGTAATGATTTTCTTTTCCAGGGCCATTGCTTCAAATATCCTGAAGCTGAGTCCCGTCTGGTCAGCACGCATCAGGTCAAGGATCACTTTGGTATTCTTATAATAGCCAGGGAGTGCGTGATGAGGTATTTTTTTTCTTCCGAATTTTAAAATATCAATATTCTTCTTATCAAT
>NZ_JPRO01000013.1 GCF_000737785.1 Chryseobacterium luteum | reverse complement strand
TCCGTAACCTTTTGGAAAATACCATACATCTCCCAGTTCAAAATTATCAACATAACTGTGTCCGTCAGGATGAATGATTGTTGTACGCACCGTTCCGGAAATTACGTAAGCCCATTCTGCAGCGTTGGCGTGCCAGTGCAATTCTCTCATACTTCCCGGCTGCAGTCTCATAGAAACTCCCGCAATACCGATAGAAGCCGGGAAATCTTTTACTGATGCTCCTCTTGTTGTTCCGCCATCATTGGTACGGGGAGCTTTTTTTTCTAATTCGTATCTGAAGCTTAAGTTTTCGGTATTCATAATAGTAATTTTTAGTGTGATTATTAGAGTTTGTCTTTATTTCTACTGTAAAGCTACTGAGGAACCATTCGTTTTGGAAGTTGTTTTCGGTGAATGGGCAAAAACAGTCGTTGGGAATTTGAAAAAAATAGTTGAGGCTTTTAAAATAGAATCTGGTTTTATTCAGACAAATGTTAAATAATACACAGATTAAGAAATAAACATAATGTTTGTCATTTCGTAGGAATCTCAACTACGTATTTACAAAGAATAACTTAGATTCCTACGGATGACAAAACCCGGAAAATAAAGTTATTATAAATAAAAAAATCACCGGAATATTCCAATGATTTTAATAAAGAAACTATATAGTTATTTTTAAAAAGGCTGATTGTATTTTCCTGTCAACGCTTTGTTCTCGATACTTTTTGCAAAGTTGGGTGTTTCTTCGTGGTTGTGAGCGTCGGACGCAGCCTGTCTGGAAGCGGCAGCATCAGCAAGGTTCACGTTGTGTTCTTTTAGATATTCAAACATTTCGGGCGTTGCTGTCGCGTGAATTTCGTTGGTATACAATGTCGTATTATCATCAATTTTTGTCGCTTTCAGTTCCCATAAAACCTGAACTTTAGTACGGCCGGCTTTGGTGATAGAATCTGAAATGGATAGCATTCTGCAATAATCCGCACGGTGTTCCACAGCTACATAATGTTGAACCATCAGTGCATCACCAATTGTTTCAACGTTTAATGATACAGGTTCGCCGTCATAAGTTGAAGAGATGGCTGCTCCGATGTGTTGCGTAGAACATCTTTGATATTCTGCATCCGGAAGATTTAACAACCAATCTGCGATGTTTACTTTTTCGATAGGCGCATTGATGATCGCTGTTACAGTAGAATGAGACAATGCGTTTTCTGGTGTTTGAATAATTTCCATAATGTTTAGAATTTTGATTGTTTGTATTAATTTGATGATGTAAAGCTATTATCAGATTAATTCAAAATCAATTGCCATTCGATGAACAGGCAAAATGGATCGTTAAATAGAAAAATAGATAACAATTTTCAACGGAAGGTTTTTTTTAATAAAAGAAAAAGTTGTTTTGTTCCAAAAAGGGTTGTTTTAAATAGAAATTTTTACCAGATTCAGTTATAAAAAATTCGTGCATTCGTAGCAAAAAATATGACCTTCCATTAAATTATATCAATGAATAGCCACGAATGCACGAATTTAATCGTTGTTTTATTCAAAACAGACTGTCGTTTTTAGAAATTTAACAACAAAAAAATCCGCTTCAAAAGAGTTGAAACGGATTTTATGACCAGTGGTTTAATTTATTTATAAAGCCATTTTCTAATCAGTTTAGTATAATTCGGCATCACTGCAAATACCATCAGAAAAACAATACATCCTGAAACGATAAGCCCGTCAAAATAATGGTTGACAGGAATTTGTAAAAATCTTAAAAAAGGTAGTACAAATAAGGGAATCAGAAGTGATAACGGATAAATGGCAGACCAGGTCACAATAAATTGCTTCCAGCGAACGGGAACTTTGGTTTCATTCTCAGATTCGAAAAGAAAATCTAGACCGGATTTTATTTTGTAATTATCATTTTTCCGGAATAAGGGGTTCGCTTTTTCAATCAGATTTTTTCGGTTGTCAGATTCCATCCAGTGTTTAAGATGGCTGATGGTGTCGAACCGGATAATCACGGTATAAACAAAAGTCAAATCAGGAATCGGGCGTACAATCTGCAAATCAATAAAACCTTCAGAATGTTTCGTGATGGGAACGATTTCGTCTAACCATTTTTCATATTCCTGTCGTTTTCCGTCCAAAATATGATGGGTGATAACAACGGATGCGCCTTTATTTTCCATAACTGATGTTTTTGTTTAGACTTAAAAAGCTCTTTTATACTGCCACGGAATTTCTGTTTCAATATCTAATTCTTTAGCAGAATGAATGGCAAAATAAGGATCGCGTAAATGTTCTCTTGCAATAATAATTAAATCTGCTTCTTCATTTGAAATAATATCATTCGCCTGTTGGGCTTCTGTAATCATTCCGACAGCTCCTGTCAGAATTCCCGTCTGCTCTTTAATAGCTTTTGCAAATGGAACCTGGTAACCGGGAAACACCCTGTCTTTGCTCACATTGGTAAATCCGCCACCGGAAGCAGTGATAAAATCTACACCATTTTCTTTCAGTATTTCTGAAAGAGCAATGCTGTCTTCCAATGTCCAGGCTTCTTCAGATTCGATGTAATCAACAGCTGAAATCCTCACCAGCAAAGGCATCGATTCCGGAATTGCTTTTCTGATCTCCTGAACGGTTTCTACTAAAAAACGGATTCTGTTTTCAAAACTTCCGCCATATTCATCGTGTCTTTTATTGATAACTGCAGAATAAAACTGGTGAAATAAATATCCGTGTCCTGCGTGTAATTCAATGGTGTCAAAACCTGCATCCACAGCACGAAACGCCGCCTGAACGAATTTAACTTTCAACTCGTGAATTTCAGGAATGGTTAATTCTTCTGCGAAAACACCGTTAAAATCTCTTGCAGAAGACGATTTTACTGTCCATCCGCCTTCTTCCTCGCTGAGTGGTTTCATCCTTTCATTAGGATGTTTCAGGCTTCCTTTTCCGCCGGAATGCCATAGCTGGATTCCTATTTTTGCATCCTGCTCGTGAACGAAATCTACAATGTTTTTCCACGCATTTTTTTGTTCGTCGTTCCAGATTCCGACATCATTTAATGTAGCCAATCCTTCGGGAGAAACAGCTGTACATTCGGTAAGGATTAAACCTGCGCCACCAACGGCACGGCTTCCCAAATGTACAAGATGCCAATTTCCGGGAACTCCGTTTTTTGCGCTGTACTGCTGCATTGGAGATACTGCTATCCTGTTTTTTAATGTAAGGCTGCGAAGTTGTATAGGAGAAAATAAGCTCATTTTTTCTAAATTTTTAAAGTGATTTTGAAAATTCCTCTGTTTCGGAAACCGATTGTGAAATGATGTTTTTTACATCTTCTAAAATTGTTTCTGCTGTTGGATTTTCTTCCGTTATCATTTCAAGTGTATCCAGTTTTTCCTGTAATAAGGGCAGCAATCCCATTATCGCAACACTGGATTTGAGATCGTGTGCACGTAATTTTACGGTTGTAAAATCTTTATTTTGATAAGCTGTTATTAATTGTTGAAGATGATTAGGGACATTATCTATAAACTGCTGACTGACAATTTTTTCAAAACTCTTGTCGCCACTGCTTACCGAATGCATATAAGTGAGGTCGATGTATTGATAAACAGGCGGTTTTTCTTCAATTTTTATTTCTTTATGGTTCCCTTCCTTCAATCCGAAATTTGAAATCAGTTTGAAAAGTTCTTCTTCTTTGATCGGTTTTGAGATGTATTCGTTCATTCCGCGGCTGAGACATCTTTCTCTTTCTCCCGCCAAAGCGTGTGCGGTCATTGCAATGATCGGAATATTTAATTTCAGTTCTTCCCGGATTTGTTGAGTCGCAGCATAACCGTCCATCTGTGGCATTTGAATATCCATTAAAACCAGGTCGCAATCGTTATTTCTGAGATATTCTACGGCTTCCAAACCGTTTGATGCGGTTTCAAAATCGATATTCCATTGTAAGAGTAAATGTTTCATCAGACTTTGATTGATCGCATTGTCATCGACTACCAAAACACGTAAAGGCGTATTTGATTTATCTTTAAAATAATTGGTATCCACCGCAGGAATTGTATTGAGCTGCTCTTCTGCAATCCCGTAAGGAATATAAAAGTGAAAAGTCGTGCCTTTTCCCTGTTCACTGCTGACTTCGATATTGCCGTTCTGAAGTAAAATCAGGCTTTTTACGATGGATAAACCTAATCCTGTTCCTCCGTAATTTCGGGTGATGGAATCTTCACCCTGGTTGAATCTTTCAAAAACTTCATTCAGTTTTTCTTTATCAATTCCAATTCCTGTATCTGTAACTTTAAAACCGACAATAACTTCATTTCCAGTTTGCTGTTTATTGTAAATTTCAATATTAATGCTTCCTTGATCTGTAAATTTTATGGCATTCCCGATGAGGTTGACCAAAATCTGGGTTAATCTCGTTGCATCGCCTGTCAACGTATCAGGAATTGATGTTTCTACCTTGCTGGCAATTGTCAGTCCTTTTTCCTTTGCGCGTTCTACAAAAAATGTTTCTACGGAATTTACTAATCCATTAATACTGAATATTCCGGGGGTGATGCGCATCATTCCTGCTTCGATTTTAGATAGATCCAGAATGTCATTAATAATTGCCATCAGATTTTCTCCCGACCGCTGAATGGAAGATACAAATTCGGCTGAAGTTGTATCCAGAGGTCTTTTTTGCAGCAAATTAGTAAAACCTAAAATTCCACTTAAAGGAGTTCTGATTTCGTGGCTCATATTGGCAAGGAAATTTTCTTTGGTTTGTGCGGCGACTGATGCTTTTTTCTCGGCAACATCCAGTTCCTGTATCAGTAAACGCTGACGTTTGAACTGACGAAGGATGTGATAGCCGACAATAGCACCGCTCAATATTAACAAAATGAGTAAAGAAATGTCATACATTCTTGCTTTTTGTCCCATTTCCTCGCTTCGTTTGCTGAGCTCAACCATATGTAATCGGCGACTTTCATAGATTTTTGCAGTAATGGAGGTGATTTCATTCGAAATTTTTCTGGCTCGTGGATTAGCAATGGAAGTTTGGTCGTCCATATTTCCCAAAGAAAGGTAGCGGTGCAGTAATTTTTCCTTTGTTGTTTTCTTTTCCATTGCAAGAACACTGAGCCTGTGAATGAGCTTTTCTTCTACGGAATCTGCATTGTCTTTGGAAAGTGAATCGAGGAAGTTTTCTATCTGATTTATTTTCTGGTCTATCCCTTCCAGATGGGTTGTGTCATTGGTTGCGATGGATGCTCTGATCCTGCTTTCAACACCTAAAATATCACGGTCGATTTCTCTTAAATGGTTGCTTGAACGAAGCTCATTTAAAAGCCTGTTATTATTCTTGATGAGCTCTTTCGTATTTTTAGCTGAATTGATCTGTACAGCGATCAACAGGAGAGAGCCTGCAATGAAGGTCAGTATTATAAAAAAACTAAAACGTTTGTTGTTCATTACAGAAGGTTTATTGATCATAAGTTTTATACTTGACTTCAAATTATTATTAACCACCCCGTCAAAAATTCTTTAATTTTTCGCAACCCCTCCAAAAGAGTGGAATTTTGCGATCGCCTGGGAACACCGAATCACAGCAGCCCGGCTTGAACGGAGCTCTTTTTTGTCATTGCGATTGTTGAAAAGTTCAACTGATTGCTTTACTTCATTCGCAATGACAAAAAAAGCGGGAGTGGAAGACGGATAAAGCTGCCCAAATAAAAATTATCTAAAAAACATTCATTCTTGTGTTGAGTGCTTTTCGGTAGGCATCAGCAACGGGAATGAATTTTCCGTCAATCATAATTCCGCCGTCCTGCAAGGTGTCAATCTTGCCGACAGAAACGATGTAAGAGCGATGAACTCGGATAAAATTGTCTTTTGGAAGACGTTCTTCAGCAGTTTTCATCTTACCGTGTATTGCAAACATTTTCTCTTTGGTGTAGAATTTCACATAATCGCCCATTGCCTCCGCATAAAAGATGTCATCCAGCTTCAAACGCCTTGTAATATTGGAATCTCTGACGAACAAAAATTCGTCGTTGGTCATTTCTATATTTTCTTTTTTGCTTTCCAGAATTGACCGGGCTTTGCTTACAGCCTGTAAAAATCTCGCAGGCATTACCGGTTTCAGGATATAATCTGCAATATTAAGTTCAAAAGCTTCGAGCGCATATTCTTTGTTGGAAGAGGTGAAAATGATGATGATATCTTTGCCGGAAAGGTTTTTCGTGAGCTCGATTCCTGTCATTTCGGGCATTTCAATGTCCAAAAAAATCAGGTCGATGTGATTGTTCTGCAAATGATTGTAAGCTTCAATCGCATTGGAATATTCATTGACAATGGTGAGATTCGGAATCTGTTTTGCGAGATGGGACAGAGTTGTTCTTGCAATGTCATTATCATCAACGATTAAAGCTTTCATAGGAATAGTTATTTATGATTAACACAAATATAATTATTCCTTTTTATTTTTGATGCTCCGAAATCTGAATTATCTGAAATAGGAACGGATCATCCAGGCCATTTCTTCGTGAGTTTCCATCAGTCCTGTAATGAAATCGCTGCTGCCGTAATCTTTGTATTCTTCGGCAAATGGTGTGATGTTTCCTCTAAGAAAATCGATGATGCTTTCGTGGTCTTTTAAAAGATCTTTCATAAAGCCTAAGCCGTCGTTTGTTCTGTCACTGTATTCTGTAAGATGTGTCAGCTCAAGATAAATTTTCATTGTAGCAGGTGCATAATGTCCTATTTTGCGCATACGTTCTGCAACACTGTCGATCAATTCGTCTATTTGTCTGTATTGTTCTTCGAAGAAGATGTGGTTGGCGTGGAAATTCTCTCCGGTCACATTCCAGTGTGCATTTCTTGTTTTGGTGTAGAGTACAAATTCGTCTGCTAAAAGTTTTGCCAATTGTGCTGCCACAGCATCTGTGTTTTGCTCTGTAAGTCCGATGTTTGTTTTCATAATAATAGGATTTTAAGTTTTTGAGCATTATTGCTCTGTTTTATGATGTAAAGGTCAGTAAGAATCCTGTAAAGTGGAGACGGTTTTCGTTGAATGGGCAGAATTGATCGTTGGGAAGGATTAGGGAATAGTTTGAAATATGAGGGGGTGCGATGGATTTAATTGGTGAGATTGGAGTATCCCCATTTTTTTCTGACGGTAAAACCAGCTTGTATCCATTTGATAAATAATTGTATTTTAGCCAAAACATACAGCTAATTCATAAAAATATAAACGCCTGGATAAAATTCACATAATCTGAATGAAAAAAATTAGTAGATTTGCACGGAACAAGCCAAAAAAACAATAAACAACTCATTCAGTTTTCTATTTTCTAAAGTAGAATATGAATAAATAACAATAAATTTGATTAGCTTATAAACTATTAGAAACTATGAAGAAACTTTTTTTACTTCTTTTAACAGCTTTTTTATTTATCGGATGCAGCTCTGATGATGACACCATTTATGATTATATAGGAACATGGTCAGGAAAGTATACGGGAAGCGACGACGGAACCTGGAACCTTGTGGTAGCCAGCGACGGAAAAGTAACCGGAACCATGCATTCTACAGTCAATGATGAAAATTATAACATTTCCGGAAACTTAACTGACACCGGAGATCTTACTGCTGTAATCGGGCTTCCTTCCGACGGAGAATTCAAAGGAACCCTTTCAAAAGAGAAAAAAGGAAACGGAAACTGGTCGAACGCTGTTCCTACACCCGCAAGATACGGGACCTGGACAGGAGACAAACAATAAAACAGAAAGCCTGCAGATCAGTCTGCAGGCTTTTTTATTTAAACAAATCCCATATGGGAAATTTCTTCATCTTTCCTGAGCACTAAAAAATAGAGTAGAAGCTTATCATCCTGGAAATGCTTCTTAAAACGGATTTCTTTATCCTTCTTCATCAGGAGTTTCTCTTCAGAATATTCAGCGGAATATATTTCCAGGTCCGGCTGTATAGTGATCATGGCTATTTCATCTGCTGACAGATTATCAGATAAATTCAGGATCATACTTTCCTTTTCTTCACAGACAAAAGTTTCATCACTGAAATTCTCTTTTTTTTCAAATTTAAATTCTTTAAGCAACTTTATCCCTTCTTCCGTAATGAGTCCCTTTTGTACGGTTCTTTTCCCCCTTTCTGAAACAGTATCAAGATCTTTAATCACCGTCATCAGCTTTGCAAATCTTTGATAGAGCAGAGGCTCTCCCGCTTGTTTAATATAGTGTTCAATACAGCTCCGTATTGTTTTCCCGGCTTTAGAACAATGCCCGAATTCAGAACTGTTCTGCCTTACTTTCTCATAAGAAGGGCTTTTTTTGAAAGCATTTTTATTAAATCCACTTTTCTTACGTACCACATTTTTCCCGTTCAGGCTGTAAAAAACCAGATCGCCTACACTGCCTTTAATTTTTATTAAACTTTCGTACGTTGCCATATCAAACAATTGGATCCAAATATACTAATAAATATAAGAAATTATAATTTTAACATATATTTATCATATAGTTGTAGTATAGTTTAATCATAATTAATATATAAAAATGTATATTTGTTGTATAATTAGTTACTTCATTTAAAATCAGATGACTATGGTACCGGGATTATTTGAAAAAAACTTAAAAATAAAACAGCTTTCCGTTCTGCTCATTGCCTCCGTTATGGCAGTTTCCTGCGGATCTTCTAAGAATGTATCTTCAAGAAAAAATACAGGAACCAAAACCGTTGCAAAAGCTGAAAATCTCAGAAAGCTTGATTCAAAATTTGACGGAAGTATTTCCAGGTCTGTCAGTGATATCCTGAAAGATGCCGAAAAATATATAGGAACACCTTATAAATTCGGAGGAAACACATCCTCAGGTTTCGACTGTTCCGGATTTACCGTAAAGGTTTTTGAAGAAAATGATTTCTCACTTCCACGCAGATCTTCAGACCAGGCCGATGCCGGTAAAAAGATCGACATCAGGGAAGTAAAGCCCGGTGATCTGCTCTTCTTTGCAACAGCCGGGGGAAGCAGGGTTTCCCATGTAGGAATTGTTCATGACATAGGGGCAGACGGAGAAGTGAAATTCATTCATGCCTCTACATCAAAAGGAGTAATGATCTCTTCGTTAAACGAAAAATATTGGAATAAAGCTTATCTGCACGCTCAAAGAGTATTATAATAAAGCTGTTTATGGAGAACCGGACCTTTGCGTTTATTAAAACAGATAAAAAACTGGTGAAGATTTTCTTCAAAGACATTACCATTATAAAAGGTTTGGGAAATTATGTGGAAATCAGTACCGTATCCGGCAAAAAATACATCTACTACAAATCTCTGAAAGAACTTATTGAAAATCTTCCCGATAAATTCATGAGAGTTCACAATTCTTATATTGTCAACTTAACCAATATTGAATATTTCGAAGATAACCAGCTTGTATGCCAGGATCAGAAAATTGCTGTGGCAAAAAGTTACAAAGATTGTCTGATTACAGCATTGAATAAGATGATGCTCTGAAAAAAAGTCTAAAAACCATGTCAAGGTTTAAAACCTTGACATGGTTTTTGGGCAATTCATCCAATATCAAATACAAGCATTGTTTAATTACAGCCCAGAAAATCAACATCAGAAAAGTGTTAATCCGAATAATATTCCCTTCATACTGCATAATAAATTGGTTAAACCGTTTAATTCATTTTAGATTCGTGAAAAAATTGACAATGAATAAAGACAAAGCTCTGCTTTACATCAACAACCATAACATTATTGAAATAAAAGCAGGAAACCAGAGAACAACCTTTCTTGAAATCTGGATGGTTACCGTTAACGACAGAATTTTTGCCAGATCATGGGGCCTTGCAGAAAAAAGCTGGTACAATACCTTTTTACAGGATCCAAATGGCCAAATCAAATGCGGAGATGAGATTTTTAATATAAAAGCTCTTGTTCCTGATGATCTTACAGAACTGACTTCTGGCATAAATACGGCTTATTTAACAAAATATAATACAGGTTCAAATCTTAAATATTCAGAAGGAATTATTCAGCAAAAACACGTTGAGAAGACGATGGAATTTATTATCTGCGAATAAAACCACCGGATAGAATAGTGAATAATGAAGATTAGAGACTTGTGTCCTAACTTGTATACTAAAACAATCTTTTGTACTTTTGACCTTCAAAACTGCGGGAAGCTGCAGGGATAATTTATACTAAAATCAAACAAGAAACATGTCGTTACAACAAACTATTGAAAACATTTGGGATAACAGGGATTTATTACAGAATGAAGACAGCCAGAAGGCGATAAGAGAAGTTATTTCCTTATTGGATTCCGGGAAGCTTCGTGTTGCCGAGCCTACGGAAAACGGTTGGCAGGTGAATGAATGGGTAAAGAAAGCTGTAGTAATGTATTTCCCGATCCAGAAGATGGAAACTATTGAAGTAGGTCCGTTTGAGTTTCATGACAAAATTCCTTTGAAGAGAAATTATGCTGAAAAAGGAGTAAGAGTTGTACCGCATGCCATCGCAAGAGAAGGATCTTTCGTTGCTTCAGGAGTAATTCTGATGCCGTCTTACGTAAATATTGGCGCTTATGTAGATTCAGGAACGATGGTGGATACATGGGCTACCGTAGGAAGCTGTGCGCAGATCGGTAAAAACGTTCATCTGAGTGGTGGTGTAGGAATCGGTGGAGTATTGGAGCCTTTACAGGCAGCTCCTGTGATCATTGAGGACGACTGTTTCATCGGTTCAAGATGTATTGTGGTAGAAGGGGTTCATGTAGAAAAAGAAGCCGTATTGGGTGCTAATGTTGTACTGACAGCTTCTACAAAAATTATTGATGTTACAGGTGACCAGCCTGTTGAGATCAAAGGAAGAGTTCCTGCCCGTTCAGTGGTCATTCCCGGAAGCTATACAAAGCAGTATCCGGCCGGAGAATACCAGGTTCCATGCGCTTTGATCATCGGTCAGAGAAAAGAATCCACAGACAAAAAAACATCCCTTAATGATGCTTTAAGAGAGAATAATGTAGCCGTATAAGCTGTGTTTTCTCTAAATTTTAAAGCTTCATTTTAAAATTTATACAATAAACCCTGAATAGTCATTTGGGGTTTATTTTATTTATACCTTTAAACAGTTAAAAAGCTTATTAAAAACTTTGATATGAAAATTGCCTTCGATGCAAAACGTTTTTTTCACAATACGTCCGGATTGGGCAATTATTCAAGAGATCTTGTCAGGATTCTTTCCCAGTATTATCCTGAAAACGAATACCTGCTGCTGAACAAGAACAGCTCAGAAAGAGGCATAGAAATCCTGGAAAAACCCAATGTCCGGTTTGTCCCAACCTCAAAAGGTAACCTTTCCCGGCAGCTTAAGATGGGAAAAGACGCCCAAAAACAGGGAGCCAATATATTTCACGGCCTTTCCGGCGAACTTCCATTGAAATGGGGCAAAGAACCTATCAAAAAAATAGTAACGATCCATGATCTCATCTTCATGAGATATCCGCAGTATTATTCCTTTTTTGACCGCAAAATACATCTGTGGAAATTTAAAAAAGCGGCCGGTTCCGCAGATAAGATCATTGCTATTTCAGAACAGACAAAAAGAGATATTATCACCTATCTGAAAGTTCCTGAAAGTAAAATTGAAGTCATTTATCAGGGCTGCCACAAAGCATTTAAAGAACAGCAGTCTGATGAATTTATTCAGCAGGCCAAAGAGAAATTCAACCTTCCCGGACGTTATATTTTAAACGTTGGAACCATTGAAGACAGGAAAAATCTTTTAAATATTGTTCAAGGCATACAGGGAACTGAAATCCCATTGGTTGTAGTGGGTAAAAAGACTGGTTACTACAAAAAAGTAGAAGCTTTTATCAGAAAAAATAAGATGGAAAAGCAGGTGCTTTTCCTGGAAGGAGTTTCCATGGATGAGCTGGCAGTGATCTACAAACTGGCAGATATCTTTGTATATCCCAGCTTTTTTGAAGGCTTTGGAATCCCTGTAATAGAAGCGCTTTTCTCAAAGACAGCAACCATTACCAGCAATGTCAGCTGCCTTCCGGAAGCAGGAGGCGAGGACTCCGTTTACATTGATCCGGCTAATTATCTCGACATCGGGGCCAAAATAAAATTTCTCTGGGAAAATGAATCCGAGAGAGAACGTCGTGCCGAAAAAAGCTTCGCATTTGTCCAGAAATTTAATGACGAACCTATTGCGGTGCAGCTAATGGATCTCTACAAAAAAAATCTGTAAAAAAACTTTGCAGTTTAAAAATAAGCCCTACATTTGTACCACAATTCAAAACAATGAACCCGAATTTTTTAACACTTCATCATTATTATCATCATCTCTGCTAAGACGGAATTGGTTGATATAAACATGTGTTAAAATCAAAATAATTAAAACCGTCTGAGTAAACAGGCGGTTTTTTGTTTCCCGGATCCTCTCCGGAAGTACCCGGCAAATCACTTCTCATTTACTCAGATTTATCTAAAATAATATAATGAGTAAATTAAAAATCGCGATCCAGAAAAGCGGACGGCTTTATGAAGACTCCCTGCAACTCCTCAAAGACTGCGGTATTTTCGTCAACAACGGGAAAGACCAGCTCAAAGTTTCCGTAGACAATTTTCCGATGGAGATTATGTATCTCAGAAACTCGGATATTCCGCAATACCTTGAAGATGGAGTGGTAGATATTGCCATTGTCGGTGAAAACCTCTTAGCTGAAAAACAGAAAAATATCAAGATCGTTCAAAAGCTCGGGTTTTCAAAATGCAGGGTTTCACTGGCTGTTCCCAAAGAAGTGGAAACTGATGATCTTTCCTACTTCCAGGGAAGAAAAATCGCTACCTCTTATCCTAATACCCTTAAAAATTTCCTTGAGAACAAAGGAATCACTTCCGATATCCACATCATTTCCGGTTCTGTGGAAATAGCCCCGAATATTGGTTTGGCAGACGGCATCTGTGACATTGTGAGCTCCGGAAGCACCTTATTTAAAAACGGACTGAGGGAAACCGTTACCATTCTGAAATCAGAAGCTGTTTTAGCAAAGACCTCTCTGCTGGATACTCAAAAAGAAGCCGTTCTGGATAAATTTCTCTTCAGAATCCAATCTGTTTTAAAAGCAAAAAATTCAAAATATATTCTGATGAATGTTCCCGATGATAAAATCAGTGACATTGCTTCAGTGCTTCCCGTACTGAAAAGCCCTACTGTAATTCCTCTGGCGGAAAAAGGATGGAGCAGCATTCATTCCGTGATTGATGAAGAAAGATTCTGGGATGTGATCGACGAACTGAAAGAAAAAGGAGCTCAGGATATACTCATTATTCCAATTGATAAAATGGTGATTTAATTATGAAAATATACAAATATCCGGAAAGAAAAATATGGCAGAATCTGGTGCAGCGGCCGGCTTTTGAACGGGAAGAAATATCCGGACTCATTGCAGAAATATTTGAATCCGTTGAAAAAGATGGAGACCGGGCACTTATTGAATTCAATAAAAAATTTGATAAGGCAATCACTTCACAAATCACAGTTTCAGAAACAGAACTGGACAATGCAGCAAATGAAATTTCTGAAGATTTAAAGGAAGCCATTCAACAGGCAAAAGAAAATATTTCAAAATTCCATGCAGCACAGATAACAGAAACCGGGAAAATTGAAACCGTAAAAGGAGTAACCTGCTGGAGAGAGAACCGGGCAGTGGAAAAAGTAGGAATCTACATTCCGGGAGGAACAGCACCCTTGTTTTCGACCGTTCTCATGCTTGCAGTACCAGCAAATTTAGCAGGATGTCAGGAGATTATTCTCTGTACACCGCCGGATAGCAGCGGGAATATTAATCCCGCGATCCTGTTCACTGCAAAGCTTTGCGGGATTACAAAAATCTTTAAAACAGGAGGAGCGCAGGCCATAGCCGCTATGACTCTGGGAACAGAAAGTATTCCAAAAATGTATAAGATTTTTGGCCCGGGTAACCAGTATGTTGTTGCCGCAAAAGAATATGCGCAGCGTTACGGTGTGGCGATTGATATGCCTGCGGGCCCCAGCGAAGTTCTCGTCATTGCAGACAGCAGGGCTGTCCCCGAATTCTGTGCGGCAGATCTTCTCTCTCAGGCAGAGCATGGAAGTGATAGCCAGGTTGTTTTTATCACCACCGATTTCAAAATCTTTACAGAAACCATTGAAGCTGTTAAAAATCAGGTCAAAAAACTTCCGAGAAATGAGATGGCCAGCCTGGCTCTTGCTCACAGTCTTTTTATCCTGGCCAATTCTATTGATGAAGCCTTGGAATTCAGTAATCTGTACGCTCCGGAACACCTTATCCTCGCACTGGAAGATTTTGACCCATACATTTCCATGATCAGTAATGCGGGATCTGTTTTCCTTGGGAATTATTCCTGCGAAAGTGCCGGAGATTATGCCAGCGGGACCAACCATACTCTGCCTACCAATGCTTATGCAAGGAATTATAGCGGTGTTTCCCTCGACAGCTTTGTCAAGAAAATTACCTTCCAGCATCTTTCTAAGGAAGGTCTTAAAAAAATAGGAAAAACAATAGAAATAATGGCAGAGGCAGAAGGCCTTATCGCCCACAAAAATGCAGTATCCATAAGATTAAAATAATATAATGAAAGAATTTAACCTCAATGCTTTAGTAAGAAAAAATATACTGACATTACAGCCTTATATCAGTTTCAGAGATCACAATGAGTTCAATGCTCCTGTAATGCTTGATGCCAATGAATGTCCGTTCGGGGAGTTCAACAGATACCCGGATTCTTCACAGAAAAAGCTTAAAAATAAACTAGGAGAGCTTAAAGGAGTTTCACCCAATCAGATTGCAATAGGAAACGGCAGTGACGAACTGATTGATCTGATCATAAAGATCTTTTGTGAGCCTAAAAAAGATGCCATTCTGATGATGAATCCTTCCTTTGCGATGTATGGTTTTTATGCAACAGTCAATGAAAATGAAGTGATAAAACTGGACCTGGATGAGAATTTTGAAATCATAAAAAATGATTTTCTAAAAATCACTCAGGAACGGGATATTAAAATTTTCTTCCTGTGCTCCCCAAACAATCCAACGGGAAACAGCGTAGAGGATATCGAGTTTTTTATCCGGAATTTTGACGGAATTGTGGTGGTAGATGAAGCGTATATTGAATTTTCAGGAAACAGGTCAGGCATTGAGCTGCTGGATAAATACCCAAATCTGATCGTACTGCAGACGTTTTCTAAAGCATGGGGAACAGCCGGAGCAAGGGTAGGTTCTGCCTATGCTTCAGAAGGGATCATCCGCTTTATCAATACGGTGAAAGCTCCTTATAACGTGAATTCTCTAAGCCAGGAACTAATTTTAAACCTGTTGGGCGATAAAAATAAGCTTAAAGAAAATGTTGACAATGTACTCAAAGAAAGGACCTGGGTGGAAAACCAGTTTAAAACCATTGAATGCATCGAGAAAGTATTTCCGACAGATGCCAATTTCTTCCTGATCAAAATGAAAAATGCTGAAGAAGTATACAATAAAATGCTTGAAGAAGAAATCCTGACCAGTAAAAGAGCGCCTGCGATTCCGGACTGCATAAGGATCAACATAGGAACCCGTGAAGAAAATGAAAAATTGATCAGTGTTTTAAAAAGAATAACCTCATGAAAAAAGTGTTGTTTATAGACCGTGACGGAACGCTTATAATAGAACCGCCCGGAGATTTTCAGGTAGATTCGCTGGAAAAGCTTGAATTTTATCCCGGGGTGTTTCAGAACCTTTTCAGAATTACCGTAGAAATGGATTACGAATTGGTTATGGTGACCAATCAGGATGGCCTGGGAACTGAAAGTTTTCCTTATGAAGATTTTATCAAGCCACAGGAAAAAATGCTGAAATCTTTTGAAAATGAAGGAATTATTTTCAGTGATATTCTGATCGATAAAAGCTTTGAGCATGAAAATCTTCCCACCAGAAAACCGGGAACCGGGATGCTCTCAAAATACATCTACGGAAATTATGATCTTGAAAACTCTTATGTTATCGGAGACCGGGTTACAGATATTCAACTTGCTCAAAATTTGGGAACTAAAGCTATTTTCATCAATGAAAGCTTTAATGAAAATGCTGCGCTTACTACAACAGACTGGTCCGGGATTTACCGCTTTTTAAAACAGGAATCGAGGAAGGCTAAAGTCTACAGAAAGACCAATGAAACTGAGATTGATATTGAAATAGATCTCAACGGGAAAGGAATGTCAGAAATTTCCACCGGGCTTCATTTTTTTGATCATATGCTGGATCAAATCGCCAGACATGGAAATTTAGATCTTAAAATCAAGGTTAAAGGAGATCTTCAGGTAGATGAGCACCACACGATTGAAGACACAGGAATTGCTTTAGGGGAAGCTTTTATAAAGGCACTGGGAAATAAAAAAGGGATTGAAAGATATGGTTTCCTGCTTCCGATGGACGACTGCCTGGCTCAGGCTGCCATTGATTTCGGAGGCAGGCCCTGGATCGTTTGGAATGTTGATTTCAAAAGAGAAAAAATAGGGGATGTTCCTACAGAAATGTTCTTTCACTTTTTCAAATCATTTACAGATTCTTCAAAATCCAACCTGAACATCAAAGCGGAAGGCAGTAATGAGCATCACAAGATAGAAGCGGTTTTCAAAGCATTTGCAAAAGCCGTTAAAATGGCAGTGAACCAGTCGGACAGCAGTTTTAATTTACCATCAACCAAAGGAAGTTTATAATATGATCGCGTTGATAAAATATAACGGAGGAAATGTAAGCTCGGTCCGGAATGCTTTGGCCCGGCTCGGTATAGATTCCATCATTACAGATGATCCTGAACTGATCATAAAAGCGGATAAAGTCATTTTTCCGGGGGTCGGAGAAGCTTCTTCAACCATGAAAGTATTGAAGGAAAAAGGTCTTGATACACTTATTCCAGGCCTGAAGCAGCCTGTTTTGGGAATCTGTCTGGGAATGCAGCTGATGTGCGGTGACAATGAAGAAGGGAATGTAAAAGGAATGGAGATTTTTGATGTTGATGTTAAAAGATTTCCGCCGGAAGATCTGGTTCCCCACATGGGCTGGAATACCATTTCAGAGCTAAAATCCCCGCTTTTTGCGGGGATTGAAGAGAATAGTGATGTTTATTTTGTTCACAGCTATTATTGCGGTCGGTCAGCGTCTACTGCTTCGGTATGTGATTATATTCTGCCGTTCAGTGCTTCCCTGCAGAAAGATAATTTTTTTGCAGTACAGTTTCACCCGGAAAAATCGGGACTGACGGGCAGCAGAATATTAAAAAACTTTATAAAATTGTAAATGATGAAGATTATTCCAGCTATTGATA
Organism: Chryseobacterium luteum; assembly: GCF_000737785.1. Lineage (GTDB taxonomy): Bacteria > Bacteroidota > Bacteroidia > Flavobacteriales > Weeksellaceae > Chryseobacterium > Chryseobacterium luteum. The sequence continues at coordinate 117,007 of NZ_JPRO01000013.1, read as the reverse complement.
TCATCGACGGAAAATGTGTCCGTCTTTCAAAAGGGGATTATTCCACCAAAAAAATATACCGTGAAGATCCTGTAGAAACTGCCAGAGAATTTGAAAGCTTTGGAATCAGGTTTCTCCATCTTGTGGATCTTGACGGGGCTAAATCTAAACATATCGTTAACCGGAAAGTGCTGGAAAACATAGCCCGGGAAACCTCACTTCATATTGATTTTGGAGGCGGATTAAAAACAGGAAATGATATAGAAACCGCTTTTAATTCCGGAGCCAGGCAGATCACCCTCGGAAGTATTGCCGTACAGGACCCGGAATTCTGTTTTGAAATGATTCAAAAATATGGTAGTGACAGGATTATTTTAGGCGCTGACTGCGAAAACAGGAAGATCAGAACATCCGGCTGGCTGGAAGAAAGTACTTTAGATATCATAGCCTTTCTCCTTCAATATCAGGAAAAAGGAATCAGCCAAACCATATGCACCGATATTTCAAAAGATGGGATGCTGGGAGGGCCATCCATAGACCTGTATAAAGAAATACTGGCTAAAACTTCAGTGAAACTTACAGCCAGCGGAGGTATTTCCTGTATTGAAGATGTGTACAACATGAAGGAGATCGGATGTTCGGGAAGTATTATTGGAAAGGCCATTTACGAGGGGAAAATAAGCTTACCACAACTTCAGAAATTTATTGAAAATGCTTAAAAAAAGAATCATCCCATGTCTGGATATTAAAGACGGAACTACGGTAAAGGGAATTAATTTTGAAGGGCTACGGAATGCAGGAGATCCGGTAGAACTTGCCGTTAAGTACGAAATGGAAGGCGCTGACGAGCTGGTTTTTCTGGATATTACGGCAACACTGGAAGACAGAAAAACATTTGCAGATCTGGTAAAGAAAATAGCCGGGGAATTGAGCATCCCATTTACAGTAGGCGGCGGAATTTCTTCTGTGGAAGACGTCAGGAAGCTTCTGGAAGCCGGAGCAGATAAAATCAGTATCAATTCTTCTGCCGTTAAAAGCCCGCAGCTTATCCAGGAGCTTGCTAAAGAATTTGGCAGCCAATGCGTTGTTGTAGCTATTGATACCCGTTTCACAGACGGATCAGATCTTGTATACGTAAGAGGTGGAAAGCTTGCTACCAGCTTGAATACTGTAGACTGGGCAAAAGAAGCAGCCTCTTTGGGAGCCGGGGAAATCCTGCTGACCTCAATGGATGGGGACGGGACAAAAAAAGGATTTGATATTCGCATCACTAAGCTTGTTTCGGAGGCTGTATCTATTCCTGTGATTGCTTCGGGAGGAGCAGGAAGCGTGGATGATTTTATTCAAGTATTCCATGATACAAAAGCCACAGGAGCTTTGGCAGCCAGCATTTTCCATTTCAATCAGGTACCTGTTCAGGAATTAAAACAACAGTTAAAAATTCAAAAAATACCCGTACGATGAAAATAGATTTTAATAAAAATAACGGGCTTGTCCCGGTAATCATTCAGGACAGCAGAACACAGCAGGTACTCATGCTTGGCTATATGAATGAGGAAGCTTTAAGCAAGACAGAAAAAGAAGGTGTTGTTACCTTTTTCAGCCGTTCCAAAAACAGGCTCTGGACCAAGGGAGAAGAATCCGGTAATTTTCTGACTGTAAAGAATATAAGCACAGATTGTGATCAGGATACCATTTTAATACAGGCTGTTCCTGAAAATACAGTCTGCCACACCGGAAGCTTCAGCTGTTTTGGTAAAAAGGAAAGCAAAGGATTCTTGTATGAATTAGAAGCAAAAATCTCCGAAAGAATTGATCATAAAACAGAAGGTTCCTACACGTATTCCCTTTATCAGAGAGGCATTAATAAAATGGCCCAGAAAGTGGGAGAGGAAGCCGTAGAACTCGTTATTGAAGCTAAAGACAGCAATGATGATCTTTTTAAGAATGAAGCAGCCGATTTACTTTATCATTTTCTGATCCTGCTTAAGGCAAAAGGATTTGCGATGGAGGATATTGAGGAAGTTCTTCTAAACAGGGATAGATAGATTTGAATTTTCACAAAAAAAGCAGGAAGTAATTCTTCCTGCTTTATTTATTTTAGATGTATGATTTCAGATTATCTTTCAATCAGAATTTTTCGTATAGCCGTCTGTCCGTCAGCTTTTATAACACCGATATAAGCCCCTTCAGTCAGTTTTGAAACATTGATTGTCGTTTCATTAGCTGTTTTAAGGAGTAATTTTCCTGAAATGTCGGTAATTTCAAAACTGAAATCTTTTCTGCTGTTATCCGGGAATTCAATATTGATGGTATCTTTAGAAGGGTTCGGATAGATAGATATGGATTCAAGAGAATGGTCTGAAGCTGTTTCCTTGGTTCCCAGCAGGATAGAACCGGTAGAAGTGGCAACCGCAAAATGCTGCAGCGCTCCGACTGTTGCTTTTCCTATTTTGTAAATATAAACAGGATCCGTATTCTCAAAAGTATCATCGATAGAATGTGGATAAGTGCTTCTGATCTTTTCAAAAAAGCCTGTGATCACTTCACCTTTTCTTTCAAATGGAATATAATCTGTGTCTTCAGCCGGATCCACTGCCGTCTGAAGTGGTGAGTAGAGGGCAGTACAGTTTCTAAGCTGCTGTGTTACGGCCGCCGAAGCTGCATTATTGCTTGTTGGCCCTGCCTGGTCCCGGTCACAATATACCGTGTTATTGTTGTTGCCCATAACACCGCCTACCTGATCAAGATTGAATACCAGCTTGATATCCAATACTCTTGTACCATTCTGATAAGCTACATTATTAACGTAATGTTTACTTCCTTCCAGTCCTTGTTCCTCACCGGAAAAATGGATGAACTTGATTGAATATTCTGTAGGAACATTTTTTAAAATCCTTGCCGCTTCTAAAATAATAGAAGTTCCGCTTCCGTTATCATTCACACCCGGACCATAAATGCTGTCAAAATGCCCGCAGATGATCACGTATTTATCAGGATAAACAGTTCCTGTCTTGGTAATCACCAGGTTTTTAGAACTCGTGCTTCCAAAAGTGAAAGGATCTTCCACAATCTGGCTGGCAGAATATCCATAGGAAATATATTTGTTTTTGATCCACGTCAAAGCATCGGCATTATTAGTGGTTCCTGTGGTTTTGATCCCAAGGTTGGAGAACTGCTGTAAGTTCGCTGTAATATTGGTCTGCGAAACAAGGTTGGCCCTGTCCTGATAAGCCTGGATAAAAGTCTGGGCCTTACTGCTGAATACGGCTAAACAGACGGACAGAATGGTAATTGTCTTTCTCATTTAATTATTTATGATTGAACGATAATGATACATCAAAAGAGTAAAAGTCCCGGTAGAAGCCGGGACATAATGAATTACGATTATTTTTCAATAATGATTTTTTTGGTTACACTGTTTTTATCAGATTTTACAGTCACCATATATACTCCGTTTATGAGACCCGAAGTATTTATTTTCTTTTCATTTTCTGTATTTAAAACCAATTGGCCAGTCATATCACTGATTTCTACCTTAAAGTCTGAATGATCCTTTGGCAGTTCAATATTCAGGACATCATGCACCGGGTTGGGGTAGATCTTGATTGCTTCTAATGAATTTTCAGTATGTACATCATCCGTTGCCAAAGTAGTGGTGGAGGCCACTGCAAAGTGCTGTAATGCTCCCACAGCTGCTTTTCCTACATTAAAAACATAAACAGGATCTACATTATCAAAAGTATCATTCACAGTATGCTCATTATAACTTCTGTCCGTTTCATAAAATCCTGTAATGATATCCCCTTTATTTTCAAATGGCATATAATCTGAATTGTATGCATTCGACATGGTGGTCTGAAGCGGAGAATATAATGTGGTACAGGTGGCTAATTGTTGTGTCATTGCCAGCGAAGCTGCGTTATTTCCGTTCTGTCCGCTCTGATCGCTTTCACACTTGATATTATTGTTTACATTTCCCAGCTGTCCTCCTACCTGGTCGATATTGAAGACAACTTTCAGAGTAAGCTGGCGTGCATTATTCTGGAAAACAACATTGTTTACATAATGGGTACTTCCCTGGAGATTCTGCTCTTCACCGGAAAAATGAATAAACTTCACAGAATACTCAGTAGGAACATCCTTTAAGATCCTGGCTGCTTCCAGCAAAATAGAAGTTCCGCTTCCATTGTCACTCACACCGGGGCCTACGATGGTGTCATAGTGGCCACAAATGATCACATAAATGTTAGGGTAGACGGTACCGGTTTTGGTTATAATTAAATTTTTTGAAGTCTTACCATTATAGGTGAAAGTGTCTTCTGTCATCTGGCTTGTACTGTATCCGTAAGACTGGTATTTTGCTTTAAGCCAATTCATCGCATTCGTATTTTCTATAGAACCCGTAGTTTTTATACCAAGATCTCCAAAGCCCTGAAGGTTTGCCGTAATATTGGCCTGGGATACCTTATTGACTCTTGTCTGATAGGCCTGTATGAAATTCTGTCCCTGAAGGCTGTAAGCTGATAAAGAAAGAAGTAAAATAGTCGTTATTTTTTTCACTTTTAACTGAAGTTTTATAGATTTAATAATTCACAAATGTAGATAATAAAAATCAATTTATTTTTATGCAAAAGAAAAACTTTTCAATACCGTTTTACTTTTTTTATCCCTAAAAAGACATCAATTTTCCTACTTTAAAGGATTTTATTAAAAAACATAAACAGGATGCACAAAAAAACCCGGGAAAAACCCGGGATTATATTGATAACAAAAAATTCTACATTATTTTACTTGATCTACAACTGCTTTGAAAGCTTCAGGGTGATTCATTGCTAAATCTGCTAAAACTTTTCTGTTAAGCTCAACGTTGTTCTTTTTAAGAGCTCCCATAAACTGAGAGTAAGACATTCCATGCTCTCTGGCACCCGCGTTGATACGAGTAATCCAAAGTGATCTGAAGTTTCTCTTTTTCTCTTTTCTACCACGGTAAGCATATTGCATTGCTTTTTCCACGGCGTTTTTAGCTACAGTCCAAACGTTCTTTCTTCTACCGAAAAAACCTTTAGCTTGCTTAATAATTTTCTTTCTGCGAGCTCTTGAAGCTACTGCATTTACTGATCTTGGCATAATTTAAATTGTTTTTTTGAAAGGGGCGGCAGATCAACTGCTCTTAGTGGCACCATTTCAGGGTTAAATTGTTGAATTTGTTTGAATTCTTATAAACCGGATATAGATTTATAAAAACTACTTAATTGCTAATTGACGTAGAACGCTTTTTGTATCCACAGCGGAAACATAAGAAGTCTGCGTAAGATTTCTCTTCTGCTTAGTTTCTTTCTTAGTTAAGATGTGGCTTTTGAAAGCATTTTTTCTTTTAATCTTCCCTGTTCCGGTAAGTTTAAAACGCTTTTTAGCACCTGATTTCGTTTTTAATTTTGGCATTGTTCTGCTTTTTTATTGTTTTGTTATCAATATCTGTTTTGAATATCCCTACCGATGCTAGGAATAATAGTTTGCAAAATTACGAAAAAAACATGAGTACGGCTAATTTTTCGAACAATTATTTAAACCTATATTAATTGTTACTTTCCTTATATCTTCATTGGATATGGGATGTGGAAATACATACCATTTAATAATAAATTTGTTTAACCTTCTTGCTGGAAAATCGCAAAGCCGCAAAGTTTTAAACTGTATGGATGTTTTCAGGCGCAGGAAAATCAAAAATTTTCAGCAAAAGCTCTGTAATAAAAAGTTAGAAATTTTAATTTTATCTGAGATAAAATCTTTGGCATCTTAAAATATCTTTTATAATATAATTTGCGCCTCTGCGTGTGGCCAACTATATAAGCTTAAACAGATTAATCCATTGAAATATAAAAAATCCTCAAAATATTCTGAGGATTTTTTATATGATAGGAAACAGACATTGCGTCTGCTAAAAACTATTTAGCTGGTTTTTTAGGACTCATCATCATAATCATTCTTTTCCCTTCAAGCTTTGGAAGCTGGTCTACTTTTCCAACGTGCTCCAATTCCTGAGCAAGTTTCAGAAGCAGGATCTCTCCCTGATCTTTAAAGATAATTGAACGTCCCTTAAAAAACACGTAGGTTTTCAATTTTGAACCTTCTTCAAGGAATTTCTCAGCATGCTTTTTCTTAAATTCATAATCATGATCATCTGTCTGAGGTCCGAAACGGATCTCTTTTACAACCACTTTTATTTGCTTAGCTTTTAGTTCCTTCTGCTTTTTCTTTTGCTCGTATAAAAACTTTTTATAGTCTAATATCCTTGCAATGAAAGGTTCAGCCTTATCCGAAATTACCACTAAATCCAATTCCTGTTCCGTAGCAAGTTGCCTTGCTTTATCGATTGGAAAAATTCCCGGCTCTACGTTATCGCCCACTAAACGAAGCTCTCTCACACGAATTTTATCGTTGATCAAGTGTAAGTCCTCCTGTACAGGACGTCTCTGTGGGCCCCTGTTGTTAAATCTTTGTGCTATTGTATTATAATTTTATTGGTTAATTACTTATCTATCTTTCTCAATTAAAAGATTAAAAATTTGAATCATTTAATATTAAATGCAATCTCTTATTTTTTTAATCCTTTAATCTTTTATTAATTTAAATTTTAAATCGCTGCTTCTTTTTTAAAGTAAGAAACAAAATCTTCCATATTCATCACTCCAAGGTCTCCTTCACCACGTCTTCTTACAGAAATCGTGCCGTCGTTCTCTTCATTTTCACCTACAACCAGCATGAATGGGATCTTTTTCAATTCCGCATCACGGATCTTTTTCCCTGTCTTCTCATTCCTGTCATCAATCAGACCGCTAATATCGTGATTTTCCAAAAATTGTGAAACTTTTTTTGCATAATCTACATATTTTTCACTGATTGGTAAAATAATGAACTGATCCGGGCTTAGCCATAACGGGAAATCACCTGCTGTATTCTCTAACAGGATCGCGATAAAACGCTCCATAGAACCGAATGGGGCTCTGTGGATCATTACCGGTCTGTGCTTCTCATTATCGTTCCCGATATAGTGAAGATCAAATCTTTCCGGTAAATTATAATCTACCTGGATAGTTCCCAGCTGCCATTTTCTTCCCAAAGCATCTTTCACCATGAAATCCAGCTTAGGACCATAGAAGGCTGCTTCTCCGTATTCTGTGATTGTATTTAATCCTTTTTCTTTCGCAGCAGTTACAATAGCAGTTTCCGCTTTTTCCCAGTTCTCATCACTACCGATGTATTTTTCCTTATTTTCAGGATCTCTCAATGAAATCTGAGCTGTGAAATCTGCAAACCCAAGCGAACCAAAAACATAAAGAACTAAATCAATGGTCTTTTTAAATTCATCCATCAGCTGATCCGGAGTACAGAAAAGGTGAGCATCATCCTGAGTAAATCCTCGAACTCTTGTCAACCCGTGAAGCTCTCCGCTTTGCTCATACCTGTAAACAGTCCCGAATTCTGCATATCTCTTTGGAAGATCCCTGTAGCTCCATTGTGAAGTCTTGTAGATTTCACAGTGGTGAGGGCAGTTCATAGGCTTCAGCATGAATTCTTCCCCTTCATTCGGAGTTTTGATCGGCTGGAAGCTGTCTGCACCGTATTTATCCCAGTGTCCGGAAGTTACGTACAATTCTTTTGACCCGATATGGGGTGTCATTACAAATTCGTATCCTCCTTTTTTCTGAGCATCAGAAAGGAAATTTTCTAATTTTTTTCTCAAAGCAGTACCTTTTGGCAGCCAAAGTGGTAAACCGGCACCTACTTTTTCCGAGAAAGCGAAAATTCCTAGTTCTTTACCTAGTCTTCTGTGATCTCTTCTTTTGGCTTCTTCCAATAGCTCAAGATATTCAGTCAGTTCTTTCTGTTTAGGGAAAGAAATACCGTAAACTCTTGTCAATTGAGGATTTTTTTCATTTCCTCTCCAGTAAGCTCCTGCCGCATTTAAAATCTTTACAGCTTTCACGATTCCCGTATTTGGAATATGACCTCCACGACAAAGATCTGTGAAATTATCATGCGTTACAAAAGTAATTTCACCATCATTAAGATTAGAAATCAACTCAACTTTGTAAGGATTGTCTGCATACGTTTTTAATGCTTCTTCTTTTGAAACAGGATATAAAGAGAATGTTGAACCTTTTTTGGCATTTTCCAAAACTTTCTTTTCAATCTTCTCGAAATCCTTTTCAGATAAACTTTCGTCCCCGAAATCCACATCATAATAGAATCCACTTTCAATGGCAGGTCCGATTGTTAGCTTAGCATCAGGATAAAATTCAAGGATAGCCTGCGCCAGCAAGTGGGCAGAAGAATGCCAGAATGCTTTCTTTCCAAGATCATCATTCCATGTCAACAATTGTACCGTTGAATCCGTGGTTATAGGTGTGGTAGTTTCTACTTGTTTGCCGTTTACAACTGCGGAAATGGTATTTCTAGCCAATCCCTCGCTGATAGATTTTGCCACATCTAAAGGAGTAACTTCTCCTTCGAATTCTTTGACACTATTGTCTGGAAGTGTAATTTTTATCATTGTTTACTAAGAAATTTTAAGAGGCAAAAATACGCATTTTTTAAATAATATGCTATTTTTAAAGTATATTTGAAATAAGAATTGCTGTTGAATCTTCAAATTTTCATCTGTGATTTTAAATGTATTCATCCCCAACCTGAATTTTCCATAGAGAAACGCGCTTAAATTCTCTGCGTTTTGCAGTAATAATCCTGTGAAAATAAGGGTTTTCCGTTGAAATCCTGTATTAATTCGGGAGAAAAAAATATACTACGATATGAAAAATTTCACTGTTGACCTTCACTGTGATTTGTTATGTCATTTATTAAAACCAGGTTCAACAATTGATGACAGAGAATTAGGATGCTCACTTCCTTATTTAAAAGAAGGAAACGTAAAGCTCCAGGTAATGGCAATATATGCTTCAACAGGTGTAAACAGCAATGTTGATGGAGCAAAACAGAGTAAGATATTTTCAGATCTTTTAAAAAATGAAAACTTCTTCCTGTTTGAAAACGGAAATTACAAAAATACTGAAAATGAAGATAGGATAGGCATTATAGCTTCCATTGAAAACGCATCTGCTTTTTGTGGAGAAGATGATACTTTGGAAGCAGGGTTCAAAAACCTGGACGAGATCATCAAAAACACAAGAAAAATTCTTTATCTGGGAATTACTCACCATTCTGAAAACCGTTTCGGTGGCGGAATAACTCTGAAGCAGGATTGAAGGAGGATGGAAAAGTCCTGATCGATTATATTGCAGACCGAAGGATCGCTATTGATCTTTCCCACACCAGTGATCAGCTGGCATACGGTATCCTTAATTATGCAGACCAAAAAAATTACAAAATTCCCATTATAGCAAGCCATTCCAATTACAGGAGTATGCAGGATAAAAAAAGAAATCTTCCGGATGAACTGGCGAAAGAAGTTATTAAAAGAAAAGGCCTGATCGGGCTTAATTTTATCAGGGAATGGCTTGATGAAAAGAGTCCTGAGAGATTATATGACCATATCCGGCATGGGCTCGATCTGGGAGCAGAAGATGCTATTGCCTACGGTGCAGATTTTTTCTACGATAAAGGGCATCCGGATAAGTCCCGTTATCCATTTTTCTTTGAAGGATATGACGATGCATCAGCATTTAATTTGATCAACAGCAGAGTTGAAAAGGATTTTTCCACAGAAATTATGGAAAAGATCAGTTATAAGAATGCGTTGAATTTTATAGAAAGGATTTAAATGGCGGCCTGGTGGCTTCGGGTGGTTCAGCCACCAATCGGGGTTTAACTCTTCCGTTTATACCGGACTTTCTGCTTGATAATTTCTATCACATCCACATTTTTCACCTTAGATTTTACCCAACCATGAATATCAATATACAGCAAAGATCTTCTGTAATATTCATTCCTGGAAAAATCTTCCAGTACTTCATCAAAAGCTTTAAATGCTTTCTCTTGCTTATTTAAAACCAGATCATTAATATTCTTGAAAAACTGGATGCTTTCAAAATGAAATGCTTCCGGCTTTTTCATTTTACGGGCAAATTTTAAGGTAGAGTTGATAAATTCATCATAATCTTCATCATTACCCGATTCAAATTTGGCCATCAGGATCAGGATGCGTGTATGGAAAAGAAGATCTTCCTGAACATTTCCTTTACACTCAACGACTTTCATCGAATATTCAATAGATTTTTCAAACATTTTGCTTCCGAAGAACATGGCAGCCATTTTCAGATAAAGGATCATAAAGTGGTGTTCATCAATCCTTTCCCTGAGCCGTTCCATTTTCAGTTCAATTTCAGGAATAAGCTTTGTTCCGGTAAAAAATTCGCCTTTTACAAAGTGAATATTCATTAAAGTATTGTAATGCGTAAGAAAAATTAAAGCCTGCAGGTTTTCATTCTGGACAAAATTCTGGGACCTCACCATCGTATTGAAATGCTCAAAATGCTCTTCCAGAATATCAATATTTCCGTACAGGAATAAAATCTTCAGCAGATAGGTGTTTCCTTTGATATACCATACCGGATGGCTGATGATCATTTCAGGATTTTTATGAAAAAGATCCACCCACTGATGCGCATATTTCAGGGTGTATTTATAATCCTGCAGCAATTGGTTTTTCCATACATGAGCTTTAAAATACCACAATTTCTCTGTAAAATTCAGCTTTTCCAGTTTTATGTTCTGAATCTGCTCATGGAAAAGATTCAATACCTTTTCCCGGTCCGTATCGTTTTTTACATAGCCATGCGTCAGCATTTCACTGTATAATTTCAGTGACAGATTAGAAAGCTCTGTTGCATAATGGTTCTGCCTGCTGATTTCTGTGGACTGTTTGATCAGTTCATCGGCACGGCCTTCAATACTTCTTGTAATAAACTGGGATTCAATTACTTTTTCAAGATCAATAATTTCAGAAGCAATACTTTTTTCATCCAGTTCCAATGCAGACTGCTTCGTCTTGTCCAATATTTTCAAAGCCTGTTTATAGAGTCCTTTTTGGTATAAAATATTAGCAAAATCAAGCTGTTCACGGAGTTGTATTCTGTAGTTCTGGTGGCTGGGATTCATGCGGAGACTCACCAGAATTTGTTTATACAGATGAGCCTTCAGGTTGGAAAGCTGCTGTTTGGTGGAAATTTTTTTCTCGGTAATGATATGCTCATCATATTCCTTCATCTTATCCAGTTCCGAGAAAAGGAGCAGAAATTTGGCATCAACATTAATTCCGAGACGGTTCACATACAGTTTGAACTGACGTTTTTCAGAAGTGGTTAATGACTTAATCAGTACAAACAAAAAATCTTTCTGCAATTCTGCCATTGTAAATTTATAAAATATAATATATTGATTATCAATTTAATGAATTGGTTTTTCCAGCTGTTGAATATTGTAATTTTCAGAGAAAATGAAAATGTAAAAATATCGTAAACAGTAGTTTTGATCAAAATTAAGTAAAAAACTTCATTATGAATTCCGAAAAAATTGAAATTTTTGATACAACGCTGAGGGATGGGGAACAGGTTCCCGGATGTAAACTGAATACAAAACAAAAGCTGATTATCGCTGAAAGGCTTGATAAGCTAGGGATTGACGTAATTGAAGCAGGCTTTCCGATTTCAAGTCCGGGAGATTTTGAATCTGTTTCTGAAATTTCAAAATTGGTAAGAAATGCCAAAGTTTGCGGACTGACAAGAGCCAATAAAAAAGACATTGATACAGCTGCCGAAGCATTGAAATATGCAAAAAGACCCCGTATCCATACAGGAATCGGGACATCTGATTCCCATATCAGGTATAAATTCAATTCAACACGTGAAGATATCCTGGAAAGGGCGGCTGACGCTGTAAAATATGCCAAAAGCTATGTAGAGGATGTGGAATTTTATGCGGAAGATGCGGGAAGAACGGATAATGATTACCTGGCAAGAGTCTGCGAAGAAGCAATTAAAGCCGGAGCTACCGTTCTGAATATCCCGGATACAACAGGCTATTGCCTGCCTGAGGAATACGGCCGGAAAATAAAATACCTGAAAGAAAATGTAAAAGGCATTGAAAAAGCGGTCCTTTCATGCCATTGTCATAATGATTTAGGACTTGCCACAGCCAATTCAATTTACGGAGCCATCAACGGAGCCCGCCAGATCGAATGTACAATCAATGGATTGGGAGAAAGAGCGGGAAACACAGCTCTGGAAGAAGTGGTCATGATTTTAAAGCAGCATAAGCACCTGAATTTTCATACAGATATCAATTCAAAGATGCTTAATGAAATGAGCCTTATGGTTTCAGATCTGATGGGAATGCCGGTACAGCCTAATAAAGCCATCGTCGGAGCCAATGCTTTTGCCCACAGCTCAGGAATTCATCAGGATGGCGTTATTAAAAACCGTGAAACATATGAGATCATAGATCCTGCAGAAGTGGGCGTGAATTCTTCATCTATCATTCTTACAGCGAGAAGCGGACGTTCCGCACTGGCATACAGGTTTAAACATATCGGTTATGACATCACTAAAAATGAACTTGACTTCCTGTATCAGGAATTTCTAAAGATCGCTGACCAAAAGAAAGAAGTAAAAAATGATGATCTGTACATGATCATGGAAGTATGCACCCGGAAAATAGGATAGTATTGATTTAAAAATCAGGAAAATTGAATATGGACAATAGTAAAAAAACACTTTTTGACAAAGTTTGGGATGCCCACGTCGTAGAAGCGATTCCTGACGGACCTCAAATCATTTATATAGATAAGCATCTGATCCATGAGGTAACCAGTCCCCAGGCTTTTGCAGAACTTGAAGCCAGGAATCTCGAGGTTTTCAGGCCCAAGCAGATCGTAGCCACTGCGGATCATAATGTTCCGACCCTCAATCAGGAAGAGCCCATTCGGGATGAACTGTCCCGGAACCAGGTAGAACAGCTGACGGAGAACTGCAAAAAAAATAATATCGAATTATTTGGATTGGGACATCAGTACCAGGGAATTGTGCACATCATAGCTCCGGAACTGGGCATTACCCAACCGGGAATGAGTATCGTTTGCGGAGACAGCCATACTTCTACGCATGGCGCTTTTGGGGCGATTGCTTTCGGCATTGGAACCAGCCAGGTTGCCCAGGTTTTTGCCAGCCAGTGTCTATTGCTCAATAAACCTGAATCTATGAGGATTACAGTCAATGGAAAATTGAATGATAATGTTCAGCCCAAAGATGTCATCCTTTATATTATTTCCAAAATCGGGACCGATGGAGGAACAGGATATTTCTGTGAATATGCCGGAAATGTTTTTGAGGAAATGTCGATGGAGGGAAGAATGACCATCTGTAATATGAGTATTGAAATGGGTGCACGGGGCGGAATGATCGCCCCTGACCAGACTACTTTTGATTATGTAAAAGGAAAAACATTCGCCCCTGAAGGAGAAGAATGGGCAGATAAACTGGCGTATTGGGAAACCCTGAAAACGGATGAAGGAGCTGTTTTTGATAAAGAGCTGATATTCAACGCTTCGGATATCTTTCCAATGATCACTTACGGAACCAATCCGGGAATGGGAATTTCAGTAAATGAAGCTATTCCTGTTCCTCAGAATGAATCTGAAGAAAAAGCACTGAAATATATGGGCCTGAAAGCCGGACAGGAAGTTTCAGGCATTAAAGTGCAGCACGTTTTTATCGGAAGCTGTACCAATGCCCGGATAGAAGATTTCCGTTCAGCAGCACAGTATATTAAAGGAAAAAATAAGTCCGAAAATGTGAAAGCCTTAATCGTTCCCGGTTCTCAGCAGGTTGTTAAGCAGATTTACGAAGAAGGCCTGGATAAGATCTTCAGTGATGCGGGATTCCAGATCCGTCAGCCGGGATGTTCTGCCTGCCTGGCGATGAATGATGATAAAATTCCTGAAGGGGAATATTGTGTTTCAACCTCAAACAGAAATTTTGAAGGAAGACAGGGACAGGGAGCCAGAACTATTTTAGCCAGTCCGCTCACTGCCGCTAAAGCCGCTATAGAAGGCAGAATTTCAGCTTTTGAAAGTTTAAACTAAACAGATTACAATGCAAAAACTAACACATATACAATCAACCGCAGTACCATTACCTGCGGAAAATATAGACACAGACCAGATCATTCCCGCCAGATTCCTTAAAAGTATTGACAGAAAAGGCTTTGGCGAAAATCTGTTCAGGGACTGGAGGTTCAATATCCATACGGGAGAGCCCAATCCAGATTTTGTATTAAACAATACGAAATACAGAGGAGAAATCTTGGTGGCCGGAAATAATTTCGGATGTGGAAGCAGCAGGGAACATGCCGCTTGGTCTTTGACCGATTATGGTTTTAAGGTGATCATATCAAGCTATTTTGCTGATATTTTTAAAGGGAATGCCCTGAACAACGGTCTTCTTCCCGTAAAAGTTTCTGAAGAGTTTTTAAAAGATATTTTAAATGCCATTACGGAAAATCCTGAATCGGAAATTGCGGTGGATGTAGAGCAGCAAACCATCAGCTTTAACGGAAAAACAGAAACTTTTGAGCTCGATTCTTATAAAAAAATATGCCTGATCAACGGTTATGATGATATTGATTTTCTGATCAGCAAAAAGCACGCGATAAAACAGTTTGAACTTAAAACACAAAAGTATGAGCAGCAGTTATTTTAAAATAGCCGTTCTTCCCGGTGACGGGATCGGGCCGGAAGTGGTCAGTGAGAGTATTAAAGTATTGGATGCTGTGACTGAAGTCTTTAAATGCCAGTTCCGGTTTTCTTATGGATTGATGGGTGCTGAAGCTATTTTTAAAACAGGTGATCCGCTTCCCGAAGAAACATTGAAGATCTGTAAAGATTCGGATGCCGTTCTTTTTGGAGCGATTGGAGATCCGGTTTTCGACAACAATCCTGAGGCAAAGGTAAGACCTGAACAGGGGTTACTGAAGCTCCGTAAAGAGCTGGGATTGTATGCCAATATCAGACCTTTGAAAACCTATCCCTCACTGATCGATAAAAGTCCTTTGAAAAGAGAGATCATTGAAGGAACGGATATTCAGATCTTCAGAGAATTGGTAAGCGGTATTTATTTCGGTGAAAAATACACAGATCCGGACGGTAAATATGCTTATGATGTCTGTAAATACAGCACAGAAGATATTATTCCTATTACCCATATGGCTTTTAAAGAAGCTGAAAAAAGGAAAAAGAAGCTTACACTGATCGACAAAGCCAATGTTCTGGATACTTCGAGACTTTGGAGAAAGACCTGCCAGAAAATTGCCTCTCAATACCCTGATGTGCAGATGGATTATATATTTGTAGATAATGCGGCCATGCAGATGGTTCTGAATCCAAAGCAGTTCGACGTTATCCTGACCGAAAATATGTTCGGAGATATTATTTCTGATGAAGCCAGTGTTATCGGCGGTTCCATCGGGCTTTTACCATCAGCATCGATAGGTGAAGAAAATGCTTTGTTTGAACCTATCCATGGCTCTTATCCTCAGGCTAAGGGAAAAGGTATTGCCAATCCCGTAGCCTCTATCCTGAGCACAGCCATGATGCTGAATTATCTTGATCTTCCTGAAGCGGCTGATAAGTTAAGAAGGGCAGTGGATCATGCCATCGACAACGGATATGTTACAGCAGACCTTAACCCGGAGCAGCACTATTCTACAAGTGAAGTAGGGAGTTTTATTGCAGATTATATCAAATATTCTGAGAAATCCTATTACAATTTTGAAAATATCAAGATCGGAAAATCTACGATCGTATAACATTAAAGTCCATATAATAATTAGATAGAAGAAAGGTTCTGTCCCGTTGGGGCAGAATCTTTCGATTTTATCCTGTTTTAAACTTAAAAACTTAACAAACCTTAATGGTTCAATATTTCCAGAAAAAAATCTGCGCGAAATTTATAAAAAAGGTTCCGCCTCGTTTGAGACAGAACCTTTCAATTTTATTTCTTGGTATTATCCGTTTTTCCTGATTTGTTTTTTGAAGATTTCTGAACATCTTCTTTATCAATATCGGGTGGATTGCTGTTTTCTGATGAAGCAGGAATATTTTGAAAATCCTGGTTCTGTTTTTTGGTTTCTGCACTGTTGGCAGATTCTTTCTTTTTGTTGTCTTTTGAATCCATAGCTTTACATTTTTTAGAGTCCTAAAACACCGAGCTTGCCGGTTTCATCCTCTATGGTATAATTCAAAGCTTTTGCCAAAACGAAAATATTATTAAGATTTTCCATTAATTGTTTTCGGCCTTCCGTTCTCAACTGATTCTGATTGACAGAATTAACCGCAGTTTCCTTAGCTTTCTGGGTCACATTTTTGATGTCTTTTTCTGAAATCCTGTTGAAAAAAGAATCGTCCAGTGACTGGATCTCAACGCTTGGGGTAATTCTTATTTCCGCTTCCGGAAGTTCGGTGATAACCAGTTTTTTGTTAATGGAATCCACTTCCATTTTCATTTTATTAAGATCATAAGAAACCTGGGCATTGGTTTTGGTGTAGGTAATAATGCTGTTGTTTGAAACTTCTTTTCCAAACACCTCATAGCCCATCTTGGTTTTCTGCATGCTGGAAATATCTTGTTCCAGAACCACCATTTTATTCATTTTGGAAATCTGGTTGGTCAGGATGTAATAATCCGATTTTTCCGTTTTTCCGCCCATATTGAAACAGGATTTAAGCCCGAAAAACAGGATCAGCATAACGAGAATTCCCGCTGCAAATGATATGATTACTTTGTAATTTCTCAATTTTATTTGTTAAAAATTTCTTTGATTACAGAACTGTCGTCTTTTTTCAGAATTTCAACCAGATCTCTTTCAATATATCCGGAGGCAGGCATTTCTATGATTCTTCCGATCTCTTTACCATATCTTTCTACAATAATGGTAGGAACCTTCTGGATGTTATAACGAACCTCGTCTCCGGTAGGAGATTCCTTTTTGCGGTTAACGGCAATGATCGTCAGCTTATTGTCAGGATATTTTAATTCCTCCAGGATCTTCATCAGTCTTGGAAAATCCCTGTGGCTGTCTTCGCACCAGGTTCCCATAAAAACAATAAGAGAATAGGTCGTTAATTTAGCTTTTTTCAGATCACCGACCGCTTTCTGGTCAATAGCATATTCGTCATGCTCTTTTACATACCAGTCTGCATAAGGGGCCTTTAAAAACTGCTCTTTGAATTGGTTTCCCAAAAGCATTTTGCCGTCTTTCTGAGTGTCTACTTCACGGTTCATCACCACTTTTTGGGCGCTGAACTGCTGGGAAGCCAGGACAAAGCTTGAAACGGCAATAATATGGGTAATAAATTTTTTCATACTATTTTTCGATAATTGTTTTTAAATCTGCAGGAGAGTAATACTTGTTTTTAAGAACTTTATGGTCTGCTTTTCTGTAAACGTTAAATTTCTCACCTGATTTTTCGTAAAAAGATTCTACCTCTTTTTCCTTATAAAATGCTACAGTTTCCTCTGCCTGTTCTGCATTGTCACATGCTTTGGACATATTGGAACGCTGTACTTCGTTGAATAGCTCTACAAATTTATTGCCAAGTCCGAATTCCAGCACAGCTCCGCTTAAAACATATTGAAGATCACACAGGGCATCAGCTATTTCTACGATGTCATTATCAGCAATAGCCTGCTTTAATTCATTTAATTCTTCCTGTAGGAGCTCAACTCTGAGGTTGCATCTTTCCGGGGAAGGGATTTGTGGTATATCTAAAATAGGGGCTTTAAAAGTGGTGTGGAATTCTGCTACCTGGTTCAGACTGTCAATTTTCTCCATGAATTTTATTATTTACGCAAAGATAATGATTGGTAATAAATTTTGATATATAAAATTTATAAATACACCTTAAAGAATTTATCATGAAAAGCATTAATAATTTTCTTTTGTTTTAATTAATAATAAATTGAAAATAAACATCAAAACAATAATCGAATCTGAATGATGATTTAATATTTAATTTAAATTAATGTAGTAATTATATGTTCAGATAAAAGTATAAATTATAAAAATCGTAAATAAATATGACTTACATTAGTGTAGTAGATATTTCATAAAAACAAAATATTACTAACTAAAACCAATAACATGAAATCCGAATCTCTCTTTGATTCTTCTTTTTTTAAATACATTAAAGAAGAGTATGACGAACTCCAATCAGCCCAATTGTCTCTTAAAGAAATGCTATCCCCGGAAATAAATTCTGAAGAATTCAGTAAAGAATTCAGTATCCATCTCCAAAATAAGAATTTAAAAAATGATATCCAAGAATATGGCGAGAAGCATAATATCTGGCTTCCTAATTCTCATCAACATATAACTTGTGCTTTTTTCCTTTTTCCTAATGGTATTCCCGAAAAAGTACTCAGTATTGGTAAAAATCTTACTTATTGTTTTTATCTAAATGATATTATGGGGCGGGATACAATTAAATTTCTTTCACCAGATCAATATGAAAATGCAAAAGCTATCGTTGACAATATAAGTAAGCTGAATGAAGATTTGCTTGTTAGTCCAAAAGCAGACCCTTTAGAATTTCTGAATATAGACATGCTAAAGGAATTTAAAAATAATTCAACGCAAAAGTGGTTCTCTCAATTTTTACGTTCTTACTGTTATTATATTGGCATTACACACAAGAATCATGAAATTTGTTCTTTTGAACAAGTACCTAGTGTTGATGATTTTCTAGAGTACCGTTGCCATTCTGGAGGAATGTATCTAATTTTAGACTGGATCGAATATAGTGAAGGTAAATTTCTTAATTGGGAATTTCTCGAAAAAAAGAAAATTGACCAATCTCTAAAAAGGCTTTATAAAGTGGTAAGTGATTTTGCTATTTCAGTTAATGATCTTGTATCTTTTGAAAAAGAAGTCATATGGAATAAATCGAGATCTAACCTTTTGGTTATTAATATTTTAAATAACCCTGGTATTTCACTACATAAAAGTATAGACATAATAGCTGAAATTATTCGGACTCAGCTTACCGAAATATTTTCTTTGTCGAATTCAATTAAAATTGCAATTAATGAATTTGATCCCGAAATGAAGTCTACAATGGAAAATCATCTTATTGGTGTCAACAAAATTATGCAGTCAAGCTGGATATGGCAATGTCATACTTCAAGATATAAAAGCCCTACCTCGTTATGGGTGGAGACAAAAACCAATGAATCTGTATCCACATAATTATTTAAATTAACAGTTCTAAAATAAATTTACAGTTATTGATTAAAATTTTAATCAATAACTGTTGATTTTTGTTTTATCTAGTTCAAAATAATTTATCTTCATTACTCATATTTCCAGACACCTGAAATATTTAAGACGGTTAATCCGGGTTGTTTTTCTCCATAGCTGAATACACAGATGTATTCTGAATGACAAACCTGGCAACCTGTTCCGAAATATAAAGTCGGTAAATCGTTTACCGTTAGATCACCAAGATGGATCATTCTTTGTGAAGTTTCGGTAACCATTCTGTTATTTAATAATTCACTTTTTGATAATATCCGATCTTCATTATACACCTGAAAGATAGGAAACCCGGTTTCATACGGGAAAATTTCAATCGTATTTTCATGGCTGCAATCGCAGCAAGTGAATTTTGTTTTAGCAGATGGAATTGTTTCATCATTAATGAAATGATTTTTTACAACGAGAGCCGGCTTAACGAGTTTTATTTTTCTTGATATTGAATACATCTGAGTTTATTTATTGCTGAATAACGGTACCTGCAAGGTTATTGTATTTTCCGCTCGGGCTTTTTTTGATCGTTATTTTTACATATCCTTCCTGTGCCAGCTTATTCCATGTTTTCTGATAACCTGTTGCTACATCAATCGGGATTTTCCACATGGTTTGCTTTCCTCCGCCCACCTGATTAAACCAGGGAATTACATCAGCTGTTTGAGACTTGAAAGGTAATAAATTATTCAGAACATCTATTTCATAATAAAAATCATATTTGTTTTCGGGCTGATTTAAGGCTCTTTGTGAAAAAGTATACACGTATCCGTTTACTATTGGACTTGTAAAGCTGCCTCCCAGGGTAGGAATTCCTGTTCCGTCATAGCTGCCGACAGCTCCGCTGTACCTGTCAAATTTTTGTCCGGCATGGAAGGAAACGTCATCAGCAATATTATAGCCTCCATTAGCAGGCGGCCATCCATCATTGAGATTATTGGCCTTAAAGAGAGCTTCCAGTTCGCTCCATTTACCCATTTTGTATAGATCAAACGCCTGATTTCTGATAGTTTGACTTACATTTCCGGTTTTATCATAAGTTAAGGCGAATTCGTCAGCATTTTTATAAAATACGTGCGTAACGACTGGTGTTGTATAGTCAATTTCCTCATCGTCTGAGCTGCATGCAATTGAAAAGAAAGCAGTTGTAATAAAAAAGAGGTACTTAAATAAATGTTTCATATAAAAATTTTAATGGTTATTTAGTTTTTTTGAAGCAGTATCAGATGTAAAATGGTGGTGTGAGATAGAATGTCCGGTCTTTTTACTTATGACTTTGACAGTACAAAAGTTGAGACTCTTAAGAATTGAATTAAAGAGAATCATTTGTATCAGAATCAGTCAAATCAATTGCAGAAGCTGTCTCAAATACTGATTGATAAACGGTACAGGGAAAAAATAATTTTGAACGATAAATTTAAATTAAAAAATTCAATTAGTGGTGAATTTTTGATAAATAAAAATAGTACGATAAATAATGGATAAATTAGCAATAAAAAAGACTGCCCGAAATGGAGCAGTCTTCAAAGTTGACTAAATGGTTATTAATTTTTAATAAATCTCTTGGCGGCTTCTCCAATTTGGATCATATAAGCACCTTTAATAAGTCCGCTTACATTCACACTGCCTCTTTCCAGTTTTCCTGAATTGATCAGTTTTCCACCCATATCAAAGATTCTGTAGTCTTCCGATGCTGTATTTGAAATATGCAGAATATCTTTTACAGGATTTGGATACAGCCTGATATCAGTGATCAGATCTTTGGTGTCAGTAAGATCTCCTCTTCCTGAAGAAACGATATTCAGGGTATAGTCCTCAACCTGTCCGTAAGTATAGGCTTCACATGAAGAAGTAGGTGCAGAGCTGTACTTCATCATTACTCTCATTCTTGTAGAGCCCACTGTGGCAGTGGCAGGGATAGTAATGCTTCCTGTTGCAGGAGTCGTCGTAGAACCTGCTTTGGACCATGCCAATTCTCCGCTGTCTGTAAAATCACCGTCACCGTTATAATCGATATACACTGCATAAGCCTCGCTGTAAACCGTTGATGTCCATGTTGGAGTTACTGAGATCGTATAAGCGCTTCCTCTGGTTACATTCGTTGAAACCGAAGTGAAATTTTCATACCCGGCAGTTCCTGTTGAAGTATTGTTAATGGTTCCGAATTTCACATTTCCTATTCTTTCATCTGCCGTGTTGCTTGCAGAAGATGAGCAGTAAGACACGGTACCGCCGGAAAGTGTTGTAACGCTTACTGAATTGCTTGAAGGAGATACATTTCCTGCTGCATCTTTAGATTTAACAGTAAAGCTGTAAGTTGTTGCAGGCGTTAAGCTTGTCACCGTATACGTTGTTGATGCTGTAGAACCGATCAATGAAGCACCCTGATAAACATCGTAACCTGTAACCGCCACATTATCAGTAGCTCCGCTCCAGGAAAGATTAGTCGTGGTAGATGTAGTTCCGGAAGCTGCAAGGGTAGGAGCTGTAGGAGCTACCGTATCTGTTCCCCCTGAACCTGCATTTACAGTGATATTGGCGTTATTTACATCAAAGAAAATATGGTTGGATCCTTTTACCATGATTCTTCCCGTTGTCGTAGATGAATTGGGAATGGTTACCGCCTGGGTTCCATCATTAGGAGTTCCGGCAAGAAGGGTAGTCCATGTATTTCCGCTGTCTGTTGACCATAAAATATCTACGTTCGAAGCATTCACACCATTTGCGGTTGTTCCTGCGACATTCCATGTCACTGTCTGTGAACTTCCTCCTGAATAAGTAGTGGCTGAATTCTGCGATGAAACACTGAAAGGTCCTGCTGTTCCGTTTACAGTGATCAGTGCATCATCCGAATTGTTTCCAGAACCTCCGGCCCTGTTATCCCGCACCGTAAATCTGAAGTTTAAAGATCTTGCTACATTAGACAGTGCTTCCACCGTGATCTCCGAACCCGCCGTACTAGTGGCTCCCGTTAAGACAGATGCCATTCTTGGAAAATATCTCGTTGGAGAAGTGGTAGGCGTCCATGATCTGAAAGTAGGTCCTGCTGTTTTGGTAGCACTTGCTGCGGAACTGGCTCCGGTTTGGGATGAGGATGCATTATCCATCTGTTCCCAAATATAAGTCAGCGAATCTCCGTTGGCATCTGTTCCCGTTCCTGTAAGCATGAACGGTGTTCCTTTTGGAATCGTATAATCCAGGCCGGCATTGGCTGTAGGAATGGCATTCCCTGTAGAAGTGCTTACCGGACAGGTTTTGGTTTTAATATTATTTGTGATCTGCTGGATGCTTACCGCATGGAAAAATGAATCGGAATGCGGCTGGATATCCTGGCTTGTAATTCCTGCATATCCCATGATTGTTGATCCTGAACCCGGTTCCATATTAACTCCGGTTCCTTCATTATTCATAGAGAACGTATGATTTCCTCCGAATTGATGTCCCATTTCGTGGGCTACATAATCGATATCAAAATTATCTCCTGAAGGAATAGCATCTGCCGGTGAAGTATAGCCGCTTCCTTTTGAACCGTTTGTACAGACACAGCCGATACAACCCGCATTTCCACCACCTCCGGAAGCTCCGAACAAGTGCCCGATATCATAATTGGCTTCTCCGATTACAGAGGTCAGTGTACTCTGAAGCTGGGAATTCCAGCTGCTCATTCCTGAAGCAGCAGAATATGGATCTGTGGAGGCATTGGTATAGATTACAGCATCATTATTGGCTATCAATACCATTCTTGCTGCAAAATCTTTTTCAAAAACACCGTTTACACGGGTCATGGTATTGTTCATGGCAGCCAGTGCGTTGGCTTTTGTCCCTCCAAAATATGCCGTGTATTCGCCGGTGGATGACAGTGCTAATCTGAACGTTCTCAGTTTGGCATCATCTGCATTGGGTCTTGCAGCGATATTGGTATTGGATACTCCTTTTTGTGCTACATCAATAACCGTACATTCAAATTTATTGAGATCATCTTTTTTATCTGACTTTCTGTAAACTACGTAACAAGAAAGATCTTTGGTATATGGCTCGATAAAAACTGCAGATTTGTCACCGTAAATTTCCATAGAGGAAAGACCAAGCGGGGAAATACTGAAATAGACTGTTGAATTGGAATCGCCGAGGCCTTCGCCTACATAAGATTTGATATCCGGATATTTTGCAGCAAGCTGAGGATCAAAATTTGAATTTTCCCTTACTTTAAAGTTTTCCATCTTACCCTCGGAATTAGGGAAAGAAATGATAATTTCTGATTTTTCTCCCGGAGCCAGTCTTTTCGGAGCTCTGGCAAGAGCATTTTTCAGTCCTGCAAAATCTAAGCTGTAGATCTTGGGATTAGTGATTTGGGTTTTGTTTTCAAAAATGTCTGAAGGTGCTTTTTTTGAACCTTCACTCCATAGACGGTCAGTCTGCGCGAAAGAAATGCCCGTAATAAGTAGCATCCCAATCATGGATAATTGTTTTTTCATATTAATCTTTTTGATTGTGGGGTATCAAAGCTAATGAAAAATATATTATGAAAAACAAAATTATTTAAGAAAAATTTAGAGTATTTATTTAAACTATTATGCGATACATTGCGTATAGTTGAAAAATCAATGTCTCAAAAAAAGAAAATAGCATACGTAAAACACGTATGCTATTCATTTATTGATAGAATAATTCTCAATTACATTTTATCATCAGCAGTAGGGCCGTAAAGTCCGGGGACTTTATTTCCTGTTGATCTTAAATAAACCACAAGCTCACCTCTGTGATGATACAGGTGATTGTACAAAAATCCTCTGATAATCTGTATTTTCTGGGCAGGAGGGAAAACAACGTTTCCGTTCATTTCCATTTTCCACTCATTAAAATAGGTGCTCTCATCAGAATTTTCTAAAACTTTTTGAGCTTTGGCTACATTTTCTTCAAATTTTGCTACAATATTCTCCGCTTTAGAAATGTCGCCTTTATCATAATGGTAAGTTCCCATATCAAAAACATCCAGGTTGAAGGTAGAGTCATACCAGTTATAAACTTCTGCAATGTGGGAAGCCAGTTGCGTTGTCGTCCAGTTTTTCTCAGACGGTTTCCAATCTAAGGCGCTGTCCGGGATTGCTTTTAAAATTTTTCTGGTATTTTCCGCTTCATACAGGAACTCACCTAAAAGAGCTTGTTTAATCATTTGTGTGTTTTATAAAATTATTTGGTAATGTCTCTTCCGATCACCATTCTCTGGATTTCTGAAGTTCCTTCACCGATGGTACATAATTTAGAATCTCTGTAGAATTTCTCAGCAGGGAAGTCTTTTGTATATCCGTACCCTCCGAAAATCTGAACTGCATTGTTAGAAATTCTTACACATGCTTCAGAAGCATACAATTTTGCCATTGCACCTTCTTTAGTCATTTTTTGCTTGGCATTTTTCAATGTTGAAGCTCTCTGGATCAGAAGTTCAGCAGCATCAATTTCAGTGGCCATATCAGCCAGCATAAAGTTGATGGCCTGGAATTCAGCGATTGCTTTTCCAAACTGGTGTCTTTCCTTAGCATATTTTAAAGCAGCTTTATAAGCTCCTCTTGCTGTTCCTAAACTTAAAGCTGCGATAGAAATTCTTCCACCGTCCAGAATTTTCATAGCCTGTTTGAATCCTTCCCCAACTTCTCCCAAACGGTGCGAATCCGGTACACGAACGCTGTCAAAGATAAGCTCAGCCGTTTCAGAAGCACGCATTCCAAGCTTATTTTCCTTCTTTCCAGAAGTGAAGCCCGGCATCCCTTTTTCTAAAACAAAAGCGGTAGAATTATTTTTAGCTCCTATCTCACCTGTTCTGGTCATAACTACGGCAATATCTCCCGAAATAGCGTGAGTGATAAAGTTTTTGGCTCCATTGATGATCCAGTCATCCCCATCTTTTACAGCAGTAGTAGACATACCTCCTGAATCAGAACCTGTATTGTGTTCTGTAAGTCCCCATGCTCCGATCACTTTTCCTGAAGCAAGCTGCGGAAGCCACTTGTTTCTCTGCTCTTCATTTCCAAACTCATAAATATGATTGGTACAAAGTGAATTGTGCGCAGCCACAGAAAGACCAATAGACGGGTCTACCTGAGAGATCTCATCCAGAATAGTAACATACTCATGATAACCTAAACCGGAACCTCCGTACTGCTCAGGAACCACAATCCCCATAAATCCCATTTCTCCCAGCTGGTGAAATAAGTCTTTTGGAAACGTCTGGCTCTCGTCCCATTCCATAATATTCGGTCTGATATTTTTATCAGCAAATTCTCTTGCTGTTTCCGCTATCATTTTAATGTTGTCAATAGTCTCTGTATTCATATAGATAAAATAGTTAGTTCCCAAAGATAATTAAATTGACGGAAAGCCGAAAATAATTATTTAGCTCATAGTATCATATACGCAATATTTTAATAATCAATTTTTTATATTTTAATAATTAATGATTTCTTAATAAAAATTTCAGAACTTTAGGTGTTTTAATTTACTATTTTAGCCTCCCAATTTTTAACGAATGAAAAAAATTCTACTACCTATTATTATAATATCGTCATTGATCTCTGCCCAGGCTCCGGCAGGATATTATGACGGAACAGCAGGACTTACAGGCTATGCACTGAAATCCAGACTGCACGATATTATTTCTGAAAAGAATATCAACTGGCATTATGGAGATTTACCCAATTTCTATAATCAGACAGATTTAGATAAATATTATGATCACGGGCCTGGTAATACGACCATCTTGCTTGATCTTTATTCTGAAATTCCTGCCGGAGCTGATTCTTATGAGTATACATCGGCAAACTTAATAAGTACTTCAGGAGCTGAAGGCTTAGGATTCAACAGGGAGCATGCTGTTCCGCAGAGTACTTTTAACAGTGATTATCCAATGTATTCTGATTTACATTTTGTGATTCCTACGGATGCAAGAATCAATCAGCTTAGAAATAATTACCCTTATGGCGTTGGGAATTCCACGGTTCATTATACATTTACAAACTCATCTAAAATTGCCAACAGTGCTATTCCCAATTATGTTTATACGAATAGGGTTTATGAGCCTGTGGATGAATTCAAAGGAGATATTGCGAGGATGCTGCTCTATTTTGCGGTAAGATATGAAGATAAACTGCCTTCATTTAATTATTCAACCAATATTAATCCTGCGATAGACCGTTCTCCTTTTGACGGAACCGCAGAAAGGGCATTTGACCCTGCTTATATTTCGATGCTTCTCCAGTGGAATCTTCAGGATCCTGTATCTCAAAGGGAAACAGACCGGAATAATGCCATCTATGCTATCCAGAAAAACAGGAATCCCTTTATTGATAACCCTCAATGGGTGAATGGTATCTGGGTGCAGACTTCTGATGCTGTTGCGCCACAGGCTCCTTTCAATCTAAATTCCACTCAGTCGGGAGCTTACTACACTCATTTAGCATGGTCGCCAAGCACGAGTTCAGATGTTATAGGATATAATATTTACAAGAATGGTGTTTTCTTAACCACCACAAAATCTACATCAATAGCTATTGATCACCTGACACCTTCCACCTCTTATTCGTTTACCGTAAAAGCGTATGATCAAAGCTACCTGCAATCTCCTGACAGTAATATAATTACGGTGTCCACATCAGCTGCTGACACCAATTCCAGGGATCTTTTTATCACTAAATATATTGAAGGGACAGGCAATAACAAAGCTCTGGAAATTGTAAACAAAACAGGTCATGAAGTAGATTTAAACAATTACAGCATAAGAGTGCAATATTATAATAGTACGAGTGGCACTTATTATTTTGGTAACAGTTTTGAACTGGAAGGAAAAATACCCAATAATGAAAATTTCGTCATTCTGAACCCTAAATCCGCATTATCATGTTACACCAATGATGATGCAAGGTTTCTTACAGCAGGTGATGCTCTGACTTTTGCAGGAACCCAATATGTAGAATTGTCCTATAAATCCACAACGGTTGATGTTATAGGAAGTAAGTCGGTAAGTAATTCATACGGGGATGTTTCTCTTTACAGAAAAGCTACGGTAAGCCAGCCGGCAGCTACTTTCACTATGAGTGAGTGGGATTCTTACTCTGCTGATTACTGTCAGAATCTTGGAACATTATCTACAGCTGATCTGATCACTTCCAACAAAGAATTTAAAATATATCCGAATCCTGCTTATGATAATCTTTACGTAAGTGGAGATGCTCAGGATATTAAAACAGCTCAGGTGCTGGATCTTTCAGGAAAAGTGGTCCATACTGAAAAAAATCCGTTCAGAAATAAGAAAAATATTTCAGTACAGAATCTCCCTGCCGGCTCATATTTCCTGAAGCTTGATGATAAAGCCTACCAGTTTATCAAAAAATAATATTGAATGTCATTGCGAGCGAAGCGAACCAATCTCTTGATTTATACAATTGACAATCTCTTCGCTCGCAATCACTTTAAGCAATTGAGGAGATACTTTAATTTTTAAAATCTACCTGTAAAGCTTATTTACAAAGTATCATTGATATAAGCAGATTCACTAATAATCAATATCTATAAGTGTTTCTGCCTATATTTTTTATATATAAGTAATTATGCTTATATTTGCATAATGATAGCGGTCATAACCGGTGATATTATAAATTCACAGCATGCAGACACGGAAGTTTGGATCACCAGACTCAAGAATCTCCTGGAAAACTGGGGAAGTTCACCGCTCGCATGGGAAATCTACAGGGGAGATGAGTTTCAGTTCAAATGTAGTATTGATGAAGTATTCTGGCGTTTTCTAGCCATTAAGTCCCTCATAAGAAGTCAGGAAAATTTAGATGTAAGAATTGCCATAGGCATTGGGGAAGAGAATTTTTCCTCTGAAAAGATCACCGAATCCAACGGAACAGCTTATGTGCATTCCGGAAGACTGCTGAATGATCTTAAAAGTGACGGCCACACCGTTTCTATAAAAACCTCAAACGAAGCCGTAGACAGGGATTTAAACATCCTTTTGAAATGGTCTTCAAAAGATTTCGACAGCTGGACGGTAGCCACGGCAGAGATCATTCATGAAATGATCATGAACCAGGATATCACACAGGAAGATCTGGCCAGAAGATTTGCTATTTCACAGTCCTCGGTAAGCCAGAGACTGAAACGCGCCAACTACGATCTTATCGTAGAAACTAATCAATATTTTAGAAAGAAAATCTCAGAACTGTAAGCATGATCTTTACTAAACTCATATTGGCACATCTATTCGGAGATTTTATTCTTCAGCCAGATTCTTGGGTTGCAGATAAGGAACGCCGTAAGCTGAAAAGCCCGTATTTGTACCTTCATGTTCTGATCCACACTGTTTTAAGCTTTGTTTTTCTCTGGAATACAGATCTGTGGTGGGTTTCGTTAGTTATAGGGAGTACACACTTCATTATTGATGCCTCAAAACTGATTTTTCAGACTGTAAAAAATAAAAAAAGATGGTTTTTCATTGACCAGATGCTGCATATTCTTGTGATTGCCGGAATCTCATTCTATTTCAAAGAATTCAGTTTCGGTTTTCTGCAAAATCAAGAAGTTTTAAAAATATTGATGGCTGCATTGTTCCTGACAACGCCGGCTTCAATCTTTATTAAGATATTATTGTCTTCATGGACTCCCGTTCCGGAAACACAAAGCAGTCTGCAGACCGAATCTCTGTCGAGTGCAGGAAAATATATCGGGATTTTAGAACGTCTTCTGGTTTTCACCTTTATCATGGTGAATCATTGGGAAGGAGTAGGTTTCATGGTCGCTGCCAAATCGGTTTTCAGATTCAGCGATCTGGCACAGGCCAAACAGAGAAAACTCACGGAATATGTACTGATCGGTACGCTCCTGAGTTTCGGAATGGCTGTTTTAACAGGAATTTTAACTAAGTAATATAAAATAAATCTAACTAATACGAATTTAGAAATGGAAAAGAAAGAAATGTTGTACGAAGGTAAAGCAAAACAGGTATTTGCTACCGATAATCCTAATGAAGTAGTGGTACGTTTTAAAGACGACGCTACAGCATTTAATGCTCAGAAAAGAGGATCTGTTGATTTGAAAGGCGAAATGAACAACGCTATCACCACTCTTATTTTTGAATACTTAAATGAAAAAGGGGTTAAAACTCATTTCATAAAACAATTGAACGAGAGAGAGCAGCTGGTAAAAAAAGTATCCATCATTCCATTGGAAATGGTTGTAAGAAACTATTCTGCAGGAAGCATGGCTCAAAGACTGGGAGTGGAAGAAGGAATTAAATCTCCTGTTACCATCTTCGATATCTGCTACAAAAAAGATGAATTGGGAGATCCGCTTATCAACGATCACCATGCCGTTTTCTTAGGTGCAGCAACGTATGAGGAGCTTGATGAAATGTATGAGCTTACTTCCGATATCAACGAAATCCTGATCGATCTTTTTGATAAAATGAACATTATCCTGGTTGATTTTAAAATTGAATTAGGAAAAACAGCAGATGGTGAGATCATCCTGGCAGACGAAATTTCTCCTGATACTTGCAGACTTTGGGACAAGGATACTATGAAGAAACTGGATAAAGACAGATTCAGAAGAGATCTTGGAGAAGTAACTGAAGCTTACGTTGAGATCTACAACAGATTGAAAAATTTACTTGGTAAGTAAATTTTAGAAGTTAGAAGTTAGATATTAGAGGTTAGTATGAAATCGCACCGGATAGAAGATCTTAAAGTTTGGAGTAAATCAATGGCTTTAGTAAAAGAAGTTTATTTAATTACTGCAGAATTGCCAAATGAAGAAAAATTTGGTTTACTGTCTCAAATTAGACGATGTGCTGTTTCAATACCTTCAAATATTGCAGAAGGAGCGGGAAGAAATAATAAGAATGAATTTTATCAATTTCTTGGAATTGCGTTTGGCTCAACTTATGAATTACAAACTCAGTTACAATTATTAATAGATTTAAATTTTATTTCCGAAGCTAAAATAATCCCTTTAAAAGAACTTTTAACTGAGATACAGAAAATGATTTATTCATTGAAGACAAGTTTAAAATTATAATTGAAGTTAACTTAGACTAATTTCTAACATCTAATATCTAACTTCTAATTTAGAAAAAATAGAAATGAAAAGTTTAGACATTCATAAAAGTGAATATTTAAAACAGTTTAAAGACCAGACCTACGGGAGGAATCTTTTCAGAACACAGGAAGAGGAAAGACTGGATGCTCCCAATGAGGAGTGCGGGATCTTCGGGTTGTATTCTGATAATGACCTGGACACATTTTCTCTTTCACAGTTCGGACTTTTTGCCCTTCAGCACAGAGGACAGGAAGCCTGCGGTATTTCCGTTTTAAAAGACGGAAAGATCACGAACATGAAGGATGAAGGACTGGTTTTGGACGTTTATAAAGAAATTCAGGAACCTGAAGCTTTTATGGGAAATTCTGCAATCGGGCATACCCGTTATACCACTGCAGGAGACAAAAAGAAATATAATTTCCAGCCGTTCTTCGCGAAAAACGAATACGACCAGATTATTCTTTCTATAGCGCATAACGGTAACCTTACCAATGCGAGAGAATTAAAAAATGAATTGGAGGCTGAAGGCGTAGTGTTCAGAGCTACTTCTGATTCTGAGGTTATTTTAAGATTGATCCAGAAAAATCTTGACCTGGGACTTCGTGGAGCCATCAAAGCGACCATGGAGAAAATTGAAGGCGCATATTCCGTAGTGGGAATGACGAGAAATAAATTCTTTGCTTTCAGGGATTTCAACGGGATCCGTCCATTGGTCTTAGGAGCTGTTGACGAAAAAACCTATGTGGTAGCTTCTGAATCTGTTGCGCTGGATGCTGTAGGAGCACAGTATGTGCGTGATATTCTTCCGGGGGAGATCATTTATACCAACGAAAATGAGCCTGGAAAACTTCAGTCTTATATGGTGAATGAAGCAAAAGGAAAACAGAGAATATGTTCATTTGAATATATTTATTTTGCAAGACCTGACTCTACCTTAGAAAACATCAATGTATATGAGATCAGAGAGAAATCCGGTGAAAAGATCTGGCATCAGGCACCTGTAGAAGCTGATATTGTAATTGGAGTTCCTGATTCGGGAGTTCCTGCTGCCATAGGCTTCTCAAAAGCTTCCGGAATACCTTTCCGTCCGGTTCTGATTAAAAACAGGTACATCGGAAGAAGCTTCATCGTACCTACCCAGGAGATGAGAGAAAGAGTCGTGAACCTTAAACTAAACCCGATCATCTCAGAGATCAAAGACAAAAGAGTAGTAATCATTGATGATTCAATCGTTCGTGGAACTACGTCTAAAAGATTGGTTAAAATTTTAAAGGATGCAGGCGTTAAGGAAATTCACTTCAGAAGTGTCTCTCCTCCAATTATTGCGCCTTGTTATTTGGGAATCGATACACCTTCAAAAGATGATTTGATTTCTGCCAATATGACGACCGAAGAGCTTAGAGATTATCTGGGGGTAGATTCATTAGAGTTCTTAAGCACAGATAACCTGAAAGAAATTTTAGGATCTTCAAACCACTGCTTTGGCTGCTTTACGGAAAAATACCCGGTAGAAAAAGGAGAGGAGATAGAATTATTCAATTAATTCCACATCAATAAAAAACGAAAGGCCGGATTTAACTTGTTAAATCCGGCCTTTACTATAGGTTAAATAATTGATTGTCTGTGTTAGAATTTATAATTCAAACCTAGCTGAAACGCTCTGTGGTTCAGTGGCTCAGTTCCCTCAGGCTTTTGGTTTCTCATATCCGTAAGACTGTTGATGTATCTTGCGTTGATCCCAAGGTTTTGAGTAATATCATACCCAAGACCTAAACCAAGACCTAAATTAAACTTATTAACATCATCTTTATTGATGTCTTCAGAATTAGATACGGACTGAGTGGTTGTAATACCTCCTGTCGTGGTAGAAATAGAGCTGTTTCCGGAATTTTTCCCGTTAATGAAATAACTGAATTCAGGTCCTGCTTCCACATAAAACCTCTCCGTAGGTCTCATCTGTACCATTAAAGGAACTGAAATATAGTTCATGGTAGTTTTATAGTCGCTTTTTGTTTTAATGTTCGTTTCACCAACGGTTACATCCGTAGATGAGAGCACGCTTTTTGCCCCTAACTGGTTATATAAAACCTCCGGCTGTAAGCTGAATTTCTGAGAAAGTGGAATATTAACTAAAACCCCGGCATGGAATCCTATTTTCTGGTTATCAAGGCTTAATTTCTGTTCACTGAAATAAGAAGAGTTTCCTCCTGCCTTAATACCGAATCTTATAGGCTGTTTTTCTTTTTTGATCGGGTCTGGATTTACTGCTTTTGTTTCTTGTGTTTTTTGTGTTTCCTGAGCAAACATCATCATGCTGGCAGTAACTGCCAACCCTAGAAATAACTTCTTCATAATTTTATTTTTAATTTTACTATTTACTTCTCATCTGATTTTTCAACCAGACTTGATTTATTTTGCAAAACGCTTGCCAAACTTCCAAAACCCTTATATCAAGGAACTTACAGAGGATGTTTCACTATTTCAGACTTTATTTTTTTAACTGTTTTTATGAAAACTATATGATGAAAATCTGATTTGAAGCAATGATTTTAAACTAAATTGATTTTATGAATGACAATTCAACATAGAGTTAAAATTGAAGAAATAGTATAAAAAATGAACAGGATTATTGAGACGTTTTATGAAAAATAAACTTCTTTCATCCTAAAAATAAACATATCTTCCATTTAAAAATGATGATTCAGTGAAAATAAAAATGCCGGACTCCTAAAAGAGCCCGGCATTAATTTGAAAATAATATATATCTACTTGAATTTGTAAGCTAAACCAATCTGAACTGCATTGTTTCTGATAGCATCTCCGGTGTTGTGCTTGTAAACGTCTGTAATACCTGCTGTGAACCTTGCCGTTGCAGCAAGATTTTGAGTAAAGTAATACCCGGCTCCTATACCGATTCCAAAATTGAATTTATTAAGAATATCTTTTGAAATGTTGTTTGAAAAGCTCTGTGTGCTGGTGTTTCCGGAAATATTAGTCATAGTGGCATCTCCTTTTGTTTTACCGCTCAGTAAAATTCCGAATTCCGGACCCGCTTCTACATAAAGCTGAGGAAGAATGTTATATTGTACCATTACAGGCAGCGAAAGGTAGTTAAGGGTTGTTTTATAATCGAACTTCTGTCTTAATACATCGGAGTTAATGAAAAACTCATATTTTTCTTCAGATTTCGAACCTAACTGGTTAAAAAGAAGTTCCGGCTGGATACTGAATTTCTCTGCTACCGGAATATTAACGAATACCCCTGCATTAAAACCGGCTTTCATTTTCTGATCGTTATCATACCCGTCATATCCATCATATTGGGAAAGAGTAGAAGCGTTGAGTCCTGCTTTTACTCCGAAAGTAACAGGAGAAGAAGATTTAGTTTTTTCTTGTGCATGAACCAAAAGGCTTCCTGCAAATGCTAATCCTAAAATTAGTTTTTTCATGGTTTTTAAGTTTAAACTTGTCTCCACAGTGCATCAAAATTCCCGCCAAAGAGAATAAACTGATAAGAATCATATTCAATAGGGAAAATAAGACATAATGCATCGAAGCCTGATTTTTTTTCTAATGAAATAAGTTTGAATAAATAGGCTGTATAGAATTGACAAAACATCAAATTGCGATAGCGTCATAAAAAAACCGGATTAAATAAATAATCCGGCTTCTTATTGAATATAAAATTTGTTTTTTCTGAATGTTGAAGCTTACTATTTGAATTTATAAGCTAATCCTACCTGGAATGTGTTGTTTCTTGTTGCATCAGATCCGTTAGGTCTGTCTTTCGCAACGTCTGTAAGACCAGCAACATATCTTGCCGTAATTCCAAAGTTGTCAGTGAAGTAATATCCTGCACCAAGACCGATACCAAAGTTGAATGTTTTTAAATCATCTTTGTAGTTGTCTGAAGTAGAGGAGTTCCCGTTAGTTTCATTTTTAATCTTATTTTTTGCACTTACCATGAAACCAAATTCCGGACCTGCTTCTACATAAAGATTAGGGATAAAGTTGTACTGGAACATTACCGGTACTGCGATATAATCTAATTTAGTTGAAGAAGAATACTTATTTCCCAATACAGTATAGTCTGCTTTAGAACCATACTGAGAGTACAATACCTCAGGCTGAACACTGAATGACTCTGCTACTGGAATGTTAGCAAATACA
Organism: Chryseobacterium luteum; assembly: GCF_000737785.1. Classification (GTDB taxonomy): domain Bacteria; phylum Bacteroidota; class Bacteroidia; order Flavobacteriales; family Weeksellaceae; genus Chryseobacterium; species Chryseobacterium luteum. Next base: position 82,453 of record NZ_JPRO01000013.1, on the reverse strand, counting down.
CCCGCATTGAATCCTATCTTAGATTTTTGATCATCTAAAGTTTCATCTTTAGAAAGAGAAGATACGTTCATTCCACCTTTTACACCAAATGTTACCGGGTTAGAAGATGTTGTTGGAGTAGTCTGTTGAGCGAAAGCCAGTGAACTTGCAGTTACTGCTAATCCTAAAATTAACTTTTTCATAACTTTAATTTTTTAATATTTACTATTTCTAATTTTAAATTTTACTACTGCCAAACCTTACTACTGAGTTTGACGCAGAGTATCTTCCAAATTGCTTGCCAAAAACAGAAAACATGACAAAAATCAGTAAAAAATACACCCCGAATATAAGCTGTATTTAAATTAACTAGTTGATTTATAGTTGTTTAAAAATTACATCAAACGTTTGTTTAGATAAAATCTAAATTATTGTCATTATAAAAGTATGAAATGATTTATGCAGACAGATTACGCATTATTCAGTTTTCTGTAAAAATCCAAAGATTTCAAAATGTTTTCCTGGCTGCACTGGTGGTCATAAGTACACGAGCCTATCCCTGAAAGCAGGGAGAAATTAATTTTGCTGTCCGTATTCTTTTTATCATTCAATAGAAGTGCAGTAATACTTTCGTCCGTAAAATCACTTATATCAAGGTAAGGGTAGTATCTCTGAATATTTTCAATAATGCCGGCTGCATCCTCATGCGGGATAAGATCTTCAAGATAGGCCAGATGGGCTTCACAGATCATTCCCATAGCAACTGCTTCACCGTGAAGAATAGGATTTCCCTGGCTGAGACAAAGACTTTCTACGGAATGCCCTATTGTATGCCCGAAATTAAGGGTCTTTCTGATGTTCTTTTCATGAAAATCCTTTTCCACTACCTCCTGCTTGATATCCATTGAAGTCTGGATATGAGGAACTACCGCATCCGTATCAAGCGTATAAATCTGAATAAGACTCTCCCAATGAGCTTTGTCAGCAATAAGGCCGTGTTTCAGCATTTCGGCAAAACCGCTTCTCAATTCTTTGAATGGAAGGGTTTCCAGGAACTTAGGATAAATAAAGATCTGTTCAGGGAACGCAAAAGTTCCCACCATATTTTTGTAATGCATAAGATCTATCCCGGTTTTCCCTCCGATAGAAGCATCACACATGGATAAAAGGGTAGTAGGGATATTGATGAACTGAACTCCTCTTTTATAGGTAGATGCCACAAAACCTCCCATATCCGTGATGACACCGCCTCCAAGATTGATAACAAGTGCTTTTCTGTCTGCCTGCATTTCAGTAAGGATTTCCCAAAGCTGGTTGGCAGTCTGGATGTTTTTCATTTCCTCACCGGCTTCAATCTCTAAAATTTCAAAGCCTAAATCTGTTTCCATGTTGCCTAAAAGGACAGGAAGACAATATTCATGGGTGTTTTCATCAACTAAAATAAAGATCTTACTGAAAGATTTTTCGTGAAGGAAGCTGTTTAATTGAGAAAAATCATCGTTTAATATTGTTATCATTACCAGAGTTTCTTTAAGATTAAAATAAAACTATTCTGCAAAGTTATGATTCTTAATTTTTAACTCGTAACTAAATTACTATCTTTGCAGAAATTTTTAGAATGAGCAGAGATAACAATAATTCAGAAAGACCAAAAAGACCAAGAATTTCAACAAGAAAAAGTTCTGATGATTCTCGTGCTTCTAGACCTGGAAATTCTTCAGGATCAAAACCTTTTAAAAAATCTTCTCCGAAGCCCGGTGACAGAAATTTTGACAAAAAAGGGGATAATTCAAAGTTTGAACCGAAACCTTTCAAAAGAAGTGGAGAAAATACTGCCGGCAGAGATGAAGATTCCGGATCAAAAACCGAGAGCAGAGCTTACATCACCAATTCAAGTGAAGGAAATGAAAGGAAGACTTTCGGCAAACCGGCTCCGAAAAGAGGCGGAAAAAGTTTTGATACCAGAGACAAGTATGAAAGAGGCAGCCTGAAATACGGAAGAAGGCCATCCAGCGGAGATGATAAAAATGATGACAAGGCAAGATCTTTTGTACAGAAAAGAAGGTTAAACAAGATTGAAAAAGATGTTCATAAAGATACCATCCGTCTGAACAAGTATATCGCCAATTCCGGGATCTGCAGCAGAAGAGAAGCTGACGAACTGATCACGCAGGGGCTGGTAGAGGTGAACGGACAAGTGGTAAGTGAAATGGGGTATCAGGTTCAGAAAACCGATAAAGTTGTTTTTGACGGACAGAGCATTACGCCGGAAAAACCGGTTTATGTGCTTTTAAATAAGCCGAAAGGATATATTTCTACCACTAAGGATGACAAAGCCAGAAAAACCGTAATGGATCTGGTAGCGAATGCATCGCCATACCGCCTGTTCCCTGTAGGAAGACTGGACCGTTCTACCACCGGAGTTATTCTTTTAACGAACGACGGGCATATGACGAAAAAACTGACACATCCTTCTTTTGATGCCAAAAAGATCTACCATGTAACCCTGGATAAGAAACTGACCAATGAAGACATGAAGCTGATCGTAGAAGGTATCCGCCTTGATGAAGGAGTAGCTATTGTAGACCAGATTTCGTTCATTGAAGGAAAACCGAAAAATGAAATAGGTATTGAAATTCATACCGGATGGAACCGTGTGATCAGAAGAATTTTCCAGAGACTTGGATATGAAGTGGAAGCTTTGGACAGAGTGATGTTTGCAGGTCTTACGAAAAAGAATATCAAACGTGGACACTGGAGAATCCTTACAGAACTGGAAGTTAATAATCTTAAAATGCTTTAATAGCAAGTGAGTAATGATTCTGAATCATTATGAAAGCTAAGCTTTAAACCTTAAGGAAATTATACGATTAAAAAGGCGCAGAAATTTTATTTCTGCGCCTTTTTTTAACTTTAACGATATGGGATTTCTAAAAATGATCACTCATCATTTATAATTTACAACCTATCCAAGAACTGTAATTCCTTTCTGGAGCATCTCATAAATAGCATCTTTGCCATTGTCCGGTTTTACATTTACTGCTTTGGTCCCGTTGAAATGCAGACATGTGATATATCCGTTGGCCACGGCATCCGTACATGTGAATTTTACACAGTAATCCAATGCAAGACCAACAACTTCAAGCAGCTGGATCTCATGATACTTCAAAAAATCGTCCAGTCCGGTCTTCATAAAGTGGTTATTATCCTGAAAGCCGCTGTAGCTGTCGATTTCTGTATTTTTCCCTTTTTGAATGATGTGGGTCACCTTATCCCTGTTCAGGTCCTTATGAAATTCTGCCCCGAAAGTTCCCTGGACACAATGATCCGGCCACATAAACTGCGGTACACCGTTCAGGATAATGCTTTCACCTACTTTTCTGTTATTATTGCTCGCAAAACTTTTATGGTCGGCAGGATGCCAGTCCTGGGTAAGAACGATCTGGTCATATTCATTTTCTTCCATCAGAAGATTGATGTAGGGAATAACCTCATTGGCTTCCGGAACTGCTAATGCGCCACCTTCACAGAAATCATTCTGCACATCTACTATTATTAACGCTTTTTTCATATTTAGATTTCTCGAATTTTGGATAAAAGTACTCAAAAAACTTTCCAAAACTGAATTATCGGACAAATCGGCAATATAAATTTTAAGGAATATACCGGATAGTTTATATAAAAAACTGAAAATCAGAATTTGTTTAACCTTCTTTATTGGAAATCGCAAAGACGCAATTTTTTTTTAACTGTATGGGATGTTTTCAGGCTCAGGAAAATCAAAGATTTTCAGCAAAAGCTCTATAATAAAGAGTTAGAAATTTTATCGCATATAAATCTTTGCACCTTAAAACATCTTTTTTAATATCATTTGCGCCTTGGCGATTGGCCAGCTATATAAGATATAAGTTTAAAAAGATTTTCAGAATAAAAATCGTTTCAATGAAAAAAAGAGAACAGTACCGGCGGGTAAACCATCCACAATAGCTTATCTTTGCATTAAATAAGTATTTTATGTCATTTGAGTCTTTAGGATTATCACACAATATTATTCGTTCTGTCAACAAATTGGGTTATCTGAAACCTTTTCCTATCCAGGAGCAGGCTGTTCCGGTTATTCTTCAGGGAAAAGATCTGATGGGGATTGCACAGACAGGCTCCGGGAAAACGGCTTGTTTTGTAATGCCTATTTTAGAGAAACTACAGAATTCGGAAGTTAAAAAAGACCGTAATGTTCAGGTTTTAATATTGGTTCCTACGCGTGAGCTGGCAATTCAGATTGATGAAGTTTTCAGAGCTTTCACAGAAAATCTGAAGCGTGAGATTCGTACAATGGCTGTTTATGGCGGGGTTTCTATCAATCCGCAGATGAAAGGAATGTTCGGGGTGGAAGTTCTTATCGCAACACCCGGCCGTTTACTGGATTTAATTGATCATAATGCATTGAGCATTTCAGGCATTCAGCATTTGGTGATTGATGAAGCGGATAAAATGTTTCAGTTAGGCTTTGGTGAAGAAATGGATAAGCTCTTTGCTCTAATGCCTGTAGTGAAACAGACGACCTTGTTTTCGGCAACTTTAAATGATAAAGTTTCTGAAATGAAAGAACGTTTATCCATTAATCCTGTGGTGATAGAAATTAAAAAAGAAGAAGTTGAAATAGATAATATCGAGCAGCTGGCCTATCACGTTTCCCCGGAAAATAAAGGTCCTTTTTTGCGTTATTTAATTAAAGAAAAGAAGGTTGAAAAAGCTTTAATCTTTGTTTCATCTACAAGGTCTGCGGATAATTTAGTGGAAAAGCTTAAAAAGAATAAAATTAAAGCAGTAGCCATTCACAGTCAGAAATCACAAGGTGCCCGTAGAAATAATTTGGAGGAATTCAAAGTAAATGGGGCTCAGATCCTGGTCGCTACAGATTTGATTGGGCGTGGTATTCATATTGAATCTTTACCGTGTGTTATCAATTACGAACTGCCGCGTTCACCTGCAGACTACATTCACCGTATCGGCCGGACAGGCCGTGCCAACGAAAAAGGGACTGCCATTAATATTCTGACGGACGACGAATTGCAGCATTTCAGAGTAATTCAAAAGAAAATGGGCAGAAAAGTGACTTTACAAAGAACAGAAGATATTGATCTGCATGGGTATTAGTCTGTAAGTACAATTTCAGAAAGCCTGAAAAGCGGAAGAAGAAAAGTTATGGAGACTTCTCTAATAAATATTATCCGGGAAAAGTATAGAAGAATACTCTTATCAAGGGTTCCAGCCTGCCTTTCCAGCTTCTGCCTCAATAATTGGGGCTTTTTTACCCTGAATTTTTAATATGATTCCAGCTTTGTACGTGGAGATAATTACAATTAACGCTTTCTTCATTTTAAATTATTGAATTTTTGATAAATTTACAAACACTGATATTAAAAGAAACGTCCAAAAACAAATAACCGGACAAAAACTGTCACATTACAATTTAAAATTAATAGAATGAGCGACTTAGAACAGAAGAGGTTTCCGATAGGTGAGTACCAGCAGCCCGAGAACATCTGCGATATCAAACTTGATGAATATATCAAAGTCATCAAAAACTTTCCTGAAAAGCTTAAAAACTTAATAGAAAACCTCTCTGATGATCAGCTGGACACTCCTTACAGAGAGGGAGGATGGACTGTGCGGCAGCTTGTTAATCATATTGCTGACAGCCATATCAACAGTTTTATCCGTCTTAAACTGGCCTTAACGGAGGATAACCCCACCATAAGACCTTATGATGAAGCCAAATGGGCAGAACTTCAGGACAGCGTAAGTATGCCGGTAAAACCCGCAATGAGAATGATAAAAGGAACCCACCAGAGATGGGCCGCCCTGCTGAAAACTCTTACCAATAAGCAGTTCGAGAGAACCTTCCATCATCCTGAACACAACCAAAATTATGACCTGAGAAGTTATCTTGCCCTGTATGTCTGGCATTGCAACCACCATTTCGCCCACATTGAAAACCTGAAGAAAGAAAAAGGGTGGTAAGGAAGAGCCTGCATAATCCGGTTTATTTTGACGAAATTATCCACAGGATATCCCTGCTTACCGAAAAATCTGACAGAAGATGGGGGAAAATGAGTGCTTCCCAGATGCTAAGGCACTGTGATCTTGTTCTTCAGGTACCTTTAAAGAAAGTGCACCTTCCGGGCATTAATATCCTTTTTAGAACAATAGGTGCGGTAACCAAAGTGGAAATGCAGATCTTTAACAACGGAATTCCGAGGAATATGCCTACTTTTCAAAAACTAATCGTTAATTTTGAATGTGATTTTGATGGATCAAAAACCAATCTGCTGAATACATTGAAGGATTTCCGGACGGCATCTGAAAATAAAGAGCTTCCGGACCATCACAGACTATTTGGAACAATGACTAAAAAAGACTGGGGATTTTTAGAGTATAAGCATCTGGATCACCATTTAAAACAATTTAAAGTATGAGTTTTTTTGATAAAATATTCGGAGGAAAAGAAAACACCCCTGAGCGCAAATCTTTCTGGAAAAAAATAGAATCCGAGGAAGATCTGGCCAAAGCGATTGAAACTTCCTATCACCATAAAGTTGCTATTTTCAAGCATTCTACACGATGCTTCATCAGCAAAACGGTATTGAAAAATTTTGAAAAAGAAATAGATAATTTAGATCAAAAACTGGATTTATATTACTTAGATTTGCTGGAATACAGGTCCATTTCAAATAAAATTTCTCAGGATTTGGGAATCAGGCATGAAAGCCCACAGCTGATCGTAATTGAAGATGGAAAAATCATTAACAGTGCATCGCACGAAGATATATCCGTAAGCCAGATCACATAATGAAGAATATCAACACCTATTTAGCCAAAGTATTAAATGTTCCTATCGAAAAAGTGAACATGTGCAGTTTACACTATGAAGTAAAGAAAATACCTAAAAATCAGTTTCTTTTACAGTACGGTGAAGTCTGCAGGCATATATTCTTTGTAGAAAAAGGGCTGCTGAAAATGTATTCCATCGACAAGAACGGGAAAGAGCACATTATACAGTTCGCTCCTGAAAGCTGGCTGATCTCTGACCGGAGCAGTCTTTACTTCAACGAAAAATCAATTTACTATATAGAAGCGGTAGAAGATACGGAAGTTCTTTTTCTTCATCCCGATTTCTTCAACAAACTCGTAGAACAGTTCCCAAACAGTATTGAAAGAAGCGATTTCCTTCTGCAAAAGCACATCAGGAGCCTTCAGAACAGGATCAATTCCTTACTGGGTGAAACTGCGGAAGAACGATACATGAAGTTCATTAAAATGTATCCGGACCTTCTTTTGAGAGTTCCGCAGTGGATGATTGCTTCCTATCTCGGAATCACGCCGGAAAGCCTGAGCAGGGTAAGAAAAGAGCTTGCAAGGAAAAATTTTGTTCCGGATAAATAATATCAGATCTTTTTCGCAAGATTTCCCACTTTCTGCAGGCATAATCTGGTTTCTTCCGTCCAGGGAAGGCCAATGCATAAACGCATGCAGTTTTCAAACTGATCCTGAAGGGTGAACATTCTGCCGGGAGCTATACTGATGTTCTGCTTGATGGCCATGTCATACAGTTCTGTGGTACGGATATGCTGATCAAATTCCACCCAGAGGGAAAGACCTCCCTGCGGGCGGCTTGTTTTTGTACCTTCAGGGAAATAATCTGCGATAGTCTGCACATAATTCTGATAATTGTTCTGGAGTGCCTTTCGCATTTGCTGGAGATGCTTTTCATACTTTCCGGATTTGAGGAAATTAGCCACAGCTTCGTTCACAATGGAAATAGACGATGTGGAATGGAGCAGTTTAAGCTTCATGATTTTATCCTTATACCTTCCCGGTGCAATCCATCCTACCCGGTATCCCGGAGCCAGAGTCTTTGAAATAGAGCTGCAGTACAGAACATTTCCGTCTTTGTCAAAAGATTTACAGCATTTCGGACGGCTGGATCCAAAATAAAGATCCCCGTATACATCATCTTCTATCAGAGGAATATTGTTTTCAGAAAGAATTCTTACGGTTTCTTTTTTATTCTCATCCGGCATACAGCTTCCCAACGGTGAATTGAAATTGGGAATTAACAGGCACAGATCAATCTTGGGAATTACTTTTTTTAAAGCTTCAATCTCTATTCCCGTGGTCGGGTGGGTGGGAAGTTCAAGTACATTTAAACCCAAACCGTTGGCCAGCTGCAGAATTCCCGGATAGCAGGGACTTTCGATGGCTATTGTATCACCCGGTTTCCCTAAGGCCATGAGACAGAAAGACAAGGCATTCATACCACCGTTTGTGGTAACCAGGTCATCTTCACTCAGGTTTCCACCCCATTGCAGCGACCGTACAGCGATCATTCTCCGCAGTTTTAAATTTCCCTGAAGTTCTTCATATTCCGTTCCGCCGTCCTTTAATTCACGGGTTGCGTTGATGATTTCTTTTTTTAATTTGGCCTGTGGAAGAAGATCTCCTGAAGGAACCCCGATAGAGAAAAAAGTTAATCCCTTTTTACCCATATTTTCGTACACACGGCTGATGAGTTCGTCCTGTTCATCATTATTAGCAATCAGGGACGGACGGCTTACTTCAGGAAGAGGAAGCTTTACAGACATCAGGCTGCTGACAAAATAACCTGACTGCGGTTTGGATTCAATTAACGACTGTGACTCCAGCTCAAGGAAGACACGCTTTGCCGTATTCATGCTTACCTGATGCTCCCGGCACATCATTCTTACAGATGGAAGCCTGTCACCCGGCTTCAGTACTCCATTCCTGATCTGGGACGCAATTCCGTCAGCGATTTCCGTATATATAAACTCTTTATTCATTCTTTATAACTGTACTCATACAAATATACAAAACTGGGACTGTGTTTATCCGTTTTTGCTTTTTAATTTTGAATGATTAAAAAATAATAGAAATGATGACTGCTAAAATATCTAAAGATGCAAGTTTAAGCGGATGGATTAACGGATTTATAGGCGTATTGCTGTTCAGCGGATCCATGCCTGCCACTAAACTGGCAGTTATGGAAATGAGTCCGGTCTTTGTAACCATTGCACGTGCAGCTATTGCAGGGATACTGGCACTTTCCGTTTTACTGATTTACAAAGAAAAACGTCCTGAAAAAAAACAAATATTCCCTTTATTATTGGTTTCAATCGGTTGTGTAGTCGGTTTTCCGCTGTTGTCTGCATTGGCACTTCAACACCTCACTTCGGCGCATTCTATTGTATTTTTAGGAATGCTTCCTCTGGCAACAGCCATATTCGGAGTTGTACGTGGCGGGGAAAGACCGCATCCTGTATTTTGGTTTTTCTCCATTATAGGGAGCCTTTTAGTGATCGGATATGCCGTTTCACAAGGAATATCAGCTTCACCGGTTGGTGATATCCTAATGCTGCTTGCGGTTATATTATGTGGCATGGGTTATGCCGAGGGTGCAAAGCTGTCCAAAACATTAGGTGGCTGGCAGGTTATTTCCTGGGCGCTGGTGTTGGCTTTACCGGTTATGATTCCGTTATTTTTTATTTACTCCCCTGATCATATTGAGACTGTAAGTTTCCGGGGATGGTTTGGGATGGCTTATATTTCTCTTTTCAGTATGTTTATTGGATTTATATTCTGGTATAAAGGTCTGGCGCAGGGTGGTATTGCTACAGTGGGACAGTTGCAGCTGCTGCAGCCCTTTTTCGGACTGGGACTTGCTGCCTGTTTTCTTCATGAGCAGGTAAGTATGGGAATGCTGGGAGTTACCGTTGGGGTTATACTGTGCGTTGCCGGAACCAAAAAATTTGCGAAATAGTCAAAAATAAAGCGTTATGACTTTGATCATAAAGTAACATCTTGTAATTGGATTATATTTGAAATACATTACAAAATACAACTATTATGAAATTTACCATCTTACTAATGCTATTTGGCTTAACCGTGTTAAGCTGCAAAAAAGAAACAAAAGTGGATACTTCTACAAGAACAGACAGTGTGGTTATTGATACCATGCCTTCCGACACCGTTGTGGCTCCAATGCCTTCCGATACTCTGCATACGGCAGATACTGTAAATGCTAAGAAAACGGATACGGCTAAGGTTACCAGAAAATAATTTATCCTTCCATCAATTTAAAACCCGTTTTCTGAAAAGCGGGTTTACTATCCTCCGGTTATCTGACAGGAGAAATAATTCGTACCTTAAAATCAATTTATTGATATCTTAAATTATGAATTGTTTTCATGCCAAAGAATCAATATATAATTTGATTATAATATATTTTCATAAATATTTTAACTTTTTTTAACAATTAAACTAAGTAATAAGGTTCAATATTTGCATGTGCTCTAAAGAATCAGCTTCACACTTAAATTTGCTAAAAGACAAGAGTGTTGGCAAGGATTAGTCAGCAGATATATAGAAAATAAATTGACCGCATTAAAAGTCAAAAATTTTATATAAAAAAGGCAGTTTCAATAATAAAATTCACTATTTTTTATTGAACATATTAAAGGAAATAACTATGAAAACAATAAGCTGCATGAATATAGACGACGAACTGCTATATTCATACGGAGGGGAGATCAAACAATATAAAAAAGGGGAGATCATATACAGGGAAGGAGACCATGCTCTCTATTATTTCCAGATCATAAAAGGAAAAGTAAAACTCAACAATTATGATAACGAAGGGAAAGAATTTATACACAACATTTTTGGGGAAAAGCAAAGCTTTGGGGATTCTATGATCTTTTTAGATAAATTTTATCCTATGAATGCCGTAAGTATCCTACCTTCAGAAATTGTAAGAGTCCCGAAAGATCAGTTTCTGAAATTATTAAAAACGGATCTTAAACTTTCTCTGGAAATGAATGCATGCCTTTCCCAAAGACTTTATTTCAAGGCTATCATGCTTCAGAATATGGCATCCCTGAATCCCGTTTCAAGACTTACAGGGCTTCTGGAATATCTTAAGAGTTATCATGATGACAGCTGTGGAAGCTGCTTTCAGGTAGAACTTACAAGACAGCAGATTGCCAATCTGGTAGGGCTGCGTGTAGAAACCGTCATCAGGGTTTTGAAAAAGATGGAAAAGGAAGGGAATATTACTATTGAAAACAGGAAAATTGTCTATTAACGGGATTTAATATGATCCAAGTCATAAGAAAGTGAATTATTCAGGCTTATATTTGATATATTAAGTTCAACACAATTCTAAGAGCTCTGTAAAGGCAGTTGCAGTACGCAATTCATATAATTTGTGAAATTCAGTTGCAAATACTGAAATAACAGCAGTTCGGAGAAATTGATGTTGAAGTAATATCATAAAACTTCTCACAGAGAATTTTATGTAACCTACAATTAATCAGATATATGGATTGTCAAAAGATAGTAAAAACGCTGAAGCATAAAGACTTCGTAAAAGTTCCCAACAAAGGAAACTGGTTCGAAGACGGTGCGGCTATTTATGCCAAAGAAATAAATGACAATATTTTTTTATTATTTGTAATACTGAAAGATATAGAGATTGAAAATATTCGTGCCCTGATCGCACATTTCGACTGCTTCAGCAGTATAGGACTGAAAGAACCGGAACAGATCATGTTTTATCTTTCGATCAAAGATAAAGAAGACCTCCATTATTTTGAGAAATATTTAAAAGTTCCCGATAACTAATAACCGTTACGAATATGATATTTGAAAATGACACTTTAATACATTCCGGACTGAATGATAAAAACAATATGATAGAGAATGAATCTCTGTTCCCGAGTGTTATCAATTCTTACGGAGTTACCGCTTTTCTGATCAAATCATTGGAAAAGATAAAAAATAATGCAAAGTGCGACATTCTGAAAAATGTAATCGACACCTATATAAAAGAATACATCCTGAATATCGTTGAATACCACGGTGAAAGTACTGTTTCTCCGGAAAACCTGACTACAGAAATCAATATCGAAAATTCTTCATTCACCCTATATGCCAAAACAGCGTATTATAAAGTATTAAAAGAAGAAGAATACCTCAATAAACTGTTAAGCACCCTGGAAAAAGACAGGGCAAAAACAGAATGATCCCGTAAAAGATTTAGTTTGACTTTTTAACCTTCACACCACATCACATTAAAAAATTCATTATGAAAAACGACGACCAAAACAACGAAAAGTTAGACCAGCTGAATGAACACACAACTTCCAATGAAAATGAAAAACTGACCACCAATCAGGGATTAAAAATCAATAATAACCAGGATTCATTAAAATCCGGTGAAAGAGGCCCGACACTGCTGGAAGACTTTATTCTGAGAGAAAAAATCACCCATTTCGATCATGAAAGAATTCCTGAAAGAGTAGTACATGCAAGAGGATCAGGAGCGCATGGAGTGTTTAAACTCAACAAAAGCCTCAGCACCTATACCAAAGCCGGATTCTTGTCAAAGGTTGGAAAGGAAACCCCGGTTTTCGTAAGGTTTTCAACAGTGGCAGGAAGCAAAGGAAGTACCGATCTGGCAAGAGATGTAAGAGGTTTTGCCATAAAATTTTATACGGAAGAAGGAAATTATGATCTTGTGGCCAACAATATGCCCGTCTTCTTTATTCAGGATGCGATTAAATTTCCGGATCTTGTTCACGCCGTGAAGCCGGAACCGGATAATGAGATGCCGCAGGCAGCTTCCGCCCATGATACATTTTGGGATTTCATCTCACTTATGCCCGAAAGCATGCACATGATCATGTGGCTGATGAGTGACAGAGCCATCCCGCGAAGCCTTAGGATGATGGAAGGTTTCGGAGTTCATTCCTTTAAATTCATTAATGAAGAGGGCAAAGTACATTTTGTTAAATTTCATTTTAAACCCAAATTAGGCGTGCATTCTGTAGCCTGGGATGAGGCACAGAGAATCTCAGGGGTAGATCCCGATTTTCACAAAAGAGATCTGTGGGAATCCATTGAAAACGGAGCTTTCCCGGAATGGGATTTCGGTGTGCAGCTGATCCCGGAAGAAGACGAACATAAATTTGATTTCGACCTTCTGGACCCTACCAAGCTGGTTCCCGAAGAAGAAGTTCGTGTAGAAATCGTAGGAACTTTAACGCTCAATAAAAATCCGGATAATTTTTTCGCAGAAACAGAACAGGTTGCTTTCCATCCGGGACATATTGTTCCCGGGATTGATTTTACCAACGATCCGTTGCTTCAGGGAAGATTATTTTCATATACCGATACCCAGCTGTCCAGATTAGGATCTCCCAACTTCCATGAAATCCCAATCAACAGGTCTGTCAATACAGTTCATAACAACCAGCGTGACGGGCATATGAGACAGCAGATTGTAAAGGGAAAAGTCAGTTACGAACCGAATTCCATCGGAGGAGGATGTCCTTTCCAGGCGATGATGTCAGAAGGAGGATTTACGTCCCACGAAGAAAGAGTTTCGGGAGAAAAAGTCAGAAAAAGAAGCCAGAGCTTTGTAGATCATTATTCACAGGCAAAATTATTTTACAACAGCCAGTCTGTTCCAGAGCAGACACACCTTCAGAATGCCCTTGTTTTTGAACTGTCGAAAGTAACAATACCGGAGATCAGGGAGAGAATGGTGGGACAACTGGCCTTCATTGATCAAACACTTGCCAAAAAGGTTGCTGAAAAATTAGGCGTCACAGTCAAAAAGCTAAAACAGCCCAACCAAAGCATTCCCGCAGATGGTAACATCGCTGAACTTCAGAGTGAGGAAAGAGAACCGAACACGAAGATATCTGAAGCATTAAGCATGCAGAATACCGTTAAAGATACCATCAAAAGCAGAAAAATCGGGTTTATTGTGGCCAATGGCGCAGATGGAACAGCTCTCAATGATCTGAAAGCAAAACTTGAAAAAGAAGGAGCAAAAGTAGAGCTTATTGCACCAAGCCTGGCTCCCGTTAAAACCACCGACGGCTCAATGATTCCAAAACATTCTCTGACAAGTACGGCAAGTGTATGTTTTGATGCCCTGTACATCAGTGCCGGAGAACAATCTGCAATAGAGCTGATGGCTCCGGAGAACAGACACCATGTACTGAGATTCATCAATGAAGCGTATAAGCACTGTAAGGCAATTTACTTCGGATCAGGGACAGAAGCTCTATATGACAATAGCAATATAGCTATGAAAAAACATGAAGATCCCGCTGTGATCATCTGGAAAGACGGCCGTTCCTACAAGCAGTTCATTGAAGCTGTTTCCAGACACAGAGTCTGGGAGTTTGAACCGGAAAGAAATAAGTAGACCTTCTACACACCTTCACACCACTACTAAATATTAAAAATTATGGAATTTCAAAAAAACCTTTTAGAATATATAAGCCAATCTCTTATGACTGCCGGTGAAACCATTTCTATTGCAGAAAGCGTTACATCAGGATGCCTGCAGCTGGCTTTTTCCCAGATGCCGAATGCCTCTCTCTTTTATAACGGGGGCATAACAGCCTATACACTGCCACAAAAAGTAAAACTGCTGAATGTTGACAGACAGGAAGCCGAGGAATGTGACTGCGTATCCGAAAACATTGCCCGGACCATGGCTCTTAATGCAGCTAAAATATTCAACTCTGACTGGTCAATTGCTACCACAGGCTACTGTACACCCATCAGAAGTTCATCCTATAAGATATTTGCCTATTTTGCATTTTCCTACAAAGGGGAGATTATCCTGACCAAAAAACTGGAACTGCATCCCAAAACACAGGCTCTCAACGCACAGCTTTACTACACAGAATTCATTCTCGGATGCTTCAAAAGTGAAATCAACCAACTCCTGATCTTAAAATAATTTTCAGATGAATGAACTAAAAGGCAAATCAGTTCTTATTACCGGAGCAGACAGCGGAATCGGTAAGGCAACGGCTTTACTTTTTGCACAGGAAGGAGCTGATATCGCAATAATCTATCATACAGATGATGAAGATGCAGAAAAAACAAAAAAAGAAATCGGAAAACTCGGAAGGAAATGCATTACTTTCAAAGGTGATATCAATGAGTATGATTTCTGTGAAAAGACGGCAGAACAAGTGGTTTCAGCCTTTGGAGGAATTGATGTTCTTATCAATAATGCAGGGGTACAGTTTCCGGCAGAAAATATAGAAGATCTTGAAGAAAAAAATATCCGGAAAACTTTTGATTCCAATATTATAGGAATGATCCTGCTTACAAAAGTGGTTTTCCCTTATCTGAAAGAAGGGAGCAGCGTAATTAATACCACTTCTGCAACTGCTTACCAGGGACATCCGGAGCTTCTGGATTATGCCGCAACAAAAGGCGCTATTGTATCTTTTACAAGATCTCTGGCACTGCAGGCAAAACCGAAAGGAATCCGCATCAATGCGGTAGCACCCGGACCCGTTGCAACACCGCTCACCAAAGAGACCTTCGGAGACGAAGAGGAAAATCCCGATAAGCCTCCTTTTGAAAGAAATGCTACCCCGGAAGAAGTGGCAGCCAGCTTTCTGTTTCTTGCAGGAAACGGTGCGGCCCAGATTACGGGGCAGGTCCTCCATCCCAACGGCGGCCTGATCATCAACGGATAAAACTTATGAATTTTAAACCTTAAACTTTAAAATACGTAAATGTCTAAAAAAAGTTTCTTTTACCGTAACAGTTTAAGTATTGTTCTGCTTGTATTAATGCTTTCCTGCCTTACAGGGCAGTTTTTCACGGGCTGGACAACCCTGAACAAAGAATTGGCAGAAGAGGGCAGCTCCGGGATCAGCTTGGGAGCCTATATCCATAGCGGACATTTTATACAGGCAACCTTTGAAAACTGGGAAAGCGAATTTTTACAGATGATGCTGTATATTGTACTGACGGTTTCCCTGAGGCAGAAAGGTTCCAGTGAATCAAAATCGCTGGAAGGAGAAGAAGAGGTAGATAAAGAACCGGAAATTCATGCAAAAGCTCCGTGGCCCGTTAAGAAAGGTGGAATATGGCTTGCTGTTTATAAGCATTCTCTGTCCATAGCCTATTGCGAGTTTTGGAATGCATTTCTACGGAAGCCTTAAGGAGTATAACGAAGAGCAGATCATAAAAAACGAATCTACCGTTACAGCATTACAGTACATATCGGAATCCAGGTTCTGGTTTGAATCCTTTCAAAACTGGCAAAGCGAATTCTTAGCCGTTTTTTCCATAGTTATACTTTCTATCTGGCTCCGCGAAAAAGGTTCACCGGAATCTAAACCGGTAGATATGGCCCACGATGAAACACCTTAGGTGATTCTTTTTACTTTGGGTTTGGTCTTCATCACTGATTGGTAAGAAGCCGTAAAAGCCGACAGGCTCTGGTAGCCCACCTGATAAGCAATTTCGCTTAAAGTATACCTGCCTGTATCGATAAGCTCTATACTCTTTAATATTCTTACAAGCTGAAGGTATTTCTGAAGAGTAATTCCTGTTTCATTTTTAAAAATTCTCTGTAAGCTCCTTACCGACATCCGTGCTTTTTCCGCCAGCTCATCAGCATTCAGGCTGTATTTAAAATTTGAATTGATGGATGTGCAGACCGGAATAAGCCTGATATCTGACGGAACAGGAATTTCAAGAGGACTGTTTTCTCTGCAGAAGTTCGGCAGACTTTTTAGAATAGCTTTAAAAAACAAATCCTGCTCTTCATCTTCTTTTACCAGCTGATTCCACTTGGATGCATACAGAATCATCTCCTTCAAAACCGGGGGAACTGCAAAAACATGAACATTCCGGTAAAAATCATCATTAAAGACATTTTTAAACAGAAAGACCATTAAGCTGACCGTTTTCGCTTCTGAAGTAATTCTGTGAGGCTTGCCGGAAGGAATCCAGATGACATGATGCCTGGGCACAAGATAAATTTTCTTATCTATATGGAAATACTGATACCCTTCTTCTACAAAAGTAAGCTGGGCCCGCTGATGCGCATGCTCTTGCTCATCGTGTTTCCAGTCTTTTTCACACCAGACATACGCTTCTTTTTCAATAGTATCTACAAATTGATTGTTGTTTTGTTCTCTTAAACCGCATTTCACGATGTCGTTCTGCATACAATTTTTGGCAAATTTAATAAAAACGACAATACTAATTTTGTCCTTTAATTATTATCCTATTAAAAATGAAAAAACTAAGTATATTTTTTGTATTCATTTTATTATTAAAAATAACTACTGTCATGGCACAAGATAAAACAATCAAAATCCTGGTCCTCATTCACTCCGACAATGGCGGAACTTATGAGCTGGCTAAAGAAATTGCATCCGGTATTGAAAGTGATAAAAATGCTCTTGCAGTGATTAAGCAGGTTAAAGAATCCCCGAACCCTAAATTAAAGAACATTCCTGTAGCATCAGTGGAGGAACTGCCTTCTTATGATGGAATTGCTTTTGGATCACCTGTTTATTTTGGAAATATCAGTACAGGAATGAGTGAATTTCTATCCAAAACCGTCAATTTATGGACCAATCATTCGTTGGAAGGTATGCCTGCAACGGTTTTTATGTCTGCAGGAAGTGGAGCCGGAAAAGAGCTTGCCCTTAATGCCTTCTGGAATAGTCTTGCCGTTCACGGAATGATACTTGTTTCCAATGGAATCCGCGGTTATGAAAACATCAGCAAAACCATTCCACAGGGAAATACAGTTTTGGGAACAACAAGCCTGGCATCGCTGAAAGACGTTGAAAGGCCCACAAAAGACGAACGCGGACTTGCAGAACTCCAGGGAAGAAATTTTGCTAAAACAGCCTTAGCCCTGAAAGGAACATTCCCTAAAAAACAGCCCGCTGCAAATACGGAAAAATCGCAGGATATCAACGACCTTCTGAAACAGAAAAATATTATTCTGCCGCAGGTTCCTCAGCCTGCCGGAAACTATAAACCGTTTGTCCGTTCCGGAAATCTGGTCTTCATTAATCAGGTTGCCCTGAAGGATGGGAAAATACTGAATCCGGGTAAATTAGGGGTTGACGTTACTGAACAGCAGGTAAAAGAAGCTGCAAAAGCTACGATGCTCAATGTTATTGCTGTTTTAAAAGAAGCCACAGGCGGGGATCTCAATAAGGTAAAACAATGCGTACAGCTGACGGGAATTTTCAACACAAAAGAAGATTACACAAAGCATGCAGATCTTATGAATGCTGCATCAGACCTTACAGTGGAGGTCTTTGGAGAAAAAGGGAAACACGCAAGAGCTACTTTGGGGGCTTCTTCTATTCCTGTGAATTCGTCTGTAGAAATTCAGGCTATTTTTGAAGTAGAGTAGATGCTGTTTGAATTTTAAAATCTCGCAGATTTTGCAGATTTTGCAGATTTTGCAGATTTTTATAACTGAAATAAACCTGCAAGATTTCCTTATTCGAGAAGAATATTTTTCTTTAGTAATTGTTTCTGGATGAAATTTTTTATGAACAGGTTTAACCGTTTGAAATATAAATTACGAACAGCCAAACAGGCTAAAAAATAAATCCTGAAAATTGTTTTCAGGATTTATTGTTATTAAAATGATGAGTAAATTTGAAAGAGAAAGTATTAAATGTATTCACTATCAAAATGATCTTAAATCATACTAATATCAAACTTTTATGACGCATGTACACTTATTAAATGCTTATACCGTTGCATTTCCTTCCACACCATCAGAATTGTCCGTCTTAATGCCGGTTAAGGCAGATGCTACGAAACTGAAGAGACTGACCAGCTTTCCTGCTTTCGTATCCCAATAGTACGTTTCTTTAGGCTCTACACGGATAATGGTTACATCCGGATCATCTTTTCCGTCAAACCAAGCTTTAGCCATTGGCGACCATTTGTCTTCAATAGTATCTTTATCCTTATAAACAGACGCTTCACCGTAAACGGAAAGATATTGAGAATCACTGTTGTTCATAAAAAACAGCTGCACTCTCCGGTCATCCTTTATTTCAAAATTTTTATTGCTGCTTGCGCTGCTGATAAACCATAAATTTCCACTGTCATCCGTTTCCTGCAGGGTCATAGGACGGGAATTCACCGGAACGGTTTCCAGCTCAGTACAGAACATGCATATTCTTGCTGCTTCCGACAGTTCCTTTATTTTTTTAATAGCTTCGAGATGGGTTAAATTCTGTGTTGACATAATATTATATTTTAATGGTTGGTATTGAAAGAACTCAAATGATTTACTTCTGAATTGAAAATCAATGATACTTGCTCATTAAATTCAAATATCTGACCAAAAACAACTTTTGTGGTATTGGTAGTTTAAATTTTTCTTAAAAACAATGGAATTGATGTGGTTTTTTCAATCCTGCCGGAATGGATGCTGATCAGCTGAAAAATAACTGCCCGATGATTATTGATTCTTTTGGAGATTATTTTATTAATACTTCCTGAAGATCACTCCATGCACCCCCGTTATGCACATGTTTAAAGCCTCTTTCCTTTAAAATATGTTCAGCTTTTACACTGCGTAAACCGTGAGAGCACACCGTGATATACGTTTGGTCCCGGTTAAGTTCAACATATCTTTTTCTAATGGTTCCAAGAGAAATATTGACGGAACCTTCAATATGGCCCGTTTTATATTCCGTTTCAGTTCTCACATCCAGGATAACAGCTCCTTTTTTAACAAGTGTATCCAGGCCATCATCTAAAGTCTGGTATCTGTAAACCCGGTAAACAATGTAAACGGTAAAAATTATCCCACCAAATATCAGTGTATTTTTCATAGCCTGCTTAGAATTTTTCTGTCAATATAAAAGGTCCCGAAAGGAATAAAACATGCCAGAATTACTTTCCAGGTGGTTTCCCTGAACTTCCACTGCTGTTCGACTCCTACGCTTAAAGTATTAAACAGGAAAAGCAGGAATAAAGTTCCATGAACCGGTCCCATTACTTTTACCAGAGCAGGATTTCCCAGCCAGTATTTTACAGGAACTGCAACGAAAATAAGGGTTAGCAGGGATATTCCCTCCAAAATAGCCAGAATTCTCAGGCGTCCGGTTTTTGTTTTAAATAAGTGTATCATAATTATCTGAAATAAGGTCTGTTGGCAAAAGGCGAGAACGGCCACGGAATGGCCATAAAAATAACAGCCAGGGCAACCGTGAACCAGATGAGCATTGTTTTGAATTTTTCCCGGTCCGCAGCTTTTCTTTTAGCTAAAGCAGAACCTACAGTAACCAGTACAATGGCAGTGAGCATAAGGAAAATGTGGATCAAGCCGAAGAACAGAAGATCTAAAGATGTTTTAGCCTCACTGAAATACTTCCAGAAATATTGTACAATGGGACTTTTTGAGTAAAGTATAATACCCAAAACCAATTGGATATGAGCGATTGTTGCCGTCCAGTGGCGTACTGAATCTTCCTTCTTTGAAAAGGTTTCACGATAGTAATATCCTTTAAAGGCTACCCACACCGCATAAATAAGACTTAATAAAACTACCCACCGGAACAGGGAATGCAGAAATGTAAACGTCTGGTACATGATGAATTTTTTAGAACGCATCAAAGGTATAATAAAACATACTAATTAGTATGTTTTTTGATAAAAAAATTATTGCAGTGACTCAAAATAAGACTTAAGTCCTTTTAAATAAATAAGATATACGGATTTTGAATTTTCAAGTTTCCCTAAATTTCTTACTCCCCAATAGCCGGACATTACAAAAACAGCAATTTCCCTGGCATCCACATTATTTTTTACGGTCCCTTCATTTTTACCTTTTTCAATACATTCTATGATTGCGTTTTCCATTTGTGCAGAAAGTTCATTTAATGCTTTCGTGAAATCTACGTTCCAGGGAGCCATTTCCTGAGTAAAATTGGATGCAGGACAGCCATATTCTACCTTTAAAAAATCGTTTTCCATCAGGATGCCGTACATCAGGTCATAGATGCTTTCCAGTGGATGGGCGCTGTTTTGTAAAGGTTTAATGAAGGTATCTTTGAAATTGTTTATTAAAAGCTCATTAATGATGGCCAGGCCCATTTCATCTTTTGTTTTGAAATGATAATAGAAGGCACCTTTTGTGACCTGGGTAGTTGCGATAATCTCATCTACGCTGGTAGTCTGATAGCCTTTCACGTAAATCAGTTCAAAGGCTTTCTGGAGAATATTCAATCGGGTGGCTTCTGATTTTTTCATTGGATAGAGTGGCTTTAATGCAAAGAAACGGAATTTTTAAAAACCAGGCTATTCCTTCGGCAGGAGCTGGTTCCGGAAAAGAAAATGAAGATGCCAATTCAAACATGTTTGCAAGGGCTTATTTTGTATTTCTTTGCTGAGTTTATGCCTTTGTTTAACCTTATTTTACAGTATTCAGTATTGCTTTGTGATATATTAATTTCAGAATAACCAAAGACACACAAAGCATAGATTCTTTTAAATTTCATGAATATCGGAATCCGTAAATACAAAAAATGTTCCTCCTTTGGGAATATTCCGGGTATCCAATCCTGTAAATTCACTGAAAGCAGGTAATAAAAGCTGGTTTCGAGTTTGAACAAAACACGGAAGCCTAATCTTTTTCACCGCAGAGTTCAGTACAACGCCGGGATGGATATGGCCTGTAATCTGAAATTCCGGTAAGGTTTCTTCAAAGTCATGAATAAAAGTAAAACCATTGACCGACAAAGATTCAGATTTAAAATTTAAGCATAGTTTCTCCTCCAATTTCGCTGACAGACGGTCATGATTTCCTTCAATAAGGTAAAACTGAAGATCAGGATACTGGTTTCTCCAGCTACAGAATTCGTCTACATCCGAATTGTCTCCCGCATGAAGAAGATCCCCAACCACAATGAATTTTTCAGGCTCAAAATATTCGATAAGAAAAGAAAGCCTTTCCAGATCACTTTTCATAATGTGATTGGCCAGTGCAATTCCGTTTTTCCGGAAATGGGCGGTTTTTCCAATATGAAGATCGGAAAGTATCAGCGCCTTTTCTTTTTTCCAGAACGCCGCCCGCTGGTTGGTTAACGTGAAAATGTCGTTGTTAAGTGTGATATTTTTTACTGCAATATTCATTTTTTGTACAGTGTCCGGTGTGAAATATATTAATGATTTTTTAAAAGTTGAAAAAATCGGAAGATAAGGACGGGAGTTTTATTTTGTAACATAACCCTAAAATTCATCATTCATCATTCATCATTCATCATTCATCATTCATCATTTAAAATAAAAAAAATGTCAGCCACTTTTTCGTGCCTGTTCCACCATTTTCCTGATTCTTACATCAAGGCTTTCACTGGAAAGTGTCTGCCTTAAGCTGTCTACTTTGATCGGGAAACTTAGAGGCGTAAAGGTATGGGAATATTTTAAAATGACTTTCGATCTTTCGATTCTTTTAAAAGCTTCCACAAGACGCGGTTCCTGAAGCTGCATATTGAAAACTTCGGTGTATGCCTGCCTTACGAGGAAATGGTTGGGGTCGTAATCTTCCAGAACTTTAAAAATAAGCCCGGCAGAGCTCTGAAGCGATTTATTGGAACGCTGTTTCCCTGCATAATTCTGGATCACCATTCCTGAGATGACTGCAATATCCCTGAATTTCCTCCGTGCCATTTCCGCAGAATTAATACTGGCTATCACATCATTCATCAGATTGTCCCGGGTAAGAATTTTATTCAGATTATCTTCATTCAAAGGGATTTCCTTGTCGCTGAAGAGTTCAAAACCATAGTCATTCATGGCCATAGAAAAAGAGATCGGGGCGAGTTTTGAAATACGGTAAGCGATTAATGCAGCCATTACTTCGTGTACCAGCCGTCCTTCAAAAGGATACATGAAAAGGTGATAGCCTTCACGGTTTTTGATCAGTTCCACCAGAAATTCATCATCTTTGGGGATATGGGATCTTTTTTCCTGACTGACTAATAACGGATGCAAAAACTTCAGCTCTTTTTCTGAAGCTTTCGGATTTAAGGCATGAGAAAGCTTTTCACGCAGAAAATGTCCCAGGTTTGAGCTTAAAGGAAGCCTTCCGCCGAGATAACTGGGAGCCATAGCCTTTCCTTTTGCAGCACGGACATAAACCGTCATATCTTTGATCATGGCGACTTCAAGCGTTCGTCCGGCCAGTATAAACCTTTCTTCTTTTTTTAATTTTGAGATAAAATATTCTTCTACCATTCCGATATAGCCGCCGGAAATAAATTTCACTTTCAGCATCGCATCACTTACAATAACGCCCATATTCATGCGGTGGAGCATTGCAATTTTCCGGGAAGTCACTTTGTAGAGGCCGTCTTCCATAATAACAATTTTATGGAATTCTTCATAGTTTTTCAAGACACTTCCGCCGATGGTCAGGAAGTCCAGGATGCTTTTCCATTCTTCTTCGGTCATTTCGCGGAAAGCGAATACTTTTTTTATTCTTTCAAAGGTCTCTTCAGGATAAAATCCGTCTCCGACTGCCAGGGTCATCAGAAACTGGACGAGTACATCGAAGCACAACACCTGCGGTTCGCGGGGTTCTATTACTTTCTGCTTAACGGCTTCTTTTAAGGCGGCTACCTCGATCAGCTCAAGAGAATGGGTGGGTACGCAGTAAATTTTAGAGGTTTCAAAAGGGGAGTGGCCGCTTCGTCCGGCTCTTTGGAGAAACCTTGCAACACCTTTTGCCGAACCAATCTGGATAACGGTATCTACAGGTTTAAAATCAATTCCGAGATCCAGAGAAGAGGTGGATACCACGGCTTTCAGCTTTCCTGCACTTAAATTCTCTTCGATCCAAATTCTGAGATGAGCGTCAATAGAACTGTGGTGAATGGCGATCTGACCTGCAAAGTCGGGATATACATCCAGTAGAAGCTGGTACCACATTTCGCTCTGGCTCCGTGTATTGGTGAAAACAATGGTAGATTTTGAATTCATAATGATCGGAACGATTTTATCGGCTAGTTTTGCACCTAAATGTCCTGCCCAGGGAAGAATATCGAGCTCATCCGGAATCACAGGGATAATGTCTATTTTTTTATATTCTTTTGCTGTGATTTTCGTTTTTTTGATGTCATAGGGAATTAAAATATCCATTGCTTCATCCAGATTTCCGATCGTTGCTGTGATTCCCCATATTTTTACTTTCGGAACGTATTTTCCCAGCTGAGAAATGGCAAGTTCTACCATAACACCGCGTTTTGAGCCAAGCAGCTCATGCCACTCATCAACCGCGACGCATTTCATATCCTGAAAAAACCGGGCATAGTTTTTTTGCCCCAAAAGCAGATGAAGACTTTCGGGAGTAACCACCAGAATTTCCGGCATATTCCTTATCTGCTGCTGTTTAACTTTCTGATCTGTATCTCCGTTTCTTACTCCAACGGTCCAGTCGAGGCCAATTTCATCCATTGCTTCCTGCATGGCTTTGGCAATGTCTTTGGATAAGGACCGCAGGGGAGTGATCCAGATCATTTTCAGGCCTTTTTTGTATTCTTCAGGACGGTTCATGAAATCTGAAACCAGCGCAAGAAAAACGGAAAATGTTTTCCCAAAACCTGTGGGTGCCACGACCATTCCACTGTACCCATTCCCGAATTTCTGCCATGTATTGGTCTGAAATTTGAAAGGGGAAATGCCTTTACCGGCCATCCACTGCTGAATGATCCTGAATCCGCTGCTGTTTTCAAATGCTTTCAAATTATTGGATGAGTTTTTTTATTTCTTCAAGTTCATCAATTTCATCTGCGGTTTTATCTTTCCGCCACCTTACAATTCTCGGAAACCTCAGGGCAACACCGCTTTTGTGCCTGCTGCTGAATCCTATGCCTTCAAAGGCAATTTCAAAGACCAGTTCGGCTTTCACAGTACGTACAGGCCCAAATTTTTCAATGGCATTTT
Organism: Chryseobacterium luteum; assembly: GCF_000737785.1. Classification (GTDB taxonomy): domain Bacteria; phylum Bacteroidota; class Bacteroidia; order Flavobacteriales; family Weeksellaceae; genus Chryseobacterium; species Chryseobacterium luteum. The sequence continues at coordinate 57,628 of NZ_JPRO01000013.1, read as the reverse complement.
TATTGACAAACTTACTGACTTCCATAATTTCCTTATCGGTCAGTCCGGAATAGGCTTTCGCAATGGTCACCAAGGCATCCCCGTTTTTCACGGCAAATGTATAGTCTGTGTAATAGGCGCTTCTCCTTCCACTTCCTTTTTGGGCATAAATTAAGACAGCATCAATCGTTAAAGGATTTACTTTCCATTTCCACCAGTCGCCTTTTTTACGTCCGGAATGGTAAGGGGAGTTTTTCTGTTTCAGCATCAGGCCTTCACTGTTGATGGCTCTGGATGCTTCACGTATTGTATTCAGGTCTTCCCATTTCTCAAAATCAATAACCCTGGACAGTTTAATGTTTTGAGGGGTTTCATTCAGAAGCAATTCTTCCAGCATAGCTCTTCTGGCCGCTATGGATTTTTCCCGGAGATCGGTTCCTTCAAGCTCCAGAAGATCATAAACAAAAACTTCTACAGGAATATCTGCCAGCATTTTCTTAGTTAAAGTTTTCCTGTTTAATCTTTTCTGTAATTCATTAAAATTTAAAATGTTAGAATCCTTTACCGCAAGTATTTCTCCATCTAAAACAAAGTTGCCTTTCATAGCCTGTACGGTTTCTTTTATTTCCGGGAACTGATCTGTAATGAGCTCTTCACCTCTTGACCAGATAAAGACTTCATCATTCCTTCGGATGATCTGGCCTCGGATACCGTCCCATTTGTATTCTATCTGCCATTCTCCGGGATTTCCAAGTTCCTGCAGGTCTTTTTCCAGAGGATAAGCAAGACAGAAAGGATAGGGTTTTGAATTATCCGGGTTTACATTTTTAGCCGAAATAAGTTCCTGAAACGAAATCTCGCCGGGCATCCATTTTCCCATCAGGCTGTGCATCAGTGTGCTCGATTCCTGGGAAGAAAATTTAGTCAGAGCATTGATAAGGGTTTTACCAGAAACCCCGATACGGAAACTTCCGCCAAGTAATTTATTGAATATCAAACGTTCGGTATAATCCAGCCCGTTCCATGATGTGAGTACGAATTCCTTTTTTTCGGCTTCAGATTTATCTTTTAACTGAACAATATCCAGCATCCATTGGGAAAGAGTGCGGTCTATTTTTTCTGAAGGCGGGGGAAGGATCAATGAAATGGTTTCTCCCAGATCTCCTACCGAAGAATAGCTTTCCTGAAACAGCCAGAACGGCAGCTGTGTGATCTCCAGCGCCCATTCTTTCATATAATTGGTGTTCACATTCCTTTTGGGCCTTTTGCCGGTAAACAGGGCAATGAACCATACTTTATCTTCATCCGGGGCACGTTCCAGATAATCCAGGATGGCATCTATTTTAGCATTGGTCTTATTGGTGGTTTCCAATGCATTGATCAAATCTGCAAAGTGTTTCATGGCTCAGGGTTTTCAATGATTTCCTTTTCAGATTCTTCTTCATCTTCACCAAACTGTGTCTGTACGACATCTGCTTTGATCCCTATCTCGTTCAAATATTTTGAAAAAATTTCGGTCTGACCGTGGGTAACGTGCAATATTTCAGCTTCTGTAGCTTTTACGGCCTGCAATAATCCTTTCCAGTCAGCGTGGTCGCTCATGGCAAATCCTGCATCGGCACTGCGCCATCTTCTTGCTCCGCGCACCTGCATCCAACCTGAACAGATGGCTGTTGCGGCATCCGGTATAAAAATTTCAGCTCTTTTCATATCTTTACTAAAAATAACAGCTGTCATGGAAGTATAATTTTTATCCGAGTTCACTTCCTTTAACTTGATTTTCTGTTCAAAAACCCTGACACAATCATTTTTGATTTGTGAATACGTATAGCCTGCTGAACCTCTACAGCCATGAACATCTTTATCACCTCCTACAACCGGAGTTTTTTGTTGGGTAAATGCAAAAGAACTGAGGAATATTGCGCCCAGTAAAATAGTTTTTCTCATATTTAAAATATTAATGGTTTGAAGTTTTGAAACAAGGTATTAGTTGATCTAAGATACGAAAAAAACTCATTTTGAGAGGCGTATATAATATATTATTGAACGTAAGTTCGGGTAAGGGTATCACCGATAGAATTTAAATCCTGTATGCCGTTTAAATAAAAAGACTGTCTTCACAGACAGCCTCTACTTTATTTTATAAAATTGGGATTTACTGATAAATCACAACATTGTCTTTCTTAAGCTGATATTCATCTTTCTGGAAAGGAACCAATACGTAATCGTCTTTTTTCCAGACTTTAGCTTTGCCTGATCTTGTAAGAATAAGGCTTTCTCCATCAGTATCAGGAATGAAAACCTCGGCTTTTTTCAGATCTTTACTGAAAATAACGGCCGCCATTGAAGTGGCGCTTCCTTTAGGAGCAACTTCTGTTAATTTAATCTTCTGCTCAAAAACCCTTACACAATCTTTTTTGATCTGAGAATAGGTGTATCCCGCAGAGCCTATGCATCCATGGGCATCTTTGTCGCCGCCTGCTGTCTGTGCAAACGTGAAGGATCCCAGGAACATTGTGCAAAGTAAAATCGTTTTTTTCATAATTATTATATTAAAGCTACAAATGTGCGATTAAAAATCATGCCAAAGAAGGGAAAAGCCACTCAAAAGAATGGCTTTGGTTATTATTTAGTCCAATTGATCTTGGAATGTTTTACATCATCTGAATTGGTTCCGATCATCATATCAAATTCTCCCGGTTCCCAGTCGAATTTCAGTTCTCCATTGTAGAATTTCAGGCTTTCCGGTGTAATATTGAAGGTTACTTTTTTAGATTCTCCTTTTTTTAGGAATATTTTCTGGAATCCTTTAAGCTCTTTCACCGGTCTGGTGATGCTTCCTACCTTATCCCTGATGTATAGCTGTACTACTTCAGCCCCGTCATAGTTCCCGGAATTGGTCACTGTTACCGCAGCCTGAATAGTTTGATTTCCTTTCGGGTTTGGGTTTGAAACGGACATGTCAGAATAGCTGAATTTGGAATAACTCAGACCATACCCGAACGGATACAGCGGTGTATTGCATTCATCCATATAATTGGAACGGAATCTTTCGTATATGCATTTATCAACTTTATCCTGACTCAGCGGGCGGCCTGTATTTTTTGCATTATAATAGATAGGAACCTGTCCTAAGCTTCTCGGGAAGGTCATCGGAAGTTTTCCTGAAGGGTTTACTTTCCCGAATAAAACGTCTGAAATAGCATTTCCTGCTTCTGAACCGGCAAACCATGCATTCAGGATGGCATCAGGCGTATCTTTTACATTGGTCAATGCCAAAGGACGTCCTGTGTAAAGCACCATAGCAATGGGTTTTCCTGTTTTTTTCAGTTCGTTTAATAAATCAACCTGAGACTGGGGAATGGTAATTTCGGTTCTTGAAGAGGATTCACCGCTCATTTCTGCAGATTCTCCAATTGCCAGAACGATAACGTCCGCTTTGTTGGCTACGTCAACGGCTTCTTTCAGTAATTCTTCTTTGGAACGATTATCCCGGTCTGTTTTTTTACCGTGAGCTGCATAAATCTCTTCTAATTTGGCATCGTAATCAATGTTCGATCCTTTTGCGGAAAGGAATTTCACTTCTTTCCCGTAATTAGCCTGAAGTCCCTGCATCAGGGATATTGAAGCGGCATGTTTTGTGGCAACACTCCATGTTCCGGCCATATTCATCGAGTTATTAACCAACGGCCCGATTACGGCTACTGTACCGGATTTCTTCAGTGGCAATACCTGATTTTCATTTTTTAATAAAACCATTGACTGGGCTGCCGCACTTCTTGCGATGTTACGGTTTTCCATACTGTAAACTTCTTTTGCAGCCAGTTTTGCATCACCGTAGCGGTAAGGATCATCGAATAATCCAAGGTCATATTTCGCTTCAAGAATCCTTCTTGCTGCTATATCGATCTCTGCCTGTGTCACTTTTCCTTCATCCAGAGATTTTTTAAGGGTAGTTAAAAATCCTTCTCCAACCATATCCATGTCCACTCCGGCTTTCAGGGCTAAAGCAGATACCTGCTGAAGATCTCCCATCCCGTGCTCTGTCATTTCGTTGATCCCTGTATAATCGGTGACTACGAAACCTTTGAAGTTCCACATTTTTCTCAGCACATCGGTCTGAAGCCATTTGTTTCCGGTTGCGGGAACTCCGTCCACTTCATTGAAGGAGGCCATTACAGAGGCTACACCGGCATCTACTGCTGCTTTATAAGGTGGAAAATATTCGTTGAACATTCTCACATGGCTCATGTCTACTGTGTTATAATCACGACCGGCTTCTCCTGCTCCATATAATGCAAAGTGCTTTACACAAGCTAAAATGGTGTTGCCAACGGAAAGGTCTTTTCCCTGATAACCGTAAACCATATTTTTAGAAATTTCACTTCCTAAGTACGGATCTTCTCCGGAACCTTCGGAAACTCTTCCCCATCTTGGTTCGCGGGAAATGTCCACCATTGGGGAGAATGTCCAGTTGATTCCGTCTGCGGAAGCTTCTTTTGCTGCTACTCTTGCAGACTGCTGCACAAGATTCATATCCCATGAAGCCGCAAGTCCCAGTGGAATAGGGAAAGTGGTTTCGTAGCCGTGGATGACATCCATTCCGAAGATCAAAGGAATTTTCAGACGGCTTTTTTCTATGGCCACTTTCTGAACTGCCTTGATCTTTTCAGCTCCTTTTATATTGAATAATCCTCCTACTAATCCCTGCTCTACTTTTTTTCCGATATCTGAACTTTGAGCCTGTCCTGTGGTAAAATCTCCGGATGTCGGCAGGTTGAGCTGGCCAATCTTTTCATCTAAAGTCATCTTAGACAAAAGGTTGTCTACGAAAGCTTTTCTTTTCGCCTGATACTGGGCTGTCTGGTAAGACTGCACCGGCCTGGTTACCATTTCCTGTGCGGAAAATACAGGTGAAAGGGCTAAAGCTGCGAGTACAATTAACTTTTTCATAAATCTATCTTCTTAAATTATAGTTCTAATTTTATTTTATTGTTTAACAGTGGGGCTTTTTTTGGATAACGAAGGTGCTATTTTTTCAAGCTGTATGTTTTTAAGATGCAAAGATTTTATCTGCGATAAAATTGATCATGTTATCATTATCCCGCTTTCTTTAAACATTCTCGATTTTTAGTTCTGCACTATTCACCAAAAAATTTATTCTCCTTTTTTCTTAGAAAGCATCCATTCGTACAGTTTCGGATCTGAATAGGTAGAATCCCAGGAATTATGGTTATCATCAGGAAAAATAGTTAATGTAGCCGTTGGGTTTACTTTTTTTAAAGCCTGATACATTTCTATCGAATTCATTGGAGAAACGACATCATCATTCCCCCCGTGAAAAATTTTTACAGGCAACTGTTTAAACCGATCAATATTGGCTCCCATTACTCTGTCTGCCGGAGCACATACGGGAACTACCGCTGCAAACATTTCAGGATGTTCCATAGCTAATTTCCAGGTCCCCCAGCCTCCCATCGAAAGTCCGGTAAGGTAAATTCTTGAGGCATCAATTTTATATTTTTTCTGAATTTCTTTGATCAGGTTATAAACCGTTATGGTGTCCCACCATGAATCTGCGGGACATTGCGGTGCCAGGATCGCTACAGGTTCCTTGATGAGGTTTTTATAGGTAAAGGGACTGTGCGCCTTGACTGCATCAAGGTTATTTCCTCTTTCTCCGGAACCGTGAAGAAACACGATCAACGGAACGTTTCCTTTTACTTTTTGAGGATAATCAAGGATGTAGGATATTTTTTCTGTTCTTTTAATTTCTTTGTTCAGCTCTGCTTTTATTTCCTGGGCATTCACCTGCAGTGACAATGGCAGGAGTAAAAGAGGAAGGTGTTTCAGTTTTAGTTTCATATTGTTATTGAGGTTTCGGCTAAAGCCGTTTGGCATGTCTTTTTTTATTTAAACGGGGTAAAGCCCATTCATATTGATGAAAACCCTGTTGAAGGTAATATAAATTTCTATTATTTAATACCATATTTGTCAGACTGGAAACTTAATTTCTTAAGTCCCTGCTGAATCTCAGGGGCATTCATAAATAATTTCCAAAGGAATCCGGTTCTGTAGTTTTCAATCATCGGAGCTATTGTTCCCTGATCTATTGCTAAATATCTTGGTGTGAACCAGTTGTTATAATTAACCGAAGTTGCATCATAAGGTCCTGCTGACCCAATAAATTCCGGTTTCTGAGTATAGAGGAATCTCAGAACGTTCATAGATTCTTTTGGGGTGTAGGGAAAGCTGCTGAGCGCTGCGGTAGGTGTGATCACTCCGTTGTCATTAATAGGCATATGAGCGGTATAGCCTGTACTTCCGTCTTCATTTCTTGTATAGCCTGCTGTCAGTCCCCAATAGTTCGGGCCATAGCCTTTCCACTGTTTTGGATTTTCAACGCAGTATTTATAGTCGATAAGGACTTGATTTTTGTTTAAGTCAAAATAGTTTTTCACCAGTTTATCAGAAAGTCCGGTAGGATCCAGACCGATATAGGAATATTGTGACCAGAAAAGCGGTCCGCCATATTCTTCTGCATAATTGTGTTTTACATACAGAGGAAGTCCGTATTTTGTTTTGTCTGTAAGGTATGTCCCGTTTCTCGTCCAGCCTTTGTAATAGGTTTCCGCATCGATAGGATGGGTTGGCGATGAAGCGGCTAAGATATAGGTGATCAGACATTCATTATAGCCTTCCAGCGGAAAATTCATTTCCCACTGATATTCCGGTGACCAGTGCCAGTAAAGGACTTTTTCACCTCCTTTTGTATACCAGTTCCATTGAATTCCTTTCCAAAGCTCATCGCATTTTGAGGCAAGGGCTTTTTCTTCGGCATTTCCGTTTTTAAAATATTCGCGTACCATAAGAATCCCCGAGGTAAGGAATGCGGTTTCAACGAGGTCTCCCCCGTTATCTTTCTTGCCGAAAGGAACTGTTTTCCCTGTTTCTCCATTGATCCAGTGTGACCATGCGCCTTTATGACGGTCTGCTTTCGCCAGAAAATCCATCATATGGGTAAGTCTTTTCACGGCTTCTTTTCTTGGGATAAATCCTCTTTCCACTCCTACCAATAATGTTGCCAGGCCAAATCCTGAGCCGCCTGTTGTCACTACATGCTTATCATTATCGGGATAGATATTGTCTTCATGGTAACGTTCTCTTCCGAGCATTGACTTGGGTTCGGCATAGTCCCAGAAATATTTCAGGGCATCTTTCTGAACTCTGTCCATGAGCTGTTCATCGGTAATAGTGCTTTTTACGTTTTTATTTTGGATAGTTTCCTGTTTTGGAGCCTGGGAATTTTTGCAAGAGTATGCAAAGAATAAAGATGTTACGGCAATTGATAATACGGTCCTTTTCATGAAATCTTTTTTACCTGGTTCTACTAAAAGAAGAGGAGAACTTTCATTCTCCTCTAAAGTTTATGGTTTATTTTTAATATCCTGGGTTTTGCGTTAAAACGCCATTACTTTGACCTATTTCTATAAAAGGAATTGGGAAAAGTTCATTCTTTCCAGCTTTGAATCCGTATGGTGCCAATACTGTAGCAGCCTGTCCTGTTCTTACCAGATCCACAAAACGGTCCCCTTCCATAGCAAGTTCAACTCTTCGTTCATGCCAGATAGCTGTTCTTAAAGCAGATTGAGAAGAAGCTGTCGTATTTGGCAACATAGCTCTTGTTCTTACTTTATTAAGGTTTGCTATAGCTACTGCAGTATTTCCTAATTCGTTTGCTGCTTCTGCATTGATTAATAAAACTTCAGCAAAACGTAAAATCCTGATATTTTGAACTGAACCAGCGTCACAAGCTGTATTTTGCTGGCTTGTTGGAACATATGCTTTTTGATTATACGTATTAACAGAGGTTGGATTTGCATTGATAACATCTCCTTCCGGTGTAGTTTCTCCATTTCTTAGAATCGTTAATTCTTTACGAATATCGCCAGGTTCGAAAGCATCTTCTAATGCCTGAGAGGGGGTAAAGAATCCCCAGCCAAACTGATCTTTAGCTCCTTGTACTTGTGAATACTGACTTCCTTTGTACTGGCCTGTGCAAGCACAATCAACTTCAAAAACCGATTCGGGGCCAAATTCTCCTGCAACTCTAAATAAATGATTGAAATCAGCATCTAATGAATACCCCATCGCAATCACCTGACTGGAAGCCTCATAAGCTTTCTGCCAGTCTTTTTTGTATAAGAACACTTTTGACAGCATTCCCAATGCAGCTCCTTTAGTAGCTCTCCCTAAATCTGATGCTCCGTACGACTGTGGCAAAATCTGCGAAGCCGCCGTTAAATCAGAAATTATAAAGCTATAAACTTCATCTGATGTATTTCTGGGAATATTATAGTTTTCCTGAAGTCCATCAAAAATCGGAATACCACCATATATTCTTACTAAATTGAAGTAAAAGTAAGCACGTAAAAATTTTGCTTCAGCTAAAAGTCTGTCTTTTAAAGCAGTATTCATTTCAATAGCCGGAACTTTTGAAATTACCTGGTTACAGCGGGCTATTGCCTGCCACTGGCCAGACCAGTATCCTTTAACCCCTTCATCACTGGAAGTAAAAGTAAACTGATCATATGCGTTCATAAAAGAGGCATCTCCGGGATTTGAGCCTTTTAATACATCATCAGCAGGCACTCCGAACAGATATTGGTAGGGAAATGCTGAATTATCCCAGCTTCTTAAAAAATTATAAATTGCATTGGTAGCCTGTATGGCATCACTTTCTGTTTTAAAGAATTCTGAAGCATCAGTTCTTCCTTCAACAGGTATATCTAAATAATCACTCTTACAGCTTAACACTGCGGAAAGCATGAATATGGAAAATATTATTTTTTTCATGATAAAATTAAATTAAAAAGTTACATTTACTCCAACTGTATATATTGCAGATATTGGATAAATATTATTGTCTATACCCATCTGTACTCTATCCGTATTCAAAATTTCCGGAGAGAAACCATGATACTTGAAGCTTGTCCACGGGTTCTGTGCACTTGCATAAAAACGTAACTTTTGGATTGCCGTACCTAATACATCTTTTGGAAGATTATAACCAATCTGAATATTTCTAATTCTGAAAAAGCTTCCATCCTCTACATAAAAGCTACTTGGCACAATAACCCCCTGGTCATTGGTAGTCATAGCGTATGTATTTGATGTGCCTTCTCCATGCCATCTGTTATTGTAAAAATCTAAATCCCAGCTTTCATTTCCAAATCTCTGCTCTCTGTTATAGTTATAAATTTTATTTCCGGATACTCCCTGAAAATCCATTGCTAAATCGAAATCGTAGATATTAACATTAAATCCAAATCCATAAGTAAATTTAGGAACAGGACTTCCTAAGAATGTCTTGTCATTGGCATCTATAACCCCATTTCCGTCTCTATCTTCGAACATAAACCCTCCGACAGTCTTTTTTACGGATGAATAAGTAGGAGCAGCAGTTACCTGTGCGTCATTTTGGAATACTCCGATTACATTATAGCCATAATATGAGCCTACAGCCTGGCCTTTCTCCAGTCTAATTATTGGATTACCAAACAAACTTACCCCTGGCTGGTTATATGAATCTGCATATACACTTGTAATTTTGTTATCCAGAGTAGTAATATTACCAAAAACACTGAACTTGATATGATCATTTATTTTTGTATCATAACTGATAGAGCCTTCAAACCCTTTGTTGTTAAAAGAGTAAGCGTTAGTTACATAGCTGTTTGCATTACTTGCTCCTGATGTTGTTGGCTGATTAATGCCATACACCACATCTTTAGAATCTTTATCAAAATAAGTTGCTTCAATCTTTAACCTATTATTAAGCAAAGCCATTTCAAGACCTAAATCCCGGCCGGTAGTGGTTTCCCATGTAATAGTTGGATCTACAATCTTAGTAACTGTTTGTGCTGGATTACCAATTCCTCCAAAATAAGCTCCACCTGTAAGAATACTAGTAAGATTATCATAATCTCTCGCAACTTCCGGATTACCAAGTTTACCCCAGCTTGCTCTTAACTTCAATAAATTAAATACATTCTGATTACTCATAAATCCTTCTTTCGAGATCACCCAGCCTATACTTACTGCCGGAAATACTTTATATCTGTCATCAGAAGAGAACCCTGTTGCCCCATCTCTACGAACTGAAGCATTTAAAAGATATTTACCTGCGTAATCATAATTAAGTCTTCCAAATGTTGATTCTATTCTTTTTTTATAAGGAGTAACAGCACGAGGATCGTCTTGTCCACTTATGGTCATTCCAACAATTTCATTTCCTGTAGAAATATCAAGACTGCTATCTTTACCATTAAATATAATATCTCTGGCTTCTAAATAGTTTTCACGATAATAATTTTGGGTACGTGAAAAACCTGCCAGCAATTCAATATTATGTCGTCCCAGCTTTTTCTTCCAAGACAATGTATTATCCCATACATAGTCTCTGTTTCTAGAATCTCTGGTTATTAAGAGAGTTCTGTTAGGTTGAGGAATATAAGTTGAGGTAGGGGTAAATTCATACTTGCTGGTATTGGTATTATCAGAAGTATAACTTACTCTTAATGTAAAGTCGCTTAAAAACTTATATTCGGCCCAAATATTATTCAGCATACGCTGCTGCTTAGTCTTTGAACGGAACAAATCAAGCATTGCCTTTGGATTCGTTATATTTGCTAAAGTAATATAATCGTAATTACTGGTATTCGGATTAATAGGATAGAAAACCGGTGGAGCATTATAGGCCGTCAATAAAGGATTGTTGGCATTATTATTATGAATATCAGCCCAGGTAAAGTTATCTCCGATCGTTAAATTATCATTAATCTTATAAGAAAGATTAATTCTTGTATTTAATCTTCCGAAATCATTTCCTGAGTTGATGCCACGCCCAGCTTCTAAAGTACCTTCATCTTTCAAATAGCCTAAGCTTAAGAAATAATTTAATTTATCAAGATTACCTGAGGCAGAAATATCAGATGAGCTGATAATTCCCTGTGACAAAATTTCATTGAACCAGTTTGTATCTGCCGGGAATTGAGATCTTGATATAATTTTTGTAGGATCGAATGTTTGTCCACCTACACGTATATCATTCATATACTTTTCATTATATAACTCAACGTATTGGTCTCCATTCACCATTTCAGGAACGTTTGTCACCTTCTTTACCCCAACATAAGAATTGAAATTAAAGGTTGTCTTTTTTCCTTTACCGGTTTTAGTTTTAATAATAACCGCTCCATTCGATGCTTTAGCTCCAAAGATGGCTAAACTGGATGGATCTTTCAAGATGCTCATTGATTCTATATCCTGCGGATTTAAAAATGAGATGTCATCTGTAATCATTCCGTCTACAATAAATACTGCTTTCCCACTTATGGACCCAACCCCTCGAATATCTATTCTTGGTGAAGCACCCGGTGCTCCGGAATTCAGAATCTGGACCCCAGACACTTTACCCTGAACAGAACTGATGGGGTTCGAATTGGGTCTGTCTGCTATATCTTTAGCACTAATTGTGGCAATACTCCCAGTAACATTTTCTTTTTTCTGGGCACCATATCCTATCAGAACCACCTCCTCGATCTTCTGCTCTTTGGCAGTAGTATCTTTTGGTGTAGTCTGCGCATTGACGTTCATACCGAAGTACAAAACGGCAATGAGACATGAATACTTTAAATCACGTTGTTTCATATAGTTTCAATTTTATTCGTACAATCTAATTTTTATTAACGTCTTGTAGAGTTATTTAAATTCTCAAAAAAAGACATTAGTCAAAAATAGAAAAAAATATGAACATTGTTAACATATCATAAAAATTTAAAAAAATTAAATAAAAACTAAATAAAAAACCAAATAAAGCCAGCTTTAGTAATCAAAATTCATTATAAATGTTAATTTACAATAAAATACCCAATTGAAAAATGTGCCTTTTTAACAAAAAATTCACCAAATAGCCCTAAGTATTTAATATTTTGTTAATACGTCTATAGTGTTTACCTTTGGCGCAGTATTTGAAAAAATAAGAAAAAGATCAATGAAAAAATACGTTATAGCAGCAGCATTATTAATTGGAACGGGAACATTAATTTTCACCGGCGTCCAATCCTGCACATCAATGGCTACTTCCGACCTCGGTTTATCCATCATCAAACGGGTTTTACTGAACGGTATAGATAAAGGAATGGGAATCTACAGCAATAAGGAGGCCTTCCTTAAAAATAATATGGTGGATAAAGCTCTTCCCAAGGAACTCAGAGACATTAACTCTACTCTTGAAAAAATCGCCCCTTCCCTAGTAGCCAAAGAAAGAGATTTTATTGCTCAGGCGGCAGCTTATACTGTTAATATTTCAAAACCTATCCTACAGAATGCTGTGAACAGTTTGAATGCACAGGATGTCACCAGAATCATCCAGGGTACTACGGCAACACAGATTTTAAAGGAAAAAACCTCTCAGCAGCTTGTGGCTGCCATCGCTCCCAAAGTGGACGAGAAACTGAATGAATACGGAATTGCAAAAACCATCAATACCGCTCTTTCAGGAAATAATCTTCTTGGAAGCCTTCTGGGAGGAAGCAACAGCAATGTAAATACCGGCGGATTGAGTAAACTTGCCTCTGAACAGCTTGTGAACGGGCTTTTCAACATCATTGAAGATTACGAGCACCAGAACTCTAAAGCACTGCTGGGACCGCTTGGAAAATAGAAAAAATTTCGCTATATTTATATATAAATTAACAACTGCAGATGGACATATTACAAGGAAACCAACACGCAAGCCCGGAGGAATTTTATAATTCCCTGAAGGAAAAACTGGAAGCTCAGCATGACTTTCCCGAAGATTATTTATTCAAATTTATCATTCCTACAGATCAGGCAAAACTTACTGAAATTTATAAGGTTTTTGACGGCATCAAGTTTACACTGGGAAACCGCGAAAGCAAAAACGGAAAATACACTGCATGCAATATCAATGCATTCGTTCTGGATGCAGATCAGGTAGTGAATATTTATAAGGAAGTCGCTAAAGTAGAAGGCGTCATTCTATTGTAGAAAAAGAAAAGTCAGCGGAAAAGCTGACTTTTTTATTTGTATTATTTTTCAATAAAGAATTTTACATTTTCGATAGGTCTTCCCAGCATGGCAACAGATCCTTTGATCAGGATAGGCCTCTGTATCAGGGAAGGATTTTCAGACAGGATACTGATCCATTCTTCTTCAGAATAATTTTTATCAGCATAATTTTCCGTATACAGCTTATCTGTTTTACGGATGATATGAAATACGCTCTGATTGAGCTTTTTCAGCAATGTTTTGATCTCTAAGACGCTCAACGGCTCTTCTACGATATTGATGATTTCAAAAGGGACACCGTTTTCATCAAGATACTCGAGTACGGCATTTGATTTAGAGCAGTTTCCATTATGTAAAACTTTAACCGTCATAATGTAATCATTTAAAAATTAAACTCTTCCATCAAATGTAGGAAGAAATGAATTGAAAACTATTTTAAATTCTGATAAAAATTTGTTAAAACAGGCCGTTCAGCTCTGCTTCGATCTTTTCCAGAATAAATCCGAAATCTTCAGGCTTTTCTACAAAATCCAGATCATCCACTTCGATCACGAGAAGCTTTCCTTCCGTATAATCGGAGATCCACTTTTCGTATTTCTGGTTCAGTTTAGAAAGATACTCAATGCTGATGGATGCCTCATATTCCCTTCCTCTTTTATAAATCTTTTTCACCAGGTTCGGAACGTCAGATTTCAAATAAATTAACAGATCCGGAGCGGAAACAAAAGACTTCATGAGACCGAAAACAGATACATAGTTATTGAAATCCCTGTCTGAAAGAAGCTTCATATCATTCAGGTTTTCAGCAAAAATATGGGCATCTTCGTAGATGGTCCGGTCCTGGATAATATTCTTACCACTTTCCCTGATCTCTTTCACCTGGCGGAACCTGCTTCCCAAAAAATAGATCTGAAGTGCAAAACTCCACTTGCTCATATCCGCATAAAAATCTTCGAGGTAAGGGTTATGATCTACATCTTCAAACTGTGCATCCCATCCATAATGCTTGGCAAGCATCGTGGTCAAAGTTGTTTTTCCGGCTCCAATATTTCCAGTAACTGCAATATGCATTCTCCTAAGTATTTTTTTATTAATCGGGCTAAACACCTGCGGCCTGAACCTCGGAAGTATCTTCTATAAGCTTCTGTAAAGTAGTATCAGGAGCTTTTTCGTCAGATTCCTTTTTATCTCCGTCAGCTTTCTTTACTTCTTCTCCAACTGTCTGTTCAGATGGTGGTTCTGTGGCTGGCGGTGCAGTCTCCGGTTCTGTCTGCAGTTTAGTTTCCTTTATTTTTTCGAGGTTGTAAAGATAGAGTTTGTTCGCTTTGATTTCAAAATAAGAAAGGATGTTTTTATCCACAATTTGTGCGTCTTTATCTTCAAAAATTTTAATCATCCCTTTTTCAGGATCATATTTCAGAATCGAATTGTCCGACACCACCAAAATAACATCGTTCTCTCTTCTGAATCTTTTCCCGTTTTCGAGAGGAACTTCAAAGAGTTTTTCAAATTTCAGCGAGTATATCCTGATATGCTTCCGGGTTAGGATATAAACTTTATTTTCGAATACCAGCATATCCATCAGATCATCAAAACTGATATCAAAAGGATAGGAATTGATCGTTGTATCGTTCCTGAAGTTATACTGGATCAGCCGTTTTGTACTATCGTCGAGAAGCCACAGCTGCTGAAGATCTTCAGCATACGCCATTTTGATAAATCCGAATTTCTGTCTGAAATCAATCTTCTGAATCTCGTTCATATTCTGATCCACAAATTTCATTTCCTGGGCATTCTCTGAAAATAACGCCAGGCTCAACGGATTCTGAACGGACTGCACTTTGTACGGAACTGTCAGCATCATTTTCCCAAGCTGTTTTCCCAAAGAATCATACTTGGTGAAACTAAAGTCTTTGTTCTTATAAATGTACAGGTTTCCGTAATCGTCTGCCAGCATATCTTTGGCCTCCTTCAGCTTCAAGGTATCTAAAGGAAGGGATTTCTGCGCATTGGCTGTACAGAAAAGGAAGATCAGTATGATATAAAATGGTCTCAAAATCTATTTTGGTAAAGATAACTTTCCTATGCGGAACGTCAGCAATTTACATACTTTTATTTAAATTTTAAAAGATCAGTTATTTAACGGCAATTTCATAAATCTTCGCCCAGTTTTTCCCCGTCACCAGCATATTTTCTCCTTTAAAAGCAATTCCATTCAAAACATGTTCACTGTTTCCTTGGTCATTTTCGGCAGTTATTTTTGTGAAATCAAACTTTCCTACTGCTTCTCCTGTTGCTGGATTGATCTTTAAAATAAAAGGTTTATGCCAGATATTCGAATAAATGAAACCGTTGTGATATTCCAGCTCATTAAGTTTGTCATAGGTTTCTTTATGTCCGGCAACGGCAACTGTTCTTACAACTTTTGAGGGGTCATTCACATCCAGGAAATACAGATTTTTTGAACCGTCAGTAGCAACAAGATTTTTCCCGTCATAGGTCAGTCCCCAGCCTTCCCCAATTACATTCGGTAAAGGAAACTGTGAGATTTTTTTTAATGAATTTTTATCGTAAACAAAACCTATTTTATTTTTATACGTCAGCTGATAGATTTTATCCCCCACAATGGTACAACCTTCGGAAAAAACATCTGCAGGCTGCTTTTCCGTAAGGCTTGGAGATGCCGAGCCCAAAGTATATTTTATAAGCTGGGAAGAACCGTCCAACCCATCACTTTCGTAGACGGTATTGCCTTCCACAAGGAATCCTTCAACAAAATTATCCGGATCATGAGGGTATTCTGCCGCAACAGTATAGGAAATGTTCTGTTCAGGATTTTTCGCAAAAACATTGATGGTTGCATCCTGGTTTAAGATTTCTCCGCTTTCCGTTTTAATGATGAAAGTCACATCATTATCTCCCAATGTGAAAAATTTGGGATCAACCGTTAAATTTGAGGTTTCCTTATCTCCAAAACTGATTGTAACGGTTTCTGCATGGTCAGTGACTTCTTTTGGAAGCTGGAGCTGATCACCAAAATGATAGCCCTGTTCTTCTTTTGAATTGTTGTAATCGGCCAGAGAATCAAGCATTTTATCTTTGTTATTGCATGATGTCAACAGTAAAATGGCGGCAAATCCGGCTGTGATATTTGTTTTCAGGGAATTCTTAATCATTCTTCAAAAATACTAAATTTTATTCCTTTCATGAAAAATAGCGTCCTCGTGGAACGCTATATATTGTTGATTAAATTTAATGGAATTATTTGATCTGAACCTCATAGATCTTCGGCCAGTTTTTACCTGTTACAAGCATATTTTCACCCTTGAATGTGATACCATTGAGTACATCGTCACTTCCTTTGGTATTCTGTTTGGCGATATCTGTAAAATCAAATGTTCCCACAACTTCTCCTGTTGCTGGATTGATCTTTAGCACAACGGGTTTCTGCCATACGTTGGCATAGATAAATCCGTTATGGTATTCCAGTTCGTTCAGCTGGTCGTAAATCTGTGAGCTTCCTGCCACTGCAACATATTTGATCAGTTTTGAAGGATTATTGGCATCAAGGAAATATAAAAGCTTGCTTCCGTCCGATGCGATCAGGTTTTTCCCGTCATAGGTAAGCCCCCAGCCTTCGCCCAGGACATTAGGGTAAACGAATTCCGAAAGCAGTTTCAGAGAGCTTTTATCATAGATATATCCTTTTTTGCTCTGCCATGTCAGCTGATATACTTTATCGCCTACGATGGTACTTCCTTCAGAAAAATCTTCCTGAGGCTGCTTTGTGGAAGCTAATGGAGTTGTAGTTCCCAATGTATATTTCAGGATCTGTGAAGAGCCATTCTGACCGTCACTTTCATAGATTGTATTTCCTTCGATCTGGAAGCCCTGTACAAAATTCTTCGGATCGTGCGGATATTCTGCTATGATCTGATAGGCGATGTTTTTTTCAGGATTTTTCGCAAATACATTGATGGTTGCATCCTGATTAAGGGTTTTCCCGCCTTTTGTTTTGATATTAAAAGTAACGGCGTTATCACCTAATGTAAAGAATTTAGGATCAACCTTCAAGCTTGAAGTTTCTTTGTCTCCAAAGCTGATACTGATGCTTTCTGCATTTTCCGTCACCTCTTTCGGCAGCTCAAGTTGATCACCGAAATGATATCCTTTTTCTACCATTGAATTATTATACTCATTCAGCGTGTTCAGGATCTTCTCATCTTTATTACAAGACGCCAGCATCAAAACCACTGCTAAACCTACTATTATATTCTTTTTCATTGAATGTCTAAATATTTCCCCAAAAATAGCAAATTTTATTCCGTATTGCCAATATTATCCGCAGGCTGAACAAATTGTAATATATACCTGTTGCTGTCATACACCGCAAACGTCCTCCTATCCTATTTAAAGGCCCTGATATCAAAGCAGACTGCTTTTATTTTTGTTTCAGGGACCGGAAGGTTTTTCTATTGATTTTCATATTAACGGAAAGCCATACCTCATCATCAATACAGGCTTTGCTCATGACGTCCGGGTCTATTTCAAAGCCTACTTTTTTATAGCATTCAATAGCTCCGGTATTCCAGTCGTATACATTAAGTTCGGCTGTTTCTCTGTCGAAGCGGCTGAATCCGTATTGAAGCAGTTCAAGTACAATTTTCTTTCCATAACCTTTTCCTCTGTTGTTTTCGTCCCATATCAGTATTCTTCCAAGCAGGAAAGTCTTTTCTTTCAAAAAGATCTGAGCATGACCGATTACATTGTGTTCTGCCTGGTCAAAAACCCTGAACATGAATCGGTTTTCGGTTTTCAGATCATCTTCCAGCTGTTCTTTTGTGAGTGGAAAATGATAGGCCGGGCCGGCAAACTGGAGAAGCATTCTTTTGTCTTTTATTTTAGAAATCAATTCAAAACTATCTTCTATGGTAAAAGGCAGCAGGTTTATCATATTATTTATTTTCCAGATATTGTTTCATATTATGTCCAATAATTAAATTCCAGCCTTCGGTAAAGCTTTCCTTTGAAAAATTCCCGCAAACTATTGACGGTGATTGGAGTATTCATAGTATCAGATTTAAATGTGCTTTAGCTGTGAGAGAATCCTGTAATTTTTGCTTCATCAAAATCGAGCTGCATTTCAATGGTTCTCATGACATGGTCATCAAAAATTTTCTCCTTCTTCATCCGGTGCAGTTCATTTCTCTGCGCCTGAATGATCTGGCGAAGCACGTCCTTATTTTCATTGACCGCATTGACGTAATCTCCTGTAGAAGCCATGCACTGGGCTTTGTCTGCCATCAGCATCATTTCGGTTTCCAGCTTATGTTTCTGATGACGTACCAAAGTATTTTTTTCTGCCAGCTCGGAAAAGTCATTTTCCATTTTGTGCAGAGCGGTTTCTTTAAGTTTACGCATCAGGATGACTTCCTGCTTTTCTTCAGGCAATTCACTTCCGGCATCGTCTATTTTTAACCATTTCAGGATCGGAGTAAGCAGAAGTCCCTGGCCTACCAACGTGATCAATATAATAACGAAAGTGACAAATAAAATAATATTGCGGTGCGGAAAAGCTTCTCCATTAGGTAAAAATGCAGGAATTGAAAGTGCTGCAGCCAGAGAAACTACTCCTCTCATAGCCGCAAAACTGA
Organism: Chryseobacterium luteum; assembly: GCF_000737785.1. GTDB lineage: Bacteria > Bacteroidota > Bacteroidia > Flavobacteriales > Weeksellaceae > Chryseobacterium > Chryseobacterium luteum. The sequence goes on along the minus strand of NZ_JPRO01000013.1, from coordinate 38,900 downwards.
TGATGAAGGGTTCCCGCCAGTCCGGTTTCGGAACTTTTAGCCTTAATTCTTTGGAACAGAGCCTTGGGAAATACATAACTGCATAACTGTACAGTATTCTTGTGAAAATAATAGCACCGCCAATAACAACGCTGTAGAAGATCCCTTCTGAAATGGTATAATCTTTCATCGCAGCAACCACTACCGGAAGCTCAAGACCGATAAGGATGAAAATAATTGTGTTCATCAGGAATATGAGTACACTCCATACATTTCCCGACTGTATTCTTGAGGTATGGCTTAAGTAACAGTGTGAATTATAAGACATCAGAAGCCCCCCGGCAACCACCGCCAGTACGCCGGAAAAATGGAAATGCTCTGCCCCAACATACATGATGTAAGGAACGATCAGCGTCATTACGGTATCAATATTGGAATTTGAGGGTATAATTCTCAACAAAGCTCCAAATAAAAATCCCGCAGCAACACCGACTGCCACTCCGCCCACAGCCATCAGAAAGAAATCCTGAACAGCATCTCTCCATATAAACTGCCCTGAAATAACGGCCGCCAAAGCAAATTTAAATACAATTAAGCTGGACGCATCATTGATAAGACTTTCGCCTTCCAGAATACTGGTGATCTTTTTAGGGATCTTCATATGTTTCAATACAGAAGTAGCGGCTACTGCATCCGGCGGAGAGTTCACCCCTCCAAGCAGGAAGCCCATGGCAACAGTAAGCCCCGGAATAATGGAAGATGAAAGGTAAGCCACGACTATTGAAGTCAGAAATACAAGCCCGAAAGCCATGGAAAAGATCTGCTTTCTCCATTTGTGAAAATCCTGCCATGAAGTGAACCATGCAGCTTCAAAAAGAATGGGAGGAAGAAAAATAAGAAATACAAGATCCGGCTCTATTTCAATATGCGGCATTCCGGGAATAAGGCTGATAAGAAGACCGGCAATCACCAGGAAGATGGGATAGGCTACTTTCAGCTTCTGCCCTATCATCACCAATATCATAACAGACAGCAGTACTGCAATGGATATGATAACATAACTGTGAATCATTTTGAGTTATTTTTTTGAGTTATTTTTTGAAATGGTTAAATAATTTTATTTTTTGCTTTTTTAAGATCTTTTTTAAAAACCTTATAGGTTTTAGAAACCTATAAGGTTTGGAGAGGTTGGTTATTTAAAATATTATCAGAGTGATTAACAGTATAAAATTAACTTATTCTTTACTTTTAAAGTACAATATTGTTCTTTGGAGTAATGGCCGGAGGAAGATCGGATTCATCCAGCATATCTCTCATATCAATTTCTATGGTACGGCTGATCTGGGTGATCGGCACGTCGTTCGGGCTTCCTTCAAATGGGTTTACGGAAGCTTCGCCTACACTGTCGAGTGTGTGGAAACACCACGTCACCATCAATGAAAACGGAATGTTAAACCATATGGTTAAGCCTTCCAAAGCAGTTCCTTCCCCAAGTTTATCCAGCTCTTTCAGTATGCCAAAAGGCACAAAAAGAATAAACAGCATCAAAAGATAGGTTGTAATGGATGAGAAGTTTCTGGGATAAGGAAAGTTCTTGATCCTTTCTGCTTTTCCCTGACTGTCTGTAAATTTCACCAACTGCTGGTTGATCTGCGTCCACTGAAAATCGTTGATATCCCCTTTTGTGTAAGCTTCGGACAATTCTTTGCTCTGGCTGGCCATCAGCTGTGTTGCCCTGTTTTTTTTGCTTAAAATGTATTGAAGCTCAGCTTCGGAAATATACTTTTTCATCTCATCATCCAGCTGGCTCAGTCTTTCCGGGATGTCATATTTCCTGGAATACTCGTCAAACTGTGCAGTTCCCATATTTTCCCAAGCTCTTGGCTCTCTCAGCTGAAAACGGAGTGCCGTAAGCCAGGCGTAATGACGGAGAAACATTTCTTTCACCTTTTCCTGATCTTTTGCTGAAAGGGAATCTCTCAGAATATACCCGAAACTGCGGCTGTCATTGATGATTGCACCGTAAATCTGCCTGGCTTCCCAAAGTCTGCTATAGCTGGCATTGTTTTTAAAGCCGACAATAAAGGCTACTGCAGTTCCCAAAATGGCAATCGGCTGCCAGGGTACGGAAACGAATTTCCAGCCTAAAAAATACAATACTGTGGGTATTGCCGACAATACCGTTAAGACGTAAATACTGCGTCTTGTCCAGGCGGCGAACTCAAGCGCCCCAAATCTTTTCCCTGAATGCATATGTGTTTATTTATATTTGATCTGTTGATTCTGTTTTCTAAACTGACCGTTTTTTCTTCATCAAGGCATCTGTCAAGGATTGTCAGTATCAGTTTTTGTTAAAAGGAATATTGTTATAAAACCCGATCTGGATCTGTCCGCGGTTTCTGTTTTCCTGAATCTGATTCATATAACCCGCTTCTACACGCATGTTTTTATTAATTACATACCCTAAAGCTCCATACACCCTGTTCCTGTCGAAAACGGGACTGTCTAAATTCAGAAATATCTCATTATATACTGAAACATACAGCGAATTCGGGAGCATTTCTTTTTTGTTAACCGGTATATTCAGGCCAATCATATAACGGAATCTCATCCTGAAATCATCCTGCAGGAAACGTTCTTCCAAACGGTATCTGTGCTGCAGATTAAAACGTCCGAATTTCTGTTTGGTAATAAACTGCTGGAAAATCCTGTGTTCAATATTTTCTTTTTTCTCTCCGTTTATATACTGGCGACTTATAATAAAACCGTAACCCAACAAAACATTATTGTTGTTTTCAGTCAGATCATATCCTATTCCTGTACGGATCAGCAGCTGCTCCAGGTCTCCCGCTGCATTAAAATTGCGGTACTGGATTTCATTATGCCAGTTCAGTTTCTTACTGATCTTATTGTTTCCAAAATACATATACCACGCGCCCAAATCATTTTCCTGTGCAGATGCCGCTATGGACCCCAGACTTAATATTGTAAATACCAGCTTCGTAAAAACCTTTCTCATGCTATTCAATTACTATTATCTATCGTATACAACAAAATTAATAATTTAAATCAATAATAGCAAACGATACTGGCTATCCGGGAATCTGCTCTGTCAGAATTTTATTTCCTTCTGTATCGAAATAGGTACAGGTCATGGTGTGAAGATCCATTGTCCACCCCTCCACTCCGTTTTCTGCACAGTCATTGCAAAATGTGAGATAATCTGTTCCGCCCTGCTGGTGAAGCTTTAATCTGGTTTTAAACTGTTCAGTATTCAGCTTATCTGAAACCTGAAGATGATCATACTTCCCTCCGGTCTGTGCCGATTGATTTTCTGTATCGAAATACCGGGCATTTCCATCAGTCACATATACGGTATAATTTGAAACTCCAAGATTCTTTATGGCCTGGACATACTTCGGAAAATCTGCTCCGCTTTTTACTTTTTGGTGTTCCGCTTTAATCTGCTCAATGGTAAATTTCATCTCTGTTTTTTATGTTAGAGGCTTTATCGTTGCAACCTATAATCTATTGCCCTTCGCCTCTTCCAAATTTAAAAATTTTTGGAATGCAAAATGTATCATACAACAAAAACCGGCAGAGATTTCTGCCGGTTATTTTTAAACTATATTTCGTATAAAATCTTAAGGATGTTGCTGCATTTTCGCGGGATCATCATAGTTTACCATCCAGTTGATTGCGAATTTATCGGTAAACATTCCGAAATAGGCTCCCCAAAAAGTATCTGCCATAGGCATTGTTACCTGTCCTCCGGCAGAAAGACCGTTGAATAATTTATCTGCCTCTTCTTTGGACTCTGCGTTTATGGAAATGGAGAAATTGTTCCCTTCTTTGAAATTGGAAGCCCATTCACCACCTGTATCGCTTCCCATTAAAACAGTTTCTTTTGAGATCGGAAGAGTAACGTGCATGATCTTGTTTTTGTCTTCTTCAGGAGTTTCTTTACCTTCCATTGGGGGCATTTCCCCGAAAGTTCCGATGTAAGGATATTCTCCTCCGAAAACTGATTTATAAAAGTCAAATGCTTCTCTGCAGTTTCCATTAAATGTTAAATAAACGTTTACTGTTGCCATTGATTGTTTTTTTAATATTAGTTAGTTTTAATTAAGTTTCCGTTTAAGGTTTTTCAGATAGTTCTTTTAATCTTGAAAGTCCTTTCTGGTAATCTTTTCCAATCGCATCTTCCATATTCATAAACATTTTCATTACCGTGAAGGGATAAGGGATTTTTGATGTGAATCCCCAGGTGGCACTGCTTCCGTTGCCTTCAGGAACAATTTTTACAAAGGCATTGGCTTCGCTTTCGTAAGGTGTTAAAAATCTGATCTCCGTATCAATTCTTTTGCCTGCTGCATCAATTTTCTTTATTTCCTGACATCCTTTTCCGGCGGCATCTTTTTTGCTGTCCCAGCACACTTTTTCACCTGGCAGTCCCGTGGTTCCTGTCCAGTCTTTTTTCATGGCCGGATCCAGGTCGTTCCAGGGACTCCATCGGTCCATTGCTTTCAGCGTATTGGTATGCTGCCACACTTTTTCAGCGGGAGCATTAATCGTTATTGATTTTTCATATACACAGTCTCCTGAGATAAAAGCAGCCACAACCATCCATAAAATAAGGATAGAAGCCAGAACGAGAATAATTCTTTTTAATATTTTCATAGTCTATGATTATCTGTGTTGGTCAATTAAGATCATGTTTCCGTCCGGATCTTTCAGGAAAATATGTTCCGGCCCTGAAGTGCTTTCATCTGCGGCTTTCTCCATCTCCACTCCATTCTCTTTTAAATGTTTCTGAATATCGCGTACATCATCGAAAGATTCCAGGTTTTGGGCATTTTCATCCCATCCCGGGTTGAATGTGAGCATATTTCCGTCAAACATGGCCTGAAACAGCCCTACCAGGGTACTTCCGTTTTTCATAATGAGGTAATTCTGATCCATACCTCCGCCCATAGCGGTAAAACCTAGTTTTTCATAAAAATCTTTGGATTTCTGAAGATCTTTCACACTCAGGCTGATTGAGAATGCTCCTAATTTCATATGTGTATTTTATTTTTTAATGATGGAATCGCATATTGTAAATCTATATTTAAAATCTGTTTAAACTTATATTTGATATAGTTGGTCAATCGAAAAGAAGTTTAAACAAATTCTTAGTCTGCAAAGTATGGCGATTTCATGTTTTTTTTGTTTTTAAAGCTAATTTACTTCCTGCAAACACCAGCCCCCATACAACAATCCCTGAAATCCAGAACCATATTGGGGTAGGCAGAGAAATCATCATATACATTGTTATGCACAGGAAAATAACTCCGCAGACTGCTGCAGAAGTATGTTTTCCGTCGTTTGCAACTTTTGCAGCTGTGAATCCTGATACGAAAGCGGCCAACGCATAACCGATGATCACAAAGAACAGCGCCATAAAGGGGGCGTGAGCAACGTATTCCTTCATTACCAACATATCACCGCTTCCGGCCCCGGCAGGAGGCGGATATAATTGATGACCTATTTTCTCAATGATAATAATGCAGATCATTCCTGCAATGAGCCCGGCCGGTACAGTCAGTATTCTTCTTAAAATGGCTATTGGTTTTTTAAACGGGTTTTGAAGTCCAGTGTTGCGTCATAACTTTTCCAGTCACCAATCAATTCTATGTACTGTGCTTCTATTTTTTCAGTTTTTTTATTCCATTTGAAGGTATAGATCAGTTTACCTTTAAAAATACCGGAATGTTTTCCCTTAGCTTCTTCTGCCAGCTCGTATTCCCCGAATACCACACCTTTTCTTTTGGCATCCTTATACTTTGAGATGGTTATTTTTCCTTCGTATTTTGAATAGTGACCATCTACAAGAGAGTAGCCGGAAATAAAGTATTCCTGGTCATTTTTTTTATTCTGTTCGGAAATATTGACCTTGAGTTTAAGCTGCTGGCCGCGGTCTCCGATTGTTCCGGTATAAGCTTTGCTGTTGTTCAGCCAGACATTGGAAATATCCGGCATCTGGCCCGATGCAAAATTGAAGGCTAGAATGAGGATCCATAAAAGTTTTTTCATAATGTGTTGTGTGTATTATTTAAACGCCAAATTGAGACAGGTGATGGTTGAGATGTTTTGCAAACATATTATTCCACTCCTGAGAATTTAATTTACCAAAAGAAAATGATTCTTTTCCGTCAAAAGCTTCTGCTCCCAACTGCTGTGTTTTCTGGATAAAGCCAATCAGTCTTTTCTTCTCTTCTTCAAAATTTTTCCTCCCGGTGATCAAAAACTGGGGAGCTGTAGGGGAATCCCGTGAGTAAGCCTTTCCCCCAACCACTTTGGGTTTAACAAAAGTCTTTAAAATAAATTTTGCAATAGATCCCGGTTTTTTATGTTTTTCCGGTTCATACACCATTTCATACGATACGCTGCAGTGTGCAAGCATCTGGTCAACCGTCATTTTCCCCCATAAACCGTGGGTATCCTCAACCAAATTATTTATCCTATCAATATAGTTCTGAGCATCTTTTGCATCAAATACATTTTCCATAATATGTCTAATTATCTGAAAGCAAATATATCAGTTTTTTCTTTTGATTTTTACAGCGTGGTTAAAAAAACGGTGACGTGTTTTCCGGATGTGTTTTCTACCAGGTTGTAAAAGAAAATTTTTGTGATTGATGTATTTTTAAACCATTTAATATTGAAGTTTTTAAGGTTAGTCCAGATCAATAAAAAACTCCCCACAAAAACTGTGGGGAGCTTGATATTTTAAAATCATCCGGATTATTTCTGAACCGCTGATTTCATTTTAGCATCGGGACGCAAAATTCTGTAACGGACTTCAAAGTCTTTCGGTACATAGAATACTAAAGGCAGCTTGCTGTTGTATCTTACAATTTCCTGCTTAAGGGTCACCAATTTCTTAGTCTTCTTCTGATCCGGGCATGCCATTAATGTACCGCCTGCTTCACCATTCGATTCTACTTCATAATAGCTGTAGCCCCAACCCTGAAGACCATGGGTTTTCACTTCTCTCATTAAAAAATATTTGTTGCAGTCCACCATTTTTTTAGTTACTGCAAAAAATTCCACTTTTAAATCGTTTTCGTTTTTTGCAACAGGCAGCTGAATGTACACCTGCTTAAATCCGTCTTTAGCTTTCGGGAACATTTCAATCTCCAGCTTCTCCAACTTTTCTGATTTCTTTTGTGCGAAAGCATTTACACCTGCCAGCATGATCAGTCCTGCCATTAAAGTTTTTGAAAATCTCATCTTATTTTGTTTAAATTTCACTTCTTCCCTGTAGCTAAAAATCATTCCAAAATCTGAACCTGGGTTCCTTTTGTATGGGCATTCATCTGAGGCGCGTAGTAATTCTGCATAGTGGTGATCCCGTTGGAGAACTTACCGGCTGCATTGGAAACAAGGTCATATTCAAAGACATATTTTCCTTTCGGCATGTACTGGATGTAGAAATTGGTGGAAGCATCTTTCGTAGACTGGTAATAGCCCAGGCTGTTTTTCCACTGGTATCCGGACAATGCATCTGTAGGCTCAAACCCGGCTGCACGCATATCTTTAATGTGAATGAATTCCATCGCTCTGTCTGTATTCAGGATCATTCTTACGGTTACCTTATCGCCTACTTTTAAAGGGGTATCTGCTGAAATTTTCTGAAGCTCTTCGCCGTTTACCGTTTTTACTTTTTTGTAAAGCTCTTTGGTGATGGAGATATAGTTTTCAGAAGATTTTATTTTGTCCAAATCCTCATAATACTGCCAGAACAATCCTCCCTGAACAATTCCCGGACCTGGTTTGGTAACGGTAACGGTTCCTAAATTTTTGTCTACCGCATCAGTTTTTACTGTTGATTTCACATAGCCTGTGGCCTGGGTCTGCGGAACTAGTTCTTTTCCACCCCAGACAATCGTTGCTTTGTCGCTTTCGGCACCGGTCCATGATTTCCCTGAATTTAAGATCGTAAAGATCACTTCCGAGGTTCCTCTTGAGCTTCCCCATGAGTTGACTTCTTTCTGTGTGATGAGCCAGATCTTCATGTCTTCAATGAATTTCTGATCATTAGGCTTTAATTTGCTGAATGCTTCCAAAGCTCCTGCATGATTCACTACTTTGGATCCGAACCAGCCCCAGTCATTCAAGTTCTGTTTCCAGTAAACGCCCTGTGTTTTTGTATCGGCGGATGTTTCTTTCAGGTAGTTCATTAATTTATCCGAAACGTCTTTTAAGCCGTAATCATTCATCAATAAAGCGGCACGGTGAAGTCCGAAGAAGGTGAAATCTGTGATCTTCGCTGTTTTTGCTTTCTGCTTTACCAATGATTTCAATGAGGCTCCTTTTCCCTTTAACGGGTACTGTTTTTCCCAATAATTCCGGGTATCAAGGTAATCCATGGTCCAGTTGGTCCAGATATTATCTTTTTTCGCATCCCAGTATTTATCAATTTCGTTATCTACATACTGAACTAATTTCGTAACGAATTCTTTCTGTTCAGCACCTTGATAATCTTTTGCACTATCTTTTAACCATGTATTGATTTTCCCTAAATTTTTAAGGATATACAGAGATGTTCCGTAAGAACTTGGATATCCAGGATACCAGGAGAATCCACCATCCGGGTTCTGCAGTTTCTTAAGATCGTCCCAATCCTGGCTGATTGAATTTCTCATGGTATTGGCATCAAATAACAGGGCCAGTTTCTGCATCTGCTCACCTTCATTTTTACTTTCGAGCACCCAAGGGGTTTCTTCCAGTAAAAGCTGTTTCAGTTCCTGATTTTTTTCAAGATTTGAATTCAGTAATCCTTTGTTCTGATATTCTTCAAAAACAGTTTTCATTTTCGGATTGGCCTTGAATATCTCAGAAGCCAGCACATCTGCGAACCATTTGTTGAAGATCACGTCCGCAGAACTGTTCTGATCATTTTTCAGGCTTGGCAGTGCGAACATGATTTCCCAGATCGGATTAGTCGTCAGTTCCAGTGTATTCGAAACATTGGTGATTGTGGTAGAAGTTGTATTTTTAAGATTATCCAAAACAAATGTTTTCGTTTCTCCTTCTTTCACAAATACCGGTACAGCATCCGTTACGAGCATTCTGTTCGGAAGTACGGCAACTGCCTGCTGTTCACCATCTGAATAAGCTCCTGCTTTGGCCACCACTTTTAATATAATGGAAGAAACATTATCGGGAACTTTCAATTTCCATGTTAATGCGCTGTTTCCTTTTTCATTTAAATTAAAGTTCTGCGTTCCTGCACTGATCCCAAATTTAGAAGTGATATTTTCATTCGTAAAGGCATCCAAGATCTGAAGTTCTGCTGAACCGCTTAATTTTTTATCGGTGAGATTGGAAAGTTTCGACTGAAGATTCAGTTCATCGCCTTCTCTTAAGAACCTTGGATAATTGGGTGTTACCGAGAATTCTTTCTGTGTTACTACCTGTTTTTCCAATACGGCAGCTCTGGCATCTTTCGTGTGAGCCAGGAACATCAGCTTCCATTTGGTTAATGCTTCCGGTGAAGAAAATTCAAAGCTTACATTTCCTTCTGCATCTGTTTTCAGATCTGGATAGAAGAATGCGGTTTCATTTAAGTTTTGACGTACGGGAACTTTTTCCAGGTTTTCCTGCGAAGCTTCCTTATCAATAGCTCCGTCGGCTTCTGCTTCCTGAATTTTGGCAGCAGTAGATTTCATTACTCTTTTTTGCCCATGCCCTACCATAATAACTTCTTCATCTACTTTTGCGGCAGCCATAGGAGCTGGCATTGCGCGATTCTCAATCTGTAATCCCGCTACTCTCCCTCTTAATCCATAGCTGTCAAAATCACCATCAAACCAATTAAAATTCGGTACATCTACATATTTTCCATTGTAATATTTCAATCTTTTCTGATAGTACTGCTGCAACAGAGACTGTCTGATGTCATAAGAAGTCACGATGGAATATGGCGTATATAAATTCTGCCACCCGAATGTATTGGCTGCAAACTGATCCAATGACATATCGTACATATTGGCCAGTACTTCAGCATTTACTTTCTCTTTATCGTTTCCAGAAACCTTTACCGTCCACTTTTCTTTTGAGTTCGGTTCCAGCTTATCCCTGAATGTTACTGTTTCTATTTTTAAAGGCTGTTCACTATCTTTTATTTTCAGAGTAACGGACTGGGTCTGCACATCATTAAATGCTGCGACCTGGAACTGGATATTCAGTGCCGATACGCCTTTGTCTTTAGGGATATCTGCAGTGTATTCCAAAACTCCTTTTTTCAGCTGGTGTACTTCTGAAACTGTTTTTCCTGAACCGTCCTGAACAAATACGTTTACAAGCGCGTCCGGTACTGCGGAATATACATATACTTTAGCCTTCTCTCCTCTTGAAAACTCATTTTTGGGCTCAATAACCGTAAGGAAGGTTTTCTGGGAAGGCTTTAAAGCTTCTTTATTCCAGATGCTGAAATTCTGGGAAGATTTTATGGTGTCTTTTCCTTCGATATTATACAATTCAAGCTGATAATCGCCTGCTTCCAGTTTTCCTAAATCCAGTTTTGCAGCCGGTTGCTGAAGTTTTTCAGAAATTATTTTTTCTGTTTTCCAGTTTTTAGTCTCTTCATTTTTGTCAAACAGATCGTGTGGGAACTTGCTGATGAATTCTTCCCTGGAATATTTCGGAAGATCCTGAACCTCAGATTTAAAATTGTCTCTGAAAATCCTGTCCGGAACAGTCAGTTTAGAAAGCTTCACATGATAGGCTTTTTTCAGATCCTGTTCGTTATAGTTGAGGGTTTCTACTTTCAGTTTTACATTTTCGTCACTGAAGGTATTTTTGATTCCATCGGCTTTAATATAATGGGAAACCGAAGCTACTTTCAGTTGGGTATCGGCAGACTGCGTTTCTCCGTTGATATCCGTTACCGAAGCATTGATCTCGTAGTTATCAATCTGGATTCCTTCCAGCTTTTCATCTTTTTTAAGATCAAGACGGATCACAAATTCTCCTTTCTCATTGGTTTTAGCTTCTCCAAGGATAGAATTTTCGTTATCATTATCACGCGGATACCACCAGAAATACTTCCATCTGATGTTGTGTTTTTTGATCTCGTAATTCACGGTCGTATTGTTCAGAGCCACTCCGGAAAACATCATTGCTTTTCCTTTCAGCTCAATGGTCTGTCCGTATTTGTATTCTTCTTTTACAGGATCAAAAGTGACTTCAAACTTGGGTCTTTTATACTCTTCAACCCTTATGTCCTTATATCCCTGTGATCCTTCGTCCGTTCTAAGGTAAAAAACTCCGTTCAGCTGACCTTTGGGAAGAATAAAGCTTCCATGATAGGAACCGAATTCGTTCGTTGAAAAGTTTTGGGAAGAAACCTCCTGGCTGTTGGCATCAAGAAGTGTGATCTTCTGTTTTAACCCTGCAACTACAGCTTCTGTTTCCTTATCAATCTTGGTATTGATGACTTTGAAATAAACGGTCTGCCCCGGTCTGTAGATGGCTCTGTCTGTAAAGATCTGTGCCAGGGTACGGGTCTGCTTATTTGGATTGAAGTCTTCTGCATTTCCGCTGTTTCCATAGACCTGCATCATCTGGAAATCATTGGTTTTTGGCTGGCGGATCAGGAAAGTCCTGTAATATTCTTTGCTGGCTGTGGATGGAAATTTAAAAATACCGTTCGCATCCGTTTTCCCGTCAATTTTGTTTAAGGTTTTATTGGCCACAAATTCGTAGAAAGTAAGACTTTCATTGGCTGCCGGTTTCCCGTTTTCGCTGCTGACCAATTTCATTTCATTGGAAAGCTGGTTGCCGTCTGTTTTTGTCCGGTAAATTATCCTGTTTCCGGAAACCAGAAAGTAAAAATTCTGTCTGGAATCGTTATCTTTTGCTTCTGACCCTGCAACGGAATATTCAACCATATAGACTCCCGGGGGAAGAGGTTTAATTTCCAAAGACGTTTTATGAACCTGGTAATCTTTGGAATCACCAAGCTGGAATGTCTCTTTTCTTACAAGATTTTTTTTCACCTTTCCAAAGGTATTGCTGTAAGAATTCTGCACGTACTGCATTAGTGTTGTAAAATCTTCTTTTACTTCATAAATGTTCAGGGAAAATTCCGTGACGTTTTTGTGGTCCGCCACGATATGGACCGGCAGGTTATTCTGGGTCTGCTGTTCGTATTTGATGGTAAGAAACGGATTGGTGATTTGGTTTTCTTTATTTTTTATGTTTTCAATGAATGGAGATTTGGGATACTGTTTCCTGGCCTGATCAGCAATAGCCAAAGCTTCTTTCTCCTTCTTTTTCACCATAAGCTCGCTCATGATATCTTCCATGATGATGACTTTGTAATCTCCTTCAGTATCGGATTTCAAGAGATTCTGAAGCTGTTCGGTTTTGTCTTTACATTGACTGTAACTGCAGTTTTCCATCAGCTTTTCTTTCATGAAATACAGTTTAGGATTTCCGCTGTTCTGTGCAATCAATTCATCAAATGCAGCATTGATCTGTGTTCTGTTCTCTGCAAGTTCATTTTTTGTGAAAAGACCATTTTCGGAAAGAAAGCTGATCTTTTTCATAGAATACCATTCAAATAAAGTCGGGAAATAAGCAATGTCCCTGACTTCTGTAAAAATATCCTTATATTTTGCCAGAGGAATTTTTTTCATTTCCTGTTTCTGCTGATCAAGTTCCTGATAGCTTTTCTTAAGATAGTTTTTAAAATCCAGTTTACTCCAGGTTTCAATCTGGGATAAGTCTTGTGAATTGATATTGGTTCTGCTTTGTATCTCCCACGAATTCTGATTAAAGTAATCCATAAAAAATCCGTTGAGAAGAACAGTGTATACCAATTTCTCTTCGCCTTTCAATTTGGCATCAGCATCTTTCAGCTTGATGAAAAATTTAGAGGCTGCATCATTCTTATCGTCATCTACGGTAAGGTTCACAATGCTGAATTCTGCCTTCAGGGAACGGATGAGCTGGATGGCATTATTTTCTTTCATAGCGTGGTTTTGTATGTCTAAAACAATGGGAAGATTAGATTTATAGGCACCTTTCGCACTATTTTCGGTTACTTTTTTCCATTGGTCGTCGTAATACTTCTGGGCATGCATATGGGCAAAAAAGCCGAAACACAGAAATATCATTATTAATTTGACATTTTTCATATATTGTTATTTTCTTATTTCTATTTTGTTTCCTTCAGTCCTGGAATTCATCTGAGGGGCATAATAATTCTGCAGAACAGCAAAACCGCTCGAGAATCTTCCTGAAGCATTACATACCAGGTCATATTCAAATACATATTTCCCTTTTGACATGTAGTAAATAAAGAAGTTCGTGGAAGCATCTTTTGTAACCTGGTAATAGGCCAGATTATTTTTATACTGGTAGCCGGAGAGTACATCCACAGGCTCTAACCCGGCTGCCCTCATATCTTTCAGGTGTACATACTGCATCGGGCGGTCTGTATTCAGAATCATTCTTACGGTTATTCTGTCTCCTACCTTCAGCGGGCTGTCTTCCGTAATCTTCAGCAGCTGCTCTCCGTTTTCGGTCTTTATTTTTTTATAATATTCTCTGTTCATCGAAAGATAGGTTTCTGTAGATTTCACATTCTCCAGATTTTCATAATACTGCCAGAATAATCCACCTTGTGCAATTCCCGGACCATGTTTTGTAACGGTAACTTCTGCAAGGCTCTGATTGATCCGGTCTGATTTGATTACCTGCTTCAGGTAGCCTGTAGTTTTGGTCTGTGTTGAAACTTCTTTTCCACCCCAGATCACAGTTGCTTTATCTGCTTCTGGTGTAGTCCATGACTTTCCTGAATTCATCATAATGTAAATAATCTCGGCCGTTGTTCTGGAATTTCCCCATGAATTGACTTCTTTTTGGGTAGCCAGCCATACTTTAGATTCTTCAATAAAACCGACATCATCCGGAGTGACTTTATTTAAAGCTTCTATGGCTCCTGCATGATTCACGGCTTTACTTTCATACCATCCCCAGTCGTTCAGGTTCTTTTTCCAGTAAGCGCCCTGGGTTTCTGAGGACACGGATGTTTCTTTCAGGTAATTGACCAGCTTTTTAGAGGTGTTTTTAAGGCCGTAACTGTCATAGATAAGGGCAGCCCTGTGAACTCCGAAGAACGTAAGATCCGTTACTTTGAATTGATCTGCCCGGCTAATGATCATACTTTTGAGTTCCGCTCCTTTTCCACTGATCGGATATTCTTTTTCCCAATATCTTCTGGCATCCAGATAATCTAAAGCAAAATTGCTCCACGGATTATCCTCTTCTTGCTTCCAGTATCTTTCCAGCTGCCCGTCTACAAAACTGATGAGGGAGGAAACCATATCATTCTGGCCGGATTGGTATTCAGAAATGCCGTCTTTAAGCCACTCATTCATTTTTCCAAGATTTTTCAGGATGTATAATGAACAGGTATAGGAACTTTCATAGCCGGGAAGCCACGGAAAGCCTCCATCACTTTTCTGATATTGCCTAAGCAGGCTCCAATCTTTATTGATTGAATTTTTCATAGCATTCACCTCGAAAAGCCTTGAGATATTATTCATGGTTTCTGTTTCAGATTTGGCCTGGAGAACCCACGGGGTTTCTTCCAGAAGGACCTGTTTAAGCTCCTGATTTTTTTCAAGATTGCTTTTGAGAAGATCGGCTGTTTTGTATTCATCAAAAACCGCTTTCATTCTTGGATTGGCTTTGAAAATTTCAGTTCCTACCACATCTGAAAACCAGGTATTGAATATTTCATCGGAGCTTATATTTAAATTCTGGCTAAGATCAGGAAGCGCAAAAATAATTTCCCAGACCGGATTGGTTTTCAGCTCCAGGGTATTACTGAAATTGGAAGCTGTCGGGGAAGTATTGTTTTTTAAATTAGTTAATGTAAATGTTTTGGTCTGTCCTTCCTTTACAAAAAGAGGAACAGCATCGGTGAGCAGCATCCTGTTTGAAAGTACGGCAACCGGAATCTGCTCGCCGTCGGAATGGTTTCCTGATTTTGCCACCACTTTAATGATAATTGAATAAACGTTATTGAAAGGCGTTTTAATGTTCCAGCTTACGGTGGAATTTCCGGTTCCTCCCACATTAAAATCCTGTACAGATGAGGTGATCCCGAATAATGATGAAATATCTTCGTTGGTTTCTGCATTCAGGATCTGTAAGGACGCAACACCAGCCATAGCTTCATCGGTAAGATTGGAGATCCTGGTCTGGAAACTGAGCTCATCACCTTCTCTTAAAAACCGTGGATAGTTTGGATTGACGGAAAGTTTTTTCTGTGAAACAATATCTTTTTCCAAAACTGCACTTCTCGCATCTTTGGTGTGGGCCAGAAACATCAGCTTCCATTTGGTGAGCGCTTCGGGAGTTGTGAATTCAAAGCTTACCCTGCCTTCCTGATCTGTTCTTAACTGGGGATAGAAAAAGGCTGTTTCATTAAGGTTCTTACGGACTTTCACATCATCCAGGTCTTCTTTTTTATCTTCAGATTGCTTGTCTTTTTTATCTGAAAGCCTGCTGTCTTCTTCATTTTCAAAACGGCCTTTTTTTCTGCTTAAACTACTGTTGACTTCCATTGCTACCGAACGTTTGGGACTTGGGCAGCCGTTATAAGTTTCCAACCCGGGAACAGTAGGACATGCATCGCGTTGATCATCAATCCCATCTCCGTCTGTATCTGTGGTCAGGCAGTATTTAACCAACAGGTTATAAAAGACATTTTCATCGAACCATCTGAACTGTGGAAAGTATACGTTTTTAGTTTCTACATAATTAACCTTTTTATACCAGTACAGGGATTCAAAGAAGTTATCTACGTTATAGTCCTCGATCACACTGTGCGGGATGTAGTATGTATTAAACCTATAGGTATTCGGTGCAAATTTATCCAGGGATTTGTCATACATCGAAGCCAGCACCTCCGCGACTACTTTTTCATTGTTTTTTCCTAAAATCTTAACGCTCCATTTTTCTTTTGAATTGGGTTCTACTTTATCCCGGAAGGTCATGAGTTCCACTTTCAAAGGATCTTCTTCGTTTTTAACGTAGATATTGGCAAATTCATTCTGCACATCATTGTAATGAACCACTACAAACTGTACATTATATTTAACAATATTTTTATCCTGAGAGACCGGGAAAGTATAGGCCAGTACACCATTGGTGAATTTTTTCTCTTCAATTTTTTTACGTCCCTGCCCGTCCTGCCAGTACACATTCACTACGGCATCCGGAATGGCGGAGTACGCGTATAAAGTCACCTGCGAACCTCTTTTGGCTTCATCTTTCGGAGCTGTTATTTTAAGGAAAGGGAACTGATCCGGTCCCAGCCCTTTTTTATCCCAGATGCTGAAATCCTGCTGTGTTTTTATGGTATCTTTTCCTTCGATATTGTAGACCAATAACCTGTAATCTCCGGCTTCGAGTTTTCCAAGACTCAGTTCTTTTTCATTCTGTGAACGTTCTGTAACCGTTTTCAGGATTTCCCAGTTTTTACGGTCTTCCGACTTATCGTACCTGTCATGCGGGAATCTGGCCAGGAATTCTTCCCTCGACATTTTCGGAAGATCCTGAATATTATTCTGAAAATTGTTTCTCAGGACTCTGTTTGGCTGTCTGAGACGGACCAATTTTACGTTATAATTCTTTTGTAAAGGAATATCATTGTAATTGAAAGATTTCACGTTGATTTTAAGCTCATCATCTGCCGATGCCTCTTTTATTTCACCAGCTGTGAGATAGTGTGAAACTGATGCTACTTTTATATTGGTTTCTGCCGATTGGGTTTCTCCGTTAATGTCTGTGGCAGATGTTTTTACTTTATAATTATGAACCTGTATTCCTTCTGTATTTTCATCCTTCTTCATATCAATTTTAATGATAAATTCACCTTTTTCGTTGGTTTCCGCTTTTCCCAGGATGGAGTTTTCATTGCTGTACTGGTCAACGGGATACCACCAGAAATAGCGCTGGCGTATATTTTCTTTTTTCAGCTCAAAACTAACATTGGTATTGCTTAACGGGATTCCTGAAAATGTAAGAACTTTCCCTTTCAATTCTATGGTCTGGCCATATTTGTAATCCTTTTTGATGGTATCAAATATAACCTCAAATTTCGGACGCTTATATTCCTCGACAGAGAAATATTTTGAATCATTGATCTGATAACTTTTATATTCACCGGAAACCTGCATTCTGAACTGCCCGTTCAGCTTATCTTTCGGCAGCACAAAACTTCCGCTGTACGATCCGAATGCATTGGTTTTAAATTTTTTAGAGCTTATTACCTGGCTGTTGGCATCATACAGCGTCACTTCCTGTTCATTATTAATGATGATGTTGTCCCTTCTTTTCTCAAAATCGGGAACTGTAGACACCGCCTTAAAATACACGGTCTGTCCGGGTCTGAATATTTCCCTGTCCAGAAAAAACTGGGTATGTGGATAGGAATAATTATTGGAACGGGCTTCATAAGTTCCTTCCATCATATTGAAATCATTATTCACAGGATCATAAATAATGTAGGGAGATATGTAATGGTATTGTGTCTTTTCGGAAGGAAATCTGGCAAAATTATCTGTTTCTATGAGCAGTTGCGTTTCATTTACATTCGAATAATCTCCAAAACCGTATTTCAGGAGCCTCGTATTGGGCATAGGTCTGCCGTCTTCCCTTGAAACGAGGATATGGTCTTTCTTTTCGTTGTAAATAACTCTTGAAGAAGTTACAAAAAACAAAAATTTAGATACATCTTCTCCATTGATATATTCACAGATGTACATTCCCTTGGGAAGTGACTTCATTTCAAGGGCTGTGGTATGGTTTTTATAGTCTTTCTTAGTGGGAAGGGTGAATACATCCGTTCTGTAAAGTGTTTTATCTATTTTCCTGTAAGATTCAGTGTATTCAAGATTTTTCAGATATTGGAGCTGTTTTTTGAAATCATTGATCGTGTAGATTTTTATCGTGAACTGGTCAGCATTTTTATGCTGGGCTATAATTTGAATCGGTTTTTCCGGTTCATTGTGAACTTCGTAAAAAAGCTGTACAACAGGAGTCTTTATCTGGTTTTCCAGATAGGTGATATTGCTAAGAAACTTCGATCCGGGATATTCTCTTTTTACTTTATTGATAAGAGTATCCACCTCATCAGGTTTTGACATGAAAAGACCGCCGGCCACATTATTGACAATTAATATTTTGTAATCACCCACTACCGTAGAGTTGATCAGAGCGATCTGTTTTTCGGTAAACTGGTCATCTTTCTTTATCACGTTCCCGTAAATCAGTTTTTGATGCTGAAAATAAAGTTTAGGATTACCTTCATTACTATCAATAAGATCCTGGTATAATGCCTGAACAACAGCCTGGTTATCTTTCAGTTCATTTTTTGTAAATATATCGCTGTTGTTCAGGAACTCTATATTTTTTTTAACTTTCCAGTCGTATAGTGTAGGAAAGAAATCGAAATCGCTTTCTTTATCGAAGGCATCTTTATATTTTTCAAGACGTACTTTTTTAAGCTTTTTATCAATTTCCGAAAGCTCCTGAAACTTCTTCAGGTAGTAATTTTTAAAATCAAGTTTCGTCCATGATTCAATTTCCGTAATATCCTCTTTATCAACATCTGTCCGTTTCTGGATTTCCCATTTATTTTTTTCATAATAGTCTTCAAAAAACTCTATCTCCAGAACTTTAAATAAAAGCAGATCATTTTTTTTCAACTCTTTTTCCGTATTGCTGATTTTTGAAAAGAAAACGGATGCATAATCATTTTTAGGATCATCCTGAGTGTCTTTATAGATCGCAAATTCGGCTTTCAATGATTTTATAATTTCCGTGGTCTTCCTCTCATTAACTGCTTTTTTCTGAATATCCAGTATAATGGGAAGACTTGATTTGAAATCTCCGTTGCGATAGCCTTCTGCCACTTTCAGCCATTGCTCCTCATAGAAGTCCTGGGCTGAGGAAAATATACTGAAAAAAGTAAAAAACAACAGAACATATTTGGAGATGTTTTTCATAGGTATTATTTTTGATAAATGAATTTCTTAAAAATACTGAAAAAAACTGTCATTGACAGCCAAATTTATGTCTCTTTAATGGGAACTCTTTTTGCAGTATTTTTCATGGAGGAACAAAACACATTTCGTTTCCCTACCGTACTGTTAATTTTCATTACTTACTTCAGCGGTTATCTTTACACAAAATACCAATATACCAGGCACTTTCTGAAAATACTGGTTCTGAATGCCATAGCAGGCATTGTGTGTGCTTTTCTGATTATTCATAACCACAATGAAATAAGGCTTTTAAAATGGTTTGTCATTGTGGTGCTGGGACTGCTTTATAACAGTTTTTTTCTGGATGTCTATATCCGGAAAATTCCGTTGCTTAAGGTATTTTACGTAGGCCTTGTATGGGCTTTGGTCAACAGCTGGCTTACGCTTCCTGAATTCAGCCTTCCGATATTCCTGGTCAGCTTCTTTTTTATAACGGCTCTCGTCCTGCCTTTTGACATCAGGGATATGAAAAGTGATACGGTACAGACTTTTCCCAAAATGATCGGTGTTCAGAATACAAAATACATTGCCTATGCACTGGTCTTTGTCAGCATTCTTCTGGCTGTTTTTTATCTTAAACTGATCTATGGCACTGCATTTTTTCTCTCAGGAATCATTACATTTATCCTCATCTATTTCTCTGAAAATAAAAGAGATGA
Organism: Chryseobacterium luteum; assembly: GCF_000737785.1. Classification (GTDB taxonomy): domain Bacteria; phylum Bacteroidota; class Bacteroidia; order Flavobacteriales; family Weeksellaceae; genus Chryseobacterium; species Chryseobacterium luteum. The sequence continues at coordinate 19,147 of NZ_JPRO01000013.1, read as the reverse complement.
CACTTATTTTTCATTCGGCATAGAAACCTGTTCTGCACTTCCTTTTTTATTTTTACTAATAATGGAGTATTTTTGACGAATGATTATCAAAAAGCTTTCCCTTTACAATTTCAAAAATCATTCGGAAAAGAAGTTCGAATTCTCTCCGCAGATCAACTGTTTTGTGGGAAACAACGGTGCCGGAAAGACCAATATCCTCGATGCACTGCACTATTTATCCGTAGGAAAAAGTTTTTTAGGGAACACGGATTTTAACAATATCAAAAGGGATGAAGATTTTTTCACCATCGATGCTGAAGTCCAGAACGAAGACAGTGAAGACATTATTAAGATCTCCCAGCCCAAAGAAGCTAAAAAGATCATTAAAAAGAATGATAAAAGCTACGACCGGCTTGCAGACCACATTGGCTACCTTCCAAGTGTGATGATCTCACCGTATGATTCCAACCTGATTTCAGATTCCGGGGAAAGCCGGAGAAGGTTTCTGGATTCTATGATTTCACAGACGGATTCGGAGTATCTGTTTGACCTGATACAGTACCAGAAAACGGTACAGCAGAGAAATGCACTGTTAAAGTATTTCGCCAAAAACAGAACCTGGGATAGAGATTCACTGGAAATCTATGATGCTCCTATCACAAAATTCGGGACCGGTATTTTCGTGAAAAGAAGGAACTTTGTTGAGAGACTGGGACCAATTGTTCAGAATTTCTACAGGATTATTTCGGGAGGAAAAGAAACGGTTTCTGTCCAGTATCAGTCTGATTTAAGTGAAGGCTTCGACTCTGCTCAGCCTGACAGAACTTTTCGGCACCTTTTAACGGAAAGTCTTGAAAGAGACCGGATGCTGACGTATACTTCAAAGGGAATTCACAAGGATGATTTGCTTTTTGAGATGGATCATGTACTGATCAAGAAAACAGGGTCGCAGGGACAGCAGAAATCTTTCCTGATCTCGTTAAAGCTGGCACAGATGAGCCTTGTTAAAGAATTAACAAAGAAGACTCCCATTCTTCTGTTGGATGATATTTTTGACAAGCTTGATGATACACGGGTTTCACAACTGATTGAGCTGGTGAACCAGGAAAGTTTCGGACAGATTTTCATTACGGATACACACAGGGAACGTACGGAAAGTGTGGTGAAGAAGATTAATGAGGAGAGTATTATTTTTGAGGTTTAAAGAGATATGCGGGTTCCGGGATTCGGGATCAGGAATGTAGAATCTAAAGTTGAGGGGTAAATTTGGATTTAGGTGATTGGTAAATTTAAATTTGTTAAATTTAGCCCAAACACAAATGATTATGAGCTATCGAAATTTAGAGATTTATAAAACTGCTTTTGAATTATTTCTGAGAACACATAAGGCTACTTTTCTCCTTCCAAAATATGAGTTATTTGAGTTAGGCAGTCAATTAAGGAGATCTTCTGATTCCGTTATCACCAATATTGTGGAAGGTTATGGAAGATCATGTTATAAAAATGAATATATCCGCTTTCTGATTTACAGTCATGCCAGTAATGATGAAACGATTAATCATTTGGAAAAAATTATGGCACTGTATCCTGATATTTCATTAGAATTCGAAACATTAAGAAATGAGTATAATGTATTAGGTGGAAAAATTAACAATTATAAGAAATGGGCCAAAGAAAACTGGAACGAAAAGAAAATATGATTGATATACGGACCGTGAAGTAGTAACCGAAATATGATCATAAAATTTTGAAATCACTTCCAAACTCATCCAGCAACTCGAAACGAAAAACCTACACTATATAACCCGGAACCCGTACCACCCCTATGAAGAAGAATAAAAAACGTGAATTTCAGTCATCGGAACTTGTAAAATCTTTTGCAAGAATCTATGGTTTTGAACATAAGCTGATTGCCTTTGAAATTAAAGATTTTCTTGAGGACTATCTCGACGAGAGCCTTTTTAATGAGATCAGAAGTGTTAATATTGAAGGCAAGTGCATCATCATCAAGATTGATTCTCCGCTGTTAAAGCATGATTTCCAAATGCGTAAAACTTTTTACCTGAAGAAGTTTCAGGATAAGTTTGGAGAAGATCAATTTAATGATTTGCGTATTGTGTAAATTCCTATTTATACTTCATTTTCCAGATTGTATAAATCATTAAAGCTTTATGAAATATTATAAAAACTTTCAGATTAAATTTATACATTTAACAGCTAAAAAAAATAAAATCACGTTACTATGAAAAAGTCTATTAAAAAACTAAGCAGAGAAAATTTAAGACAAATTATGGGTTCCGGAGCAATGATATGCTGTCAAACTATTTGTGCAACGGGTGAATGTACATATTACACTACACTTCCGGCTAAATGCCCAATAATGGAGCCCTGTATATAATAAAACAACCCTGCAGCCATTTTGATTTATGATCTCTTAAACAATCTGGCATATCTTAAAAAAATAAAAACGCTTCTTTCCCGGAGCGTTTTTTGAATATTAAGCTATCAATCCTCAGATTTATTCGTGATCGTATTGCTCATCAGATCATCCGCCCTTTTATCCAGCCCTGAACGCAGCGGGAAGAAAAATTTAAACGGATGCTTTACAAAATATCTGAAAATCTCCCTGTAAATTCCGCTTACCTGGCCAAAGTTCATTTTTCTTGATCTGAACGCCAAAAACATAGATAGACTGAAACTTACCAGGAAGTTGAAGAAGCCTATCAGAAAAACGGTGAAGAAAGATATCCAGAAGGTATAGGAATCCACTGAAAAATCTTTTCCGTAAAGTCCTAAAGCCAAGTTCCCGGCAGCAAAGGTGATGTGCCTGATATCAAGGTCCAGACCGAAAAATAAACCTACAGGAGCTGTTGCCCCCAAAAATACCCCAAACCAGAAATTGGAAACAATTCCCGGCCAATTCTTGGCATAATATTTAGACAAACTTTTCGCCGTTTTTTTACCTAAAAAGCTTCTGATAGAAAGGTTTTTTGCAATCCTTTCCGGAATCTGATAAAATACAGAGTTGTTCCCTATATTTCCTGAAATAATCCCTGAAATAAACAGGTAAAATCCTGCAATACTTGCGTGCAGTATCGCTTTCGACTTAAACGGATCAAGGTCTTTCAATAATTTATCTGATCTTTCCACAGCCAGATTCTGGGAGAAAAACACATCCAGCCCATAAATGATCGCCAGCGCAATCGGAAATGAAAGGAGTACATTCCCTACAAATGCTATGAACTGACTTCTGAAAAGCTTTGATACGAGATGGGCAAATTCGGTATTATTCCGCTTTCCGTTTCCTTCCTCCGACAGGACCTTGGTCATAGTAGCCGCCGTCATTGCAGGCTGCTTGGTGGCCAGTGTAAAGCCCATCAGATAGATCATAATGAACCCCATTGCATAGTTCATTGAGTATAAAAATGCATGTGAAAAATCACTTCCGGGAATGTATCCGTAAAGCATTTTCAGAACGCAGAGTGCCCCTACAATAATTCCCCCGCCGCTGGCTTTGTAGAACATCGTCATATATTCCTTCCGGGTAGAGGTGATGTAATGGGTGCCGGTTTCTGCGGTGTGGTTGGTAATCAGGTGCGAGATCAGACGTGTACTGTCGTTGATCAGGTCTGCGATATTATTTTTATGGGATTTATAACTGAGTATATTAAAAATCAGCTGTTTAGATTTTATGGTAATATCCTGCTCGTTATCAATCACCAAAAGCTGTACGATTTCATAGATTCTTTCGGTCTGCTGACGGATCTTAAGCAGCGACTGGTTAATTTTTCCGGAGATTCCGTATTTAGCCGAGTTTTTAAAAGCAATATTGACAAATTCCTGACAATGCTCTGTATAAATTTTGATCTGCTTGTAACGGCTGTCTTTGGAGTGAAGCTGCAGCCCTGGATCGTTTTTCAGGTCTTCTGTAAGTGCTTCCAGCTCGTTCTGAAGGGCCAGAAACGGATTGTCCAGATTTCTGTACTGAGGAGCCATTCTTACAACCTCTACTTCCATCGCCATCCCGGTAACCCTCCAGGAAAGGATGCTCATAGAGAAGATAAGTTCTTTTTTAACATTGGGCATGATGATAAAATCTGAAGCTCCGATAAGGTCTAAAAATTCATCAAATTCATTTTCAGGGAGATTTTGGAGGTATTTCAGATCAGTCTTAGGTCTTAAGCTGACATTATCAATCATGTACCACACTGTTTTTTCATGTTCTACAGGCGGCAGCACTTTGTTCAGAATTCTTTTTTTAAGCTCCGGAAAGAAAGCATTTTCCGAAAGAATATTGGCTTCGGTAAGGGAAAGGTTGAAAGGTCTTTCTTTGAAAATATGATGAATATAATTTTTAAAATTCCCGGCAAAAACAGGATTATTTCTCAGAAAATTAAGAACAGTTGTAAAATCCGCCCTTTTAACGCCTTCTAAAAACTCGGCAAAGGGCTCTAAAGAAATAGTCTCATTCTTAAAAGAAAAATATTTTTTAAGAACTGATTCAAAATTTGTGCTGGAATTAAAAAATTTCATTGGGACAAAGATACTATTTCAAACTCACATTCCTCATCTGTCTCATGATCCAATTGTGTTTCTTTCTTAAATAAGGAGATGGATTTTTAGGATCATATTTCTTGGGATTAGGCAGTACGGCAGCAATCCATGCTGCATCCGAGGCACTTAAATCCTTAGACGGTTTTCCAAAATAATACTGGGCAGCAGCCTCCACACCGAATACGCCCTGCCCCATTTCAATAGAATTGAGATATCTTTCCAGAATAATATCTTTGCTCCAGACCTTCTCAATAATGAAGGTATACATCGCTTCCAGTCCTTTTCTGAACCAGCTTCTTCCCTGCCACAGAAAGACATTTTTTGCTGTCTGCTGGGAAATGGTGCTTCCACCGCGGATCTTCTTTCCTTTCTCATTATTCTTCATCGCCTTCTCAATCGCAGTATAATCAAACCCGTTGTGGTCAAAGAATTTCTGGTCTTCAGATGCTATCACTGCTTTTTTGACATTATTTCCCATTTCGTCGTAGGAAATATAATCCCTGTGCAGCTTTCCGAATTCAAAAAGACCTCCAATCTGCGTGATGGTAATAGGCGGATTGAAAAACCGGCCCCAGATAATGAATACCACATTCAGAACAAGAACGATGAAAATAAGCTGTTTAATTTTTTTCCACATAATTTATTGTAAAAAGGAATTGCAAAAATAAACAATTCGTCTGAGTTATTGAAGCTCTTTCATGTAGGTAAGCTGATATTCCGGAAGAAGTTCGGGATGGAAGATCCTGATGTAATCTTTCAGGACAAGATCGGCCCGTACGGCACCACTTTCGAAAAAGTCATTGGCTTTCTGTTTTTCTTTTCCTGCCACTGTATAAATTTTCCCTTTATTGAATACATCCAGTTTTGCGTAGAAAGGATTTGTAACCAGCATTTCTTTTTTTGAAACATGGTTTCCTGCATTCACCCAGTACTGTACGCCTGCTGACTTGGCATAGACTTCTTCAAAACTCATGGTCAGGGATTTTTCTTCCTTATTGTCTTTCATAATGTAGGAAGCGTTGGCATCTGTAATATAATTTGCCACTGATGTTTTTCCACCCGGCAGATACCATACATCTCCGTACATTTCGTTGGCCAATACTACAGGTTTGTCTTTTGCTTTTAATGCCAGCTGCTTCAGCTGATTATAATTTTTCTCAACTTCTTCGTATTTGGCCTCTGCTTCTTTTTCTTTTCCGAGGAATTCCCCAAAGAGCTTTATATACGCTGTTTTTTCCAGCGGAAGCTGTTCCATATACTCATCCAGGAAAACCACCTGGATTCCGTTGTTTTTCAGGAGCTGGTAAGCATTGTCGAAACTTGCAATATAATTGGTAAAAACAGCATCCGGTTTCATGGAAATGATCTTTTCTACATCATATTTCTGCTCGCTTCCTACATTCTGGATTTTCCCGGACTTTAAAAGGTTTTGAATTTTATCCGAGTAAATATATTCCGGACTTGAAACTCCAACAATAAGATTTTCGGCTCCCAACTCAGAAATATATCCTGCCATACTTGCATTTAAAAGAATAATTTTCTTAAACGGAGTCTGACCGGATTTAAAATTATAGGTAAAATTTCCCGATTTGATTTCCAGGATACCATCATGTTCTTTAAACTGGGTGCGGTTTGATAGATGAGTCCAGTCTGAGGACGAATTTTTTTGTTCTCTTTTACAGGATATTAGCGCTATAACTGTAAATAAAAGTAAAATTGTCTGTTTCATCTTTCAAAGAACGGAAAAAAGTGCTATATTTGCAAACCTTAAAACAACAAGGAAACAACGGCCTCGTGGCGCAACTGAATAGCGCATCTGATTACGGCTCAGAAGGTTACAGGTTTGAATCCTGTCGAGGTCACAAATTTGCCAATGGCGCCAACTAAAGACAGTTGGCGCCATTTTTATTTAATGAAATAATTGTTTTTAAGTGATGAAAACATAATCAAAATACAATATTTGAAAAATGATTATTAACAATCCTATTTTTATTACTTAAATCCTATTAAAAAAGCAATTGCCGCTTTTATATCGCTGTTACTTGCTGTATTTTTGTTAATGGTAAAGACAGAAAGAAAACTAGAAAACAGATTGTTTGCAGCGTTCCTTATTATTAATGCAATTGATATCAGCGGACTTTTCATGCATCATTTTACTGATAGTTACAACTTGAAAACTTTCAAAATATCTGCTTACTTATTGGTAATGCCTCTTTTTTATCTTTACGTTAATGCCGTTTGTTATTCTGATTTTACCTTAAAAAGAAAGCATTTACTGCATCTTGTTCCTTTCATTGTTGCCAATTTAATTTTGGTTCCAAGACTTTATCTTGCAGAAGGTGCTACAAAAGAAGATTTTTTTAAAGGTATCTGGCACTCCCCTGAAATGTTTTTTTATCAACTCATCGGAGAACTGCAGTATTTCTTTTATATCGTTGGCGTATTTCTTATCCTTAAAAAATACAGGAAAATTTATCTGGAAAACTATACGAATCCAAACACCTTGTTGTACAAATGGCTGTATCAGCTTACAGTGATTTTCTTAGTCATTCATTTATGTATTATTTTTAAAAACATAGTAAGATACACAGAACATAGAGATCTATTTATCTGGTTGAATATTGTTGCGGGAACGGTGTTTTTATTGGCTGCCTGCTGGTTTATATTAAAGGCATTAAATTATCCTGAGCTTTTTCGCAGAATTGATTCTACCTTACAGCCAACAAAAGATTTTACTGAAACTCTTGAAGCTGAAAATAAGACCGACGAAACAAAAAGTTTTCAGATCGCACAGCTTAAAAATTTCATGGTTGAAAAAGAACCTTTTTTAGACCCCTCCTTAACCATTCAGCAATTGGCGCATCAGGTGAAAATTCCCGTTCGTGAGTTGTCTGTTTTAATTAACCATCACCTCAATCAGCATTTTTTTGATTTTGTGAATGAATACCGCGTTAAAAAAGCAATGACCATTCTGAAAGATCCCACAAAAAAAGAGGTAACAGTTTTAGAAATCTTATATGAAGTAGGTTTCAATTCAAAATCTTCTTTTCATACTTCATTTAAAAAATACACCAATCAAACGCCAACAGCATTTAGAAACAGTTGATAATTAATCAATTGTAAAAATCCGAACTTTGATTTGTAAATAATCGGACTCATTTTATTCATTAAAATGAGTCCGACTTTTTTTACGCGGACTTTTTTCAAAATTCTCTACAGCATATTTGCATCAGATTATGAATGTTAATTTAAAACTTAGAAACTATAAATGATGACAATAAAATATGTAACCTTTATTTTATTTTTTGCCTTACTTGGGTGTAAAAGTGCTCATTCAATCAATAAACAAAATGTTGAAAATGCGATTACAAAAAATGCTCTTCAGTTATTAGAGGACAAAAGATTTCATTCTGTTTCCGTTGCAGTGTTTAAAGATGGAGAAGCCACCATAAAACATTTTGGAGAATTAACCATCGGAAAAGGAAACAAACCCAACGATTCTACACTTTATGAATTAGCTTCTGTAACTAAAACTTTTACAGGTTATGTAGCCGCTAAAGCCGTACTTGATAAAAAAATAAATTTAGATGATGATATTAGAATCTATCTTGACGAACCTTATACCAATTTAGAATTCAAAGGTGAACCTATAAAAATCAAACACCTCATCACCCATACCAGTGGATTTCCTAATTTGCCTATAAAAAGCGAAAATAAAAAGGCTTTTTTTGAAGGATTAAAACTCATCAAAATTGAAACGAAACCTGGAGAAATATATTTCTATTCAAACACAGCTCCAGAGTTGACAGCTTATATACTTGAAAAAGTGTATCAAAAACCTTTTGACGAATTGGTCATTGAATTTGTTTTGAAACCAAATAAAATGCACCAAACCAAGTTTACACTCAATGAAAATGATAGAACAAGATTGGTAAAAGGTTATAACGATAAAAACGAGTTAATGCCTAATTTCAACAGAACTTTATGGGGCGGAATTTCAGGATTGCACTCTACGACTACTGATTTAGTGAAATATATGAAATTGCAACTAGACAACTTGAATCCTATTGTAAACGAATCTCATAAAAAATTATATAAAGAAGGTGCTGATTTTTGGGAAGGCTATCATTGGTACATCATAGAAAATGATAATCAATTAATTTATAGACATCACGGAGGTATATACGGAATGCAGAATTGGTTTGTGATTTATCCTAAACAAAATATAGGGATATCCATATTGACAAATACCAGCTTTAATGAAACAGGAGAAATTTTAGAAAAAGTAGTTGATAACTTGTATGACGACATCAATATAAACTAAAAAAACAGCATATAACAGCAGTTTCGATGTAAAGACAATCGGAGTAAACTAAAGTCCAACTATGTCAACTTTGATTGTTTCAAACGCTTAAAATAACATTACAAAAAGTTTAGCCTACAATAAAATTGTGTGTTCTGAATTTTTTAATGAATTCAATTTAAAAGTAAAATTTTCAATTTCTCCTTTATACTTTAATTTAATTCTTCTAAATCCTCTTCATCTAATTTATCCTCCAGATACATAACACCATAGAAGATATTTGTTGTGATGCACAATATCCCTTATCTGGAGAGCTGTAAGCTGCCCCCTTTACAAATTTTAGACCGATGGCTTCGGGAGATTTTGCAGATTTCCAAGGGCATATTGTCAATAATAAAGCAATCTTCAAACTCTAAAAAACATTTAGCTAATCTTAATCGTATCTCGTTGATTTTAAAAGACAATCTCCTTTTCGCCGAAATGTATCCTGATATAAAAGATGAATATGACCGGATGATCTCTCAATCAAAAGTTATGAAAAATGAACTGATCAATCTAATTACTGAAAAGAACGGAACTCCTGACGATTCCACTTCGTGGCAGGAGCCCACAGAACATGGATTGATATTAAAAATTCATTTACTATAGGAAATATTGAAGAATCTACGCTGGGAAATGTGGTATTTGGGGAAAGAGCAGCGATAGAAGCTTATCAAAAGGCCTTTGACAGCGGAGATCTTTGCGAAAAAAGTGAAAAAATTGTTTCGGAACAATTGCACAGCCTGAAAGAATCTTATCATCAGTTTAAAAAAATTGAAGAATATAAAAAGAAGGAAAATTAAATTTTAAAATTGAAAAATTAAAGAGGCTGTCTCAAAAGGTAAAATACTACTCTTAGAATCTCCTAAATAGCAAAAATTGTCAGACAGGAGTCCGAGAGAGGAGATACTTTTGAGACAGTCTCTTTAGTTTGGATAATATGAATGATATTTTGTCAGTTACGGAGCCATCGTGTCGTAATGTGCTACATTTCCTTCTAAATAAAGTCATTATTTCAAACCCTTCGTGCGGATGCAATCCAAACTCACATTGGTCAATTGCTCGTGCGTGACTCCAGTAAAATAGACTGGAATAAGGTTTGACATTATCTTTTGTTCCACTAGCTGCTGGTTTGTTTGCAATAAAATTACCATTGAATATGGTTCTGTTAAACTGGTCTTCTTTCTTTAATAATTGTATCATATTTATGTCTTTTTAATATAAAATTGGTATTGGACTTAAGCCGTATTATAATTACAATAGAGGTTAAAAAAAGGTTGCTTTTTGAGGAACAACCTTTTCTTATTGGCTTGGTATTTAATGCATCATTAGAATACAGGGCCACTTATTTATTTTTCTGATTTTGCAACTTCCTGGGCTTTATTGTATTGTTCGATAACAGCTTGGAAATTAGGTACCATTTCTGCCAGTATTTTGGCAAAATCTCCGGCCTCTTTTCTTCTCCAGTCTTTCATCAATTCAGGAAGCACCGCACCGGCAGTTACCGGAATAGCGCCTGCCTGGGTCAGGCGTAGCATAGCCAGATTATGTGCTTCAGGCGTGATATCTCCGCTGGCATCAGCAACTGCATATACAGTATAGCCTTCTCCAAGGGCAGACAAGGCAGGATACACCACACATACGCTGGTCCACATACCGGAAATAATAAGGGTCTTCTTACCGGTAGCTTTAACCGCATTAACAAATTCTTTGCTATCCCAGGCATTAATTTCTCCCTGGCGGATAACATACTTTGCACTTGGGGCATTGTCTTTTACCTCAGGCAGTGTAGGGCCGTTTGGTCCTGTCGGAACGGATGCAGTATAAATCGCAGGAATATGCAACAATTGGGATGCTTTTGCAAGAGCGGTAAGATTTCTTCTTAAATCACCAACCGGCATACTGTGAACGGTCTGCACCAAACCACTCTGATGGTCGACAAATAAGAAAACAGCATCATCCGGATTGATCAGTGTAGTTTTTTTCTGCTGTGCGTTTGCTGCTGTAAAATTCAGGCCTAAAACGAACATAATCGATAGTGCCTTTAGAACTGATGAATTCATTAATTTTTTCATAAATTAGTTATTTAAAATTCTAGTTATTTAATAAGTCAAAATTAGAACTTCGCAGGCCTAAGCGAAATAATGTACCTTATTAAATTGACTTAACCTAGATTAAGAAATGACCAAAATGAATCAGATGACAGGTCCAAAATATGACACTTCCTCACTCGAAAACCATATCAAATCCTATGTGAGTTTGAGCGATGATGAAATCTTGACACTAAATTCCCTGGTTGAGTACAAGCAAATTAAAAAAAATCAATATCTTATTCATGAAGGTGGAGTTGCAGCCATGAGTTCCTTTATATTGAGCGGGTGCCTTAGGACATATATAACAGACAACCGAGGGATAGAGCACATTCTTGGATTTTCAACGCCTGGCTGGTGGACAGGAAGTTTGCAGAACTTCTACAATGACAAACCAAGCGAGCTGAACATCCAGGCCATATTTGATACCGAAATTTTATTTTTCACCAAGGAAACTAAAGAAAAGTTGTTGTTGTCAGGTGCAGTCTTCGAAAGGTACTTCCGGATTTTGGCTGAACGTTCAATAATAGATTTTCAGGCACGCACGCTGGAAATTCTCAGCCTCAGTGCAGAAGAACGATATTGGAAATTCTCTAACAAATATCCCGACCTGATGCGTAAATTGCCACAAAAATACATCGCCGGTTATATAGGTGTCACTCCTGAATTCTTAAGCAAGATGAAAAGCAATGGCTTACGAAAGCAGTAAACTTGCAATCCTAGATAAAAAGAGTTGCAACATCAGATTCCGTCTTTTTTATATTATTAGATGGAGTGCGATGATGTTAGCATCATACTCTGCCATAACAACTGCTAGCTATTTCAGAAATCAGCTTAGATTATTTGAACACTTATAAATGTAAATTTTGGATGCCAGGTTCTTTTAATACAAATGTGGAAGTTTTACAAGCTGGAATTAAATCGCTTATAAATAATTTTTCGGAAATGGAGCTTTTACTCAATCAGACACTTAATCTGGAACATTGCAATACGTCCAATTTTATGAATAACTTGGGTTTAAGATGACATTAAATTTTTAAAGCTATAAATTGATTTTCAAAAAACACATTAGAACGTTCTAATATGAAGCTGATTTCGAAAAAACGTTAATAACAATAACGCCAACAATAATAAGCCCAATTCCAATGATTGCAGGAAGGTCTAAATTTTGTTTGTAAAGAAAATATCCGACTATAGAAATCACAACAATACCTACTGCAGACCAAATGGCATACGCTATACCAATCGGAATGGTTCGAATGGCGAGTGTAAGCATATAAAAGGATGTGGTCATTGCCACAACGAAAACAAAAGTTTGCAAAGGCTTGGTAAAACCTTCTGACGCTTTTAGAAAAGAAGTTCCTAAACTTTCAAAAATAATGGCACATACCAAAAAAAGTAGTTTTTCATTTTAATTTTTTATTATTCTATCCATTATGTAACAGAGAAGCTTTATCTCTGCTGATGATCACTTGCAACTATTTTTGAGACAAAATTTATATACTCTTAAAGTTAAAAAGTATAAGAATTGTGTCCTAACAAAGTTAGCAACTCCACACATTTGCTAACAATGAAAACTGTAATTTTAAACAAAAAAAATCCCGGATGAACGGGATTTTAATTTCTGAATATTCAAATTTATTTGATCTCTACAGGAACTGAGATTTTATCCCAATCCATTGTGAATCCGTTACTGTTCACTTTATAAACTAAAGTTTCCTGTGTTGCCTGTAAAGGTTTTGTTTTAACATCAACACGTAAAGCATCCTTAGATTCTTCGTATTTATAAGCGCCCCATTGTTTTGGCTCCTTGTTAAAAATCGCAGTCCATGTTCCGGACTCTTTAGGGATTAAGAAAAAGCTGTATTTACCTGCAGGCAGCGGTTTACCCTGAACGGTAATGTTTTTATCTGTTTCGAAAGTAGTTGCTTCATTGGCACCTGCACGCCAAACTTTATCATAAGCTTCTAAACCACCCCAGATGGTACGTCCTTTTACAGAAGGACTGCTATAGGCTATGGTAATGGTTGCATCTTTAATTTTTCCTGTAGCAGTAGCCGGAGGGCTGGCAGGTTTTTTAGTGTCCTGTGCAAATGCATTCATGGAGATTGTCATTGTCGCAACAAGGACGACAGCAGATTTAATGATAGTTTTCATAATATTTTTGTTTGTATGTTTACTTTGTTAGTTTACGAATTTACTGCTTTCTGCTTATAAAACAATAACCCGATTGCAGAAAATATAATGACTGCTGCTGCCCCAATTACGTTGAGCCAAAGAAAAGAAACGATATCGAAATTGTAAATGGCAATCACCATAATTTCTGATAAAATTGCCGAAACAAATACATTTGAACCGGTAATTTTTTTATAGTAAAAAGCGACAAGAAAAATTCCCAATATGGGACCGTAGAAAAGAGAACCTAATACATTGACCGCTTCGATTAGGGAACCCATCTGGGTTGCAAACATCGCTACGCCGATTGAGAAAATACCCCAGGCTAAAGTGTGTAAGCGACTATACTTCAATTCGGTTGCGTCATCAGGAATTTCCTTTTTAAATATCAAATGAACATCCTTTAATGAGCAGGCGGCAAGGGAATTCAGCGCTGCGGAAATTGAACCCCAGCTGGCCAGAAAAATGACGGCAAACAGTAAACCGATCATCCCTACAGGCAAGGTGTTTTTTACGAAATACAGGAAAATATAATTGGTATCCGTTTTCTCTGCATTGTATTTTGAATTATTGATGGCTTCCTCTACCCTGCCGTGAAGTGCTTTCACCTGAGTTTGTGTATTTTTAAAATCCTGAATTGTTTTGTTAAGTTGAGGAGATTGAGTTTCTTTCAATTGTAGAATTTCTTTCGATTCTGCGTTAAATTTTATTTGCAGATTCTGATGCTCTTTTTCAAATACCGCAGCCTGTTCAGGTTGTGTTTCCTTTAAATGTTGATAAGAACGTTCGTTAAAATAAATCGGAGCCGGTTTTAGAGAAAAGAAAGCAAAAAGCAAAGCACCGATCAGGAGAATAGCAAACTGCATCGGAATTTTAACCAATCCGTTCAACAGCAAGCCCATTTTTGCATTGGTATTGTCTTTCGCTGTAATATACCTTCCTACCTGGCTCTGGTCAGTCCCGAAGTAAGAAAGTGCCAGAAAAAAACCGCCAATGAGCCCGCTCCAGATATTATATTTATCTTTCCAATCGAATTCTGTCGTGATGACATTGAGCTTTCCGGATTTTCCGGCCAGATAAAGCGCATCCTTAAAACCAATTCCATTCGGCATATTCTGGATAAGCAGATAACCTGCAAAAGCCATTGTTCCTAGAATAATAAGAAACTGTAGTTTTTGGGTGTGAGCGATCGCTTTTGCACCACCAACATAAGTATAAATCATCAGAATTCCACCTGTTAAAACATTGGTTAAGTAAATATTCCAGTTTAAAACGCTTGACAAGATGATACTCGGAGCGTAAATGCTGATTCCTGTTGATAAGCCTCTGGAAAAAAGAAAAAGCATTGAAGTGAGCACCCTTGTTTTTTTATCAAAACGGTTTTCCAAATATTCGTAGGCTGTATAAACATTTAAGCGTTGAAAAATCGGGATGAAAGTGATACAGATAACAATCATCGCCAAAGGCAAACCAAAGTAATACTGAACGAAACGCATACCGTCTGTATAAGCCTGGCCCGGTGCTGAAAGAAATGTAATAGCACTTGCCTGCGTAGCCATAATACCTATAAGCACAATATACCAGGGCATTTTATTATCTGCTTTCAGATATGATTCGTTGCTTTTTTGGCCACGACCGATGAATACGCCATAAACAACCACTGCAACCAGTGTAAAAATAAGAACTGTCCAATCTATATTGCTCATGCCCAGAATTTAGTAAACAAATAATAAAATGCGATCTGTACGACCAATGCAATCGCCAATAATATGTACCAGGTATTCCAGTTTTTAAATTGATTGTTCATCAGTTTTTCTGTGCAGATAAAAAGTTTAAAAATAAACGTGCCGCGCCAACATTTCCTGCAGGCAACTGTCTGAAAAATGACAACGGAGTATAAATGAAATTACCCTTCCCGTATTTGGCATATAAAGTTGATCCCTGCAGAGGCTCTTCACCTGTATCGTGCATTTCAAAAAGCGGTTCGTACGCTGCGTCCCATTGATCAGGGAAATAGGCACCCCGCTCCTGAACCCAATCTTTAAAATCATCCGTAGTAATTTTGTTCGGAAAATTCAGTAGTTTATGATTTGGATTTAAAAACGTAACCTCAGCATTTTCTTCGGTAACGCGTTTATTGGCAATGCTGAAATTGTACATCCCCAATTGGTTAACAGTTGTATCCTGATTGGTGTTATACTGCATCACCAAATTACCACCAGCTTTTACATAAGACCATAAAAAAGGCATCCAGCGACCCAACTTTTTCTCAGTGTTATTTGCACGAATACCAAATACGATGGCATCATATTGCAACAGCTTGTTTTGGCTACCGCTTCCGCCGGATTCATCTAAGTTGCCATAAAAATCTTCGTCTTTCAAGACATCTACCTGAATACCTGCAATGCGTAAAAATTCAGGAATAAAATCGCCCGCTCCTTGTATATATCCCACTTTTTTAACCTTCGCCTGAATATCGCCCTTCATTACAATTACACTTGCAGGCGCAAAATATTGTAAGGACGGTAAATGTGGGTACTGAATTAATACCTTATTTTTATTGTAAGTTACTCCATCTGCAACATAATTTGCATCCAATTGCAAACGACTCGAATTGATTGAGGCAAGCTTAGTTTTTGGAATAACGTAATCTATGGTAAAATCTTTCCCTGTGATCGAATTTACATCAGTACTGCCTAATTGTTCTCCGTTATACATCAGGTTTATTTTACTATTAGTGAATTTTTTGCCGGAATTAACCTTAACATTTAAACTCAAATGTAAATCTTCATTTTCTTTGACCAAATAAAGCGGTTGTGTAAATTTCAATTCCAATGCAGGAACAATGCGCAAAGCTTCGACCACATCACCATGTACCGGATCTAATTTCTTGAAAGATAAAGGAAGTTTAACCTGAAACTTTTCCGAACCGATTTTTAAACTAAGCAAAACATTCAGTGGTGATTCTGCCTCAGGCAAACCGATTAAAGTATCATTCGGAACAGAGAAAGTTGCCGAATTCGTGGGAGATTTTGCCAACCAGTAAGGTTCTGTAAGCGCTGCATCAGCAGGAATCTGAATGTCATGCTGAATGGTAATTAAAGAATCATTTGATAGTTTTCTGTTGAAGCTTTCTGATTGAGTTAACCATTTAACATTCTCTAAAACGACAGGATTTTCAGCTCTTGAAATCAGATTTAACCTGAAATTGTAATTGTCCCCGGCAACAGCTTCAGCCTGATTGGTCACTATCTCACCCATAAACCCGGCACAGCTTAAAATAATATTATCGAGTGCTGTAATTTTATCCTTTTTTAGGTCTGAATCTTTTAATGCCATCACATTTTTTCTCAAAACAAGCAAAGCCGGCAAACTGAGATCAGGTTGATTAAAATTAAAAGAGGAAATAATTTTATCTAAAGATTGGTCGATATCAGGATTTCCTTCTTTTGTCCAGGTTTTAGCTACTCCATCAAAAAGTGTTGATTTTGCAGGCTCGCCAAGAACGTGGCTAAAATATTCAGTTCTGATCCCGGCTACAGACTGTGTTCCCGCACCCTGGCTTTTATGTAAACTTCTGCTTAATCCTGCCAGTTCACCATAACCCATTCCCAACTGCGCATCATATTGCCCAACGGTAACTTTCAGTTGATTTTCAGCTGTCGTATTGACCGCACCAAATCGGAAAGTATTCCACAATACACGTTTTGGCTGCCATACATTGACATATTTTAGTTGATCTGGAAAAGCATTTTTATCGCCTGCCAGCTTAAAAGCTTTTTCTGCAACCACAGCCGAAGCCGCATGTTGTCCGTGTCCTGCCGCAGCAGTAGGAGGAAAACGACAAATGATAATATCAGGACGGAATTTACGGATGACCCAAACTACATCAGCTGTAATGCTGTCTGCATCCCATTGTTTAAAGGTATCGGTCGTATTTTTAGAGAACCCGAAATCAATCGCACGGGTAAAAAACTGCTGGGCGCCGTCTAATTTTCTTGCCTCTAAAAGCTCATGCGTCCTGATTAAACCCAATGCAGCACCTTGTTCTGTGCCTAATAAATTCTGACCACCATCGCCTCTGGTTAAAGACAAATAGCCCGTTTCTACATTTTGGTCGTTGATTAACCAAGAGAGCAATCCTGTATTTTCATCATCAGGATGAGCCGCAAGGTATAGAACTTTAGGCAGTTGTTTAAGGGTTTTGAGTTCGCGGTAAATTTCAGATGATTTGGAGGGCCGGACCTGCTGGGCCGAACAAAAAACCGTATAAAAGCCAAGAATAAATACAGTGCTTACTTTTTTGAACATTTAAATTTGCTTTACGAGGCAAATATAAGTAAATCGTTTTTTCTTTCAACCTTAAAAGAAAAAGCACTTAGCAACTCCAAACATTCTATTATATTCTTCGTAAAATCTTTGTGTGAAGGTAAAAGACAATCAAAGCAAACTAAAGATCAACTAGGTCAGCTTCGATTGTTTTTAATGCTTAAAATGTCTAGTCCTGAAATAACGATACAAAAAAAGAATAGCTAAAGCAGATAGTTTCACAAAAGGCACGAAACCGTAACTGAAATTAATAACCAAGAAAAAATGTTTTTACCATTTGTATGTTTAGCAGTTAGACATATTACATAAGTGTTCAGTGCAACAGATTTGAATATTGGACAAATATTTCTTGAATAAAGATCATTTAAAAAAAATGGTTGGAAATTTGAAACAACAAGATTAAGATTGAATAACAAATTTTGGATTTTTTGCAAAGTTGGGCCGATGGAATTCTATTGACAGGAACGGCATCTCCCGAAGTTTCGGGAATCAAATTGGATAGCGGGTTGGAATGGTGAAAAGAAGTTGAAACTAATTGCCTCTAAATAATAGCTCAATGTCAGAATCCTGATAAAATCTTATAGGTTGAAAGAATTTTCCAACATTTTTCCCTTTCCTTTTGGTATTTTTTTTAACTTGTAAAAAAAAATAAATAATGATTACAGTCGGAATTATCGTTGCTATTTTGGCTATTACTATTATTTGGGCGATCTCGGTTTACAACGGATTGGTAAGTAAAAAGGTCAACGTGCAGGAAGGGTGGAGCTCGATAGACGTGTTTCTGAAAAAGAGGAATGACCTGATTCCCAATCTTGTAGAAACAGTAAAAGGTTATGCATCACACGAATCGTCGGTTTTGCAAAATGTAGTAGAAGCCAGAAATCTTTCCGGCAAAGCGCAGTCTGCAAAAGAACTGGGCGCAGCGGAATCTACTATGCAAAATGCAATGATAAACCTATTTGCGGTGGCAGAAAACTATCCGGACCTGAAAGCCAACAGTAATTTCATCTCTCTCCAGGAGGATTTGAACGCCCTTGAAGATGATATCGAGATGGCGAGAAGATACTACAACGGCACGGTAAAGGAGAATAATGTTGCTATTGATGTCTTCCCTTCCAACGTAATCGCCAACGCTTTTAAATTTGAGAAAGCGGAATTTTTTGAAATTCAAAATGCGAGTGAGCGCGAGGTAACGAAAGTTAATTTCTAACTTCGAAGAATGAAATCCTACTACGCCAGTTTTGATGCTTTCCCCACCAGCAAAGGTGCGTCTACACACATCAGCCATAGTTTGCAGGCTCTATCCGAAATTGCGGATAAAGTAGATGTGTACTGTCTGAAAGGTAATTCTGCCCTAGATCCCAAGCTTGCGGAAAATGTAGAAATCTATCCTTTTTTCTATGAAGACGAATCTCAAAATTATCTGGAAAGAGCCCAGCTTTTTTCTGAAAAAGTCTACAATTGTACGGCACTTTCCAATCAAAAAGGAATTGGACAGTTTCGTGATATCTGGAGCGGATTGGGAATGATCAATCAAGCTCATCTCAAAACGATTTTTGAAGTCAATGCGTTGACATCCATAGAATTGCCGGTAAGATTCCCACTCTTAACATCCTCTCTTATTACTGAAATCCAGAATATTGAATTGACTTGCCTTGAAGCTTGCGATCATATCGTA
>NZ_JPRO01000012.1 GCF_000737785.1 Chryseobacterium luteum | reverse complement strand
GGCTGAAAGGGTAAATGGTATTCTAAAACAAGAGTTCCTTTTCTATAGAACAAATAATATAAAGGATCTAAATCTACTGGTTAAAGAAAGCATTTATCTTTACAATGCAAGAAGACCACATCTTAGTCTTAAGATGAAAACACCGGATATGGTGCATAAAAAATCCGGAGAAAGAATAATTCCTCCGGATAGTAATATTGTTTAATTTAGTGTCAACCTATTTTAGGACGACTCAGGTATTTCTAACTATCTAAGAATAATATTGTTGGTCATCGTAGTATGGTTGATGAGTATTCCTTTTTCATCCCTGATCTCAATTTCAGAGACATGCATCGTTTTTCCTTTTCTGATAAAACGTGCAGTAGCCGTTACTATTCCGTCTTTTTTGCTTTTCAGGTGGTTGGAATTGATATTCGTTCCTACTCCGTAATATTTGTTGCCGTCTATAAAAATATTGGACAGGCTTGACCCTAATGTTTCTGCCAGAACACAACTTGCTCCTCCGTGCAGAATTCCAAAAGGCTGATGCACCTTTGGCTGTACCGGCATTGTAGCTGTCAGGGTTTCATTTTCAACGTCAATATCGATGAATTGTATTTCAAGTGTTTTCGCTAATGTTACGCCGTTTCCCCAGCTGTTTAAGAACGTAAGGAGCTCTTCTTTAGTCTGACCTTTCATTGGATGAGTGTAAATGATAAATAATGAATGATAATTGATGATCGGATGGATAAAAGTAATTTCGCTAACTTCTAACTTCTAACTTCTAACTTCTAACTTCTAACTTCTAACTTCTAACTTCTTCTTCATTGCCTGTTCCCATAATATTCGGGTTCCAGTTGGCAGGGATTTTAGGCCCGATGTCATTTTTGATATAATACTCCTGAATCTCCTCCATAATTTCGGAAAAAGGAACAGAAGCAATCCTTTCATAAGGAATAGTATAGCCTAAATAAACAATATTTCTTTTGAAATCGCCGGCTGCGAGAACAATAGGGACTTTTGCGGCTAATGCCATATGATAGAATCCTTTTCTCCATTTCGGAACCCAGCTTCTGGTACCTTCCGGTGTGATCACAAGACTGAAATCTTCTTTTTCAAACTGTTTCGCTACAAAACTCACCAGGTCATTTTTCTGGGTCCTGTCGATCCCGATTCCCCCCAGGCCTCTTACAATACTCCCGTACCATGCTTTTGTATGGGCATCTTTGATGATGATTTTCAAAGGTTTTCCCAGCGACCAATAGGCAAGGTTTCCCAACAGATATTCCATGTTGTGGGTGTGGGGTGCCACTACAAGGATACATCTGTCCAGGCTTTTTGCATCGCCCTGCAGAACGACTTTCCAGCCCAGGATCTTTAACATCAATTTACCTATGAATTTTTTCATATATCTTCAGATTAAAAACAAAAAAGTATAACCAAACAGGTTATACTTTACAAATATATTGAAATATTATCGCTCTTAAAACAAACCGCTGATTAAATCTACGATTTTCATTACAATTTCTAATGCAATTTGTACCATGGTTAAGGTTTTTTTTAAATGATTTGGTTAAATATTTTTAACTACACGAATGTATGACATTTTTTTAATATAATGAACTAAATAATAATATTTTTTCGGTTTTCTGAGAGAAGAAGAGTGTGAATTTCAAACGGTTGTCTTCCATTCACACCTCCTGCACTCTCTGAAGTTAATTATTTAGTTTGTATGGAAATTTCGTCTTTACCATCTTTGATTTTGATGTCTACATTTTTATTCATCTTTTTGATAGAGGATTTCATAGAATCCATCACTTTATCAGCCTGTGAATTGGGAACTTTTTTTCCGTTGATAATGATGCTGTCCTTATCATTAGAATTATACTCAATAGTAGAACCGTTTACAGAGATCTTATTTTTTTCGATTCTGATCTTACCATTCTCATCTTCTTCCTGGTCGTCATCATTAATACCGTCTCCGTTCAGATCCCCGTCAAAGCTCATGCTGTCTTTCTTTAAAGGAATTATTACTGAATTTTGAGGAACTACCAGCTCATAATCTACTCTGTAATGTCTGAATCTGTGCTCGTATGGATATTTGATATAGTTGGGAAGCATTACTTTATTACCAACTATTTCCACAGGTACGTTCACCTGAATCGGAACATTATAGCCGTTTCCTTCTTTTTTGATGATCAGGTAAGGTGTTTTTACCTCGGGCTTTCTCGTTACCTCCACATAGATATAGTCTTCTTTGTAAACCGATTTTTTATCAGAATAAATATCATCGTCATAGGCTGTAAAATTCTGAGGAATATTCACCTGTTTCAAATCTACATAAAGTGTGTCTGATGCAGTGTTGATGGCAATATTTTCTGTGTCTTCCTTACTTCCTTTGTAGATCAGGTTTTTCTTAGCCATACTTACTCCGAAATAAGTTCCAAGTCCTATCAGTAAAAGAAACAGTCCTCCGATGACCCATCCTATATTTCTAAGTTTGGTCTTTGGTGAAAATATTTTTATGCTCAATAAACTGAACAGGATAGTAGGAATTAAACATCCGATGATCATAATGGCTACCAGTACCTTGTCCAGACCGTTTTCATCCATATAGAATCTCATTTCATTGGCACCCGGAAAGTCTGCATCCATACCGAATAATCCGAAGATCACGAATATACCGATGATGCTTCCTATAGCCATAAGTACAAAGATTCCTCCTATAAAGTATTTCAGAATATTCCATACTCCGCTGCCTGCATTATTGATGTAAGGCTTTGTTTCGTTGTACATTTCTCCGACTCTCTGTGTAGATTCGTTGGCAAACTGAACCAATTTATTAGATTCACTCTTAAGATTGTCGAAGTTCATAGGCTTTCCCTTCATTTTCAGGAAATCGGCAGCTGTTTCTGCTTTTGGAAGTACGATCCAGAGAATCACATACAGAAGGCCGATCAGTGTAGAAGAAATGGCTGCTGTGAAAATTCCCAGGATAAAGATACCCAGCCAGATAGCTCTCATTGCAGTAATGTCCATTCCTACATAATGGGCAAGACCTGCGCATACTCCTGCAATTTTTTGTCTCTCAGGATCACGGAACAGCTGTTTTTTATCAGTGTATTCGGCTCCTGCCTGCTGTGTTCTTTTGCTGTTTTTTTCAGAGTAATAAGCCTCTTCCTGTTCTTCGATTTTTTCAGGAGATCCGATCTGTGCGATTACTTTTTCTACGTCTGTATCGTTGATCACTTCGCGTTTTCCTAAAGAATCTCTGAAGATTTCTACCATTCTTATTTCTATATCATGCATTACCTCCTCTTCCTCTGAAGCATCCAGTGAGCTTCTCAGTGCGTTCAGGTAATCGCTGAGCTTTATATATGCGTGTTCTTCTATAGTGAAAGAAAAACCTGCGAGTCCTATTGAGAGTGTCTTGTTCATAGCTTTGTTTTTTAAATTTTTTGAGTAATTTGGTTTACTGACGCTGTCAGTTCTGCCCAGGTATTTTGAAGTTCGTGCAAGAAAAGCTTTCCTTTTTCTGTGATCTGGTAATATTTTCTTGGAGGTCCTCCTGTAGATTCTTCCCATCTGTAGGAAAGGAACTCGCCGTTTTTCAGTCTTGTAAGAAGAGGATAGAGGGTTCCTTCCACTACATCCAGTTTTCCTTTTTTAAGTTCATCGATAAGGTCGGAAACATACATTTCACGATGATTGATGAGACTTAAAATACAGAATTCCAGAATTCCTTTGCGCATCTGCGCTTTGGTATTTTCAGTATTCATCTTTAATAAGTTTTGTTAATTAGTTATATTTTCAGAATAATGTTCCTAGCTAGATGAACCTATTCCGATTTTACATTACAAAGATATGTAATTAAAATGGTAATATGCAATACAAAGTAGTGAAATTTTCAAACTAAATAGTTTAATGTATTGATTGTCAATTAAATAAATTTTTAATGCAAATTTACATCAGAGAAAATAAGGTTAAAATAAGATGAAAAAATTTCAGATTGTGATCCACGATTTGTATTTTTGTTCAGGTTTTTTTTGAAATCCATTACTTAATCACCAATGAAAAATACATTTCTATTTTACCGGTCCTTATCTGCATTGCTGCTGTTGGGACCTCTGTATTCCGGGCAGTATCGTTTTGCTATTGAAGATGCATCCGAAAAATATAATGCTGAAATTAATATTGAAGAATGCCTTACTGATCAATGCGGGCATAAAGCAAATGTGATCTTGTTCAATAAAAACGGGGAAAAAATACAGACGCTGGTTTCAGATGATCTGGTTTTATATTTTAAAGAGCCCTTTACCCCTTCAAAAATAAATACAATACCGCTTACTTCCAAAATGATCCACGACAGCCCTGTGGTGTTTGGAGATTTTAATTTTGACGGGGCAGAGGATGTGGCTTTGAGAAACGGAAACGGGGGAAACTATGGAAGTGCTTCTTATGATGTGTATGTTTTTAATTCGACCAGGAATCAGTTTGTTCCAAGCAAAGAGCTTACGGAAATTGCCAGCGCATATCAGGGGATGTTTGAGGTAGATCCCAAACGCAAACGATTGACCGCTTATGCAAGATCAGGAGCTTCTTTACATTATGCTTACGAATACCAGGTGATTCCCAATAAAGGGCTGGATCTTGTTTACGAAAAAATTGTAGATTTGACCCAGGAGCCACCCAAAATAACCATAAAAGAAAAGATCAATAATAAATGGATAATTAAAAAATCATCCAAATTATAAGAATAAATCTGTTTGAACTTATATCTATAGTTGGCCAATCGCAAAGGCGCAAAGATTTTATTTGCAATAAAATTTCTAACTTTTTATTATAAAGTTTTTGCTGAAAATCTTTGATTTTCCTGCGCCTTAAAACATCCATACAGTTTGAGCTTTGCGCCTTTGCGATTTTCCAACAAAAAAATTAAAACAAATTCGAATAATAAATAATGAAGATACAGAAGGAAATCGATTTTATCCTGGCAGTAGATGCTTTGAAAAACGTACAGAGAAGAAACTACAATGCCGATGATTCCAGGAGAGAAAATACGGCGGAACATTCATGGCAGATTATTATTCTGGCCCAGATCCTTTATCCATACGCTAAAAACCGCGCAGATATTGATCTTTTAAGAGTAATAAGAATGCTTTCCATTCATGATCTGGTGGAAATAGAAGCAGGGGATACTTTTCTTTTTGATGAAGAAGCCATGATAGGAAAGTTTGAGAGGGAAAAAGTTTCAGCACAGAAAATTTTCGGAATCCTGGACGAACCTCTACGTACAGAGTTTTTTGAATTATGGCTTGAATTTGAGGAAGAAAGAACCCCGGATGCTATTTTTGCCTGTTCTATTGACCGTATCATGCCGTTTATTTTAAATTCCCACACTTCAGGAAAAAGCTGGACGGAAGCCGGCGTTACCGAAAAGCAGATCAGAAATATGCTTGAAAATGCCATTACTAGAGCATCGGATGAGATGGGAGAAGCTTTTGAAACTTTACTGAGCAGAAGTCTGGATACTGATAAGGTTGTTAGGTAGAGTATCGCAAGACAAAGATTTTTAGATTGCCTGTCCATTACTTATCGAGGCAAAACAATTCTTCAGAAATATTGCTGTTTAGCAGTTTGTGGATAGTTTCGGGGCGGCCGCAGGCCGCCCCGAAACACATCATTTATAGTATTCTGATTGGTTTCTTAAATTCATCAATAGCCACAAACGTAAAATCACCCACAATAGCTCTTTCTCTTTCATAAGAGTACATCTGTTCCGTATAGATTTCTACATTCACTTTCATACTGGTATTTCCGACATAGGAAACCTTCCCGATCAGTTCTACAATAGTTCCTGCAGGGATAGGTTTTTTAAAATCAATTTTATCGCTGCTTACGGTTACCACTCTTTTTCTTGCAAAACGTGTTGCAGTGATAAAAGCTACTTCATCCATCAGCTGCATAGCCGTACCTCCGAAAAGAGTATCATAGTGGTTGGTAGTGTTGGGGAAAACCGCTTTAAAAATTCTGGTTTCGGATGCTGCAATTCTTTCTTCTGTAGTCATATTTCATTATTAATTAATACGAAATGAAATACTATCAAAATAACAGAACAGTGACAGGAACCATAGGAATTCCTGAAGCAGTCCATCAGATCAATAAACTTCAAATCGCGAAAGTTTCTTGTTTAAAGAAATAGGCAGGTCTCCTGACTTGTAACATCTTTATCTCCTTCCCGTACCCTGCACAGTGGATTCTTGATAAAGACTTCAGTTACTTACAGTTGCGCGACAGTCCGTGATTTTCACACGGTTCCCTTTTAATCTGCGTTAGGCAGAGCCTGTTTCTGTGATGAATTAGCGTTAAACTTTTTCAGGGCAAAAATAAGAATATTACAGAAAACAACAGCAATTATTCCGGATTATTGTAAATAATCTGGCTCATTACCCTTCCTTCCTTGATCGTCCAAAGCGTGACATATCTGTTTTCGCCGGAACCGTTGATCATATAAAGATAAATATGATCATTGTCAAGAGCTGTGACCCCGACATTGTTGAAATCCATAGTAGGCTGGAACATATTTTTAATAGCTTCTCTTACAAAAACTGACCCTCTTCCCGGCTGCTGAACCCTGATGGACTTAATTTCCGTCATCCCTTCAGGAAGTCCGTCCTTGATTCCCCATGGTTTTATTTTATCTATCGTAAGGATCTTTCCGTCTGCGTCTTTTTCCTGTTTTCTGTAACCGGCATTGGACGGATAAACGTCAATAACCACCTTGGTTCTCTGCGAAGTAGGTATTTTGGGGTTGCTGTTATCTGTGAAAATAAGTGATTTCCCGTTCTTGGATTTGGAAGGGGTAAACGGTGGAAGCTGATCTATAAAGGCAATACGTCCCTTATTGACCATTCCTTCCTTCTCAAGATTCTCGTATCTCACAAAAGGTTTTTCCTCATCCTGCTTTTCGGGATATTTGATCCATACCCATTCCGTTTCTCCCGGAGCTGGTTTTACATAAACAAATACATCACCTTTACGCATCCGGATTTTGTCTACGATTTTTCTGTAATCATCCTTGTGGACACGCACATTGGCATAGCCTTCTTCAGCTTTTACGACACCAAAAGGAACTTTGCTCTGCCCCTTGACAAATGCTAAGGAAAAAAGACTGAAAGCGGATAGGTACAATGCTTTGTTAATGGAAATCATTTTATGAAATTTTTTGATCCCTCAAATATATAAATTAAATGTTTTTTTGATCAGTAAAATATAACGGTATTTGATTAAAATTACCAAAATTCAAGGGAAAGGTGTCAAATTCTTCATATCAAAGTTATTCATTATTCAAAAAGTTAAGAAAACCTTATCGGAAATTCAGTGAAAAATAAAAAAATAGCGCTGAAAAACTCAGCGCTATCATGTATTTTGAAAGTTATAATATGTAAATCAGAACAATTATCAGATTACTTTTTTATTAAATCCTTTCCAGTTCGTCCGCATTAATCGTCGTTTTAAAAGTTCCGTAGTTTACGACCACTTTATTCCTGGAAATTTTCTCAATGGTTCCTACACTGGTGCTTCCCGGAATACGGACACGCTGGCCTTCCTTCATCCAGACTGCACGGTCGGTTTTGCGTTTTTCCTCCAGCTTTTCATTGGTTTCGGCGATCTTTTCAATCACATCTTCCTTCTTAAGCTGTTGCGTGATCTTTCTTTTAACAACCTGAAGACGTTTTGATTCATCTTTATCAGCGCCTATTTTCCTGAATTTTTCCTGTTCAAGCAGCTTTACAAAATCCTTCACCACATCTTTTCTCGATTTACCTTTTACGTAACTGTCGATGAACGTTTCAATTTTATTTCCGAACTGCAGCTTACGGTGTTCCTCCTCGTACAATTTCTGGAAACTGAACAGTTTCTGCTGCAGCTGCTCATTAAGTTTTTGAAGATTGTCGCGCTTGTCTTCCACAGATTCTTTTCTTTCGGCCAGATCAGTTCTCAGTTTTTCAACCTCAAATTTTTCCTGCTGAAGTTTTACGATCGTTTTATCGAGATTGACAATATCATGTTCTACCTTCTTTTTCGCCGCATGAATAATGAATCTTGGAATCCTGTTTTTCTCTGCCACCTCAAAAGTGAATGAGCTTCCTGCCTGTCCCACTTCCAGTTTATACATCGGCTCCAGGGTTTCCTCATCAAAAAGCATGGCTGCATTTTCAGCGTTTGGAAGCTGTTCTATCACCAGTTTAATATTCGTATAGTGCGTGGTAATGATTGCAAAACTCTTTTTATCATAGAAATACTCCATGAAGCTTTCTGCCAGCGCACCGCCAAGTTCTGGATCTGATCCGGTTCCAAATTCATCAATCAGCAGCAATGTATTGGCATCAGCTTCACGGATGATACCGGACATTTTTTTTAACCTTGACGAATAGGTGGACAGATGGTTTTCGATCGACTGGTTATCTCCGATATCCGTCATGACCTTTTCAAAGAAAAACATTTCAGACCTCGGATGTACCGGCACCAGAATTCCGCTCTGGATCATCAGCTGAAGCAGTCCGACTGTTTTCAGGGTGATGGATTTTCCTCCTGCATTCGGTCCCGAGATACAGATAATTCTGTTGTGATCCGTCAATGCCAGGCTTTGTGGGTAAATGGTTTTGTTTTCTACTTTATTTCTGAGCCATAACAGAGGATGGTATGCATCTTTAAGTTTTAATGTTCTGTGGCGGTTGATCTTGGGAAGGATTCCATTAACAAGTTCAGCAAATTTCGCTTTGGCTCTCGTAAGGTCAAGGTCAAAAATATAGATTTGGTATCTCCACAGCTGAGGCTGGAATTCCGCCAGTTCCGCGGTCAGTTTTCTCAGGATCTTGTCTATCTCTTTTTTCTCTTCCTCTTCACTTTCACGCAGCTTGAAATAATGTTTTACAACACTGTCGGGCTGAATATAGGTAATAGAACCTGTTTTTGAAAGTCCTAAAACCCTTCCGGCAACTCTTTTTTTATACGCGGATTTTACAGCTAAAACCCGTTGGTCTTCAAGAATGGTTTCCTTGATGTCGTCCAGAAAATCACTTTGTCCGTAATTGAACAGCGCGCGGTTGAAATTCTCCTGGATCGCTTTTTTAGCGTGCTGGATCTCAGCTCTGAGCTCTTTTAAAACAGGCGAGGCATCACTTTTTACCTCCCCAAAACGGTTAAAGACCTTATCAATCTTATCAATGATCTCTTTTTTGAATTCAAGCACAGAAACATCACCTGTTAAAGTAGGAAAGGTGTCCGGCATGCTTGGGAAAAACTTCTGAAGTTTTCCTATCTGTTCGGTTAAGGTTTTTATTTTAATGAAAGCACTGTTTTCCAGACGGTAATTCTCAATCAGCATTAATTTCAGCTCATTTTCGATATCTTCATATTCATCAAACGGAATTGCATTTGAACTTTCAAAACTCGAAAGATATTCCGACGTTTTTTTCAGTGAAAGTTCCGCCTCGTCAATTTCCATGGGACGAAGTTGAAGAATTTTTTCTCTCGTTTTCGGAGAATACGCAAATGGAGAGATTTCCGCGAGCAATTGCGGAAACTCTAATTCGTTTAAATCTTCTTTATTTATATACACCCTGCAAATTTAGTGAGAAAATGTGAATTTGCTGATGTGACAATTTGAAAATGAGTTAATTTGAATGGTTGGCTGTATTTAAGCGGGAGATAAGGTAATTTTTGATCATCTGTTTTTAGTACATTTGAAAGATGAAAATAGAAACCGAACGATTGATCCTGAACGCAGTTAATGAAAGCCACACTGAAGATATTCTGAAAATCCGAAGCAATCCACGGATTAATCAATTCGTTAAAAGAGTTTCTCCAAAATCCAATTATGATGCGTTGGAATTTATTTTAAGCATCAAAAAAAGGACTCAGAGTAAGGAAATTATTTTTTTTGGAATCTCTTATAAAGGTCAATCCAATCTTATCGGAACCATTTGTCTCTGGAAGTTTTCCGAAGACAGGAAAACAGCTGAGGTCGGTTATGAACTATTGCCAGAATATCACAGAAAAGGAATTATGTCTGAAGCCCTGAAAGCTGTTTTAGATGATGGATTTAATAATTTACATCTGCAGGAAATTTTAGCTTTTACCAGTAGGTTCAATGAAAACTCGAAAGGTCTTCTTTTGAAGCATAGTTTTGTTTTGGAAGAGGGTAGAACAGATGAAGGTTTTCCGGATAATATTGTTTTCAGCTTGAAAAAAGATTTTATATGATTCCAGACAATATAATCATGTTCAAATTCGTATGAATTTTTATTAATTTATTTAAAAGTTTTCTTAAAAAAATATATTTTTGTAGATTACGAAAACATAAAAACAAATATCATGAAGAAATTATTATTATTTGCTATACTTGCTTATATGCATGCTTTTTCGCAAAATACATGTGATTATATATTTTCTCCACCTCCTATTAACGCTAGTGGAAGTTTAACACATCCTAATCAAGCTATTCATGCCATTGATTTTGATATTGAAAACAATACAACAGTAAATTTTAGTTCTGCTGAAATATATGTACTCACAATAGGTTCAACACAACAGGTAAGTCAGGGTACAGTTTATCTATATAAAGATCAAAATGGAGGTCCAGGGAATTTAATAGAGAGTCATGATGTTGTTCCAACTTCTGTTATATATCTGGGTAGCAGTGGAGGATCTGGTCTTACAGTAACATCTTACAAAGTTGTTGTACCGTTGCCGTTTAGTCCCGTGAATAGTAATATTGGAAGCAAGGTATGGTTTGGTTATATGTTAAAGACACCAGGTGACCAACTGGTTGTATACCAATGGCTACTTCATAAAACTGATGCTATTGGATTAAGAACATTTGTAAATAATGCGTGGACTACATCATTTGATTATTATGATACACCTCTTACTATCAACAAAACCTGTACAACAGGTCTGTTAGCTATCAATAATATAAAAGGCGATATTATCAATGATCAATTAGCCATATATCCAAATCCTACCAAAGGAGATGTCTTTTTCAAATATAAGAATGTTAAGAATATTGAATTATACGATCTTAGCGGAAAAAAGCTAAATATTAAAATAACTGATAATAAAATGGATTTATCAGTGCTGCCAAAAGGTGTATACATGATACATTATACATTGAATGATGGAACTGTTTTTTCTAAAAAAATTACAAAAGAGTAAAATATTCTTAATTAATAGTTGATAATGACCTGGACAGAAGTTTTAGCCCCGATAAAAAATACAGAATACTTTACCAGCCTTTGGGAAAAAGTAAAACACGAATACGCAACGACAAAAGTTTTTCCGCCCAAAAGCCAGATTTTCAGAGCATTGGAAATTACACCTTTTGATGATATTGAGGTAGTGATCATCGGACAGGATCCTTACCATAACGATCTTCAGGCCAATGGATTGTGTTTTTCCGTTTCAGAACAGGTTACGGCACCGCCTTCGCTTAAAAATATTTTTATTGAACTTAAAAACGATATTGGAGTAGAAAGAACTTCAAAAGAGCTGGATGACTGGGGCAAACAAGGTGTTTTATTATTGAACGCCACCTTAACGGTACGTGCCCATTCACCAAACTCGCATAAGGATTTAGGCTGGGAGAAGTTCACAGACTTTATCATCAAAGAAATTTCAGATAAAAAAGAAAACGTGGTTTTCGTTCTTTGGGGAGCTTTTGCACAGAAAAAAGCCGAACTTATTGATCCGGCTAAACATTTTATATTAAAATCTGCGCATCCCTCTCCGTTTTCTGTTCACAGAGGATTTTTCGGAAGCAAACCTTTCTCTAAAATTAATGAATACCTGGTTTCAAAAGGGAAGAAGCCTATTTCGTGGTAGAGGTTGGTGATCCGTAAGTTTTTGTGATTTTAATCCCGATTTTGTATTTTCCTTCCAGGGCTTTTGTTCCGCCGTCAGATTTAGGAAACGGACTTACCTCTTCCAGTGAGAGAGTATACCCGTTGAACTCCTGAGATTTGCGGTAATTTCGTCCTGCATTTTCTGTAGTGGCAAGATATAGTACCATAGGCCGTGAGTAGGTCCCCATCACTTCTACCTGTGCTACAGCGGCTCCCGCCCATATGCAGCTTACTCCTTCAGGGCAGCGGCTGTCTTCAGAAATACCTTTGAAGGTCACATTCATTTCATACTCTTTCAGGAATTTATTTTCTCCCTGATTAAAATAAATGATATCCCCTTTTTGTACTGAAGGCTTATTTCCTTTTGTACCGGCTGCTGTTTCAGTAGATTCCGGGGTTTTTGTCTTCTTTTGGGCGTTGCAGCCTGCTAAGGTCAGCATTCCCAGGCTGAATATGATGGCTTTATGGAACATATTTTCTTTTTTTTAAATAATATCAAGCATATCTAAAACTACTACCAAAAACATTGCCACACCCACCACGAGGCTGAAACCTGTTCCGTAAATAAAGCCGATAAACGCACCTTTAGTGGATTGCAGGGCCTTGTTCATATCCTTGCTGTCATGAAGAAGTTCCCCGATAAATACCCCGGCAAACATTCCTATCAGAAATCCTAAAGGAATAGGAATAAAGATCCCTACAATGGTCCCGATGATTGAACCTATACTTCCCCAGCGTGTTCCTCCGTATTTCCTGTTGGTTTTTGCGGGAATTACGTAGCTCAGCACCACAGAAATAACTGTAAGTATTCCGAATGCCCAGATATAGATCATCGGCAGATCGGCATCGGTTCCGAATTTATAGATCAGAAGACCACAGATACTCAGTACAAGGCCTGGAAGCACTGGCAGGAACGTTCCCAGCATCCCTAGAAACAATAAAATAAGACAGAGAATATTAATTAAGGCTGTATCCATTCTTTACAATTATGAATGCAAGATAGGAAAAAAGAAGATTTGCAGGAGCCTTTTTGCTATTTGGGATGAAAATTGATTATCAATAGTAACATCATCATTCTTAATTTTATAAATTTGCTGTAATGAAAGACGAAATACAGGATACCAAGAATTTTTTACAGGAAATAAGTGATCAGCTTTACATCTACATCAGCCAGGTAACGCCCGGGGGAATGGATTGGGTGGTTCATATTATTATCAAGCTGGCATTGCTTGGTGCGGTATTTTTAGTGGTGGATTTTGTTTTTAAATTTGCCATTAATTTTGTTTTCAGATTTTTCAGGAGTGATGAAAAATATCCGGTCATCCGGTCGGTTTATCAGTCCAAGATTTCTAATTCTGTGGCCCATTTTGCCGCGCTTTTGGTTGTAGGAGGGATCCATCCCTCTATATTTCCTGCAACGGCCCTGCCTAAAACAAATATTTTCATCAACAGGTCTGTCAATTTAGGACTGGTACTGATTCTTGCTGGTATGCTTTACCGGTCATTAACGGGTTTCAGGAATTATTTCACTATAAAGCAGGATTTTTATAAGATCATGACCCTGAATGCCATTTCGGAAACCGTAAAAATCTTAGGAATCTTCGTCTTTTCCGTGGTGGGAATATGCGTGATATTTGGGATTAAAGGAACCACTATTGTCGGAAGCCTTGGTGCTATTACTGCTGTGCTGGTACTGGTTTTCAGAGATACCATTTTAGGTTTTGTAACTGGGATACACGTTGCCACTTCAAAAAATCTTAAAGTAGGAGACTGGGTAAGCATCCCAAAATACAGTATGGAAGGAAACATCGTGGATATAAGCCTTCTGACAACTAAGGTTATGAATTTTGATAAAACCGTTTCAACAATTCCCACCTATGACCTTTTGACCACAGAAATCAGAAACCTACAGGTGATGTCCGAATCCAATACAAGGAGAATTAAAAAATCCATTTATTTCAATATCAATTCTTTTAAATTTTTAAATGAAGAAGATATTGAACGTTTAAAAGACATTAACCTGATCTCAGATTATCTCAAAGAAAAAACGCTGGAAATAGAAAAAGAGAAACAGGACCTGGCCCATAAGGATAAAACGATTAACGGAAGGCAGCTTACGAATATCGGGGTTTTCAGGTATTATGCCCAGAAATATATAGAAAATGATCCTGATATCGATCAGAACGGGTCCAAGATGGTCCGCCAGCTGGATATTACACCACAGGGACTTCCTCTTGAAGTATACTGTTTTGCCAATGATTCCAAATGGGAGCATTTCGAGCAGATCCAGGCTGATATTTTCGACCATCTGCTGGTGGCCTCCAAAGAATTTGATCTTCAGGTGATGCAGATAAGTGTAAAGGTATAAAAAAGAAGTTGGAAGCTGGAAATCCGAAGTTAGCGGGATTCTACCCGGTTTTAGAGAAATAGAAATAACCCCCAAAATTAATTTCTAAACCCTAATATCTGATTTCTTAAAAAATAACATCTAAATAAAGAAATGACAAAACTAAGCGTAAACATTAATAAAATTGCGACATTAAGAAATGCAAGAGGAGGCGAAACCCCAAGCGTAACAGAAGCTGCCGTGAAGATCCAGGAATTCGGAGGACAGGGAATCACCATCCATCCCAGGCCTGATGAAAGACACATCACAAGAAAAGATGTCTATGATCTGAAGCCGCTTGTTACCACTGAATTCAATATTGAAGGAAATCCGCACCGCTCTTTTATTGATATGGTTCTGGAAGTAAAACCGGAACAGGTAACGCTGGTTCCCGATGCAGACGATGCAATTACATCCAACGCCGGCTGGGACACCAAAAAGCACTTCGACTTTCTGACGGAAATTATTGCAGAGTTCAAAAATGCAGGAATCCGTACCTCTGTTTTTCTTGATCCGCTGCCTGAACTCGTAGAACATGCTGCAAAAACAGGAGCAGACAGGATTGAACTGTATACGGAAGCCTACGCAAAAAATTATCTTACCAATAAAGAACAGGCTATAAAGCCTTATTACGATACAGCGGTTGCCGCAACAGAATTCGGTGTGGGAATCAATGCGGGACATGATCTGAGCCTGGAAAATTTGAAATATTTTGCCGACAATATCCCAAACCTTCTTGAAGTTTCCATCGGGCATGCTTTGATTTCAGAAGCGCTTTACATGGGGCTTGAGAATACGGTCCAGGCCTATTTGAAAAGATTGGCGGCCTGGTAATTTGATTATTAAGTAAGATGAAAGAATTTTGTACACCCTTGCCGGAAGACAGGAAGAAATACATTAAAGATATAGGAAGTATTCTTGTAGATGATTACGGTAAAAAAGATTTTTATAAACCCGAAGAAGTAAAAAAGGCTAGTCAGAAAACTTCACGGAATGGTGGAAGCAGTGGAATTGATTATTCCTGTTGGGGAATGTCTGTTTTCTCTTCACATGAAGATTTTGATTCATATCACAAAACTTTGGGAGAAATCTGCGATTATGCTGAAATGAAGCAAACCATGCTGGACGGAATTTCTTCGGCAGGGCTGAATTTCGTTTTTCCTGAGCTTTCTGACACAGAAATTGATTTATCCTGGCTGGATATTGGGGACATTTTTCAGGCAGTCGGAGAATTTTTTTCATCATTTTTAGACTAATACATTATGGATAATATACTTAATTCAAAAATATTCGGCGAAAATCTTACAGTGACGCCGCTTCTTGTATTCCACGGATTGTTCGGAATGCTGGACAACTGGGGAAGTTTTGGAAAAGACCTGGGAGAATACCTTCCCGTACATCTTATCGACCTTAGAAATCATGGAAGAAGCTTTCATTCCGAAAGTATGTCCCATGATGATCTGGCAGATGATATTGCCCGCTATATGGATCATTACGGTATTCAGAAAGCCCATGTTCTGGGACATTCTTTAGGCGGAAAAGCGGTGATGCAGTTTGCATTAAAATACCCTGAAAGAGTTGAAAAACTTATTGTGGTAGACATTTCACCAAAGGCTTATCCACCGCATCATCAGGGAATTATTAAAGCCCTTGAAACAGTAGATTTCAATAAAGTAGGTTCAAGGGGAGATGTAGAAGCGGTATTAAGCCAGTATATTCCGGAAAAATCGACGATACAGTTTTTAGCAAAGAACCTGTACTGGGATGATAACAAGAAACTAAACTGGAGATTTAACCTTAAAACCTTATCTGAAAAATATAACGAATTTGTTTCCAACGCTGTGAAATTCGGGGTTTTTGAGGGTGATTCTTTATTTATTGCCGGCGAAAAATCCAATTATATCCTTCCACAGGATGAATACGGCATTAAGCAGCAGTTCCCAAAAGCGAAGATT
This sequence comes from Chryseobacterium luteum, assembly GCF_000737785.1. GTDB lineage: Bacteria > Bacteroidota > Bacteroidia > Flavobacteriales > Weeksellaceae > Chryseobacterium > Chryseobacterium luteum. The sequence goes on along the minus strand of NZ_JPRO01000012.1, from coordinate 117,147 downwards.
GTTACGGTAAAAAATGCCGGACATTGGGTTCAGGCTGAAAATCCGGTTGACTTCGCGAAAGTGGTTAAGGAATTTCTGAATTTAAATTAATTTAATTTCGTATTTCTGTTGATTTAGTTAAAATTTTCTTAAAATGAGATATTATTTCCCCATGTATTGAAATTTTTGTATTTTAGTTTTACATAAAAACTAAATATATTAACCTATGGAAAAGAAAAACTCAAAAAAACCGTTCTTTGCTTCGTTTTTAGAGAAACAGGTCAATGATCCTGAAAAAATTCAGGGTGGCGGCATTACTACACCTACAACAGATGTCCTTACCGTACCTACAAGAGATGTTGTTACCACATCACCGTTTCTTGACAATGCAACATCGCAGGCAAAAGACCATGTAGTGACAATGAAGTATCCGTCTGACAGTGATGAGTCCGGAGAATTAGACGTTTTATAAATTAAAAGATTACTAACAAATAACAAATTCAATAATCATGAAAGACGAGAACTCAAAAAAGAAACCATTTTTTGCTTCATTTTTAGAAAAGCAGATTAAAGATCCCGAAACTGTTCAGGGAGGAGCATCAATTTCTACGAATGCAGATAACGATATCGTTACTGCACCTTCAGTTGATAATGTTACGGCACAGATTTTTGATCACGTAACAGCGCCAAGCAAGGACCTTTTGGTTACTATGAAATATCCTTCAGACGGCGACGATTCTGTTGTATAGATTTCTGTAAATAAAAAATCGAAATCATATTCTAACCAAACTAAATTATTATGAAAAACAAAAATTCACAAAAGAAGCCGTTTTTTGCATCATTCTTAGAAAAGCAGCTTAAAGATCCTGAAACGGTAAAAGGAGGAGATACTGGTATTATCACAAGTATTTTAAAAGATTCTGTTACCAAGCCGGCTTTGGACACGGTAACTTCACCTAAGGACGATATGATGCACACGCTGAAATATCCTTCGGACGGAGATGATGATTCTCCAACAGTTCCATTAGACTAAGACGTGAAATATTAATCGCATTAATACAATCATATCAAAGGAAACTTACCATTAAGTTTCCTTTTTTAATAAAAACCGGCAAATGATTCTCTGCATCACCCACTCAAAGGACTTTTACAATATTGATATCTTTTTTGAATACCTTGCCTCAAAAAATATTCCCTGCTTCAGGCTGAATTCCGACCGGATGAATCACTTCCAGAAGATCAGTGTGACTGAAGACTCGTTTGAACTGACTGATGAATCAGGAAATACGCTTCATTCCCGGGACATCAGAGGAGTATGGCACAGAAAAGCATGGAGTGTAAGCATTCCTGAAGAGCTGGATGAAGAGTACAGAAAAATATTCCTGAACGGGTACGGGAACCTCCGCTATAACCTGATCACTGTTTTAGAAGACATTCCCTGGATCAATCCTTATGAAAATGAAAGAAAGATCGACAACAATAAGATGCTTCAGCTGAAGCTGGCCGGAAAAAATAATCTCATCGTTCCTGAAACCATTTTTTCCAATGACGAAGAGAAGATCAGAGCTTTTTTTTATGAATTTTGTGGCGGAAAAGCAGTTGCAAAACTTCACAGTCTGACGGCAAAGACCATGAACGGGGAAAATATTATCTCAACCATGATCATTGAAGAAAATACCCTCGAAAATATTTCAGACATTACTTACTGTCCGATGATCTTTCAGCCCTATATTGACAAAGAATATGAATTGAGAATCGTCTATGTAGCCGGCGAATTTTTTACCGGAAAAATCAATAACAGTGAGAATGCCGACTGGAGATTAGCGCAGGGAAATTACATGTGGTCGGCCTACGAGCTTCCGGAAAATATCAAAACCGGTCTTACTTCTATGATGGAAGAAATGGGACTTTATATCGGGGCCATTGACATGATCAAAGGAAAAGACGGAAAATATTACTTCCTTGAAGTAAATCCCCAGGGAGAATGGGGAATGCTCCAGAAAGAGCTGGAATTTCCTATCGCAGAAAGAATCGCTGATAACCTTATAAAAAGAATCAATATCCATGAATAAAATACTAATCATTACGCATACCTTAGATAATTTTTCAATTGAAAAAGTGACAGAATACATAGAAAAAAACGGCTGCGAGGTCATCCGTTTCGATGTCGATCTGTACCCTATAAAAAATAAGCTGTCAACCATCTTCCAGGACGGAGAATGGGTAAGTATCCTTGAAACTGAAAATGCAAAGCACCGTCTTGATGATATTGCTGCCGTCTGGTACAGAAGAGCTTACAATATCGGAAACGGGGTGAAAGAGGAAATGGATAAAAAATTCTACGGTGCTGCAATGGGAGAAATCCGCAATACGCTTTTCGGATTCATAGAATCTGTAGATGCTTATGCATTAGGGAAACCGGGAGTTTACAGAAGGCTTGACAGTAAGGAAGAGCAGCTTAAAATTGCCGTTAAATTAGGACTTAAAATACCGGAAACCTGCCTGACGAATAACCCTGAGGAAGCCAGACAATTCATCCTTAAACATCAGAATGTTGTGGCTAAAATGCAGACTGGATTTGCAATCTACGAGGATGGGGTGGAAAGTGTTGTTTTTACCAATGTTGTGAGTGAAGATAAGCTTGAAGAACTGGATTCACTGGTGTATTGCCCGATGCAGTTCCAGAAAAAGATAGAAAAGAAAAAAGAACTGCGTGTTACTATTGTGGGGCGGGACGTTTACGCTTTTGAAATAGATTCCCAACAGTCGGAAGATGCCAAAGTAGACTGGAGAAAAGACGGAGTGAATTTACTCACTAAATGGGTCAAAACTGAACTTCCTGCGGATGTTGAAGCGAAACTTCTGGAACTTCTGGATGTTTACAATGTAGATTATGGTGCTATAGACATCATTGTTTCCCCTGAAGATGAGTATTATTTCATCGAGATCAATGCGGCGGGCGAATTTTTCTGGTTAGATAACTTAACGGAAGACAACCTGATTTCTAAGAGTATTGCAGACGTTCTCTGCGACAAAGCTCCAAGAAGAAACAACATGGTTATGGCTTAAAAAATATCAACTATTTTAAACAAAAAAAGTCCTTTTGTAAATCTAAAGGACTTTTTTTTGTTTATTAAAGTGCAAAAATAAGCTGGTATATGGAACTACCCCGTCAAAAATTCTTTGAATTTTCGCCACCCCTCCACATGAGGGGAATTTTGATCCGACAAATTTTCTGTCATTATGGAAATCTTCAAAAGCTTATGTGACCTTCTTTTTTTCAAATCTTTTAAACTTAAAATAACTAAAGGGTAAAAAAACTTTTGTTGCTTTTATGGTTAAAATCATGTATCCGTTATTTTGTTAACTTAAAAATTGCTGCATATAAAGACCTTCATAGTGATAATATTGATTAAATTAAGCGGAATTCTGCTTTAAAAATCGCAAATTTGCATAAGCGGTTTTTCATGAAATCTTTACAGAAAAATGAAGAATTGCCGGATAGGAAATATTGTTATATTTTAGTCAGCAATCAAGAAAATAATTAATGATTTTTGTAACGGGTGCAACCGGAATCCTGGGAAGGGTAATCGTTTTGGAACTTCTGAAAAAAGGGAAAAGCGTGCGTGCTTCCAAAAGACCGGGCAGCAATTTAAACGATGTAAGGCATTCTTACAGCTTCTATACGGAAAATCCTGATGATTTTTTTAACAGGATCGAATGGACAGACGTAGATTTTGATGATCTCAATTCTCTTCAGGATGCATTAAAAGGCGTAGATGAAGTCTATCACTGTGCCGCAAAAGTAAGTTTCCATCCTCACGATAAAAAAGAAATGTACCATACCAATGTAAAAGGTACGGAAAACCTGTTGTTTGCCTGTGAAGTTTCGGAAGTGAAAAAATTCCTGCACGTAAGTACGATCGCCGTTTTGGATATTTTTAATGACGCTGGTGAGCTGGATGAAAATTCAGAATTTAATCCCAAAGAAGAACATTCTGCTTATGCTGTTTCTAAACACCTGGCTGAGATGGAAGTCTGGAGAGCTTCTGCAGAAGGGCTGAATACCATCATCGTGAATCCTGGAATGATCATCGGAAGTGGAAACTGGGGACAGAGCAGCGGAGATATTTTCCCGACTTTTGAAAAAAACGGATTTACATTTTCCGGTGGAACTAGTTATATCGACGTTAGAGATGCCGCTGCAATCTCCATTGACCTGATGGAGAAAAATGTTTTCGGAGAACGCTTTATTCTTATTTCTGAAAATAAAAAATATGCAGAGCTTGGAAAACAGATCAGGTCACAGCTTGGTCTTAAAGAAGCGAGGATTCTTACAAAACCCCAGTTAAACATCGGAAGACTGGCCAACATTCTTTTTGGCTGGCTGATTCCCAAACTGAGAATCATTACAAAATCAAATATTGAATCCATATCATCACTCAATACCATTTCCAACCAGAAGATTAAAGAAAAGATTGATTATCAGCTTATTCCTGTAAAAGAGAGTATTGATTTCCATCTTAAAAATTATATTAACGACAAAAAGCTGAATTCATGAATCTTGCAGCAGCAATTATCCTTAAAAATGTAGAAAAGCATCCGGTAAAATCAGCGATAGGCTTTAAAAAGAAAGACGAGGCGTGGAAAGAACTGAGCTGGAAAAAATTCGGTGAAATTGTTTTTAAAACAGCCAATGCACTGAAAAATGCAGGGATTCAGGAAAATGATAAAGTTGCCATTTATTCGGATAATTCCTCTGAATGGATGATCTTCGATCTCGCTTCTATGGCTGTAGGAGCAATCACTGTTCCTGTTTACGCTACAAACAATGCGGAACAGGCAGAATATATCTTCAATGATTCGTCGGCGAAGGCTGTCCTTGTGGGAAACCAGGAGCAGTATGATATATGCCTGGAACTTTTGCAGAAAGAAGAAAGCCAGCTGAAAACTATTATTGTTTCCAAAAAATCAGTCTGGATCAAGAAAGAATTCAACAGTTTTTATCTTGAAGATTTCATTGCAAAATCCTCCCCTAAACCGGAGATCTGCAAAAAAGAATATGACGATACTGCTACACTGATCTACACTTCCGGTACTACAGGAACCCCGAAAGGTGTCATGCTTACCCACGGGAATTTTATCAGGGCTTTCGATTCCCATTTTGAGTTTTTTAAATTTAAAAACTTTGAAGAAGAACTATCACTCGCATTCCTGCCCCTGACCCATGTTTTTGAGAGAAGCTGGAGCCTGCTTTGTTTATATGGCGGGGCAAGAGTGTATTTCCTGGAAGATCCAAAGAATATCGCCAAAGCTCTGGAAGAGGTAAAACCCACCATGATGTGTGCGGTGCCGAGGTTTTTCCAGAAAGTATATGCCGGAGTTTTAGAAAAGGCAGAAGAAAGCTCGTCGGTAAAGAAAAAGATCTTCGACTGGGCATTGGCAATAGGATGGCAGACGGCAGAACTGAGAAGAAACGAAATGCCTGTTCCTTTTGGATTAAAACTGAAAGAATCTGTGGCAGATATGCTGGTTTTCAGCAAAATTAAAGAAAAAATGGGCGGAAGATTATGGTTCCTGCCTTGTGGAGGGGCTTCCCTGTCACCGGAAGTCACAAAATTCTTTGATTCGGTGGGAATTCACGTAACAGTAGGTTATGGACTCACCGAAACAACGGCTACACTTACGCTTTTCCCGTTAACCCATTTTGAGCATGGAACCAGCGGAAAACCTTTGCCGGGTGTAGAAATCCGTATCGGAGAAGGCGATGAGATCCAGGCCAAAGGAAGCGGTATCATGAAAGGGTACTACAATAAACCTGAAGAAACACAGAAAGTTTTCACGGAAGACGGATGGTTCAAAACCGGTGATGCCGGAAAATTTGACGATAAAGGAAACCTGATCATCACAGACAGGATCAAAGATCTGATGAAAACCTCCAACGGTAAATATGTGGCCCCGCAGCAGATCGAGAATCTTCTTACCAATAATAATTTTATCCAGCAGATCATGCTTGTAGCGGAGGGTAGGCAGTTTGTTTCAGCCCTTATTGTTCCTAATTTTGAGTTTCTGCGGGATTTTATGAAGAAAAATACGATTCCTTTTACCAGTTGGGAAGAAGCTGTAAAAGATGATAAGATCATTGCTTTATACAAAGAAAAAATTAAAGAACTGCAGGTTCATCTGCCAGAGTATGAAAAAGTAAAAAAATTCACATTAATGCCTGCTGAATTCGACATCAATACCGGGGAAATCACCCCTACATTGAAAGTCAAAAGAAATGTAGTTCTTAAAAAATATGCAGATATTATTGAAAAAATGTATTAAAAATAAAGCGCTTTAAACCGTAAAAAAGGCAGTTTTTCAGACTATTAAATTAAAAAAGTTTAATAAGAAGTTCATAAAATGAAATCATATTTTTGGAAGGCTTAAACAGTATTAAATATGCAGTTTTATTTTTAACTTTAAAATAATTAAAGTGTTAAGATTTTTTTTTGCCTTTTACGGTTAAATAAAGAGTTTTTATCATTTAAAATCAGACTATGACGACACAAGATTTTTTAGGAAAACAAGACTTTACCATCCATACCCGGACCGTTTCAGAAAGCTGTCCGTCCAATATCGCCCTGATCAAATACTGGGGCAAATATGATCAGCAGATCCCTGCGAACCCGAGTATCAGTTATACCTTGAATTATTGTAAAACCAATACTTCTATGGAGTTTCTGGCAGGTGAAACCTTTTCTGTTCAGACTTTCCTGGCAGGAAATGAAGAGGTGAAATTTGCTGAAAAAATAGAAAAATATTTTAAAAATATAGAGCAGTACCTTCCATGGATTCTGAAAGGGAAATATGTAATCAGAACAGAAAACACTTTCCCCCACAGCTCCGGGATTGCAAGTTCGGCTTCCGGATTTGGAGCTATAGCTAAATGCCTGATGAAACTGGATATGGAATTTTCAGGAGGCCGGTCTGAAGAAGAGTTACTAAGAAAGGCCTCTTTTTTAGCGAGACTGGGAAGCGGAAGCGCATGCAGAAGTTTGTACAACGGGCTGGTAGTCTGGGGAATATCTGATGAGGTAGAAGGAAGTTCAGACCTGTTTGCAGTAAAATATCCGGACGCTGAAATTCATGATATTTTCAAAAGCTTTAATGATTGGGTTCTGTTGATCCATGAAGGCCAGAAAAGTGTTTCCTCAACCGTGGGTCATGGCTTGATGAACACCAATCCGTATGCTGAAAGAAGATTCCAGGAAGCAAGAGAAAACTTTGTTCCAATGAAAGAAATCCTTAAAAACGGGGACATGGAACGTTTTATCACGCTTGTGGAACATGAGGCGCTTACCCTTCATGCCATGATGATGATGAGCGATCCTGCTTTTATCCTGATGAAAACCGGAACGCTGGAAGTAATCAATAAAATCTGGGATTTTAGACGGGAAACGGGACTTCCGTTATTCTTTACACTGGATGCAGGAGCCAATGTTCATCTTCTATTCCCGAACAGCGGATCAGAAGAAATAATCAAAGCATTTATTGAAACAGAATTACTGCAGCACACCCAAAAGAATGGAGTAGTGAAAGATGTAATGACATTCTAACAATAAAAAATAAAACATAAACATCTGCTAAATCTGTGAGAGTTTTTTTTCTCTCGCAGATTTAGCAGATCAAGCAGATTCTTTTTCAATAGAAAGCTTGTGACGTGAAAAGGAATACAGAATAGTTCCGGTGGTTTGCTTTTCTAAGTGAAACAACTTTGTCTAACTTAAAAATCAGCGGAATGATTTATAAAATCCCTGTTTATCATTGCTTTTTATTTTAAGCTTTAGCCCGAATTCAGGTTGAAATATAAAGTCTAATGATCAAGTTTCGCTTCAAAAAGGTTTTGGATTTAATGTAAAATTTTAGTGACAATTAAAGAAAAGGTGCATTCAGGAAATCATTGAAAGGTTTCATCAGCTTAAAAACCTTGGTGAAATTTTTTATGGCATTCTTGTCCAGGATTTCTTCGTCTTTCAGATTGTAAACCACAATGAAACTCTTTAGTTTCAGATATTCTCCCATTGGATCTTCCTTTTCAAACCCTTGTGGAATTTTTTTAAGTTTATCATCCTGATCCAGTTCCGGGAAATATTTTTTGAATTCTTTATTGTTGATTATTTTAAGAAAATCCTCTCCATACAGCGAAATTTCTTTCCTCACTTCTTTCAGGACAGAAGATTCCGGCATATAGATTCCACCGGCCAGGAAAGATTTCCCGGGCTCCAGATGAAGATAGTAACCGCCTTTCTGGCTTCCTTTACCCATTCCGAGGGATGCTCCGAAATTGGTTTTATAAGGTGATTTGTCTTTTGAAAACCTCGTATCTCTGTAAATTCTAAAGAGTGATTTTTTACCGTCAATTTTACCAAGTTCTTCATCAAAACCGGACATTTCTTTGATCAATCCGTCAAGGAAAGCAATAACATTTTCCTGGGATTCCGTATAGGTAGCTTTGTTCTCATTGAACCATTCACGGTTGTTGTTGACGGTAAGATTTTTTAAAAAAGTAAGAGTCTCTGGCTTTATACTGTTCATGTTTTAAAGTTTAATAGGATGTAATGTCAGTTTATTTAAACAAGTTAAAAAATAAAATTATGATGACCAAAATTATAGAGAATTGCCCATACTTTAACAAAAAAACACATATATTTACTACAGTCCAAAAAAATTAATTATAATTTTAAATAATCTGGAATTAAGTGTAAAAATAAAATAGTTAACTGATTTGTAAATCTTTAATAACAGCGGTGGATAGTAGGAAATAACCATGTCTGAAGAGAAAGGATTTCAAACGAAAATTTTACACAGGATGATGGTATTTTTAAAAATTCATAAATATTACCGAAAAAATCAATCCAATTTAATGAAAAAAAACAATGTTTAACATGTTTCTAATGTCAGGGCTGTTTTTTTGGATTTAATTTTAAAAAAAATAAAAATATATTAGAGTATTCTGAATTAAAGATTACATATTTAGAACTTTATTCAAAAACAAATCAAATATTTGTTGTATCTTTGCAAAAATTTTAAAATATTTAATGAATTTATTTACGGAGACCAATTTAAGTCCTGACATCCTTAAGGCCGTTGGCGAACTGGGTTACGAAAGCCCGACAGAAATCCAAAAACAGACTATCCCTTTCATTCTTTCAGATATTCGCGATTTGATCGCACTTGCGCAGACAGGGACAGGCAAAACAGCAGCGTTTTCGCTTCCGATTTTGGATATGATTGACGAAACGAGTCGCAAAATCCAATTTTTGGTGCTTTGTCCGACACGGGAATTATGTCTTCAGATTTCTAAAGACATAAAAAACTACTCCAAGTACATGAAAGACATCAAAACCACAGCGGTTTACGGTGGAAGCAGTATTATGGATCAGATTCGTTCTTTAAAGGACAAACCGCAAATTATTGTGGGAACTCCGGGAAGAGTAATCGACCTAATCAACAGAAAAGCACTTGATTTTTCTGCTATTCATTGGTTAGTGTTGGACGAAGCTGATGAAATGCTTTCTATGGGTTTCAAAGACGAGTTGGAAACAATTCTGAGTGAAACACCGGATACAAAGCAGACTTTCTTATTCTCGGCAACGATGAATAAAGAGGTGGAAAGAATTTCTAAAAATTATCTTACCAATCCGCACCGTATTTCTGTAGGTTCTATTAACGAGGTTAAGAAGAACATTAAGCACGAATATTACGTAGTGGGGTACCGTCAGAAAAAAGAAGCTCTTAAGAGATTGATTGATGCCAACCCGAACCAGTATTCTATTCTTTTCTGCAGAACAAGAATGGAAACCCAGGAGGTGGCAGATTTCCTGATGCAGAATGGCTATGCGGCAGATGCACTTCATGGTGATCTTTCCCAGGCACAGAGAGATACGGTAATGAAGAAATTCAGACTGAAAAACATTGATATTCTTGTAGCGACTGACGTTGCAGCAAGAGGTTTGGATGTAGACTCTCTAACGCACGTTATCCACTACTCTTTACCTGATGATCCTGAAGTATTCGTTCACAGAAGCGGAAGAACAGGTAGAGCAGGAAAAGACGGTATTTCAATGTCGTTAATCAAGCCTGAAGAAAGCAGAAAATTAAAACAAATCAAATCTTCAACGAAAATTGATATCGTGGAGAAAACTATTCCAACAGGTGATGATGTTATCAAAGCTCAGGTTGGAGGCGTTTTTGAAAAGTTATTTACGGAACACGCAGAAGATATATTTGAATTTAATGACAGCTTAATTCCTGATCTGAGCGCATTCACAAAAGAAGAGCTGGTACATAAGTTATTACAGTTCCAGTTGAAAGATCTTGCGATGTACTACAAAGATAAGCATGACCTTGTTGAGCAGAAACTGAGCAGCAGAGACGATGATTATTCAAGAAGAGACAAAGGACGCGATAGAGACCGTGACAGAGACAGAGGAAGAGATCGTGGAGACCGTGAACCAAGGGCAGCAAGCAGAGACAGCAGAGACCGTGGCGGAAAACCTAGAAGAAAAGATGAAAACATGGTAAGATTCTTCTTCAACTTAGGGAAAAAAGATCAGCTGAAAAAGCTGGATGTTTTAGAGATCATCAATAAAGCGACAGCCGGGAAAAGTAAGAAAAGAGCGGAAATCGGTGACATTGAAATCTTAGAAAAATTCTCTTTCTTTGAAGTGGAAAAATCTTTCTCAGAAAATGTAATGAGCAATATTCCTTCAATGAAATTTAAAGGAAAAGAAATGAGAGCTGAAGTAGCAAACTAAAGCATCTCAATATATACTACAAACCGGCTTCTGGCCGGTTTTTTTATTTGATAATCAGAGGGTAATGGTATGTTAACAAAACTTAACGTCATATTGTTTCAGGGCAAATCCTTTTTTAGGAAATTTGCACTCAAATTATAAATACATAACAATGGGAATTGGTAATATTTTCCACGCTTTTCAACCCAAAGATAAAATCTTCTTTGTACTTTTTGAAAAAGTAACTGAAAACCTGGTTGCAATGTCTGAAGACTTTAACAACGGTATCAAAGATTTCGATCTTAACGACGATACGATGTTAAAAAGAATGAGCGACTACGAACACAAAAATGATGAACTTACACATGAGATCTTCATTGAATTGGGGAAAAACTTCATTACACCGTTCGACCGTGAAGATATCCACACACTGGCTACAGGCCTTGATGATATCGCTGATTACATCTACGCCTCCACAAAATACATCTTCCTGTACAAGTCGCCGGAAATGAAGGCTTATTCAGACTTTTCATTGTTAATCCACAAAGCTTGTCTTGAAATCCAGAATGCCATGAAGAACCTGAAAGGATTCAAAAACATGGACCAGGTGAAAGAAGCTTGTATCAAAGTAAACTCTATTGAAAATATTGCAGACGATCTGCTTTCCAATTCAATGGTAGATTTGTTTGAAACCAATGATGCGATTAACATTATTAAAGTTTCATCTGTACTTAATTATCTTGAAATAGTAACTGACAAAGCAGAAGATGTTGCCAACACGATTGAGAACATCATGATTAAATACGCTTAAACAATTATAACTCACAGAAATGGAATTTCCGATTTTACTTACGGTTATTATTGCTTTGGCTTTAATTTTCGATTATATTAATGGTTTTCATGACGCGGCCAATTCAATCGCAACCATTGTCTCTACAAAGGTTTTAAGTCCTTTCCAGGCTGTACTTTGGGCAGCACTCTGGAATTTTGCCGCATTCTTTTTAGCAGCCTACGTCATAGGTGAATTCAGGATAGGAAATACAATTGCTAAAACAGTTAATGAGAATTTTATCACTCTGGAGGTGATATTTTCAGGTCTTTTGGCAGCAATCGCCTGGAACCTTTTAACGTGGTGGTTTGGTATCCCGTCTTCATCTTCACATACCCTTATTGGAGGATTTTTAGGAGCTGCTCTGATGCATGCTTTTATGCTGGATTATCATGATGTTGTTGCAGCACAACCGGATTTAGGGGTATTTGCCACATTCAAACAAGCCTTTCTCCAGTTAACGACTCAGAATGTCGTGAAATTTGATAAAGTAATTCCTATTTTCCTGTTCATTTTTATGGCTCCGATAATAGGGATGGTGATATCGATCATCATTACATTAATCATCGTTCACCTTTATAAAAAATCAAACCCATACAAAGCAGATCAGTCTTTCAAGAGATTACAGCTTGTTTCCTCAGCACTTTTCAGTGTAGGACACGGTCTGAACGATGCTCAGAAAGTAATGGGAATCATTGGGGCAGCCCTCATCTATTATCACGTGCAGATGCTTCATGACCCTGTTTATCTTAATATACCGTCTGCGGGCCGTTTTGATTACTTTGCCCAGCATTACCTTTGGGTTCCTTTGGTATCATTCCTTGCGATTGGTTTAGGAACAATGAGTGGTGGCTGGAAGATCATCAAAACAATGGGGACTAAGATTACAAAAGTAACTCCATTAGAAGGGGTAAGTGCTGAAACTGCAGGAGCAATCACACTTTTTATTACAGATCAGCTTAGTATTCCTGTTTCTACCACCCATACAATCACAGGATCTATCATCGGGGTTGGATTGACGAAGAGAATCTCTGCCGTAAGATGGGGAATCACAGTAAGCCTTCTTTGGGCTTGGGTATTAACGATTCCTATTTCAGCAATTGTTGCGGCAATTACTTATCTTGCAGTAACATTTCTGACTTAATTTTAAAAGTTGAAATCATAATATAAACTTTGTCCCCCGGGGCAAAGTTTTTTGTTTTATAAGCCCTGAAAAATTGTATTTTTGTTTAAACTTAAAAGATTTTTATGGAATTTTTAGACAGATACCAACAGATCGTTGCTGAAGCCATCACCAAGTATACCTTTAAAGACAAGCCTGCAGAACTTTATGATCCGATGAACTACATCATTTCCCACGGAGGAAAGCGTCTTCGTCCTATTATGGTACTGATGGCGTGCGATTTATTCGGTGGAGACCTTAAACAGGCTATAAAACCGGCGCTGGCCATAGAATTTTTCCATAATTTCACTCTTATCCATGATGATATTATGGATGAAGCTCCCCTGAGAAGAAACAAGCCTACCATCCATACCCTTCATGGGATCAATGTTGGAATTCTTTCAGGAGACGGGCTGATGCTGAAAGCTTATAAGTTTTTTGAAGATCTTGAACCCGAAATTTTTAAGGCCTGCATCAGGATTTTTACCCATACCGGACTTCTTCTGTGTGAAGGGCAGCAGTATGACATCAATTTTGAAACCCAGGAAAATGTGACATATGATGATTACATCCGGATGATTACCTATAAGACAGGAGTTTTAAGTGCATCTTCCTTTGAAATAGGAGCGCTTATTGCAAAAGCCAATTTCAAAGATGCCAAAGCTATTTTCAATTTCGGAAAACATATCGGGATCGCATTCCAGATCATGGACGATTATCTTGATGTGTTTGGAGACCAGGCTCAGTTTGGGAAAAAACATGCCGGAGATATTTATGAAAATAAAAAAACCGTTCTCTATCTTTTGGCAAGGGAACATGCCACGGAAGAAGAAAGAAAAGAGCTGGATCACTGGTATGGCAAAAAGACCGATAATATCGATAAAGTATATGGTGTTGAAAAAATATTCAGAAGAACCAAAGTGGATGAAAAGGCCCTGCGTCTGATCGAAAAACATAACGAAATAGGGCAGAGCTACCTGGAGAAGATCAATATTCCTGAAGAAAAGAAAAAACCTTTCATAGAACTGGCTAATTATCTGTTGAGAAGAGAAAGCTAATAAGATTGACGGTAACAGGTAGCAGGCTGTGGGTTTCACAGATGCCTGCCACCTGTTATCTGCCACCTGCTACCTAAAAAATGAAATTCAGAACTGAAGTTGACATTCCTGAGTCAGAAAAAAAGATTGATGTTGAAGATAAAATATTTTCAATAGGATCCTGTTTTGCCTCGGAAATGACAGATTTGCTGGAGCAGGGGCAGCTACAGACGGTCAATAATCCTTTTGGAACCATTTTTAACCCGTTTTCGATCAGTAATGCCGTTAAAAGGCTCCATGATTCGGAGTTCTATACGGAAGATGAACTGATCGCTTTCAATGAAGAATTTATCTCCCTGGATCATCACAGCAGCTTCGACAGAAGGTATGTCCACCAGACCCTGGACAGGATCAATGCCGGGATAGAGGTGGGAAACAGGTTTTTACAGGATGCAGGCTGGGTGATCATTACTTACGGAACCTCATTTATTTATGAATTTATTCCAAAGAACAAACTGGTTGCCAACTGTCACAAGATCCCACAGAAATTTTTTGAAAAAAGGCTGCTTTCCCATCAGGAACTTGCCGATTCAATCTATAATACGGTTTTAAACCTGAAAGATATCTGCAGGGATGATGTTCAGATCCTGTTTACTGTTTCACCGGTCCGGCATACAAAAGACGGTATGATAGAAAATCAGCTGAGCAAATCCAAACTGATCACAGCGGTTCATGAAGCTGTTTCGCAGCTGGAAAACTGCCGTTACCTGCCTGTTTATGAAATATTGATGGATGATCTGCGTGATTACCGTTTCTATAAGGAAGATATGATCCATCCGACACCACAGGCTGTCAGTTATATCTTCGATAAATTCGGGGAAGCTTATTTTTCAGATGAGACGAAAAGTTTTATCAGGGAAAATTTTAAAATTAATAAGGCTCTGGAACACAGAACGGAGGACGAAAAGGATCCAAAGTATATTGAATTTAGAGAAAAATTAAGTCAGAGAATTGAAGCCCAGAGGGAAAAAGTAAGGCATAAAATATTTTTGAATGATTGATTTCACGAACCTTGATTATCTCAAATCGGGCAACGAAAGACAGAAGAGAGCTTATGAAGTTCTTAAAAAATATCAGGTCTTTGAGAAATTAAAACCCTATTCTCCGATTCTTGCCGGAACCATTCCTATTGAAATTGATGTTGAAGGCAGCGATCTGGATATTATCTGTGAGGTAGATCTTAGATTGGAGAAACACTTTCTGGATGATATCATGTTTAGCCGGTTAATTCCTGTAAATGCTGAAAATAGTATCGTAAATGGTGAAAAAAGCATCGTCCTGAACTTTATGCTGGAAGAATTTCCAATAGAGATTTTCGGGCAGAACAAACCCTCAGCTGAACAGGATGCTTATCAGCACATGATTGCTGAATATAAAATATTAAAAGAAAAAGGAGAAGATTTTAAACATAAAATAATAGAACTTAAGAAACAGGGAATCAAGACTGAACCAGCTTTCGGTTTGCTGATGAAGTTGGAAAACCCTTACGAAGATCTGTTAAAATTTTAAGAAAATGATTGATACACATACCCATTTATACGCGGAGGAATTTGATGAAGACAGAAAAGAAGCAATTCAGAGAGCTTTAGATAAAGGAATTACCAAGTTTTATCTTCCTGCCATTGATTCTGAATTTCATGAAAAGATGCTTCATCTGGAAGTTGAATATCCCGGACAGGTTATTTCCATGATGGGACTTCACCCGTGCTACGTAAAGCCTGAATCCTGGGAAAAGGAGCTTGAAATTGTTAAAAATTACTTGGATGAGAGGCATTTTCCTGCGATAGGAGAGATCGGGATCGATCTTTACTGGGATAAGACGACGCTGGATATTCAGGTAAAAGCTTTTGAACAGCAAATCGACTGGGCCATAGAAAAAGATCTTCCTATCGTGATCCATACAAGAGAAAGCTTTGATGAAACATTCGAGGTGCTGGAAAGAAAAAAGCATCCTAAACTTCGAGGTATTTTCCATTGTTTTTCAGGAGATCTGGAGCAGGCCAGGCACGCCATTGATCTCAATTTCATACTGGGAATAGGTGGAGTTGTGACTTTTAAAAACGGAAAAATAGATCAGTTCCTGAATGAAATTCCTCTGGATAAGATCGTTCTGGAAACGGATTCACCTTATCTGGCTCCGGTTCCGCACAGGGGGAAAAGAAATGAAAGCTCATATCTCGATCTGGTAGCCGGAAAGCTGGTGAATATCTATGGGAAAGATTTTTCTGAAATTGATAAGATAACTACGGAAAATGCAAAGAGAATTTTTAGTGATAATCTTTAGCGATGAATAAAATATTGAACAATGTAAAAAATAGCAGAACAAACAGCTTGTTACTGTTTGCAGTCTATTTTATAATTAACTTTTTATTCCTGATCAAATACGGGATCCGACAGTCGGTTGTTCCCTTCAATATTTTAATTGTAGTATTTATAGCTGTCCATATTTCAATTTTTTTCCTCAGAAAAAATCAATTGTTGACAAAAAAAATAAATGCAAAACTTGTTTATCTGCTGACCGGTGTTTTTGCGCTTATATACATAGTTTTTTGCCATGTTCTAAAAGATCCTTACCAATTGAATATAGACAGGTGGCAGACACTGAACTTTTCGTTAGAGTACTGGATTCACGGTAAGTATATTTATGATACATATAACTTTATGGGGAATTTGTCCTCATACCTTCCGGGACAGCTTTTGTTAGCTCTTCCGTCCTATCTTTTAGGAAATGTAGGTTATCTTCAGGTGATGGCATTTTTACTGTTTTCCTATACCATTCTGCGCGAATTTAAAAACAATATGATCAGGTTCACTGCCATATTGATGCTTGGAATATCTCTGTCTTATATTTATGAAGCAGTCTGTAAGAGTGATTTTATTTCTTCTTTTATGTTTGTTGCCGCATTTATTCTTTTCTGGCACAATAAATTTAAAGATAATTATTTTCAAAAACCGGTAATGTTAGGCATAGGTCTTGGCATTTTATTCCTGACACGAAGTGTAGCTGTTATTCCACTGATTATTTTTTTATTAAAGCCCTTTTTAGCCATTGACACAGGCCGTAAGATAAAAGTATCAGGAGCTTTTCTGCTGACCATAGCTGTATTAATGCTGACCGTTTTTTTTCCTGCGAAAAATGTAGATTATATTATACAGCATAATCCTCTGGCTCTTCAGGGACAGAGTAATAAATTTGTTATGCTGTTTTTCCTGGTAATAGCCATTTTTTTATCATTTTATGTCAAAAAAATAAGCGATGTATTTTATTTTTCAGCGTATATTGTTTTCCTGGCAATGCTCAATTTTGTGCTGGAAAAGTATCTGCTTTTCGGATTGGGCTTTTATGATAATCTTTTTCCCACTACTTATCTGGCAGCATGCCTGCCTTTTAGTATCATTGCTTACTGCTTTTCGGTTCGGAAAGAATTGGAAAAAGAAATATAGGTACGTACATACTGATATAACCTGAATTCGGGAAAGGAGTAAAATAAACAAAGTATAAATAAATTGTCTTTTTTTAGACCTAAAAAAAGCTTCTCATGTATTGAGAAGCTTTTTTATTATTTTTTTCTGGTGAAATTTTTATTCTTAGGTTTCTTGAGTCCCGTTGGTGTGCTGCCTGCAGGCTTATTGTTGTTATTCTGAGGCTTTGGACCTCTTGGCGAAGATCTTCTTTCGCCGCCTCCTGCCATAGGCTTGTTATTGGAGTCCCTTTTCTGGGCTATCAGGTTGTCAGTATGGAAAGGGTGATCCTTTACCACAGGAATTTTCTTCCCGATCAGTTTCTCTGTATTTCTTAAGTTTAAAAGATCAAGACTGTCTACAAAAGAGATTGAAGATCCTTCAGCACCTGCTCTTCCCGTTCTTCCGATTCTGTGTACATACGTTTCGGAAACATCCGAAAGTTCGAAATTGATCACATATTTCAGCTCATCAATATCAATACCTCTTGCAGCGATGTCTGTAGCGACCAGAATCCTTGTTTTTCCGGCCTTAAAATTATTCAGGGCATTCTGTCTTGCATTTTGGGATTTGTTCCCGTGGATGGCTTCTGCTGAAATATTGTCTTTCTGAAGTTTCCTTGCAATTTTGTCGGCACCGTGTTTCGTTCTGGAAAATACCAGTACGGAATCTGCGATATCGTTCACCAGGATATGGGAAAGAAGATCCAGTTTGTCGTCTTTTTCCACAAAATAAACCGACTGCTTGATCGTTTCTGCGGTGGAAGAGACAGGAGTAACTTCTACTTTCACAGGATTATTCAGGATAGAATCAGCCAGCTTCTGGATTTCAGAAGGCATTGTCGCTGAAAAGAATAAAGTCTGTCTTCTCTGCGGAAGAAGTTTGATGACTCTTTTTACGTCGTGTACAAAACCCATATCAAGCATTCTGTCTGCTTCATCAAGAACAAAGATCTCTATGTTCTTCAGGCTGATGATTCCCTGAGCGATAAAATCCAGAAGTCTGCCGGGGGTTGCCACCAGGATGTCGATGCCTTTTCTCAAAGCGGCCTCCTGATTTCCCTGCTTTACACCTCCGAAAACCACGAGCTGTTTTAGCGGAAGATACTTTCCGTAAGCATTAATGTTTTCCTCGATCTGTATGGCAAGTTCTCTTGTCGGCGTTAAGATCAGGGCTTTTATATGATTATTTTTGGTCTTGTTTTTTGATAAATTCTGAAGAATAGGAATAGCAAACGCCGCTGTTTTTCCTGTTCCAGTCTGTGCGCATCCTAAAAAGTCGCTGCCTTTTAAGATTTCAGGGATAGATCTCTCCTGAATGGGCGTTGGGTTCGTATAACCCTGTTCCTGAATTGCTTTTGCAATAGGTTCTATTAAGTTTAGGTCTGTAAAATTCAAATGAACTGTTTTTTAAATTTAAAATAAAATTCCCTCAATGTGAAGGAATTATATCATGCAAAGGTAGTTTAAATATTTTTAAGCGGATCATTTTACTTTTGCCCACTGCTGGTTATGTCTCAGCTCTTCGATGAAGAGGTAAACTTCTCTCAGCTTTTCGGTTCCTTTTTTGCCGTAGTCTTCTACGTTTTTGGAAGTTCCGTCTGTAAAATTAATTCTCAGATAAGAGGTTGAAAGATCCGTGATATTTCTTGTTCCATAATTGTCTTTCAGGTTTTTTACATCAAGACCGTCCAGCAATGAAACCAGTTTGTTATAATCTGCTTCTTTGATTACGCCCTTAAAAGTTCCTTCACGGGGTTTTGAAAATTCACCTTTCGAAAAATCTTTGGAGAAATTGAAGTGCTCGGCTTCCAGTATGGCTGTCCTGTCCGGGCTGATCGTTAATTTAAAAATAGGGCATGATCCAAAGCATGCACCTGCTTCATATTCTATTTTAGCATATTTTGAATCGGTTTTCTGTGTCGTGCAGGAAAATAAAAATATAAATGCACAAAGACTTAATATATATCTCATAGGGGATGGTTTCTCTGGGTTGTTCCAATAATTATTCCAAATACAGCCGGTTTCGGCATTAAGTTACTCCAGAGATGAAACGCAGCAGCCCTTGGTGAATGATAATCTTAAAAGTATAGGGTTATTATCCATTGATTCATAGTATTTTGTCCTCTTTTTTGAGGTCGAGTAATAGGAATAGCTTTTTATTTCACCTTTGTCAAACATTATTTTATTTTTGAAGAACAGAGGCTCCATATCATACAGGATGTTGTTGTTGAAATCTTTATCATTGTTGGTGATATCCAGTTCAATGACCGCCAAATCCGTTTTGCCTTTACCATTACTGATAAGATGATAGGTATAGTGAATAAGATCTTTTTCTGCCCTCTTTTCGACAAGCTGCAGAATCTGATCTGTTTTTGCTCTCTTTCTTTTTTTGATTTCCGCAATTTCGGTCTCAAGGGCAATATCTCCTTTAAAATAATCAAAATTGCCGGGTTTGACATCTTTATTCTCATCCTTGATCAAAACAGGCAGCACAGGATTGGTGTCTTTTTTTAAATTATAAATAACCCCATTTCTGCTGTTGTTGAAATACAGGACGGAAAGATCATTTTCATTCGTGTAATATTCAATAATATCACTCACTTCATGAGCTGTACCGTAGCTTTCAGTCTTATCCTGTGTAAATTTATATTTTAACCTGTTATTGAATTCAAATTTGAAAAATGCCTTGTCATTAAAAGGCGACGGCTCCTCCTGCTTAGGTGTTTCCACGAATGAATCACTGTCCTGAGCATGAGCTGAGGCAGGCAGAAGAAATAAAACAAAAATAACAGCGGGTGCTGCTATTTTCTTTAATGAGTGTATCATCTTTTATCCGTGAAGTTTTTTCCAGATTTCATCTTTCAGTTCTACAAGGCCTTCTCCCGTGACGCCGGAGAAAAACAAAGGCTTTCTGTTCTCTGGGAATTCAGCAGCGATTTCTTTTTTCAGCTCATCATCCAGCAGATCGGATTTTGAGATAGAAACGATGAAATCTTTATCCAGAAGTTCAGGGTTGTATTCCTTCAGTTCATTTTCCAGAATTTTAAACTCCTGGAAATGACTTTCAGAATCAGCCGGAATTAAGAATAAAAGAATGGAATTTCTTTCGATATGTCTTAAAAACCGGTGTCCCAAACCTTTTCCTTCCGCTGCTCCTTCAATGATCCCGGGAATATCAGCCATTACAAATGATTTGTAATTTCTGTAATCCACAATACCGAGATTGGGAGTCAAAGTGGTAAATGCGTAGTTGGCGATCTTAGGTTTTGCTGCCGAAACAGAGGCTAGAAGTGTAGATTTTCCGGCATTCGGGAAACCTACCAAACCTACATCTGCCAGAATTTTTAGTTCGAAAACAACAAAGCCTTCCTCACCGTCCATTCCTGGCTGTGCATATCTTGGAGTCTGATTGGTGGAAGATTTGAAATGTTCGTTTCCTTTTCCTCCTTTTCCTCCCAGCATCAAAATAATTTCCTGTTTGTCGTCAAGGATTTCGCCGATAATTTCCCCTTCTTCATTTTTAGCGATAGTCCCGATCGGAACATCGATATAAATATCAGAACCGTCAGCACCGGTCAGCTGGTTTTTCGCTCCGTTTTCACCACGTTCCGCTTTTACGTGACGGGTGTACCGAAGTGGAAGTAAAGTCCATTCCTGAGCATTTCCTCTCATAATGACGTGTCCGCCACGGCCTCCGTCACCTCCGTCCGGACCTCCTTTAGGAATATATTTTTCACGGCGGAGGTGGGCAGAACCTGCGCCTCCGTGTCCGCTTTTACAATGGATCTTTACGTAATCTACAAAGTTAGACATATAGTTTGTGTTGCGGGTTCAGGATCAAAAATAGAATCCCCGAATCCCGATTATTTAATTTTTTCTACTTCAGCGAAAAGCTTTTGGGAAATTTCGTTAATTTCTCCTACGCCGTTTACTTCAACATATTTCCCCTGCTGCTTGTAAAGTTCGGCTACTTCTGCTGTTTTAGTATAATATTCTTTAATTCTGTTTTCAATGATCTCTACATTGCTGTCATCTGATCTTCCGCTGGTCTCGCCTCTTTTCAGAAGTCTTTCTACCAGGATTTTGTCTTCTACCACTAATGACAGGCAGATATCAATCTTGTCGTTCAGCTCTTCTTTTACGATGGTTTCCAAAGCCTGCGTCTGGGCAGTGGTTCTTGGGTAGCCGTCAAAGATAAATCCGTTGGTATCGGTAGGTTTTCTGAGTTCATCGATCAGCATATCCGTTGTTACCTGATCCGGAACCAGTTCTCCTTTATCGATGTAAGATTTAGCCAGTTTTCCAAGCTCGGTATCATTTTTCATGTTGTATCTGAAAAGGTCACCTGTTGAAATCTGCTTTAGGTTGAATTTTTCGATCAGATTCTGAGCCTGAGTTCCTTTTCCACTTCCTGGAGGACCGAACAGAACAATGTTTATCATAATTTTAATTCGCTTCAGGCTTCAGGCAATACGCTTTAAGCTGTCAGCTTTTTTAGTTAATATTTACTTTTTACTTAGATATAATTTTTAAAAGCCAATAGCCGGAAGCTAAAAGCTTGCAGCAATTTTAATGGTTGATTTGTCCGTCAGATAATTGATATAAATTCGGTAAGTTTCTTCCTAATTCATCATAATCCAATCCGTAACCCAAAACAAATTTATTCGGGATTTCTTTTCCGATATAATCCAGCTTGAAATCTTTCTTGTACACTTCAGGTTTCAATAAGAATGAAGCTATTTTTACAGATTTCGGACGCTGGGTTTCGTTAAAGTATTTGAAAAGACTTTCAACAGTATTTCCGGTATCTACGATGTCTTCAACAAGAATGATGTGACGGTCTTTCACATCTTTCGTTAATTCCATTTTCTGGTAAACGATTCCTGTAGATTCTGTTCCTGCGTAAGAGCTCATCTGGATAAATGCGATTTCGCATGGTCCCGGATAATGTTTCAAAAGATCGGAGAAGAACATGATCACTCCGTTTAAAACACCAATGAAAACAGGAACTTCATCCTTGTAATCTTCATAAATTTTTAAAGCCGTAGCTTTTACGATCTCCTGAATCTCGGCGTCCTCCAAATAAGGAACAAAAGTTTTGTCGTGAACTTTAATACTTTCCATAAAATTTTTAGTAGGCGGCAAAGTTACGGATTTTTGATGAAAGTTTTTTAAGGTTTGATTGTAAGAATGTTTTAGAGTTTTAGCGCTTATCATTTTATGATCTTATATCATCCGGAACGGAACACAATGGAGTGAAGAATCTGTTTTAATGTAAGGTTTTTTTGCAGGATCAAACCTTCAAGGTTTTAAAACCTTGAAGGTTTAGCTAAATGATGTTGTAAATTTTTCAAAATGAAGAATATTTAAAAAAATATTATCTTTGCAGTTCACAAAACCCAAAACAACAGCGATGTAGGATAGAGTTTCTTTCGGATTTAATAAAGTGATGACCTTTTCGTTTGTCGATGTTTAACTGTATTAAGAAAGAAATCATGCTTTTTCTACAAAATATATCCTTTGGGTTTCCTGCGGGGAGTCTGCTTTTTAATTCTATCAACTTAACGATACCTACTCACACAAAATCTGCTCTGGTCGGGAGTAACGGCACGGGAAAATCTACGTTGCTGAAAATCATTGCGAATGAAATCGAGCCTTTGGAAGGAAACGTCAATATCCGGGGGGATATTTTCTATGTTCCGCAGATGTTCGGGAATTTTAATCATCTGACGGTGGCGGAATGTTTAAAAATTGACAAAAAATTAGATGCGCTTGAAAAAATTACGAATGGGGAAGTGGATGAAATGTATTTTGAAACTTTAAATGACGATTGGGACATTGAAGAACGATGTCAAATCGCTTTGCAACACTGGAAACTTGAAAACTTAGCTCTAAATCAAACCTTAGAAAGTCTGAGTGGCGGACAAAAAACGAAAATTTTTCTGGCAGGAATTCAAATCAATCAACCTGAAATTATTTTACTCGATGAACCGACGAATCATCTTGATTTGGAAGGCCGAAATTTGTTGTACGATCTCATTGAAAAGACAAATTCGACTGTTGTGATCGTAAGTCACGATCGAACTTTATTGAATTTGGTCGATACTATTTTTGAATTGAGCAATCAGGGAATTTCAACCTATGGCGGAAATTTTGATTTTTATGCCGGACAGAAAGAAATCGAAAATGAGGCGTTGCAAAACGATATTCATTCCAAAGAACGCGCGCTGAAAAAAGCAAAAGAAAAGGAACGCGAAACCCTTGAACGAAAGCAAAAACTCGATGCACGAGGAAAAGGAAAGCAGGAAAAATCGGGTGTGGCGAGAATTATGATGAACACATTACGGAATAATGCCGAGAAAAATTCTTCGAAATTGAAAAGTATTCATGCCGAGAAAATTAATGATATTTCGGATGATTTGCGGGATTTGCGTTCGTCTGTGAGGAATTCTGACCAGATGAAAGTGAATTTTAATGATTCAAATCTGCATTCGGGGAAAATTCTATTTTCGGCGGAAGACATTAATTTTAAATATGATGAAGAAAATCTCTGGAAAGACAATCTCAGTCTTGAAATCCGGAGTGGTGACAGGATTTCCATCAAAGGTTCTAACGGTTCAGGAAAAACCACTTTGATCAAGCTATTATTGGGTGATTTGCACCCTTCTGTCGGGAAAATTTCGAAGTCGGATTTTCAAACGATTTATATTGATCAGGAATATTCTTTGATTGATAAAGATGCGACGGTTTATGATTTTGCCCAGCAGTTCAACGACAATTCCATGCCGGAATCTGAAGTGAAAACCTTACTGTCAAGATTTTTATTCGGAAAGGAAAGCTGGGACAAAAAATGCGATGTTCTGAGTGGCGGAGAACGTCTGCGAATTCTTCTTTGCGGACTTTCCATCAGTAACAAAGCTCCCGATATGATTATTCTCGATGAACCGACGAATAATTTAGATCTTCAAAATGTGGAAATTCTCACAAATTCTATTAAAGATTATCATGGAACTTTGGTGGTGATTTCGCATGATGAATTTTTTTTGAGGGAGATTGGGGTCAAAAAACAGTTCTTTATATCGGAAATATGATTTTAAAAACAGGAAATTAATAAAAATAATTTCCTGTTTTATTTAATTATACTTTTAAATACGTTTGAAATGTTTTAGTTTCAATATCTTTTATGGACTGATATAATTTTGTTTTTTTGAAATCCATACTATCATAATTTAAGACACATTCATTTAAAAAATCATCTCCTTTAATACTTTTAGAGCCAAGTCTTTTTTTTAATCCTAGTACAGCTATCTCTCCAAAATCATGACCACAAATTAAACTAACATCTGTATAATTTTTACTTTCTAATTTTATTAATTCATTGAGTTTATCAATTAAAATATCTTTGGTTGGAAGTGGCATTTTAGTTTTTCCATTACAATAATTTATTATTGTTTCAATTAATTTTTCATTTGAAATATATTCAAATTTATCTTTATTAATAAATTTTGAAAAATCTAATGAAGGAGAATCGTTTTTCTTACCTTTAAAAGAAATATTGTAATTTTCTCTTTTATTAAGCAGTTTTAGCATTGCCAGAGGTCTTGCCAAAGAATAAATGTATTCTTTTAATGGTTTCTTTTTTTCTTCTAAGAATGAATTGATTTTCTCTTCCGATTCATGAGTTTTTATAACAACATCAAAAGATTTGTCTAAAGTTAAAGTATTTACATCATGATAATCTGTCAGAATTAAATTTTCTAATTTCTCAAATTTCTCAGGAACCATTAATTTAAAATCAGAATCTATTATTCCGATTACATCTAAAAAATTCTCTTTTTTAAGAATCTTTAATACTTCAATAACATTTTCCCATCCAAATGCTATCTCTACATTAACATCTGAATCTTTAAATTTTAGGAAGAATAGTCTATCATGATTGCCCTCAACTATAAAGCATTTTTTTTGTTTTTTTCTTTTTATAAGAATTGAAGTAGCAACTCTTTCGGGTGTAATATATTCTTTCATCTTGATAGCTCAACAGTTAAATCCCAATTACCATTAATAATATCAGGTGAATGTGTTGCTACAATAGCACTAATATTATTTATACTTATTATTTCTTTTAAATCATTAATAAATTCATTTTGCCAAGAAATATGTAGGGAAATTTCAGGCTCATCTATTAATATTGTTGAGTTTGAAGGCGTATTAAAAAGAAGTTCATAAAAAAGAACTAATTCATGTTGCTCACCTGATGAAAGATTTGTTAAAGGAATTCTCTTACCTGTTATATCTGATTTAAATAAAAAGCCTTCATTTTTATTAATCGAAAAGTTTTTATAGTTGAATCTTTTATTAATGATTTCAATTAAAGAGTTTAGCTTTTCACTTAAGTCGTCATAGGTTTTTAGCTTAGCATTGCTATCATCAATATAAACTTCTAAAACATCTTTAAGTAACTCAATATCGTCAGTATTATTATTAATGTCAGAAATCGAATTAATTGCCTCGTTGTCATTTTCCAAAAGTCCTACATTAATTAGAAAATTTCTTCTATCTTCAAGTTTAATTAGAGAGTCTTCAATGTCATTTATAGAAGAATTATTTCTTAATCTTACTTTCTCAATCAATCTGTTTGTGTATGTTCTATCAAGTTTGGTTGAAAGGTTTGTTGCTTCAAGAGTTTTAGTTCTAAGAATGCTTTTTAATTCTTCGGTTGATTGAGTAACAGCATTTTTGTATTCTTGATCATCTGATTTTATTTTAGTCAATAATCTTTGTGTTTCAATTAGCTTAACCTTGTAAGATTTTATTTTTAAGGTGAACCATTCAGGAATAGATTCATTTGAAAATACTTCTTTTATATCATTCGGTAAATATTCGGCGAATCTATCAATTAATTCATGTATGCCATATATTCTACCAGAGTTTAAATCAATTATACGGTTAGAACTAACTCGATCAATTGGAATAGGTAAATAATTTTTAAGTGTATAAAATAAGTCAGGATTTAAAAATCTCCTATTTCTTGGTTCATTACCAGATTTATAAAATTCATAAATCGTATCGGAACTTAGTTTGAAATGAGAGTTCCCAGTTTTCTTTGACTTTGAATTTTCGTAATATGTAATTTCAAGGGAATAGTTTTCCGGTCTAAAATGATTTAAGGCCTTATTAGAAGATTTCTTTTTAACTTCTATTAGTGAATTGTTTTCAAGATATACAGAGAATATTTCGAAATCGTGTTTCCCTAATTCATAAAAATTATTGTCAAATAATGATTTTATTAGTTTCAATATTACTGTCTTACCAATACCATTTTCACCTAAAATTAGAGTAATATTATTTTTTTTGGTTTTTATTTTATGGGTAAATACCCCATACAAGTTTTTAATTACAATTTCTTTTATCATGGTTGTTTCCTTATTAATGTTCAAATATACATAATACCAAATAATCATAATTGCGGAAAACCGTAATGATTTCCACCACCCAAAAATAAATTCCCCCTCAAATTTGCCCACCCAATTTTTTAAAAGTAATTTTGCATGAATCTAAAAACAAAAGTAAAATATGTCAACTTACGTAGTTGTAGGTCTTCAGTATGGAGATGAAGGTAAAGGAAAAATCACGGATGTTTTATCAGCAAAATCGGATTATGTTGTTCGTTTCCAGGGCGGAGACAACGCTGGTCACACGGTTTATGTGGGTGAAGAGAAATTTGTTTTGCACCTTCTTCCTTCAGGAGTTCTGCAGTGCAAAGGGAAGTGTATCATTGCGAATGGAGTAGTGGTAAATCCTAAATCTTTTATTAGAGAAGTAGGTCAGATCGAGAGCAAAGGCTTGAGAACAGACCATATTTTTATCAGCAGAAGAGCACATGTGATCATGCCTTACCACATTCTTTTGGATACTTACCGTGAAGAAGAACATGGAGGAACGCAGATAGGAACCACCAAAAAAGGAATCGGGCCATGTTATGAAGATAAGATCGCAAGAATTGGTATCAGAATGGTAGACCTTTTGAATCCTGAAATTTTAAGAGATAAAATTGAGAAAAACTTAAAGGTTAAAAACTCTCTTTTCGAAAAATATTACGGAAAACCGACATTAGACGTTGAAGAAATTTACAACGAATTTTTAGAGATCGGAAAACAGCTTCAGGACAGAATCGTTGATACTGAACTGGAACTGAACGAAGCCATCAGAGACGGTAAAAACGTTTTATTTGAAGGAGCTCAGGCGTTAATGCTGGATATCGACTTCGGAACATATCCGTATGTTACTTCATCTTCTCCGTCAACCGGAGGGGTTTGTACGGGAGCTGGTGTTCCGCCAACATCCCTTCAAAACCTGATTGGTGTTGCCAAAGCATATTGCACAAGAGTAGGAAACGGACCTTTCCCTTCCGAACTGGACAATGAATTGGGAGAAAGCATCAGACAGATCGGTGGTGAATTCGGAGCTACAACAGGAAGACCGAGAAGAACAGGTTGGTTAGACCTTGTTTCTTTGAAGCATGCTTGTATGATCAACGGTATCAATAACTTAGTAATTACGAAATTAGACGTTCTTACAGGAATTGAAAATTTGAAAATCGTAACTCATTACAAAACTGAAGACGGAAAAATCATTGATTATTTCACTTCTTCAACGGAAAAATTATACAATTACGAACCGATCTACCAGGATCTGCCGGGTTGGAACGAAGATCTTACCAAAGTAAGAAGCTACGACGAACTTCCTGACAATGCTCAGAAATATATTGAATTCATCGAGAAATACCTTGGAATCAACGTATACTTAGTTTCTGTAGGCCCTGAAAGAAGCCAGAACATCATCAGAAAAGAATTATTCTAAGAAGAATTTCATAAATAAAAAACGGCCGTTTCATAACTTGTGAAACGGCCGTTTTTATGTTTTTCCTGATATCTTTGGGAGAAAATGAATGTTAAAATACTGTACAGGCCCAGTACTAAATTTTCTATAAGACTTATATTTAAAGTTATTATTTTTCAGTACGATGATATAAAAATTGAAGATCACCTTCAGGCATTCTGAACTGAAAATTTTCAGATTGATCTAGCCTTCAGCAACCACTGCATCACGCTCTCCATTTTCCTCTTTCCCTTCCTCTATCATTTCTTCAGCTTCGGTTTTTTCCCCGGCGGTAGCTTCTTCTACCTTTTCTTCCTGTTCATCATTGTGATGGTCGATGAAAAACTCACAATACACGGGAAGATGGTCTGAACCAAAATTTTCCAGCGTTTTAAGCTCTTTGATAAAAATATCTTCGCTGTGGAACATCAGGTCGATCGGAAACCTCAGAAGACGGTATCTGGCGTGAAACGTAGACACAAACGAACGCCCGATCCTGGGATCTATTAAATGACTCGTTTTTTTTTTTTATGGAGGATTTCGACCATGCCACATTATTAAAATCCCCTACCACAATAACCGGTTCATGGATATCCTTTACCCGTTTTGCCGTGCTTAAAAGATCACCGTCCCTTTCTTTTGATGTTTCCTCCTCAGTAGGGCTCGGCGGTGGGGGATGTACTCCGAAAAACACAAACGAAAATCCGTCCTCAGTCTTTAAGTGAACCTCAATACTTGGAATATCGTCAGCCACAAAATAATGGGTATTTGCACTTTCAATCTCAATTTTAGAATAGAAATGCATACCGTAAGTATTTTCAAGTGTTACCTTATGCTGAAACGGATAATCTTTTTCAAGAACTTTCATGGCCTGTTCCCAGTTTCCGTTGCTTTCCATGGTAAGGAATATTTCGGGGCTGTATTTCTCTATCAGTTTGATGAACTTGTCATATTCCTTATTAAACTGGTAGACATTGGCAGAAATAAAATGCAGCTTTTGAGAAGATTCGTTTTGCTGCCGGTGTTTTTTTACCGGGTAAAGCGGAGTGTATTTTACAAGGGTAACTCCATGATGAACGAACAGCAAAGCCAGAAGCCCCTGTGAATACAGCATATGCTCAGTATGACCGATAAAGAAGCCCAGAATAAAGGTAAAAAGAACTGCATAAGTGATCTGGATTTTACCAAACTCCGGAACCCTGAATATCCAATGGGAATTCTGAATTTTAGGCAGTAATGTCAGCAGCAGCAGCAAACCGGTTAACGATAAATAAATATCCCACATATAATCTAATCAACGGATAAAAATAGTTTATTTTTTATACAATTCAAATCAATTCCCTTTTAAGATATGTTAATTTAATGGTTTATCATATTTTTTCCTACTTTTATCGTGTCAGATTAATTAAAACCAATATGAATAAGCTTGTTGCTGCTGCTTTACTATTCTCAGCTTTCTCTTTCGGACAGCAGAACACGGAAATAGAAAAACCGATCCGTGATCTGTTTCTGGGAATGAAAAATGCCGATCCTGAGCTTATGAAATCCGCTTTTGCAGAGAATGCCGTTTTACAGAGTATTGCCAAAGACGGGACCGTTAAAAATGAAAATGTACAGGAGTTTGTCACTTCCGTTTCCAGGTTTTCAAAAGATGACCTTGACGAAAGAATTATCATTGATGCTGTTCATACCGATGGAGCACTTGCCAGTGTTTTTACACCCTATTCTTTCTATTTTAAAGGGACATTCTCTCATTGCGGGGCAAACAGCTTTCAATTGGTCAGACAGCAGGATGGCTGGAAAATCCAGTACATCATAGATACCAGAAGAAAAGAAAACTGCAGGGAAATAAAATAATAAAGAACTGAAATCTGGTTTAGCTTTCCGCAAAATCTCAGGAAGCTCTCAACAAAACAATTAAAAACATTGTAAAATGAAGATCCATCACATTGCCATTATATGCTCAGATTATAAAGTTTCCAGGAAATTTTATACAGAAGTTTTAGGCCTTAATATTATCCGTGAAGTTTACCGTGAAGAAAGACAATCGTACAAGCTTGATCTCGCTATCGGAGACCATTACGTGATTGAACTGTTTTCATTTCCTGATCCGCCGCCAAGGCCGTCCCGCCCTGAATCCTGCGGTTTAAGGCATCTGGCATTCTCTGTGGAAAATGTAGGAAATAAAAGAGATGAACTTATAGCAAAAGGCCTTACCTGTGAAGACATCCGCATAGATGAATACACGGGAAAAGAATTTTTCTTCACCCAGGATCCCGATCAGCTTCCGCTGGAGTTTTATGAAATGTAAATGTTAGTGGGCATAACCCGTAAAGAAACTGACGGCCATAATTGCCAGAACAATGGATGAAATGACTACATACACGTAGTCTTTCTCTTTTAAATAGCCTATCAACGCAAAAATAATCCTAACCAGAGGTGTAAAGATCAGAAGCAGAATTCCCAGCTGGATAATCGCCATACCTTCTCCCTTGCATAAAGAATTCCAAAACATTCCCCACACCTTTTCCGAAGACGAACCCATGTCCAAGGAAGTATATTTTTTAGGCATTTTAAAACCTTCCGTAAAAAGTTTAATAAAACCGATCAGTGATGTTATCACAGACAAAATAACGCCCAATCTCAGAAGATTTCCTACCGAACGGTTCAGATCCACGTCTGTAAAATTCTTTCTCATTACCTGAAACTCTTATTGATACCGTTATACATCATATAAACTGATAAGATGGTGATCACAATAGCAAAGAACACTTTCAGTTTCTTCGTTTTGGATACCATCAGTGTTTTTGAGCCAATGAAACTTCCTACCACAACACCAATCAGTACCGGAGCCACAATCACAGGAATAATCTCACCTCTCTGGAAATAGATCAGGGCACTCGCCACAGCCGTTACACCGATCATAAAGTTGCTGGTTGTTGTAGAAACCTTAAACGGCAGTTTCATCATATTGTCCATTGCCAGAACCTTAAGCGCACCGGAACCTATCCCCAAAAGCCCGGACATTGCCCCTGCAAAAAGCATCATCAGGAACCCAGGAACCGTATTTCTTGCGGAATAGCTTTTTAAAACCCCTTTATCAGGAAAAGTGCCGTACAGCTTCAGCTTTTCTTCAAGGCTTCCCTTTATTAAAGGCTCCTGGTGATCGGGTTTTCCCTTAAGATTTAAAATAACCGTTAGCAAAAGGATACTGGCGAAAATAATCCCGATCGTATTCGGATTAAGCATTCCGGAAACCAATGCTCCGATAATAGCTCCTGCTGTAGTACCGATCTCCAGGAACATGCCTATCCGCATATTGGTGAAGCCTTCTTTCACAAAAGCTACCGCAGCACCCGAAGAAGTACCGATTACAGAAATTAAAGAAGCACCAATGGCATAATGCATAGGAACGCCGAAACCCAGCGTCAATAAAGGAATAATGATAACACCTCCTCCCAAACCCGTAAGTGAACCTAAAAGACCGGCTGAAACCGCGCCGAGGAACAGAATAATGATTTCTGACATGCTACAAATATAAAACTATTGTAGTACTCTGCCAAACGTTTAAAAAAGATAAATTTGATGTATTTTTGCAGGTATGAAAAGTGACATGAAATTATTTTATATCATTCTCGGTGCAACGCCCAAGGGCAGGAATATTGAGCAGCATGACGTGTTTTTCGGGATAGCGGAAAATCTTAAAGATCTCGTCCCCGATATAAAGGATTTCTGGAAAGAAGCGCAGGGAAAGATCCACCTGGACTGTTACCAGGAAGTGAGATTTGCAGACGGATATGAAGTGAAGATCGTTGAGAAAACAGATCAGCCGTCTGAAACCCAGCTGTATTTCCTTAATTTAGGAGGTTATAAGAAAGGTTTTTTTGAAGAATTCCATGAACAGCACCTGATGGCAGGACAATCAATGGGAGAAATTGTCAAAAGGGCAAAAACAACAGAATTTTATGCAACAATGGGTTTTGAAGGAGCAGTAAGTCATATTGATGATAAACATGGTGTTGATATTGATGATATTTATAATGTCAGTGATATCCTGCCGGAAAAAATGAAAGAAAAGTATTCCATCGTCCTGACAAAATCTGATGAAGAGAACCAGGAAAATCCAATGGGGCTAGGGTATTTAAAGATTGACAAAATTCAATAGAACTTTCCATAAAAATCTAATAGAAAAAATAAAAGTAAGAATGAAAATAGGAATTTTAGGAGGCGGACAGCTGGGAAGAATGCTGATACAGAGCGCACTGAAATACGACGACCAATTTTATACACTGGACCCCGCTTCTGATGCACCGTGCAGCAGTATTTCCCATTTTACGCAGGGAAATTTTAACGATTACGATACAGTGCTGAATTTCGGAAAAGATAAAGATGTAGTAACCATCGAAATAGAACACGTCAACGCCGATGCTTTGGCCGAGCTTGAAAAACAAGGGGTAAAAGTGGTTCCCAATGCGGCTATTATCAAGACCATCCAGCAGAAGATCCTCCAGAAAGAATTCTATAAAACATATGATATTCCAAGCCCTGAATTTCAGGTCGTTTGGGACAGCGAAGAAAAAATCATGATGCCGCTGCCGTTTGTGCAGAAAATGAATACCGGAGGTTATGACGGGAAAGGCGTTCAGGTGATCAAAACAGAAGATGATTACCAGCATTTATGGAAAGAAGCTTCCGTAATTGAAAACCTGGTGGATATCGACAAGGAGCTTTCCGTGATCGTTGCCAGAAATGAAAACGGTGAAACAAAAATTTTTCCCGTAACCGAAATGGTGGCTGATCCTAAACTTAACCTACTGGATTTCAATATCTGTCCCGTATTTTTGAGCGATGATATCCGGAACCAGATTGATTCCATTACTGAAAAATTTCTCAATGCCGTCAACTCACCGGGGCTTTTTGCAATCGAATTATTCCTTGATAAACAAGGAAAGGTATGGGTAAATGAAACCGCTCCGAGACTTCACAACTCCGGCCACCAGAGCCAGGAAGGGAATGCCAACTCCCAGTTTGAACAGATGTACCGTGTGGTGAAAAACCTGCCTTTGGCAGACACGGACGCCTTTACTTACAGCGGAATGCTGAACCTTGTAGGAGCAGAAGGACATGCCGGAAAAGTGATCTATGAAGGAATGGATGATGTGCTCAAACTGCCCAAAACTTATATCCACTTATACGGAAAAACCGAAACCAAACCCGGAAGAAAGATGGGACACATCAATGTACTTGCTGATTCCCGTGAAGAGCTTATGGAAAAACTCATAAAGGTGAAAAGCATGATAAAAGTAATTGCCGAATAAAGCTTAAAATAAAGACAAAAGAGCTGTAATCATCCTGCAGCTCTTTTTTTATGTCTTACTTTTTGAAATTCAAGAAGCACATTTTCCATCCCGCAATCCAAGAATTTACATGCATTGTCTATCCATACGCTTCATCGGATCAACTTGTTGATTCCCCTCTTTGCCTCCCTCCAATCACGCGGTATAATATTAAACCTTCGCGTGAAAAACACCCTTTCACAGATTAGCAAACTTGTATGAATATTTGATATATTTTTCAGATAACTGAAAGCTTAAAGTATCAGCCAGCAAAGCTATTTATTTGTTCTCTACAATTTTTTTAGAGCCTGTTTAAATTTTTAAAATCTCGCTGATTGGGCAGATTACGCATATTTTTATAACTGAAATAAATCTGCGTCATCCGTGAAATCTGCGTGAGAAATCTGTTTCTTTAGTAATTATTTCTGCATCATAATCTTATTGAGTAAAATTTAAACAAGCTCTTAAATTAACTCCTGTTATTTAAAAATCTTCTGAATCACATTTCCAATCTCCACAAAATCCCCATGATTTCCCACAGAACGTATCTCCGGACTGTTTTCATCAAATTCCGAGAACGGGAAGATCAGCAGGTAATTATTATCACTTAAATACTTATTCAGTAATTCCGGGATAAGTCTCATTCGTGGAATGTAGGACCGCATACCGCGTTTGGCCATCAGGACGATCAGTGCTTCATCTTCTTTCAGTTTTGCAGCTGTTTTTTCACCGTCCTGCCAGGTACTCATAATAATGAACTCTGCTTCTATATTGGCTTTCTTAACGATCTTCTGGAGAATATCCAGGATGTTTTCCGGAGCATAAAAAACTACTGTGGCACCGGAGTTTCTGGCAATATTCCATACCCTCAGAATCGCATGGAAGAATCCGGCTTCCTTATGCGCATTTTCCGGGATCATCACGGCGTATTTTTTGATGGTGGACAGTGGCTGTGCGGCATGATACACCAATACATTCACGTCATCATTCTGAAGATATCCGCTGTAAAGATTATAAACAAAAGAAGGGGAGAAGCCTTTCTCATCTTCCAGACCGATGATGAGATCCGTAATATTCTGTTCCTTAATGACATTTTTAACCCCATTGATCACATCATTGTCATACCTTTTCAGAGCCTGCATTTTAACATCAGCTGCAGCCGCGGCGTCTGTAGCCTGGTGGAGGAGTTTTTCAGCATTTTTTACTGAAGATTCATTTTTATCTTCATTAATGATGTTCAGGGCGAACAGGTTTTCCGTATTGGAGTGGGCTTTAATCAAAATACCCAGGTTAACCATTCTTTCCACGGTCTCCTCGTGGTTGATGGCCAGAAGGATATTTTCCTCTTCATGGCTGTTGCCGGAAACCGTATCTTCATTGTCGCTTTCCGCGATTTTCTGGGCGCTGGCCATTGAAATAAAGGATGATACCGTACAGGAAATAAGGATCAGAAGAATACTTCCGTTCAGTACATGCTCATTCAGTAATCTTACCGGTTCGCCGGTCTCGGTTTCAGAAAGGATGATATTGTATCCTACCATTACAGAGGCCAATGTTGCTGCTGCAGAAGCCGAACTCAGTCCGAAAATGAGCTTTCCCTCCTCCTTGGACAGTCTGAAGGTCTTCTGCGTCATCACTGCTGAAATATACTTCCCTCCGATGGATGCAGCCAGCATGATTCCTGCAACTTCCAGTGTTTCCCAGCTTTTAAAGAAAACTTTAAAGTCAATAAGCATTCCCACGCTGATCAGGAAGAACGGGATAAAGATGGCATTTCCTACAAACTCCACGCGGTTCATCAGTGATGAGGTATGGGGAATAAGCCTGTTTAATGCCAATCCTGCAAAGAATGCTCCGATAATAGCTTCTACTCCGGCAAGTTCGGCAAGCATCGCTGCCAGATAGATCATCACAAGGACAAAAATATACTGTGAAATCTTATCATCCACCTTTTTGAAAAACCAGCGTCCTATAATCGGAAATACAATCAGAACAATAAGGGCAAAAACAATAAAGGAAACAGAAAGTTTAACCCAAAATTCCGTACCTACATCACCCTGCGACATTCCTACGATGACAGCAAGTACCAAAAGTGCCAGGATATCCGTAATC
This sequence comes from Chryseobacterium luteum, assembly GCF_000737785.1. Lineage (GTDB taxonomy): Bacteria > Bacteroidota > Bacteroidia > Flavobacteriales > Weeksellaceae > Chryseobacterium > Chryseobacterium luteum. The sequence goes on along the minus strand of NZ_JPRO01000012.1, from coordinate 81,509 downwards.
ATCGTTCCTCCCACAGTAATATTGACCGCTTTATTTTTTGCAATTCCCAGTTTACTGACCAACGGATAGGCAATCAGTGTATGGGAAGAAAAAAGGCTGGCAAAAAGTATGGATGTCAATATAGAGAAATGAAGCAGATAATAACCGCCCAGGTAGCCCAGGACAAAAGGAACTGTAAAGGTGTAGATCCCGAACGTTAGGCTTTTCCATTTATTCTTTTTAAAATCGCCCATATCGATCTCCAGTCCTGCAAGGAACATGATGTAAAGAAGACCTGTAGTTCCCGTTACAACAATACTGCTGTCCCTTGCGAGCACATTAAAACCGTTGGGTCCTATTACGGCTCCGGCAATGATAAGGCCCAGCAGATGCGGAACTTTAATCTTGTTCAGAAGCAGGGGAGCGGCAAGGATGATAACCAGTACCAACAGGAATTTCAGGACCGGATCTTCTATTGGAAAACTCAGATTGTGTATACTCAGTAAAATCATAAGTGTTTTATTTGGTGGAACGTACTAATTCAACGGAGAACTTGGCTGTACAACCGTTCTCGGCAGTAATGGTTCTGGTTCCTTTAAGCTTGCTGTCAGAAATATCATTAAGCAGAACATTCATCTCCACTTTTTTTTGAGAAGTGGAATCTGTCCTGAAATTAAGCTTGATTTCATTATGCTCGAACCTGCCCGAATAAACCCTTACCAGATTATTGTTATTGATGATTTTAGCAGTCAGATGAATAGAATCACTGTCGAATTCCCAGGTATCTGTACGCTGGTCTCCCACCACATAATCACTGCAGTTGGATTCTGTACAGATTACTTTTCCGGTCCACGGGCCGGAAATTTCATCCGGCCACAAGGCGATCTTAACGGAATCTTTTTTTGCAAAAATGCTGTCTCTCATTTTTAAAAGAGACTGGTATTCAGATTCTTTTTTTGCGAATGTTTTTTCTTTTTCGAGTAACTGTTTTTCTCTTTCCGTCAGGTTTTTTTCTTTTTCCTTATAGTCACAGCTGATCAGGAGAAGCGAGGCGGCAAAAAAAATGAAAAATGTATTTTTAAGCATATTGTCAGTGTTGGTGAAAACAATATATGAAAAAATAAGGAAAATATGAAATTTCCCCGCTCATTTTGGCTTAAATACAGGAAAAATTACATTGCTGGAATCAATATTCAATAGGGATCAGCACAATTCCTGAAACCTCAAAACCCTGTATATTGGTTTTCCATACAGGTGATTTTTTCACCTTGTCTGTGAGTTCGGTTCTTATATTTTCTGCAACCTTGAGGTTTTTGATTTCTACAAAAGAAGCAGAACCTTTAGGATCTATATCTAAGACGAGTACCGAATTTCCGTTTTCTTTCCTTTTGTACTTTTGATCGAGAACAGGATAGATGTTCTTTTCAATCCACTGATATAATGCCTTTTCTCCTCCGGCAAATTCCGGGTGAGGAGGCTTGTTGTCTTTAAATTTGGGCGGGAGATCATTGGGATATGCACTTAGGTTGACATCTTCTTTGATTAACTTAAGACTTCCCTTTTTATTCGGACTGTATATCCTGCGGTTGATCTTTTGAGATTGAAGGTCAATATCTACAAAATGAATCTCTGAATCATTGATTCTATAAAATCCTCTGTGGGTTTCCTCATTGGAAGTATTTTTAACCAATGCATTTTCTGTAATGGTATCCGCTTTATTCGGAATCTGGTATAATTCTTTAATGGCCGACTGATCTTTTTTATTTTTAATATAAATCGGGTAATCAAAATTTTTAAGTTTTATATTTTCTCTCAGTTCAATCTGCTGTGCAAAATAAAATGCAGAAGTCAGTAACAAAGGAAGGGCAAGTAATTTGCGATTTAACATGTGATTGTTTTTGGTGCAGCCAAGATAAGGAAAATTGAGACAAGGGGAAATTTCAATGTAAAAAATCTCCTATTTTAGGAAGACTAAGCATCCTTATGCCGTTTTGCCGTCAATTTTAAAGCAACTATACTGTCTTTTGTTTTCTAAACATTTCCGGTTTATAATTAATAATAAAAACCCCGCAGATAATCAGAACAGCTGCCAGGATAAATTTAAAGGAAACTTTTTCATCCATAATCAGCCAGCCCAAAAATATAGCAATTACCGTATTCACATAGGCAAGGATTGAAACCTGTACCGGAGAAATCTTGGTCAAAGCATAATGAAAGGCAAAAAATGCAGCAACGGAACCCAATACAGCCAGATAAAGCATTGCTGAAATACTTTTTAAGGACCAGTTTCCGAAATTATAATGGTCTGAAAATATAAACGCAAAAATAACCTGTATAATTCCTGCAAAAAGGAACTGATAAAACAGGTTCAGGGTAATATGACCGCTTTGGATATTGAGTTTTTTTGTGAAAATGGTTCCAGAAGCCCATCCGGCAATCGCGCAGAAAAGAAAAATCATTCCCGTTCTGTACTGTGGATTCGCAAGATCCTGTATACCATCCCAGAAAACAAAAAGGATTCCGCTGAAACACAAAAGAACACCTGCAAGAGCCCGGAAACTGAATTTTTGCAGACCAACAGCAACACTTCCCAGGAATACTAAAATAGGGGAGCAGGCACTGATTAATGACGCAAGGCTGCTGGATACGGTTTCTTCGGCAACAGTGGTCATCCCGTTTGCCACAACTAACATAAGTGAAGCGAAAATAAGCTGATACCGCAGATTTTTCCATCCTATCCATTTGAATTCCTTTCTTGAAAGAAGAATTAAAAGCATAATTATGGCGGCCAGAAGCTGACGGATCCCGGCTACAAACCATGCGGGGATCGTTTCCACGGCGATACGGATAGCGAGAAATGTAGTTCCCCAGACAACAGCAACGGTGAGAACAGCAAAAATAAGTTTATAATCTTTCAATGTGAATAATAGGTATAACAGGTACAAATATACCTGTTATGAAATAGAACGGATGGCTACAGTTGCTGTGTTTTTTGAAGATACAGAAGAACTGATCAAATAGATAATAATAAAAAAGAGTACATTTTTTAATGTACTCCTTTGGCTTTTTAAGGTTGGAACCCTCCGCATGTGTCAAAAGGAACACACAACCATTTGCCGTTCCTGAAGCAAAGTTGGAATGAACAGGCATCGATACCTCCTAAAACTTTTTTGAGTTCTTCTTTTTTAAGTTTTTTTAAATTTTTCATTTCAATAAATTTTATGTTGTTGGTAAAACAAATATTGGAAAAAAATAATTAGTACAGATCGAAATTAACAGAGTTTAACTTCTCTTATTCTATTGATTAATGAACTATTTATTGTATATCTTATTTTGTAAAATTTCAGCAGGAATTGTATATGTTAAAAAAGGTTATATTTTTTTATCTTTGACGATCTAATAAAATTGAAGATGGTAGGAATTATTATGGGCAGCCAGAGCGATCTGCCGATCATGGAACAGGCTGCAAATTTTTTGAAAAGCCTCGATATTCCATACGAACTGACAGTAGTTTCGGCGCACAGAACACCGGAAAGAATGTTTGACTACGCAAAAACGGCAAAAGAAAGAGGGCTTAAAGTGATCATCGCAGGCGCTGGTGGAGCAGCACATCTCCCGGGAATGGTAGCGAGTTGTACAACTTTACCTGTAATTGGAGTTCCCATTCTGTCCAGCAATTCTATTGATGGTTGGGATTCTGTACTGTCTATCCTTCAGATGCCAGGCGGAATTCCTGTAGCAACGGTCGCTTTGAATGGAGCCTTAAACGCTGGAATTTTAGCTGTGAAAATTCTGGGAAGCGCAGATGAAGCAATCGCTGAAAACCTGCAGAAATACCAGGACTCCCTTAAAGATAAAGTATTGGGAACGGTGGATGATATCAAAGCCATGCACCCGAATCATTTTGATGTTTAAATAACACATACACCATTAAAAAATCGCCATATCAGAAGATAAGGCGATTTTTGTTTTGTTTCCTGATGAATTTAAAAGACCGGACGTTTTCTTTTGAAATAAGCTGTAGCATATAATTTCCCGGCAGTAAAGATTCTACATTGATACCATCACCTTTTATATCATATATTAGTTTTTTGGAAATAAATATATGTAAATTAATAAAAATCTGCAAATGGTGAAAAATCTATTCCTGTATTCTCATTATATTGCTTTTAATAAAAAAACGCTCCGGTATCGGAGCGTTTCTGTTATTTTATTCCTGGGTCATATTGTCCCTTGTATTTTTCTGTACAGAAATCGCTCCGAAAAGGGCAAGGAGAAATGCAAATGCATAAAATCCTTTTTCACTCGGAAGGATGGTCGCATTCCAGAGTCCCACGGCCAGCAGCACGATGGATGAAAGGGTCGCAAACCAGCAGATGCCATAATAGATATCCGTTACCGGGATATTTTCCAATCTGTCACGAACTGCTTTCTGCAGAGAAACTACGGCAAAAAGGCCATAAAGAAGGATGGTGAAATAATATCCCTTTTCATTCAGCTGCATTTCAGCTCTGGCAAGGCCTACGATAAAGCCGATCATTCCTGCTCCCAATGCTACCCATGATGCGGCTACGAACGCATTCGATACTCTTTGTTTTTTCATTAATTATATGTTTTGTTTGAGGGGCTAAATATATTCATTTTTTCTAAACTTAGTGGTAAAAGCTGGAAAATATGGGTAAAATACTGAGAAAGACGTAACAGTGACTTTCTAGCCCCGATAGCAGCGGTTACCCCACAGCAGGGGCCGGCAAAAGCCAGGAGCGAGGAGTATGAGCGGATAGCGGGATTAAGCTTCTAAAAAAACAAAAACTCCCCAAAAAAAATTGGAGAGTTTCTATATTTTGAGATCCTTCGGCTAGCTAAGGATGACAATTTTAGTATCTGTAGTACTCAGGTTTGAATGGCCCTTTTACATCTACACCGATATATTCAGCCTGCTCCGGAGAAAGAGTTTCCAGTTCAACGCTTAATTTTTTAAGGTGTAAAGCAGCTACTTTTTCATCCAAATGCTTTGGAAGCATATAGACTTCATTTTTATAAGCAGCAGAGTTGGTCCATAATTCGATCTGAGCCAAAGTCTGGTTAGAGAAAGAGTTAGACATTACAAAACTTGGGTGTCCTGTTGCACAGCCTAAGTTGACCAGTCTTCCTTCTGCAAGGATGATAACTTCCTTACCTTCAATGGTATAGATGTCTACCTGTGGCTTAACTTCAGATTTTGTAGAACCGTAGTTTTCGTTCAGCCAGGCCATATCTATTTCATTATCAAAGTGACCGATGTTACAAACCACAGCTTTATCTTTCATCTTAAGGAAATGTTCTCTTCTTACGATGTTGAAGTTACCTGTAGTTGTGATGATGATATCTGCGTTATCAACAACAGTATCCAATCTTTTTACTTCGTAACCGTCCATTGCAGCCTGAAGCGCACAAATTGGATCAATTTCAGTTACAGTAACGATAGAACCGGCTCCTCTGAATGAAGCAGCAGTACCTTTACCTACGTCTCCGTATCCGCAAACTACCACTCTTTTTCCAGCAAGCATAAGGTCTGTAGCTCTTCTTACAGCATCTACTGCAGATTCTTTACATCCGTATTTGTTGTCGAATTTAGACTTAGTAACTGAATCGTTTACGTTGATGGCAGGCATTACCAAAGTTCCGTTCTTCATTCTTTCGTACAGTCTGTGAACTCCGGTTGTAGTTTCTTCAGAAAGTCCTTTGATATCTTTTGTGAATTCCGGGTATCTGTCGAAAACCATGTTCGTTAAATCTCCACCATCATCCAGAATCATGTTTAATGGTTTTCTGTCTTCACCGAAGAATAAAGTCTGCTCAATACACCAGTCAAATTCTTCTTCGTTCAGGCCTTTCCACGCATAAACGGGAATTCCTGCGGCAGCAATAGCAGCAGCAGCGTGATCCTGTGTAGAGAAAATATTACAAGAAGACCAGGTAACTTCAGCTCCTAAAGCCACCAGTGTCTCGATAAGCACAGCTGTCTGGATCGTCATGTGAAGACATCCGGCAATTCTTGCGCCTTTTAAGGGTTGAGATGGTCCGTATTCTTCACGGATAGACATCAGACCGGGCATTTCTGCTTCGGCAAGGGTAATTTCTTTTCTTCCCCATTCTGCAAGGGATATGTCCTTAACTTTATAAGGAACGTATTGTGTTGTAGTACTCATATGCAATGAATAAATTTAAATTCAAATTATAATAAGATGCAAAATTACAATTAATAATTAAGATAAAAAAACGCGGCTTCAGTTTCAATTATATGAAATTATACATAACAGAAAATTATTTTTCTTTATTCTAAATAAACTATTTTTGTAGAAATAAATCTTTATTATGAATCATACAAGTACTCAGGAAGAAGCTAAAAAAGCAGCAAAACCATTGACTCCGAAAGTAAAGGAATTAATTGAAAGAACTCAAAGTATAATTCTGGCAACGGTAGATGCAGAGGGAACACCTACTTCAAGCTATGCACCGTTTGTACAGATAGAAAATACATTTTATATCCTGGTTTCTTTCATGGCAAAACATACTAAGAATCTTGCGGACGGAAGAAAAACTTCAGTAATGTTTATTGAAGATGAATCTGCTACAAAACAGATCTACGCCCGTGAAAGGTTAACAATCGAAGCATCAGCTTCTCAGGTTGAAAGAGATTCTGAAACCTGGAATACAGTTGTTTCCCAATTAAAAGAAACTCACGGAAAAGTGGTAGAGGTAATTTCTGAAATGAAAGATTTTATCTTAATCGGTCTGCACCCTGTGAAAGGTTCTTATGTGAACGGATTCGGAAGTGCTTATTTTGTAGATGAAAACCTTGACATTCTTGAACATAGAAATGATGTGAATCATCAGCCGAAATAAATCAATAAAGAAAGGAAGATGGGAGCGGGAAGATGGAAGTTTATAATGGTTAAATAAAGAAGATTTTTTTATTTAACAGATTCTTTGTCATCAAAACTTTAAAAGTCAACGGGCAACGAGCAGCAACTTCTATCTTCCTGCTTCTATCTTTCATCTTCCACATCTTTTCACTACTTTTATCGAATAAAAAAACGATGCCCCTTTACCGAGATTTTTCAGATGACAACGCCACGATCCTTGTATGGAAATATGACGAAAGTGAAGAACTTGATATCAACGAGCTTCTGGAACCGGAAAATGCCGAAAAGGTAAAAGACTACCATCCGAAAAAACTCCTGGAAGTGTTGATGGTCCGTAAGCTTCTGAAAAGCTTAAAGCCTCATTCCAAAATATTATATAAAGAAAGGGAACCGTTTCTGTCCCCTAAAGATGCGGAAATTTCCATTACCCATTCCTTTCCGTTTGCAGCCATAGCAGTTTCTAAGAACAAAATAGGCATCGACATCGAAAAATTCAACCCAAAGATCTTAAGGGTTATTGATAAATTCACCTACGAAAATGAAAGGGGATTCATTCCTGAGGATAATGCACCTGCCTTCTATACAATTATATGGAGTGTAAAGGAAAGCATGTACAAGATCCATCATTCCAAATACTGGTCCCTGAAAAAGAATTATGAAGTAAAGCCGTTTGAGCTTAAGCACCTTTATAAGATAAGCTGCAGGGTTTATGACGAGCAGTTTTCAGATGAGTTCAAAGCAAGAGTGGAATTTTTTGATGATTACTGCTTTACGATTGTGGAGGAGTAGGCTCTGCCTCGCTTCTGTATTTCTCAATCACTTTTCTCTGTTCTTTAGTAACATCATAGATCAGTTCCAGAATATCGTGGATATTTTTAAGCTCTGTTAAATGTGAAATTTTATCAGGATCTCTTCTGTCAACAAGGTCATTTTCCCCGATTTCCGTTTTTCTTTTCATCAGCATATCTTCAATGGAAGAATCTTCGGGTTCCAGCCGGCTTTCCATTTTTAAAGCCTCAGTGATCTCATTCCCGTTGAGTAAAACAGAGGTCTGCTGCATTTCTGCTTCTATCTTTCTGCTCCAGCTTTCGGCATCTACTTCAGGATACTTTTCATTGTTTTTAGAGTATTGGGAAAGGGAAGCGGTATATGCCGTGATGAGGTGTGAGGTAGCTACAAACTGGTGCACGACTTCCAGCTTTTTCTGCTGGTTTTTCGGTTCAGAAATCATTCTCTGGAAGTTATCGGAAAGGTTGGCCAGCGAAATGATGGCATTTTTCCGTTTTACTTTATAGTCTTCAATGTCGAAATCTCCGTGTAAAAATTTGGAAATGACACTCTCAAAATAGATCAGGTTGTCTGCCGCAGACTTTTTCATCAGATCAAGGTTCTGAGTATGCTCCCAAACGGGAAGAACAATATAGGAAACGGCAAAGGCTATCACTCCTGCTATAATGGTATCCAGGATTCTGTCTTTAAAAATAACATCTACATTTCCGGGATTTAAAAAATTAAAGCTGAGAAAAACATAGATCGTCATAAACAGGACGGCCCAGAAATAACGGCCCTTCAGAAAACTGAAACACATGATCATGCTCAGAAGAAGAATTGTAAATAAAAGTCCATTGAAATGCACAAAATGTAAAATCGCATAGGCAATAACCGCTCCTGCAATGGTTCCGTATAACCGCAGAAGATTCCTTTTTTTTGTAATAGAGTAGGCCGGTTTCAGGATTGCCGTGATGGTAATCAGTATCCAGTACGTATGCCCGAGCCCTAAGAAATCGAACATAGAAAAAAGATATCCCACAAGCAAGGCCGTCGTAATCCTTATCGCATGTCTGAAATGCGACGATGAAAGTGAAATATTGTTTCTTAAAACTTTGAAGTTAAGTTTCTCTTCATTGGGCATGAATTTTTTTAAATCCAGTCCGGTAGAAAGGCTTTTTGCCAGCTTTACATCCTGGGAAAATACTTTGTAGATTTCATTGATCTCTTTTGTGATCTCGTTGATGCGCATCAGGATCTGGCGGAGAACCATGAAGTTTTCCAGATTACCGGGTGTCATCTGCTTATTACGCAATTCATAGTAATGGTGATTAAGGTTTTTCAGCTCAAGTTCCAGATCAAATATAGGCTTAGCCCGTGTTCCGATTTGCAGCGATATCCCGATATTGGTGATTTCTTCGGCGAGCAGGTTGAGGTAATCATGAATATTGACCAGAATCATACTGTCTTCAAAACTCTGCTGAAGCTTTTGATAGTCACTTTCAGAGGTCATCAGTTTTTCATGAAGATCCATAGAATTCAAAAACATCAGCATCAGAAGGCGGCTGGTTGTCGTTGATTCGTTAACGATGGTTCTTGTCTTGAAAACGGTTTCCCTGGTTTCTTCCTGAAGGTTTTTGATACCGACCTGCTTGGCAATAACCTGGGTCGTCAGCCTGTCGAAATCAGGATTTTTCTGATAATAATTGGCTTTTATTTTTAAAAATTCTGCGAGCTGAAGATAATTTTCCCCGATCATCTGTCCCGCCAGCTTGTAAGGCTGAATGGTGGTGACCACAAGGAATATCATCAGGAACCAGATACAGCCGGATGAGAAGATCATAAGGCTTTTAAAAATATTACCTCCCGTAAGATGTCCATCGATAAAGATAGCCATGACAACAAGGGATAATGAACCTACAGCTGCCAGTCTCTGTCCGTAGACTCCAATGAGGGAGAAAAACATTCCGAATATGATGATCTCCAGGATGACCAGAACCTTAAAATTCATGACCAGGCTGGCGATGAGCGCAACGACAGCAAAACAGAAAATAGCAAATGTCAACGCATTTCTTCTTCGGATAAACGGACCGGGCTGATCACAAAGTGCAACAAAGCTGGTTCCGAGGGGAAAAAGGAAATACTCTTTCAGGATTCCGAAGTGGGCGAGGACCAAACAGGGCAGAACTGTTGCCAGCGTAATTCTGATCGCAGAATATACATATTGGCTGGTAACGAATTTTTTAAGTTCTGCTGAATAGTTCATACTGCAAAATTAATTATTGGAAACAACAAAAGCCTCATAAAATTGAGACTTTTGTAAACTTATATATTATATTTCTGTAATCATTTGGGTGATGGGGGTTGGAACTAATATAGTGTGAAGATTTTATTATTTGCCGTTGGAGGTGAATGGTGAATTTTGCTTCGCAAGTGAAAGGTGAATTTGAAATAGTGCCTTGGGGAAATTTTATGGAAATTTTACTCCACTTGATTTATTATTTGCCGTTAGAGAGTGAATGGTGAATTTTGCTTCGCAAGTGAAAGGTGAATTTGAAATAGTACCTTGGGGAAATTTTATTCCACTTGATTTATTATTTGCCTTTGGAGGGTGAATGATGAATTTTGCTTCACAGTGAATTTTGAATGATGATTTTGAAGAGAAGATAAAAAAAATTCACTGCGAAGCAAATTGACAGCGCAGCTTATTCACTATTCACAATAATTCACCATAATTCCTGTTCACAAAAAAAGCCCCATAAAAATGAGGCTTGTGTATTGAGGAATTAAATATCTTAATAATCTACATTAGATGTTTCATCACCGATGTTCCAGGTAAGACCGAAACGAAGCGTGTTATCCAAAGCAGAATTGATTTTTGACATATTGATCAGGTAAGAAATATCAAGTCCGAAAGAACGGTACTTCAATCCGATACCTGCTGTGGCGAACTGTCTTGCTCCCTGCTCTTCACTTTCGTGGAAATAACCTGTTCTTACTGCAAATGCATTGTCATAAGAATATTCCAAAGCACCACTGTACATGATACTGTTTTTATTTTTGAACGATTTTCCGATTCCGGCGATAGGGCCTACGTTCGGAATTTCGTATCTGGGCTGTCTTGTATTGGGATCTATTCCTACATATTCGGATCCAGGAACCAGAATCTTTGAACCTTCTACGCTAAGTCCGATCTTGTTCATATCATCCAGATACATATCATATCCAAGTCCCAATCTTGCCATAGTTGGCAGATAAGATCTGGATTCTTCATTTCCTGTATAGTCTAATTTCGGACCTAAGTTCTGAATGGCTAAACCTGCATTAAGCTTACCATCATAACCTCCAAAGCTTGAGAATTTTGGAGAGGTATAGTATCCTGAAACATCTACTGCAAAACTGTTGGCAGCTTTAAGGGTAGTGTCTGTGTTGAAACCTCCGGCTAAATCTGAACGGATGAATCTACCGGTAACGGCCATTGAGTAAGAATCAGAAAGTTTCAGACCGTAAGCAACGTCGATGGAAAATTCATTAGGCTTTGATGTACCCATAGAAGTTACTTCTGAACCTACCAATTGAGTAAGGTCTACTTCACCCATGTTAAAATAATAGATACTTGCAGAGATCGTAGATCTTTCTTCCTGTCCTAAAAATTTATGGAATGCACCATATAGTAAAAATACATCATTGGTAAGTTTTCCCATATAAGGTGTGTAGTTAAGACCTATGGAAGAACTTGTTCTGCTAAAAGGATATTTTGCCGCATTCCAGAATTGTGAAAATGCATCCGGTGAAGTTACCACCCCTTGATCTCCCATACCTCCAGCTCTTGCATCAGGTGCAATTCTTAGAAAAGGAGCTCCGGTCAATACTGGATTTATTTTACTTAAATCTTGCGAATAGCCTAAAAAACCAGCACTTAAACCAAATCCCAAAAGCAGTTTAGTAGTTAAATTCATATGTTGTCTTTTATATATTATCAGTTTTTTATAATAATTATTATCTATGTATTATCTAATTTATTTCAAAAGTACCATTTTTTCTACAGCTGTAGCACTTCCTTTGCATTTTTCTTGATTTTGACTTTTTGCAAATATCTTAAAAATATACGTACCTTTTGCAACAGTTGCCCCAAAATCATCTCTTCCGTCCCATTCTATTGCCTGACGTGGCGTTCTAAAGCCCTGTAGGAAAGGTTCTGCAACTACCGGCTGAGATAATGTTCTTACTAATTTTCCTGTTATGGTATAAATCTGAACATTTACATCTAAAATATCATCGCAGTTATGCTCAAACTGGATGTAGGTTTTATTCGTAAACGGATTCGGCCAGTTCAGCGGTCTGTTGATCACCAGATGTTGGTCGGATTCATCCTTAACTTCAAAGTTTAACGTAGCAGTTGTGGAATTATTGTTTATATCCCAAACTTTAAATGTTAATTGATGCTGTCCTATGGCAAGGTTTCTGAAAGGGTAGGTTACATTTCCTTTCTGGTAGTCGGCAAGACCCGGGTTCAGACATCCGTTTCCTTCACCGGAAGCAAAAAAGTCGTTCAGAACAATGGTATTGATGATCTGGCCGTCAAGATAAACTGTAATGTCATGGCCTACACCGGATCCGGTAGAGTTGATTCCCGTGTCATCCGTAACACAAGCCAGAAGCATAGGGTTCTGATTAGTGATTCCCCCGTTAGCAAAGTTCGTATTATTCATATACAGCTTTATTTTTGGAGGTTCATTATCATTGATCCCGTTCGGGTTGATATCTCCCACCTGTACAGCCTGGTTATTGAATACATCTATTGATTTATTGTCTGCATATCCCAGTATTCTTCCTTGTCCCACAGCATAGTTGATGTCTTTCGGAACATAGAATTCTACATTGAATACCCCGTTTACTGCCATCCCTGAAGCTTTAACAATAGCGCTTCCTTCTTCTGTATAATCCATAACAGGTGACAGCACTCCGTCATTATTCAAAGTCTTTTTGTTTAATCTTTTATCAAAAATATTGATAGAAACTCTACCGTTGAATGTTGTGTTAACTGTTCCGTTAGGATTGTTGATATGGCCTTTCACTTTAATAAAGTCCAGTCCTCTGATCAGTCCCGGAACCGGTGATTCAATATTGTCTATCACAAGCTGTCTTTGAGGTCTGCTCAGTTTCATGGCCGGATCTCCAAGTAAATTTACTTTCAGGTGGTCAATATTGGCTCCTTTTTGTTTTTTAGCATTTAAATGGGCATATCCTAAAGTTTCAAAATCATCGCTGACCAGCTTGAAAATATTTTTGGTATAAAGATCAGTAAAGTTACGCCCGTAATCTACCCCAATGGCACGGCTTGAGGTGATCATAGCCGCAGCACCTCCTTGCTTAAGTTTAATGAACTGTTCACCCGCAGAAGAAGTACCCGGTTCATCCCATAATGTAAATTCGCAGGTAATGGTAGAGACAAACGGAAATCTGCTGTACACATTGGAGAAATTATTGGAATTCTGAATCTCAGTGCTCGTCAGTACTCTTTCCTGAGCCCATCCATTGATACCTCCATGCCCGAAATAGAACAGATAAAGGCTGTTTCCTATATCATTTGAAATGGCTTGGGTTACCTGAGGAAATCTTTGTCCTGCTGCGGTGCTCTGGGCCTGGAAAGCATCCAGATACAATTTTCGTACATTATACTCTTTCAGGTCCTGCTGTCCCGGCTGTTCAAAAATACTGGATAATGTATTATTCATTACCTCATGGAAAGGGCTTCCGCCGTCCTTATCATCATCCACCACAAAGTCAAGCTTCATTCGCCATTCTCCAAAAGGAGTGGACTGCCCGGGAAGGGCATTATAATATGCAAGGGTTTTACTTATCATATTTCCTGCTTCAGTCACATTGGCCGCAGGAATTCTGCCTACAGGAAGGTCCGGCAGGTTATTTTCAATCGTAGATGCAGTCTGCGGCTGCGTCATTACAATATAGTCATCCGTTACAAAAGAGCCCACAAAGTCTGCTGAATTTTCGCCCTGGTAGCTGGAAACGATATTGGAATTGCCGGAGATTCTGTTTTTATAATCATAAGAAGCATCTCCAAGAATGAACACATACTTAAGTCTTCCACTGTTATTAAGTTTTGTCACAAAATCCCTTATTGCAGTAAGATCCCTGCTTCCGCTTCCGAATTCATTATAAATTTTAGAAGCATCCACGATCTCTACGGTATAATTGTTTTTAGTCTGGTGATAGGTGGCCAGTCTCTGTGCCTGTCCCATCATTTCAGGAACTGTGATAATCAGGTAATCCAAATTCTGCAGTCCGGAAAGATCCTGGTTGGCAACCCTTTCCACAAACTGCGGGTTATAGGCTGCATCAGCACGGAAAGCCACAAATTCATTATTGAAATTTGGATCGGAAGTAAGATAACCGAAATTAAAACTGCCCGCACCTGCTTTGTTGACTCTTCTGTTGGCATTGGTAATATCAGTTACATCCCATACCTGCTCAAGATTGGCAGCATTGGAAATACTGAACCCATAACTGGTATTGGTTCCGCTGGTAAGGGAAAAATCCCTGAAACTCATCTGTGCTCCGTTGAAAGCAAGATTTTCCTTATACTGTACTTCAGCATAATCAAAATGGAAAACTCCGTTGGGATTTACAGAAATATTGGGAGCGTAATTAAGGGTGATCTGGTTTCCGCTCAGGTTGGATATCGTTCCGTCATACCTCATCTGGTAAAAATCAAATACATAACTATTGGTATTTGCAGGAACACTCTGCATGATCGGGTTTTGGTTGTTGATCTTGAATTCAACAGTATTCTGCTGTGATCTGTAACCTACTACCTGTGTTCTGTATCGGATAACATCACCGGCCTGTATAGGTGAATTGGTAGTGAAGGTAACTGCTTTATCTGTAGTGAACGGAGCTTCTTCTACCCAAATTCTTCCCACTTTTAAGAGATTCTTCTGATCATTGTTGATCACCTGATAATTATCATACCTTGTTATCAGATTACCTGCCGGAAGATTAATGTCAACCGGCTGCACTCTTTTTCCGGCACCCTTGTCAAAATTAATGAAGTAGTAAGAAAAATCTTCGTATATATTTTTGACATTATTGCTTCTGTCCATTCTTGTGTCCATCCTTTTGAAGCCATTTCCGTTGGAAGCATCATACAGATTGTATCCGTTCGGCCCCTGAGCATAGAACAGGGCATAATCCCCGTCATTCCATACGCCGTCTTCTTCACCCACTACCTGAATGGCATTTTCCTGAAGGGCACTGTATTTCGTATCCTGATTGTACTCAGGAAGCATTACGCCGCCATTTCCATAAATTCTGAAATTTTTCGGATTTACAGAGGCCGGGTTAATACCGTTATCTTTTAAAAATTGTGATGTAATCTTGAAGACCCCGGATCTGTCTACCTTAATCTTATAAAAACCACCGCTCCCAAGAGGGTTTCCGGTACTTCCCACTTTGTTGGCATTGCCGGAGCTGAAATTGTTGGGAGTTGCCGTTTCAGAAATAGTAAAAGAAGAAAGTCTTTGGACACGTCCTTTTACATTCTTAAATAAAGACACACTGATGCTGGCATACCTTTCTCCCTCCAGCGTATAATAGGCAACATCTGCAATGTCGTAGTCCGGGAGCCTGCCCTTGTCAAGATCATACAGATCCTTACCGGAAACACTTTCCCAGGCAAGATCCGAAACTTTCAGCTGCTTTTCCCCTATTTTTTGTTTAGTTATGATAAAAACATTATTTTGGCTGAACGAAAAACCTTCATTTTTGAAATTTGGAAGATTTAATTTTGTGTCACCAAAATCCTGAATTTTAGAGCCATCCCATTCTATGGCTTTTCTCTGGGCCCAAAGTGTTGATACAAAAGAGAATAGTAATAAAAAGGCGATTTTTTGTTTCATGTTTATTATTGAAATTTCTGAATTACAAATAAAATGAAAATTTTAGAATTAAATTGTGATACAATAAAATTAATTTGTTAACGTTTTTCAAAAAAATCAAATGTTTACTTGATTTATTGAATAATTTATTTTTTCTTTGTACTTTGAAAATATTTATATCGACTATGAAAAAACTAAAGTTGTTTTCATTAATAGCATTAAGTTCTACACTTGCATTAACCAGCTGTGGCGGATCCGGGACCAGCAAAGGGGGCGGTACTAAAAAGTTTGTCAGCAAGACAGGTTGGAAACCAAACGAAAAACAAGGTTGGTTTTTTGCAGGAAAGCAACAAAAACAGAAGGGGTGGCCAGGAATGGTATATGTAGAAGGTGGAACTTTTACAATGGGATTAGTGAAAGATGATGTTATGCACGATTGGAATAACACACCGCGCAGGATGCAGGTAAGTTCATTCTTTATCGGAGAAACAGAAATTACTAACTACGAATACCGCGAATACCTTACATGGTTGAAGTATGTATTTCCACCAAGTGACCCTAGTTTCAAGGAGATCTATAACGGCGCTTTGCCAGATACTCTTTTATGGGACAACAAACTAGCTAGAAACGATTATAATGAAACGTATCTTCGTTCTCCGGAATTCGATTACTACCCGGTAGTAGGAGTTTCCTGGACTCAGGCGAACAGATATTGTGAATGGCTTACAGACAGAGCGAATGAAAAAGCTTTGATGCAGGCCGGAGTTATTGCTAAAGATTTGTATATCAACGAATCCAATAACCAGGGCGGAACGGCATTTAACATGGATAAATTCAAATCGAATGATCCGGAAATGCAGGGATATATCAACGAGAAAAGAATGCAACAGAAAGCTGGTATGAAAACAACCAACCAGAGACTTCTTGCTGCAAACAGAGCTCCAAATGCTTCAATGGTTCAGAAGTTCAGACTTCCTACCGAAGTTGAATGGGAATATGCAGCTCTTGGTATGGCCAAAAACAGAGAGTATAACCAATACTTAGGTAAGAAACCTGAAATCGAAAGATTAAGAGGTACCAAAGGAAGAGATAAAGGAATGTTCCTTGAAAACTTCAAAATGGGAAGAGGTGACTATTCCGGTATTGCAGGATGGAAAAACGACGGAGCTGCACAAACAGCTGACGTAAGACAATATCCATCTAATGACCTTGGAATTTACGGTATGTACGGAAACGTTTCTGAATGGACCGCTGACGTATACAGACCCATCATTGATGAAGATTTTAACGACTTCAACTACTACAGAGGAAATATGCCTCAGGCTATTGTAAGAAACGGTGACGGAACTTACAAAATGATCGATGAGGGGACTATTAAATATGATACTTTAGCAGACGGAAGATTAGTTTACAAAGGTCTTCCGGGACAGTTTGAAAGAGAAACCATTGCAGATCACAGAAACTACAGAGATGGTGACAGACAGTCTTCTTTAGAATATTACAGAGCTTCAGATTCAGCTTCTTCATTTGACATGTACAACGCTCCTCAGAGAAGGTTTGTAGTAGATGCGGCAGGAAGATTGAAACTTCAGAAAGATACCAGAGACAGAACATCTGCAGTATCCAATGATGTAAGAGTTGTAAAAGGAGGATCTTGGCAGGATACAGCCTATTGGTTGGATCCGGGACAAAGAAGATACAAAAACGAAGGCAAAGCTTTCGGATGGATTGGCTTCCGTGTTGCACAAGATGCTAGAGCTAGCGATAAAGGCAGAACTAGAAGATAATATTTATCAAAAAATACTTATAAAAAACCTTCCGGATTTCCGGAAGGTTTTTTTATTTTTGAACTATGAATATAGAACAGTTTTATCCTTTGTTTTTACAGTCAGATAAAGTAACGATTGACAGCAGAAAAGTCGGAAGAAATGATATTTTCTTTGCCTTTTCCGGCGAAAATTTCAACGCTGCAACCCTGGCAGAAAAAGCTGCTGATAACGGAGCTTTGGCCGTAATTGTGGAGGAGCAGGAATTTGAAAATAAGGACAGAAATATCTTCTATGTTCCTTCCACGCTGGAATTTCTTCAGCAGCTTGCAGTTTACCACAGAAATCAGCTTAAGATCCCTGTTATCGGGCTTACCGGAAGTAACGGGAAAACAACTACCAAAGAAATCATACATGCAGTCCTTTCGGAGAAATTCAATGTGCAGTATACCTCGGGAAATTTAAATAACCATATCGGAGTTCCGTTAACTATTCTTTCCATTAAACCGGAGCATGAAATGGCTGTGGTAGAAATGGGGGCCAATCATCAGAAGGAGATTGAGCTTTTATGCACCATTTCTCAGCCGGATTTTGGATATATTACCAACTTTGGAAAAGCGCATCTGGAAGGTTTTGGTGGATTTGAAGGCGTGATCAAAGGAAAATCTGAACTTTATGATTATCTGAAAAGCCACCATCAAACGATTGTTGTGAATGAGAATGATCCTGTACAGACAGAAAAAACAGAAAACTATACCCCAAAAATTACCTTTGGAAAAGATACTTCCGATTATCAGTTCGGACTGTTTTCCGAAGAACACTTTGTAGGATTAGAATATCATGGGATAAAAGCCGTTTCTAAGCTGACGGGAGAATATAACTTTACTAATTTATGCGCAGCAGCCAGCCTTGGTCTTTACTTCGGAATCGGCTTTGAAAAAATAAAGCATGCTGTTGAACACTATACTCCAACCAATATGCGCTCGCAGGTCGTGAAAAAAGAAAATACAACATTGGTTCTGGATACCTACAATGCCAATCCAAGCTCCATGACGGCCTCACTGCATAATTTTGTGACTTTTGAGGGCAGTAAAACCGTTATTATCGGTGATATGCTTGAATTGGGAGAGGAAAGTGAAAAAGAACATCAGAATATCTTAAAGCTTGCCCGTGAATTGGCTTTTGACCAGATCATTACTGTAGGAAAGTATTTTAAAGCTGTCAATCCTTCATCATTATCTTTTGAAAATACCGCTGAACTGATAGAATACCTCAGACAGAATAAGATTCATTCTGAAAATATCCTGTTAAAAGGTTCACGCGGCATTGCGCTTGAAAAGTCTATCGAATTTATTTAAGCTTTGATTTCCAGAATTCTTTCACAATTAGTTTAATATTTTGAAAAGTGCTTGGGAAAACTTCATCTTCAATCTGAGTGGTGTTTTTCCAGGCAACTTCCGTAATCCCTTCTTCTATCTGTGGTTTTGAAGTGTCCTCACCATTGAAGTCCATTTCAAACCAGTGCGTGCATTTTAGGATTTTTTCACCGTTTCTTTCAATATAGATATGGTATGTCGTATTGATGAATTTTACCAGTTCCACGTCTCTCAGCCCGGTTTCTTCTTCAATTTCCCTTACCGCAGATTCCTCACGGGATTCTCCTTTTTCCATCTTTCCCTTGGGAAGATCCCATTTGCCCAATCTTTTAATAAAAAGCAGATCTCCCTCAGGGTTGTTGACAAGGCCGCCCGCAGCTTCTATGATTCTGAAAAGCTTCTGGAATTCGCCCCAGATTTCTTCAATATTCTCACCGAAAACATTGAGTTCTTTCACAGAAGTATTTTCCAAAATATCCAATGCAATCTCTAAAGTTGTGAAACTTTCGTACCTAAGCTCTTTTTCAAGATGCTCGGGATGCTGAGACACTAATAATTTTTTTTCGTTCACAAAAACTTTATACATATATTTGTAAGAATTAAGAATTTAAATACAAAAATAAAAAATGAATTTAGAAGGACGAAAGATTATTGTCAATAAATCATCTAAAGACTTGTCTGAAATATTGAAATCGCCTGAAAACTATAAAGATTTTATGCCGGACGGTCTTCAGAAATTTGAAACCAGAGATAACGGGTTCAAATTTGGTCTTCAGGGAATGCCTGAAATTGCTTTGAAAATAGATGAAGTGAATGAGGAGAAAGCAGTTTTGAAGTCTGCGAGCTCAAGTCTGGATTTTACATTAACAGCTGCCTTAAACGCTGTTAACGATACCCAAACTGAAGTTCAGATGCTTTTTGAAGGGAAATTTAATCCTTTTATCAAAATGATGGTAGAAAAACCACTGCAGAACTTTATCAATACCTTAACCGATAAAATCGAAGCTTACAAATAAAGATACTGCCTCAAAAGGGCAGTATTTTTTTTCAGTTCTTTCACTTTTGTCTTCAAATATTTATTAACTTCATAGTAAACTATGTTTATTTACTTTAAACTGATTGCTATGAAAAAAATATTGATTTTTAAAAAAATTAATGCAGTATTACTGCTGCTGTCTCTGTTTTTGACTTCCAACTTTTATTCTCAGGAAAGTAAGACCGTAAAAAATGTTGTGCTTGTGCACGGTGCATTTGTAGACGGTTCCGGCTGGGAAGGGGTATATAATGCTTTAGTGAAAAAGGGGTATCATGTTTCTGTAACGCAGCATCCGTTATTATCTTTTGATGATGATGTAAAGGCTGTCAGCCGCATTATTGATCAGCAGGATGGTCCCTGCATATTGGTAGGGCACAGCTACGGAGGCGCCATTATTACCACTGCCGGGAACAATCCAAAAGTTGCAGGCTTAGTGTATGTAGCTGCCCACGCGCCGGATGAAGGTGAATCGGAAGCAGATAACGGTAAAAAATTTCCGCCGGCTTATCAATCTCTTATAAAAGGAGATGACGGGTTCGACTATATTAATGTAAATAATTTTGCAGATGATTTTGCCGGAGGGGTAGAAAAGGAAAAAGCTCATTTTATGGCTGTTTCCCAAACGCCGACGGCCGATGCAGCATTTCATGCTGTAATCAAAAATCCGGCATGGAAAACGAAACCAAGCTGGTATGTAGTAGCCAAATCTGACAAAATTATCAATCCGGATCTTGAAAGAATGTATGCCAAACGAGCAAAAAGTACGACGATAGAAGTTGCAGGTGCAAGCCATTGTGTTTTTATGACACATCCCAAAGAAGTCTCAGATCTTATTATTTCAGCATCAAAAAACAGTGGTAAATAAGTTCTCAGGCAATAATTCCGGAGCTGTGATCAGCTGTACTGCCGGTTGCAGAGGCCAAAACATTGATCTCGTTATTCATCCTTAAAACTCCCATAAAAGCAAAGATCAGCGCTTCTTTATAATCAATGATCCCCCTTTCCGGAATTATGATCCCGAATTCTGTTTTTTCTCTGATTTTTTCGATAAGACAAGTGTTGTAACTGCCGCCGCCGGTGCAGAGAACATTCTGTAAATGGTTTAGATTAATAACATTTGAGATCTGTTGGGCCACATGCTCCGTAAAAGTAGCTATGGCATCTTCTGTTTTAATTTCTTCCAAAAGTGGAAAAACAGATTCATTGCACCATTCAATTCCTAATGATTTAGGATGAGGCCGGCTGTAAAAATCTAAAGAATTAAGCTTTGCTAAAAGTTCATTGTGGATTCTGCCTTTCCTTGCCAGATCACCGTTTTCGTCAAAATTTTTATTGAATTTTTGTGCAAGCCTGTTCAGAACGATATTCACGGGTGCAATATCAAAAGCTATTCTTCTGCCGTTCTTTTTCAAAGAAATATTGGAAAATCCGCCCAGATTCAGGCATGCATCATATTCGGGAAAAAGCAGTTCGTCACCTATGGGAACTAAAGGGGCTCCGTTTCCATCCATCAGGACATCCTGACTTCTGAAATCGTAAATAACAGGCAATCCTGTTTCTATTTTGACTGCTCTGCCGTCTCCGATCTGGAGGGTGAATTTCTTTTCAGGCTGGTGAAAAACCGTGTGGCCATGAGAGGCGATCAGGTCAATATTTTCAAGATGATGACGGTCAATAAATTCCCTGACCTTCCGGCCGAGATAAAAGCCATATTCCGAATGAAGTTCGAGTAATTCTTCCGAAGATAAATGGATTGAGTTTCTAAGCCTTTCCTCCCAGTTTTTAGGATAGGGAAGGGTTTCAGCCTTTAAGATCTGAAAACTCCAGCTCTCCTTTTTTTCAAAAGCGGCAAAACATATATCCAGACCATCCAGACTGGTTCCGGACATGAGCCCGATAGCCTGAACTCTCATATTACTGCGGTGTTTTTTTTTCTTCGAGTCTTTTTGTACTGAAATCTCCCGAATTGTTGAAGAAAGTATATTCAGAGAAATCATCTTTAGCGGTCATACCATTGGCACCAACCAGGGTAGAGCCATCTTCCATGGTAACATATACCGTATCTTTGGTGTAAATCCTGTTTTTTTTCTGATCCCAGTAAACACTCTGCATTGCGAACCGCTGTCCTTCGTTGGTGGTAATTCTTACATTGCCTTTTGCTTCGTAAAATCTTTTATATTCAAAAATACGGGCATATTTAGCAGTGATCTTACCGGGTACTTTAGGTTTTTTCTTGTCGAAAAACTCTATGTTGATACCTCTTTTGGCTACTATATAGGGACTGTCGATCAGTTCGTATTTTTCAATAATCGGAGCCTTGGCTTTTAAAGATATAAATCCTGAATCCCGCTGTATAATATTGGCATTATTGATGATCTGTGACGGAAAGTTCTTGCTTTTGTTTCCGTTGGCTTTGGTAAGATCTTCTTCACAGGATGTCAGTATAAAAAATATAGCACAACTAAAAAGGCATGCTATATTTTTATATGATATTTTTTGTGAAAAATTCATTTTAGTTGTACAGAGTCTTTCTGAACCATCTGTCAGCAAAGTTGAAGCCGACTTTTAAGTTGATGAAATTCTGGTTGATCAGGTTATTCTTAAGAGTACCTCTTTTTCCAAGTTCCAGACCCAGTTCCAGACCGCTCATTCTTGTGATGCTGCTGGTTTTGAATGGAAGCAATACTCCTCCGGAGATCCCAAACTTATTGATGCTGGTACCGTTTATTTTAAGATTTCCTCTTTCATAGAACGCCCCGTATCGGTAAGTTACTCTTGAGAAATAGTTTCTGAAGTTGTTATAATTCGGCAGATACCATCCTCCGGCAGAAATTCTGTATGTATCCTGGAAGTCAAAGCTTTTTCCGAAATAAGAAATATCTTCTCCTTTTTTATAATCAAGCTGTCCTGAAAAGAACCAGTGGTTTTCACTTCCGTAACCCACCCCTAAGGATGCCTGTAGCGGAAGAAGATTTTTAGAGCTTGTACTTTTCTGCTCTATATTGGTTTCCATAGCTTTAACAGTTTGTCCTACATCCGAATATACATAAGTACTGTTGGTATACTCAGTAGTCATATTGCCAGTGTTTCCGAACGTAGCTGTGGCTCCGATGGTTAATTTTTTGTCTGTACGTGTATTCAGGCTCTGGTAGCTTCCACCAAGAGTGAAGTTAAAGTTTTTGATATTGTTTTTAGTTTCGTAACCGTTGATGTATTCAGCATTGGAAACTCCGTCTTTATCAAAAGATCTAAGCTCATTCAGGTCATAAAGATTACCAAAGTAAAGGTTAGCTCTCAAACCTACAGCAAAATTCTGGTCGATTTTATAGGAAATTGCTGCCTGTGCCGTGTTCAGAGTTCCGCTTCCTTTAAAACGGTTCGTATAATATCCGTTTAATGTTCGAACATTATTTATAAGATCGTATCTTTCAATAGTATTTACAATGTCGTAGCTCTTGGAGCTGTAAGGCTGGTAAGATAGTCCCATCTTCACCTTTGGAGACAGTGGAAATGCCAGTGCAATATTAGAAAGATACGTAGAATGCTTGGTAGATTTCGTATCGTTATAATCGGTTTTGAAATAATTGTTTTCGTTGGTAGCCTCCAGCCTTATGCTTGTAAGCTCGAAATTAGAGTTATTCGCAGGGTTTGCGAAATTGAAGCTGCTCGTGAAATCACTGATATAAGCAGTGGATATACCACCCATAGAGGCAGTTTCAATCGTATTATCATATTTTACATCTCCAATTCCATAAGTTGCATACGGAGAGTTGCTTATACTCTGTGCATTTAGGAAGTATCCAACTGATATGAATGATACGGCAAAGATTTTTTTCATTCTTTATTTTTAAAACAATGCGCAAATATCTTAAATATTAATGAATTGTAAAAATTATATGTGGTTAAAGTTTGTTAAGGGCCTTTCCTTACAAGAAAAATGCAAATTTAAATGATAAAAACAGCAGCTGTGTTTTGCTAAAAAGGACCGTCCATAAAGATGAAGGGGCTCTTTTAGCTTAAAAAAGGATAAATTATTTTACTGAAATACAGATCTGCTGTGGCTGAAGTTTTCAAAACTGAACTTTCCGTGATATTTTCCCAAAATGCCGGACTATAGTTTTATGTCATATTAAACAGACTTAATTTTCTCCATTGAGATAAGATTTTTTATCTTTGGAACATGAATTGGGAGAACATCGCCGGACAGGAAAATCTGAAAAAACTTCTTCGTGAAAGCATTGCTGAAAACAGGGTTAGCCATGCCCAGCTTTTTTTAGGAAAAGAAGGATATGGAACATTTCCTATGGTATTGGCTTATGCCAAAGAGATCTTTAGCCGGGAAAATGAACATGCTGCTTCCAAAGTGGAGCATCTGAACCATTTGGATCTGCATTTTAGTTTCCCCGTTTTTACAGACAACAGGAATTCTTTAAGCAAAAATAAATTTGAAGATTTCCGGGAAATGATCATGACCTCTCCCTATGCAAGTTATGACGACTGGACAGCTTTCCTGGAATCTGAAAACAAACAGCTTTTTATTTCCGCAGATGAAATTGATGACCAGAATCAGAAGTTCGCTTTGAAGAGCTTTGAAGGCGGTACTAAAATTCTGATCGTGTGGAGAGCCGATAAAATGAATATTGCTGCAGCCAATAAATTCCTGAAATTTTTGGAAGAGCCACCGGCAAAAACACTTATTCTCCTTACTGCTGAAACTGCTGATGATATTCTTCCCACTATTCTTTCCAGGACACAGATGGTGGAAGTTCCCAGAATCAGTGATGAAGATCTGGAAAATTACTTTAAGAAAAACTTTCAGATTTCGGAAGAAAAAATCAAAGAGATCGTTCATGAAGCACAGGGAGATCTTAACGAAGCCCTTAAAATTCTGAAATCAGGACATAAAAGTGACGAATTTGAAAGGCTTTTTATACAGTGGGTAAGAGATGCATTCATGGTTAAAAAGAAACCTCAGTTCCTTAAAAGCATCATCTTCTGGGCCCGGGAAATTGCAGGCTGGAACAGGGAAAAACAGAAAAACTTCCTGAACTACTGCTCCGAGATCTTCAGGCTTGCTCTGCTTCAGAACTACCACTCCGAAAATCTGGTCTATAAAAAGATCAATGCAGAGGGTTTCAACTGGGACGGCTTCTCCAAATTTATAAGCGGTGCCAATATTGAAAGTATTCTGGAAGAGATCAGCACTGCAGACCTTCACCTGACAAGAAACGGAAATCCTAAAATTGTCTGGACAGACCTTGGGATAAAACTGTCGCGTTATATTCACAAAAATTCATAATTCAATCGGTATATACAGCTGGTGAATTTTTAATGATATTCTTTAATGAAAAAGTCCGGGTATTTCCCGGGCTCGTTCATATTTATATACAAAATTCTGTCTTCTAATAAGTAATTCCAGCATGATGGTCTTATTTTTATTATGAAGTTTTCTTTAATTTTTTATGACTTAATGGTATTAATAACCAGATGCTTACATGGTGGAATATTAAATTTAGATTAAAAAATCAATCAATCGTTTGATTTGTTTAAAATCTTATGTAAATTTGCAACCTGAAAAATAGAATTACTATGGTTTCAAAAGAAGAAAATATATTATTTGCTGCAGAGAAGCTTTTTGCTGAAAAAGGCTTTGAAGGGACTTCCACCAGGGAGATTTCCAGGGCAGCGAATGTAAACATCTCTATGATTTCTTACTATTTCGGGTCCAAGGAAAAGCTATACGAGAAGTTAGTAGAATACAGGATGAGCGAGGGTAAGTTCTTTGCTCAAGATATTCTGGAAAGGACAGATATCAACGAATGGCAGAAGATAGAAAAGATTATAGACCAGTTTTCCGGAAGAGTAAGGCATCAGAAATGTTTCTACAGAATCATGCAGCGCGAGCAGCTTTATACGGAAAACCCACAGATCGTGGAATTTCTTAAGGAGACCAAGATGGGTTTTATCTCCATGTATTCCCAGATCCTTGAAAGCGGGCTGAAAAAGGGAATTTTCACTAAAAATCCTCCTATCTATCTGCTTCATGCCACCGTAAGCGGAACTTTGTTTTATGCATCCAATGCCAAAGAGATGTACAAGGAATTCCTGAACGACACGGAGGAGGATGAAGTTTTTGAAGAAAAGTACTACACAGAACTTAATAAACATATAAAATATTTACTAAAAGACCTTTTAGGTTATGAAGAGAATAAATAACTCGGTATTGGCATTATCCCTGTTTATGGGAATGGCAGCCATTAATGCTCAGGAGAAAAAACAGCTCACCCTCGATGAAGCCGTGCAGCTGGGAATCCAGAACAGTAAAAACCTTAAGATTGATGCCGCTAAAATTGAAGAAGCTACGGCCGATCTTCTGGAAGCTAAAAACAGACAGCTTCCTGAGCTGAAAGTTTCGGGAAGCTATATGTACCTTCCTCTTAAACCGACTGTTAACCTAAAGATTTCAGGTGTTTCAGGCGAAGGAGGTCCGGAAGTGCATCAGGTTGCCTATGGATCGGTTAACCTTAGTGTTCCGGTATACAGTGGCGGAAGAATCAAATACGGTATCCAGTCTGCCAAATATTTGGTGGAAGCATCAAAATTAAGCACAGAAAATGATAAAATAGCAATTGCTTACAACGTTGCCCAGGCGTATAATAATTTATTTAAAGCTAACCAATCTATCAAAGTTTTGGAAGAAAACCTTACGGCTTCACAAAAAAGGGATGAAACGTTTCTTAAGCTTGAAAACAATGGGGTTATCGCAAGAAATGACCGCTTAAAAGCAAACCTTCAGACTTCAAATATCGAGCTGCAGCTGTTGGAAGCTAAAAACAATTACAATATTGCCGGCATCAATATGGATTTGCTGTTGGGAATTCCGGAAACTACAGAAATTGAAGTTGACCCGAATTATATTGATGAAGGTTCTGAAGTAAAAACAGTTGATTACTACGTAAATGAAGCTAAAGAAAACCGTAAAGACTTACAGGCTCTGGCTCAGCAAAGAAAAGCGGCAGAACTGGGAACAAAATCGGCAAAAGCTGAAAACCTTCCTTCCATAGCGTTTACCGGAGGATATGTGGCAGCGGATATTCCAAAATTCCTGACCATTTACAATGCCGTTAATGTAGGAGTTGGAATTTCTTATAACTTATCCAATATCTGGAAAGAAAATTCTTCACTCAGACAGTCTCAGGCAAGAGAAAAGCAGTTGGCAGCCAACGATGAATTACTGAATGATAACATTAAGCTGGACGTCAACAGAGAATATCAGAATACAGATTACTCTAAAAAGAGAATCTCCGTTTATGAGAAAGCTGCTGAACAGGCCAATGAAAACTACAGAATTACGAAAAACAAATACGACAACGGGCTCGCCACCATGACCGAGCTTCTGGATGCGGACGCTGCCCAGATATCAGCTAACGTAGGTGTGATTAATGCCAGGGCCGATGCTGCTTTAGCCTACAGAAAACTATTACAGACAACAGGAACTTTAACAATTAAATAATCAGAACTCAAACCAAAATGGAAAATAATAATAAACCAGCCACTGAACTTGAACCTAAAAAGAAAAAAAGTTTGGTTTTCCCTATCATCTTAGCCGCCGTAGTAATCGGTGGGGGAATCTATGGATACAGAGCTTTTACATACGGACAGTACCACGAAGAAACTGACGATGCGCAGATCACATCCAATATGGCGCCGGTAATTTCTAAAATTTCCGGATATGTAGCAGAGGTAAAAGTAAAGGACAATCAGTTGGTAAAAAAAGGAGATACTTTGGTGATCCTGGATAACAGGGATCAGAAGATGGCCCTTGAGCAGGCTCAGGCTGCTTTATCAACGGCCAGAAGCAATATTTCAAATGCCGAAGCCAGCACTACTGCCACTTCAAAAAATATCAGCTCTTCCCAGGCAGCGGTAACAACAGCCAATGCACAGATAGAAGCCGCAAAAGTGAACGTTTGGAAAACATCACAGGATCTGAAAAGATATGCTAATCTCGTAAAAGACCATTCTATTACGGAACAGCAGTATGAACAGGCTTTAGCCGCCAAGCAGACAGCAGATAGACAGCTTCAGGTTTTGGTGGATCAGAGAAACCAGATCGCACAGCAGACTACCATTGCATCTTCTCAGACTGCAGCAAGTTCTCAGCAGATCGGTGTGGCCGGATCAGTAGCAAAACAGAGAGAAGTAGACGTGGAAAATGCTAAATTAAACTTATCATACACCGTGATCCTGGCTCCGGAAGACGGATATGTAGGTAAAGTTTCCACTCAGGCAGGCCAGTATCTGCAAGCCGGATCACAGCTTTTTGCTTTGGTTAAAAACGACCAGAAATGGGTAGTGGCGAACTTCAAGGAAACACAGGTAGATAAAATGGTAGAAGGACAGAAAGTGAAAATTGAAATTGATGCCTTCCCTGACCAGGAGTTTAACGGAGTAGTAAGCTCATTCTCTCCCGCAACAGGCGCTACTTTTTCAATCCTGCCTCCGGATAATGCCAGCGGTAACTTCGTAAAAGTGGTTCAGAGACTTCCTGTAAAGATTGATTTTGTAAATCTTGATAAGAATATTGCAAAAAGACTGAGAACGGGAATGAACGTGAAGGCAGAAGTATCGCTTAAATAATATTAAAACTGTGAAATAAGTGAATTGTCAATTTTGCTGGAGTAAATCAATCAATGAAGATGATATGAAGCTGAAAATTGACGACGAAGTTGATTAATCATTGACAATTCACCTTTTTACATCGTAAAAAACTATGCAAGAATCATTAGTAGAATACGGAGCCCGGAGAGTGATCATTACGATCACGGCAATCCTTTGTGCTCTGCTTGAAATTGTGGACTCCACAATTGTGAATGTTGCCCTGAATGAGATGAAGGGGAATCTTGGAGCCACACTTTCTGAAGTAGGCTGGGTGATTACAGCTTATGCAATCGGTAACGTAATTGTGGTACCGATGACGAGCTGGCTGTCACAACAGTTCGGACGAAGAAACTATTTTGCTGCCTCCATTATTATTTTTACTATATTTTCATTTTTGTGCGGGAATGCGGATAATATTTGGGAATTGGTATTTTTCCGGTTATGTCAGGGAATTGGTGGTGGAGCGTTATTGGTAACTTCGCAGACGATCATTACGGAATCTTATCCGGTGGAAAAAAGAAGTATGGCTCAGGCGATTTATGGATTGGGAGTAATTATTGGTCCTACTTTAGGTCCGCCTCTTGGGGGTTATATTGTTGATAATTTCAGCTGGCCGTATATTTTCTATATTAATATTCCTATCGGTATTGCTGCAACTTTAATGACTTTACAGTTCGTGAAAAGTCCGAAATATGCAGAAAAACGTAAAGCTTCAGATGTTGACTGGATCGGCATTGCTTTATTGGCAGTTACGGTTGGTTCATTACAATATATTTTGGAAAGAGGTCATGAAGAAGACTGGTTTGCGAGTGGATGGATTATATTGTTTACAGTATCAGCAATTTTAGGATTTATATTATTCCTCTGGAGAGAGCTAACATTCAAATATCCGATTGTAGAGTTAAGGGTTTTAAAAAACAGTAACTTAAGGATTGGTACGATTATGTCCTTTGTATTAGGATTCGGGTTGTATGGTTCTACCTTTATCGTTCCGTTATATACGCAGAGTATTTTGGGATGGACGGCTTTTCAGTCCGGAGCTTTGATGATTCCTGCCGCATTAACAACCGCTTTCATGATGCCGATTATCGGCCGATTGCTGTCTAAAGGGGCAAAACAGCAGATTTTGGTAGCTTTAGGATTATTCGTATTCTTTATATATAGTTTCTGGGGATACAAAATTTTGACACCTGATACGAGTAAAGAAGCCTTTTTCTGGATGTTGATGGTGAGAGGAGCAGGTCTTGGATTATTGTTTATCCCGATCACTTCATTGTCATTAAGTACTCTGAAAGGGCAGGAGATTGGCCAGGGTGCAGCATTTACAGGGATGATGAGACAGCTCGGAGGTTCGTTCGGGATTGCTGCGATCACTACGTTTATTGCCAATGCAGGCCAGAAGTACAGGCTCAATCTGATCTCCCATCTGGATGAAAACAGTTTTGATGTACAGCAACGCCTGAATGCATTAAAAGCCAGTTTCGTTGCAAAAGGAATGACTCCCGATGCAGCGATGAACGCAGCTTATAAAATGCTGGATATGTCGGTCACAAAACAGGCTACGGTACTTTCGTATATGGATGTTTTCCTTTATTTAGGAGTTGTATTCCTCGTATGTATACCATTTATCCTTTTCATTAAAGAAAGGAAAAGCAAAGAAAAAATAGATTTAAGTGAAGCCATGCACTAGATCTGAGTCGTCCTAAAATAGGTTGACACTAAATTAAACAATATTACTATCCGGAGGAATTATTCTTTCTCCGGATTTTTTATGCACCATATCCGGTGTTTTCATCTTAAGACTAAGATGTGGTCTTCTTGCATTGTAAAGATAAATGCTTTCTTTAACCAGTAGATTTAGATCCTTTATATTATTTGTTCTATAGAAAAGGAACTCTTGTTTTAGAATACCATTTACCCTTTCAGCCCAGGCATTCTGATAGCAATCATAGCCATCAGTCATAGAAGGCTTAATATTATTTTACACAATATTTTCTGATAATAGTCAGAGCAGTATTGCAGTCCACGATCAGAGTGATGGATAAGATCATCCTTATTCACCCGGTTTTTTATAGCCATCTTCAAAGCTTTAGCAACGCTTTGAGCATTCATGTTTAAACCTAAATAATATCCCATAATTCTCCTGCTGTAAACATCGGTTACTAAAGACAGATAGCAGGTTGATTTTTTTGTTTTAAGATAAGTTATATCACTTACAAAAACCTGTTCTGCTTTTTTCACTTCCAATTCCTTCAATAAATTAGGATGTTTCCTAAGCCAATGTTTTGAAAAAGTTGTTTTGATATATTTCTTTTGAGGTTGTATCAACATATTCTCCCTTCTCAAATAACTAAACAATGCATCTCTACCTATTTTCAGGTTTTGATTTTCAAATCGTTCTTTAAGAAGATAGTAAAGTTTTCTGGTTCCCAGTTTAGGTAACTCCATCCGTATCTGTTGAACCATTTCCTTTACTCTAAGAAGTTCTTGTTCCCGGGCTAAAACCCTTTGTTTTGCCTGATAAACAGTTTGACGACTGATCCCAAACAATCTACATAACCTGGATATACTTAATCCTTGTTGGTGGAGCCTGAAGACTGTTGGGAGGAATACTTTTTTCTGATCTGGGTACCATACTGTTTATCGGAGATATCAATCATAGTATTCAGAACTTTGTTCTTTAGCTTTTCATCAGAAAGTTCTTTCTCTAAACGTTTGATCCTTTGAGCTGGAGTTTCTTTGGAATTGGACATAATATGAATCTTTGGTTTTCTCCAATCTAAGTTACCAAATCTCCGCAACCACACCAAAACGGTACTCCTTCCTTGGATCCCATAATGCGTCTGAGCCTGTTTGTAAGTTAAATCGCCTTTTTCAACCTGAGAGATAACACTTAATTTAAAAGCCATTGTGTAATCTCTTTGCGTTCGCTTTTCTCTCTTTACTTCTTGCTTTTTCATAAATAAGTCGGTTTTATGTCAACTTATTTTAGGACGGGACAATCAATAATCTAAAGCCTCCGGAATTTCCGGAGGCTTTTTTATGAAAATGGTTTTTATAGAGTAATGTACTTTTCCTTATTCAACAGAATGCCTTATAAAAATCCTTGCTTATCCTTGCGATTATTTTATCCTTATCCGGGTTCAGTTTAAATTAATATTCCCCTATCCCGTTTTATCCATAAATAAATCCCGATCAAAAAGAGCAGGAAACATCTGCACCTTCTTATTTTAAATGTAAACTTATGAATTGCAGAAATTCATCCTGCTGGTCGGCAAATAAGTAGTGAGAACAGTTGTCAATGATCTTAAAATGATCTTTTCCGGCGATGTTTTTCATATCGTTGAGCTGTTTCTCTGAAAATATTCCATCATCTTTTCCGTAAACTGCGAAAATCGGGATGCCCTGTTTTTTGATTTCTTTCAGAACTTTAGTATTGTCAAGATTATTACGAGCTTCATTTTTATAAAACTTCAAAGGCGATTCCGGATTTCTGAAATTGGCAGCATAAAACTCACCGGACTCATAATCAGCTCTTAATTTTTTGCTTTCAGGGGTTGGAGAAGGCATACTAAATAATTGCATATCACTTGCTGTATTGTAGCATCTTTTCCTGTAATCTGCTGAGTTTTTATTTAAATTTTCAATTTCAGAGATCTCTTTCAGTTTTGAAGGATTGTCTTTAAATTTCTCTTTAGCCTGCTTTAGAATATAATCGTAAGTTTCCTGCTGGGAAAATAAAGCTCCCACCAAAGTTAAAGAACTCACTTTTTCGGGAAACTGCCTGGTAAAAAGCGTTCCGATGATTCCTCCGAAGCTGTGGGCGACAATATTTGCTTTTTTTATTCTGTAAGTTTTATAGATCAGGCTGAGGTCTTCAAAACTTTCTTTAAAAGTCATAGAGGCATTCTCATCTTTGGATCTGCCTTCTCCGCGTCTGTCGTATACAATAACATAAAATCCTTTATCTGCAAGCTTTTGGGCTGTAGTTCCTTCAAATAAAGTGGCATTTCCACCCGGACCGCCGTGAATGAAAATAACAGGTGTATCCTCCGGACTACCATAAGATTTGGAATATATTTTCTGGGCATTTGAGAAAACAAAGGCCAGAATAAACAGAAAGGAAAGCAATGATTTCATAGTGTATTTTGAAGGGTCTAATTTAAGATTTTTCTTTAAAAATTCAGGACCATTAAGAAAATTAAAAGTACTGCTGACTAACAGTTGTCACAAACCTGCCTTATCTTTACGGTCCGAATTGTTCAGAAATGTTCAATTTCAGAAAAAACAAAAATAATGGATCAAATAATTTTAAGGAATTATAAAATGTTCCCGGGAATTTTAGAGCAATTTTTAACCAAGACAGAAAATTTATTTAAATGAGTTATTGTTTAGCCATAGAAGGTATGAAGCCCGAAAGCAGAAAAGAACTGCATAAAAACTATCACGATAATTACTACGGATTCCCGATCCATGATGACAATGAGCTTTTCGGAAGACTGATCCTAGAAATTAACCAGGCAGGACTGAGCTGGGAAACTGTTTTAAAGAAAGAAGAAAGTTTTAGAAAAGCCTACAGCAATTTTGATATCCGGACCATTGCCGCCTATACGGAAGAAGACCGGGAAAGACTGCTGAACGACCCGGGAATTATCAGGAACCGGCTGAAAGTGAATGCTGCCATTGAAAATGCCAAAACCATTACAGAGCTGCAAAAAGAATTCGGTTCATTTGAAAAGTGGCTGGAACATCATCATCCGAAAACTCTTCAGGAATGGATGAAACTGTTCAAAAAAACATTCAAGTTTACGGGCGGAGAAATCGTTAATGAGTTTTTAATGAGCACCGGATATCTGAAAGGTGCGCATGCCGAGAGCTGCCCTGTTTATCAACATGTGCTGGAACAGAAACCGCTTTGGAGAGAATAGAGGTTTGAAAGTTTAGGATCTGTAAACAGTTGTTTTTAGAACCTATTTGGTCAGAATAATTCCGGTCAGAGAATTGGACTAAAACTGAGAGTATCAACCATGAGCACTGAAATAAATGAGGAAATTATTTTCCTGGCCTTCAATGTAAAAATAGTCGAAGTAGATTCCGAGCTGATACTCATAAAGCTCTTTATTGACATTTTGAAAATGGTAAATCTTTTTTTCCTTGGTGGCCGATTTCAAAGAGTTAAAAAAACTTTCCACCTTTTCTGATCTTTCAGCATGAATCACATTGAGATTCTTTGAGCTTTCACATTCAAAAAACCATTTATGTATTGCTTTTTTGAATCCGGCTTCGGTTATTTCATCTACAGCCAACTCTTTATTATCTTTTAAAGCAAAGTAAGTCCTCATGAAATCCGTATCATCAATTGAATGATCAAATGCCACGATATCAAACTCATAGAAATAATTAGCATCGGGATTATTTCTTGTTGCTTGAGCAGATAAAATGTCTCTTAAAACATCTAATGTAATCATAAACAATATTGTAGATTTTAAATTCCGTAACAAGCTGTGTGATCTCAACCATATCCGTATCAATATAAACGGACTTTAGTCCGTTTAATAAGACAAATTTAGCAGGCTTTAGCCAAAATAAAATATGCGCAGGAGTTTGTTTATATAACTTAATTGCGGTCTGGCTGGTGCAGGAATAATGACTTCATCTACATCACAGGGTTCTTGCCCATCAAATCAACAATCGCTTCCTTTGCTCTCCAATCCTTTTTTCATAAAGGCTTTACAGACTATTTCTATCACTTCGGTGTAATAAGAACTTCCGGAATTCTACTTCTTTTTCTTCATTTCTGAACACGCCATTGATACAATCAATTTTACACAGAAACTATTTATAAAAATAAACCGCCTTTCAGCGGTTTACATCTTTATTGCTTTGTAAAAATTATATCTTTAGGTTCATCAGGTAAATTAATTTTTATGCCACCTGCTGGATAGTCTGGACAGTTTTTGTTTGTAAGAACTGTTGATTCAGGTTGGTAATTCCATTTAAAGTGAGTGGAATCAATTGATTGTAATGTTATTCCTCCCCATCCTACAGTACATTTACCTCCTAAATATGTAAAAGAAACCAAACTTTCATTAGGGAATATTGAATCACTAAAAATTCTTGCATCTGTAACATTTAAGTTCATTGTTGTTTCAATGATGATTCCTTGTGAATTTTTTATAGAGTAGCGAATAAATAGCACATCTTCATAAAATTTTTTAATACCAAAATCATTTAGATGATGATCTATTTTTTCAATTTTTAAAACCATTTCGTTACCACTATAATTTGCTTTCCAATTACCTACATAGGATAGCAATGAATTATTTGTATCTTTTAAATAGGAATAATTGGGTATAGTTTTATAATCAGTGTCTAAAGGATAAGTTTGAGCTTTGCAGCCTATGGCCAATACTATAAGCAGTTGCAATAAAATATATTTTTTCATAATAATTGTTTTAATGAATTAACAAGGATTTGGTACTGGGTTTCCGCTCGAATCTTTTTGTATTGTTGAAGTATTTCCATTATTTTCTTTAATTAAACTTATTTTTCCACCTAATCCTATATTATCTAATAAATTAAAAAATAACTTTTCCAATCCTGTATTGGATAATATTTGTCCTGAAGCCTTACCTTCTTGTTTCAATAACATTCTATAATCCTTTCTATAAAGTTTAACTAGATTATCAACATACGCCGCTTCCTGCGCTTCCGTCATAGCAGGAGGCAAATCAGATGCCGTCCCTGTAAAATTAATAAAATAAGTACCACTGGAAGAAACCGTTCCACTGTACGCATTCCCAAGACTATTAGGATCCTGTTCTCTTACAATATCTAAAAATGTCATGATATCCTGCGGTGCAAGTATACCTATTGTTCCCGGCTGATGGGTGTGTACAGTACCTAAGGAATTGGATCCTATCCCAAAAAACATTTGATTATCTTCAGTTACGGTACCTGGCTGTAAAGTTCCACTTTTTAATTCCTGAAAACCTCTTTCTTCTTTTGTATTAGTGTGTGCGTGATTTTTAAGAGAAGTAAGTGAATCCTTTACTTGCGGCTTGTTGACACGATCTTTTGTTTTCTTACAAGGATCCTCCGGTGGCTCCGGGTTAGAAGGGGCGTTGTTTCCGCCTCCGTCTCCACAGTTTCCATATACCCCGCAATCTCCACCTATTACTCCGGGGTCTGAACCACCACCACCTTGCCCCGGAAGATAAAGATTGGGATCACCTTTCGGTCCATTGGGACGGGGAACATGGATAATCACTTCACCCGTATCGCATGGCTCTTCTCCTGTATATCCGCAGTTACCTCCTTTACTCATAGCCTGCTCTGCCAATATCTTTTTGCTGTAAAAAAATTCTCCAGAATTCCAATTCGGTTTCCTTATTTTTAAGAATACCTACTTCTATTCCGATAACCTCTTTGCCTTTAGCTACCGGGTAAAGAATCCACCGCTCATTCCCGTTTTTCATCATCAGCTCCTGAGAACGGATGTTAAATTCCACATATTCTTCCGATACCGATTTTTCCAGGATATTATTTTTCAAAAGGGCTTTTCTTGTGTGGGCAGTACTATATATACTGTCGTACCTTTCCAGTAGGATTTTATATCCCAGGGGATAGTTTACAGGTTCTCCATTCCGGGAAGTAAAGACCTGAAAACGGTTCACCGTTTCCTGAGGATTGTGGTTTAGCTCGTCTTCCGTCCTACAGGAGTGCAGGGAAAAGGTTGCAGCGGTCAGAAAGGCCAGCCGGAAAATAATTTTTTTCTTCATGCATTTTGTTTTTAGTGCGTTAAATATATAAAATTTTTGTTTCACCTTATGGAGAATTTTTACAGAACTAAAATTAAATCTCAATCTGTACAACCAACTTTGGTTGTAAAATGTTCAAACTTTAGTTGTTTTTTTAATTTTTTATTTATTTTAGCATAAAATATAAGAGAATGACTTTGGGAACCAAACTTAATAAACTAAGAACAGACAGAAAACTTACACAAGTGCAGATCGCCGAAAGATTACACGTTTCTCAAAATGCTTATAACAAATGGGAGAGCGACAAAGCAAAACCTGCCATGGAAAATCTTATGAAGATTGCAGATTTCTACGAAACCGATGTTTATGATTTGTTGGATGAAAAGTCTATTGTTCAAACTAATAATGACAAATCTATTGGCTATATTGAAGGCGCGGTAACAATTAATAACAACATGTCAGACGAGCTGGTTGATAGTATTTTAAAAAATCAACAGGATATTACTAAACTTGTAGAATCCCAAAGCAAACTCATAGAAAGCTTACTGAAAAAATAAAACAACTTTTAACACAAAACACAATTGGCTAACCAATTTAAGCAACACACTTCTTTTCTTCAGGACGATACGTAGATATACATATACACCTTAAACACAACGTTTAAGGTTTTTTTATGATGTCACCCGGTTATGTACAGATCTGCTGAGGTTCTGGAATGGTACGTTGAGGTTATCCAGCTTTCCTATGGGGTATTTTACCCTTTATTTTAGGTTCAACAACCTAAATAATCTTTAAAATAACCCCTCCAAATCCCTCCTGAACCACAAAAAACACATTGAAACCTCTAATTTCCTTACCCCACCGTTTTCGTATCTTCTTCCTTCAATATCTTTTTCTCCTTCATCGACAGTAGCATCCTCTCGTATTTATATTTTTCCCAGTCAAACTGGTTAAGAAAATCCAGGGCGGCCCGAAAGCCTCTGTTGAAAAGATCTTCTTTTTCCTCTCTTTTCATGAAGAAATTCAGCCAGCTGCTTGTGCCGCAGTTAACGGACTGGATGCTGTAAAGACGGTAGAAGCTGTGCTTCGTTAAAAATGATTTGTCATTGAAACCTTTTAACGTGCTGATCATGTTTCCGGCATAAGAAAACGGTGTTTTGAGAATCTGTTCACTCGTTTTTCCTTTTTCAGAAAGAAGGTCAGAATCATTGGTAAGCTGCACCCCGAAAAGCGGCATTCTGGGATAAAATACATCACTGGCGTGGAAAATATCAATGGGAAAATTGGAAATGCTTCCCCCATCTATGAACAGTCCGGCAGGGTAGATGTCTTCCGGCTTCGTGTTCATCCAGAATTTCCAGGCATATTTCACGGAATCATCATCCTTATTGATCCTCTTCTGAAAAGGTTCAAAAAAGAAAGGGACCGACATAGATGCCCGAACAAATTCGGCAGGGCTTATATGCTTCAGCTCTTCTTCCGACCAGTATAAATTGGCCATTGTGGGAAGCTCAACCTTTATCTTCGCATTAATGTCGGTAGTAATCACAACATATTCCGAACGGAGCTGATAAAACGGATTCGTCCTGTAATAATCATTGTTAACGGCACTTTCATAAAATATCCTGTAGCGCGTCTGGTCAATATGTTCAAGATTTTTCTCCTTGATAGCTTCTATGCTTTTAAGGGCAATCGTATAGTATTCCCGGGCATTTCCGTAACGGTAATTGAGGTTGAGATGATGTTCTTTCTGTATAAATTTATCATTAAGATTAGCCACTGTTTTAATTCCGAAACCGTCCAGAACACTTTCCATTGTATTTAAAAATGTATTTCCGGGATTGAATCCGCTGTTCTGTTTCCGGAAATCATTGTAAAACTTTTTAATACAGAAAAAAGCAATAACCACAGGGATCAGTGGAATCAGGAAAAGCAGTTTGGCATTAAGCGTTGTTGAAGGCTGAGCTGCAAAAGGAATGATAACAAGGATAACCATAACGGCCGCCGCAATAATAGCATTAATCTTAAAAAAATCCTTATTGTTCAGGATCGCATGCATGGTTGTTTTAACATAGGTTTTCCCATCCATAAAATCTGCAAAATTCCA
Organism: Chryseobacterium luteum; assembly: GCF_000737785.1. Classification (GTDB taxonomy): domain Bacteria; phylum Bacteroidota; class Bacteroidia; order Flavobacteriales; family Weeksellaceae; genus Chryseobacterium; species Chryseobacterium luteum. The sequence goes on along the minus strand of NZ_JPRO01000012.1, from coordinate 43,250 downwards.
GTTGAAGAGAATTTCTTTGATCACTTCACTTTTGGCTTCCTCTTTGGTTTTGCATGCAGCAATAAGCATGGTATTGATTGCCCCGGCACTGGTTCCCGCTACTTTCAGAAAACGGACCCCGAAGATTTCCAGGCCATAAAGATAGCCCACCAACGCGCTTCCCCAGACACCGCCTCCTTCCTGTACGAATTCTACATACTGGTTTCCCTTGGCATCCAGCAGATCAGAAAACTCTCTGGAAGAAATATTCTCATACAGAGCGGTCAGCTTTTCTTTTGATTCCTGGGAAAGTGTGTCGTCCTCAAGGATTTTTTGAAGGATTTCGGTTTTCATGACTTTGGTTAGGTGTTTTCATTTCATTTTCTTTAATTTCAATTACCACTGCTTACGTCTCGCATAAATAAACGTACAGATTACCACTATTGCCATAAAGCCTAAAGTTATAAAATAGCCGTATTTATGATGCAGTTCAGGCATATTGTCGAAATTCATTCCGTAAAGACCCGCAATAAAAGTGATTGGCAAAAAATACACTGAATAAATAGCCAGAACTTTCATGACCTGGTTGGCTTTCTGATCGGAAAGCGCAAGGAACATTGAAATAAGGTTGGTGATCTGAATGTTTAAATGATCAAAATCCGTCACTACATCTTTATGCTTGTCCTTTAAATCAACAATTTCAGAATCCTGAAGGTTTAATAATTTAAACTTATCCACAGCATCCGTGGAAATGCTGAGTACCCTGGAATTCAGCCCCGATTTTCTTTTCAGCTTATACAGTCTTCTGATCTGGCTGGTATGGTTCGTATTTTTAAGGAAAATTTCGTTTTCAATATTATCCATTGTTTCCAGAAGGCTTATTGATTCATCATCGAAACTTTTCATGATCAGCAGGGCAATCATTAAAGCTATTTTCGAAGGTGAAACTTCTGCCTCCGTAACCGTGACCTTTTTCTTGGTCTCCGAAATGCTTCTCGTCTTCATCCTGTGGATGGTGATGATGGTATTATCCAGCAGAAAAATCCCGATTTTCGTGCTGATGTCGCTTATGGTATTGAGATTTTTCCTTTCCAGCTCTGTACTTTCGCGGAGGAGAAAGAATTTTATACTGCCATCCTCTTCATATTTCGGAAGGTGATTCGGATCCATTGTATCTTCCAGAAGAAGATTGTTGATTTCATATCTTTCGTGAAGAAATTTCAGGTCTTCCGCTGTGGGAGCCTCTACATCTACCCATTCACACTGGGAGTCTCTGTATATCGTGTCGATTGGCATATAATAAAAATACTAGTATTTTGAAAAACTATGTGTTAAATAATTTTATCTTTGTCAAAATTAAACAAACTATATGATTAAAAGTACAATAAAGGGAATTGGATTTCATGTCCCGGATAATGTTGTTACGAATGATGATTTAGCTAAACTGATGACCACCAATGACGAATGGATTACGGAAAGAACGGGCATCAAAGAAAGAAGACACAGAAAAAACAGAAACGATGCTCAGGAGACCACTGCCTATCTGGCATTTAAAGCCTCTGAAAAGGCTCTTGAAAAGGCAGGTCTTACCGCTCAGGATATAGATTATATTGTTTTTGCGACACTCTCTCCGGATTATTATTTCCCGGGTTGCGGTGTTTTGCTTCAGGATATGCTGGGATGTGATACCATCGGTGCGTTGGATGTCAGAAACCAGTGTTCAGGATTTGTATATGCAATGAGTGTTGCCAATGCTTTTATCAAATCCGGAACGTATAAAAACATTCTTGTAGTAGGAGCTGAGGTTCATTCTTTCGGACTTGATTTCTCGGACGAAGGAAGAGGAGTTTCAGTAATCTTTGGAGATGGGGCAGGAGCTATTGTGCTTTCGGCAACGGAAGATGAAAATGCAGGAGATATTTTGGCCGTGAATATGCATTCTGAAGGGAAGTATGCCGACGAATTGTGTACGCAGTTCCCGGGTTCCAAATTCGGATGGAGCGACAGGATGAGAAAAGAACCTGAGAATGTGACCAGCAAAGAAGTGTATCCGATCATGAACGGCAATTTTGTATTCAAGCATGCCGTAACAAGATTCCCTGAAACCATGCAGGAAGCCCTGGATAAAGCAGGAAAAACAATTGAAGATCTTGATATGTTCATTCCTCACCAGGCCAATCTTAGAATTGCCCAGTTTGTACAGCAGAAATTCGGTCTTCCGGATGAAAAAATCCATAATAATATTCAGAAATACGGGAATACAACCGCTGCTTCTATTCCTATTGCTTTAAATGAAGCTATTGAAGAAGGAAAGATCAAAAGAGGAGATCTGGTACTTCTTTCAGCATTTGGAAGCGGATTTACATGGGGAAGCGTTCTGTTTGAATATTAACCGTTGGCCTATAGACCAATAGTAAACGAGAAATAACCCAACCGCCAACCGATAATTCCTCTCCTCCGGAGGGATGGTAGATCGAAGATCTGACGGGGTGGTTCAAAAAATAAAACAGGGAATCCGCCGAGCAAAGCTCGGCGGATTCCCTGTTTATAATAATAATTCTATTAAAGGCTCTCCAACAATTTCTCTGTATCCGTTGAATCCTGTCCTGTGCTTTTAGCCAGCTGAACAGACTTTTCAGCCCAGATCTTTGCGTTCTTTTTATCTCCGATCTTGTTGTAAAGATTAGCCAGAGTATCTGTATTGGCATAGTTTTCATCTTTTTTTACAGATTCCTGAGCCCAGGCTACTGCTTTTTCCAGAGAAGCTTTAGTGTTTATATTTTCAAAGAAATTCCATGCTAAAGAATTTAGTTCTTCAGAATTGGCTGTAGAATAATCTTTGTACAGTTCCAGTGTGATCTTTTCGTAGGTTGTGATATCCTTATCCTTTAGAGCCCTGTTTGCCTTTGCTCTTTTTAGCATCTTTTCCGATTCATCCTTCGTCATGAATTTTTGTGATTCTGTCAGGAAGTAGCTTTCATTCCAGGTTTTTGTATCTGCATTGTAAGACTTTTTAAGGATCGTATTAAGCTTTATATTTTTGTCGAATTTTGCATATCTATCTTCCGGGAAAATTTTGATGATCTCGGATTTTTTTGACTGAAAAATCTTATATAACGGGCTTTCCGTGCTCTGTGTCCCCGAAAGAAGCATCTGTACATCATCCTGATCAAGCGTTGTCTTCTGCTGGAAATAACGGTCCAGCACTTTTCCCGCAAATTCTGAATCATTATAAATGGTAAGTTCTGCAAGATTCTTTAAAAATGCAGGATCTTTTTCCCCATTTTCAAACTTTTGCTTCAATGCGGTAAGCCTTTTATTCGGATCTTCGGCGTCTTTAGCAAACTGGATGAAATCTTTTTCTTCCACATAGCCCAGTGTTCTGTGAACCTCTTCTCCGTCACCGTTGATGAAAAGATAAGTTGGAAATGCCTTTACATTGTACTTCTTGGCAAGGCCTATTCCTTCCCCTTTCTCCATGTCTATTTTTGCATTCACGAAATGGGAATTGTAAAAATCTCCCACGGTCTGCAGCGGAAAAATGTTTTTTACCATCAGTTTGCATGGGCCGCACCATGATGCATAGGCATCTACAAATATAAGTTTATTCTCTTTTTTTGCTTTTGCCAGTATAGCAGCAAAATTGCTGTCTTCAAATTTAATTCCCTGTGCAAGAGCCAGAGCTCCTATAAACAAAGAAGAAAATATTGCTAATTTTTTCATAAAACTTTTTTATTGACTACAAATGTAATAATTATGTTAACAAATAAGTAGGTGAATAAACAAAATAGTTACGGATAATTTAGTCTGATATATAATAAATCTATTTGAAGTGATAATTGTGGATGATATGTTATTAAAATAAACAATATTTAGCTTTTTAGTTAAAAAAATTAAATAAGATAAGAATGTTTTAATAAAATATAAAATATCAGTAGCTTTGTAAAAACAAAAAGGCAACCATGAGAATGATGAATTATTATACAATCAAAATAATAATTTATTTCTTTATGTCCAGAAGCCTGCTGAAACTTTTGTTTTTGTTCATTACTGCTGTCCCTTTACTTGCGCAGAAAAAATACAGTTTTGACCAGATCTGCGCAAGAACATCCGTTCAGGTGGCTCAAAAAGATATTCCCAAAGCTTTAAAAACGGCTGATTCCCTATATATAACGGCAAAAAATCCTCTGGATAAAGTGAAGAGTCTTTTACTTTCTGCCAAACTTTACCACGCTGCCGGTGAATTTAAAAAATCCATATACTATGGTGAAAATGCCCATTCTATGTTAAGCCATATTGATGATGCGGAATGGTTGTGCCGGACCAATGAGTTTTTGGCCAGAGAATACCGGCTGGTAGGCCTTTTTGAAAGATCAAAAAAATATACGCTGCAAGGCATGGAAGCAGCAAAACACATCATCGACACCCGGGAAAAAGCGGAAATGTTGGGATTGCTGAACCAGGAAATGGCGTATTATGAAATGGAACAGGGTGATTATCCCGAGGCCGTAAAGTATATCGAACTTTCATTGCATTCTTTTGCCAAAGATAATATTGAGGATAATAAAAAAAAAAATAAACGGGCTGTAGCAGCTTCTTACCAGATCCTCGGGGATGTATATTTTAAGCTTAAAGATTACGTGACTTCCGAGAGCTATTACCACAAAGCACAATCGTTGCTTAAAAATAAATCCTGTACCCTGGGTCTTGTGTATAACGGAATGGGCGGAATCCGCCTGAAACAGAAAAACTGGAAAGGGGCCGAAATCTATCTGAAAAAAGCTGAAAATATCGCCGACAGTTCCCGGAGCCTTAAACTGAAAAAAGCCGTATATTCCAATATCAATGATTATTATGAAGGAATAGGGGATAATTCAAAGGCTTCAATTTATGCTGTAAAGTATGTAAAGGCTTATGACAGCCTTACTGCCAGAAACCGTGAATTCGCTATTAAAAGTCCGGAGGCTTTGGTGAAACCTAATAGGAAAAGTGCCCAGATCAGTATGGTTAAAAATGCAGCAATTATGCTCCTGTTTGCTGCCCTCGTTGCGATCGTTGTTTTCTTTAGGATAAAACAGAAAAAACAGCGTGCAAAATTCAGGAATATTATAAGAACCCAGCTGCGGATGATCAGTTCGCGCAGTGAATCCTCACCTTTAAAAAAAGAAAACTCTGACTTTTCAAATATTTCCGTAGAAGAAGTGGATGACAGGACAGGAGAAACGGGTAAACGCAAAAGTGAATCCCTGATGACTTCCGAAACAGAATCGAAGCTTCTAGAACGTCTTGACGAATTTGAAAAAGGGGAGCTGTATAACAATAAAAATATGTCTTTATCCTTTTTGGCTGCGGAACTCAATACCAACACGAAATATCTGTCTTATCTAATCAACCGGCATAAAAATGCAGATGTCAAAACATACATTAACCGTTTAAGGATTAATTATATTGTAGACAAACTGATCAATGATGATAAGTACAGGCAGTACAAAATAAGTATTCTTGCCGACGAATGCGGTTTTTCTTCACACAGTAAATTCGCTTCCGTATTTAAAGCGGTAACCGATTTTTCTCCTTCCTCATATATTAAATATCTGGACGCTGAAAATCAATCAGATAAAAATACCCATTTTCGCGAAAACAATTAAGAAACAGGTGTTTTTTACCTATTCTGGCTTTTCATTTTCATGAAAATGGGTAACCTATTGTTTTACGTAAGACCTTCACATCTATATCTTTGCGCAAGCTTTAAGGGAATGGACCTGCTGCAGTTTGTCACTCATTTTTTAATCTTTCATTTCTGATAAGGCAGAACAGCGTTCAATCTCAGACACACAATTACCGGACATTGTAAAATATCTGGTAATTATTTTATTCAAACCATGAAATCTTCCGGTAAATTAAACGGATGTCAACCTTAACGATTGCATAGCATATGTATTCTAATGCTGCCTTTGGGACGATAATGGATACAGCTGTGCGGGTTGCGAGTCTGGATTCCGGTGCGAAAAACAAGCAGCGGATCCATAGCTGAGGGGGATTCTCCCCCAATGCTTTTCTTAAGATGCTATTTATAAGCAAAAAAGATGACGGATGTATTTATTATAGCCAACACATTTATTGATCTGGCGGTACAACCTGCCTGATGCGATAAAAACTTATAGTACAATCGGGGTTGATTGCCCGGTTTTTTTCAGTCAAGTTTTTTTAAGTACAAATCCGCAGCATTGCTGCGGATTTGTTTTTGTTATTTCGTTTTCAGACTGTCGGTTTTTACTTTGACCGTATCATGGGCAACCGGAGCAGGCTCAGAATTGGCAACTGCGGAATCCCCCATATGATTTCTCAATGAATCCTTGTTGTGCTCATCTTTAAACTCTTCTCTTTTCTCCTTGTTCTGGGCACAGCTTCCTAAAAACAATATTCCCAGAACAGCACCTATCCATAATTTTTTCATAATAGTTAATTTTGATGTTTATTACAATCAAATATAAAGAATATTAAGATCTTTTTTATAACCGTCAGTTACATATTCTGAGAAATCTTCAGTAGAATAATAAAGAAACAGAAAATTATATCAGGCTTACTTATTTGCAAAAAAAATCCGCAGAGCTTTCATCTGCGGATTTTCCATTTTAAATTAAACTGTGTGTATCTATTTAGCCGGAGGTGTGGCAGCCGCCGAATCTACTTTCATCTTAACAGTATCAGGAGTTGCCATGCTTGCAGCCGTTGAATCGGTTGTACTAGGTGCTGCAGTTGTGGCGTTATCTACTGCTGCCGAATCAGAATTGCCGGAAGGCATAGAAGATTCTTTGGTTCCGCAGCTCACAACTACTAATCCTAAACCTATGGCTGCTATTAAAAACTTTTTCATAATATTTTATTTTTGTTGTTATTGTTAGAATTCAATAATTATTCCTAAAAGTTATTATGAAATATTAAATATAGATAAAGTTTGTTAAAAAAATGTTAGAGAATGGGTGTCTGCAGCATAACAGTGGAATAGATAACAGTTTAAGACAAATTGATCAGTTCAAAGGTTAAATCTAAAGCTTTAAATATCCGCGCAATCATTACTTTTGATCAGCAAATCATTATCATTGATCTATGAAAAAGCCCCGGAATAAATTCCAGGGCTGTATTATTATTCATTGCTGATTACCGATTATTCACCAATAATTCACAACCTAATTTTTATCCAAGGTATGGATATTTATAGTCTTTTGGAGAAACGAAAGTTTCTTTGATACTTCTCACAGATGTCCATCTTAAAAGATTCATCTTAGAACCGGCTTTATCATTAGTTCCTGAGGCTCTTCCACCACCGAAAGGCTGTTGTCCTACCACAGCACCTGTTGGTTTATCATTGATGTAGAAGTTACCTGAAGCATTTTCCAAAGCTTTGAAGGCCTCATTGATTGCGTAACGATCTTGTGAGAAAACAGAACCTGTCAACGAATATGGTGAAGTGGAATCTACCAGCTTCAAGGTTTCTTTCCAGTCCTGATCTTCATATACATATACGGATAAAATAGGGCCGAAGATCTCTTCTACCATACTTTCGTAATGAGGATTTGTCGTTTCAATAACGGTTGGGTATACAAACCATCCTTTAGAATCATCAACTTTTCCGCCGATAGCTATTTCAGCTTCACCAGAAGCAGTTGCTCTGTCGATATAACCTTTACATTTCTCAAAAGAATTTTTGTCGATTACCGCATTAACGAAGTTTGAAGGATCTTCCGGAGAACCCACTTTAATTGAATTGATCTGGGTTTCCATCACTTTTTTCACATCAGCCCAAAGAGACTTAGGAACATAAGCTCTTGAAGCGGCAGAACATTTCTGTCCCTGATATTCAAAAGAACCTCTTACCAAAGCAGTAGCTACGGCCTCCACATTTGAAGAAGGGTGAGCGATCACGAAATCTTTTCCACCGGTTTCCCCAACGATTCTCGGATATGTTCTGTAGTTATGAATATTATCACCGATCATTTTCCACATTCCCTGGAATACTTTAGTAGAACCTGTGAAGTGAAGACCTGCAAAATCACGATGTGCAAGTACTTTTTCAGCAGTTTCTTTCCCGTCTGTGAAAACCATGTTGATAACACCCGCAGGAAGACCCGCTTCAATTAATACATCCATGATTACTTTGGCAGAATAAACCTGCTTGTCGGAAGGCTTCCAAACAACAACGTTTCCAAGCATTGCCATACAGGCAGGCAGGTTTCCGGAGATCGCCGTGAAGTTGAATGGAGTTACCGCAAAACAGAACCCTTCCAATGGTCTGTACTCTACACGGTTCCAGATTCCGCTGTCGGAAACCGGCTGCTCAGAATACATTTCAGTCATGAATTCTACGTTGAATCTCAAGAAATCGATGAATTCACACGCCGCATCAATTTCAGCCTGGTGTACATTCTTGGACTGTCCGATCATAGTCGCTGCATTGATCACGTCTCTGTAAGGCCCGGCCAAAAGATCAGCTGCCTTAAGGAAAATAGCTGCACGCTGTTCCCAGCCCAGTTCGTTCCATTCTTTTTTTGCTGCCAGTGCCGCGTTGATAGCGTCATCTACATGCTGCATCGTACCTTTATAGTAAAACCCGAAATCATGAGCATGATCCTGAGGAGACTGAAGCTGAACTTTCTCGTCAGTTTTCACTTCCTTTCCGTTGATGATCATTGGAATTTCTGTCTTCTCGGCCCACATTTTTTTGTAAGTGGCAATAAGGCTTTTAACTTCCGGAGATCCCGGTACATAAGAATTTACCGGCTCGTTTACTGCAAATGGTACTTGCGAAATTGCTTTTGACATATTATGTTGTATTGTTTTAAAATTGATACAAATGTTGATATACAAATTTACAATAATTAACGCAAAGAAAAAAAACGGCTTATTCTTATGAAATGAAATTCAACACTGCTTAAAATGTAAAGAATATTAATTTTGATGATAAAGATTGGTGAGAATTAGCTTTTTTGAGTTGATTTTAAAAATTAATTATGCCTTTAGATGCATTTAAACAATGAATTTGTTTAAACTTTTGTTGGGAAACCGCAAAGGCGCAAAGTTTTTTAACTGTATAGATGTTTTCTGTAAACTTACATTTTTTCATTTTCCAGAATTTTCAGGACAAGCTTTTCTTCATGAGTAAGGCCTGCTTTTCCGTCATTTTCCTCAATCTGTTCCAGTTCGTCGAGATACTTTTTGATCGTATTATTCTCATAAAGATTGATCACCAGTGGATGCACATAATACTTTCTGCAGACCGTACTGGTATTTCCCAGGTGTTCAGCAACGATTTCTAAAGCTTCTTTCACCTTTTTTTTATATTGAGTGTTATTTTCGGCGTATCCGATCTCTTTAAAAGCAATCAGAGCACTTACCGTTCCCGACCATGTTCTGAAATCTTTAGCCGTGAAATCTTCCCCGCTTATTTCCTTAATATACTCATTGACCATCCCCGAATCTATCGAATGGCGGTTTCCTTCATCATCAAAATACTGGAAAAGCTCTTTTCCGGGAATATCCTTGCATTTTTGCACAAGTTTTGAAAGTCTCCGGCTTTTGAGGTCAATATTATGCATAATCCCTTTCTTTCCTTTAAACGAAAAGGAAATTTTCTGACCGTTAATTTTTACGTGCTTGCCTTTCAGAGTCGTTAAGCCAAAGGAACCGTATAGTTTTTCATAAGCATTATTGCCGATACGGATGTTCGTACGCTGCATCAGGCTTACAATCAATGCCAGTATTTTTCTCTTCTCAAAATTTCTTAAGGCAAGATCCTGTTCCACCCGGAGCCGGATATCAGGTAATGCATACCCGAACTGAAGCATCCTGTAAAATTTCGTATGATTTCTTAAAGCGCTCCACAAGGGATGATAGCGGTATTGCTTTCTTTTTTTTACATCAAAACCGGTAGCCTGAAGATGGCCGTTGTCAAGAGCACAGATCCAGACATTTTCCCATGCAGGAGGGATGACCAGCTTGTTGATCCTCGTGATTTCGTCTTTATCTTTAAGCTTTTTACCGTCTTTGTAATAAGAATACTTCTTTCCCGTTTTCTTGCGGGTAATCCCTGCCGTTTCCGCATCGGTGGTATATACAAGATGCACCGCCTTTGCGGAGGCTTCGGGATCCTTCATGATCTTGACAATTTTTGAAGGCTTTAAGTGAGAAATGATTTCCAGATCCGTATTCTTCTCCATAAAAAATGGTTAAGAGTTCTTACCCCTCGAAAAGATCAGAAAAAGGATTACTACCACTGCAACGACCAGGATAATTCCCCACCACATTCCAGCCTTAAAAATAGTTTCTATGGCCTCACAGCTCGTTAACGTCAGCAATGTGAATATGGTCATACTGTATAAAGTCAACTTTCTCATGATATAAATATTTTTTGGTGTTAAATGCTAAATCAGATTCTCTGGCGGTCGGCTCTCCAGTTCATGATAGAACGTTTGATCTCGTCTCCGGAGATGTTTTCGTGAAGCGCCCGGTACAAAAGCTCTTTAAATTCATCGTCATAGGCGAACCTCAAGGCTGCTATTTGATCGAACCCCAGCTTATCGGCCACATCATCAGACCTCTGCCCGAAAATTTCAAAATACCGCTGTTTGAATTCAAGTCTTACCATACGGTTCTGAAGCCCCAGAGCATAATGCTGTCTCGTCATAAAAGCCAGATAGAAAAGCAGAAATATTACGATAGAAAATAATATCCAGGTGAGCTGATTTCTGGGATCGTTCAGGATTTCATAAATTCCAAAAATTTCCATTACGATCAGCAGCGGAAGATAAATGAAATGGTGTGGCGGATAAAATTTCCTGTGATTTTTGTAATTCTGCTCTCTCATATGGTGAATTATAGCAATAATCTTTCCAAAACTTCTTATGTTTAATGATAATTTTGTTTTTGTGGTACGTAAATGCATATTAGAATTAATACTGCTGATTATTTTTTATAAATCATAAAGTAAAATTATTTGGGAATATCGCAAAGGCAAGAAAAAACAAGGACATTTCATTCAGTAAAGAAATACAATCAATTCATGAAACAATACGTTGATTTGCCAAAATGATCTCTAACAGATTGAATCCGTGGTAAAGAAAAAATAATAAATCATTAACGAAAATACGGTACAGATTTCATTTCCAAACCTCAATTTTTTCGTAACTTTCGGTGTTTAAAAAAAGAAAAAGAATGACTTCAAAGGAAAAAGTGGCTGCACTTCGTGAAGAAATGCAGAAAAATAATGTTGATGCATTTATAGTATATTCTGCAGATCCGCATATGAGTGAATATCTGCCTGAAGAATGGCAGGAAAGAGCTTGGCTGTCAGGGTTTTTAGGCTCTGCGGGTTTTGTGGTAGTTACGAAAGATAAAGCAGGTCTCTGGACGGACGGAAGATATTTTACCCAGGCTGCCATTGAGCTGGAAGGTTCAGGCATCGATCTTTTTAAAGACGGAATGGAAGGAACTCCCAATTATATAGACTGGATTATTTCTCAGATTCCTGCCGGCGGAAAAGTAGCCGTTAATGCTGTTGCCACCTCAAATGCCAATTGGGAACTGCTTTCGCAAAAACTACAGTCAAAAAATATAACCTTAACGGATATTCCGCTGTTAAAGGAGATTTGGAAAGACAGAGGTACGCCTTCAAAAAATCCAATTTTCGTACAGACTGTAGAAAGAGCAGGAAAATCTGTTACCGATAAACTGGGAGCGATCCGCCAGAAAATGGAAGATCTGGAAGCTACCGTTCATATTATTTCCAGTCTTGATGATGTAGCATGGACATTGAATTTAAGAGGAAGCGATGTAGAAAGCAATCCTGTATTTTTAGGATATGTTGTCATTACCAAAAATGACGCAGTGCTGTTCACCGATCTTGAAAAGCTGGAAGTAGGTGCCAGAAAACAAATGGATGATTCCTTTGTAAAAATGATGCCTTACGAAGAGTTTTACAACTACCTGAAAGCATTCAGGAATGAAAAAGTGCTGGTTTCTCCAAACAGCAATCAGATGATTTTTGAAAGCTTAAAAGACGGCAACCAGTTTATGAAAGCTCCGGTTCCTGGTAATCTGATGAAAGCCCAGAAAAACGAAACCGAGTTGGAAGGATTCAGAACAGTAATGGTAAGAGACGGTGTTGCTATGGTGAAATTCCTTTACTGGCTGACCCATAATGCCGGAAAAGAAAACATGAATGAATATTCTATCGGTGAGAAACTGAGAGGCTTCCGGGCAGAAGGAGAAAACTTCGTAGGAGAAAGCTTCGGCAGCATTGTAGGATATAAAGATAACGGTGCTATCATGCACTATTCCGCAAAAAGTGAAGGAAGTAAGGTGGTTACCAATGATGCCAGCATCCTGGTAGATTCAGGAGGGCAGTATCTGGAAGGGACTACCGATATTACAAGAACTTTGGCTTTAGGAGCTGTTTCTGATGAATTCAAAAGAAATTCAACCTTAGTACTTCAGGGGCTCATCCGTTTATCTGTGGTGAAGTTCCCGAAAGGAACAAAAGGTGTTCATCTTGATGCTATTGCAAGACTTCCTTTGTGGATGGAAGGAAAAGACTTCAATCACGGGACAGGCCATGGAGTGGGAAGTTTCATGAACGTTCACGAAGGCCCTCAGAATATCAGAAAAGACATGAACCCGCAGGATCTTCTTCCGGGAATGGTATGTTCCAATGAACCGGGATATTATCTTGAAGGAGAATACGGAATTCGACACGAAAACCTGATTGCTGTAAAAGAAGCGGAAAAAACAATTCACGGAACTTTCTATGAGTTTGAAACCCTTACATTCTGCCCGTTCTTTAAAGATACTATTGTGAAAGAAATCCTTTCGGAAGAAGAAATTGCATGGCTGAATGGCTACCACAAAAAGTGTGAAGAAAAGATAGGTCCTTACCTTGAAGGAGATGTTAAAACATGGTTCCTTGAATTGGTAAGTCCACTTTAATTAATGTGAATGATGAATGTGAAAGGGGCAATTTTGAAACTTAAACATTGAGTCCATATTTTGAACATTAATAATTGTTAGATAAATTTGAAGCCCTGCAGAGAAATCCGCAGGGCTTTTTTTATTAATGCAACCGTATTTTCACGGATATAATTTTAGGGATTTCCCTGACACAAGATCATGCGGCGTCATCTATCTTTGTATCAACAATAAAACATCATTCATCTTCATATACTTAGTAAAATTCAAAGCAGGTAAAACCGTTTCGTTCTGAAACGGTTTTATTTTTTCCATCAGTAATTACAAAATGAACATCTACTTATTCAAATCAATGCTAATTGATTTTATTACAAGTCACTTAAAATATACAAGTCTTAAGATGATCTTTGCTTTAAAATAATATTATCATAAATAATAGCATCAGAAAAAATTCAAATGCTTGCAATGACCTTGTATTTTGTTTAATTTAGCTGAAAATAGGCTAAAAACCTGATAGGATTCCGGGTTGCCATTTGAAAAATATGATAGAGGATTATTTCCGGAGCTTTGCTGTATTCTCAGAAAATGAAATCCGGGATTTCTTACAGCTTTTTGAAACCAGAAAGGTGTATAAAAATGATTTTTTTGTGCGGGAAGGAGACCTGTGCAGGGAAATAGCGTTTATTGTATCGGGAATTTTCCGTTCCTATTACATTTCGGATGAAGGAAGAGATATGACCTATTGTTTCCGGTTTCCTGCTCAGCTTATGGCTGGCTATTCCTCATTTATTTCAGACTGTCCCGGCAGGGAAAACATGCAGGCCATTACTGATGCCGAGTTGATGGTTTTAAAGAAAGATGCTGTAGATCACCTGGTAAAAGATGACCTTAACTGGACGAAATTTTTAAAGATGATTGCCGAACAGGAATACCTTGAACTTGAAAAAAGATTTTTCCAGCTCCAGAGAGACAGCGCTGCACAACGCTATGGAACTCTGCTGGGCGATCAGCCGGATTATGTTCAGAAGATTCCGCTGCAGTATCTGGCGTCTTACTTAGGCATTACCCAAAGGCATCTCAGCAGAATCAGAAAAGAAGTTACGCTATAAAAAAACTGTAAAATCTACAAAAGAATAAAAATCACCAACAGATCTTAGTTTTGGACATTTGTCCTGTATTTCAGCATTACAGCTCTCTAATTTTGTAAAAAAAATAATATGGAGCATAACATTCTCGTCGTTGGAGGAAACGGTCTTGTAGGTCAAACAATTATCCGCATTCTGAAATCAAGAAATCCTCATGCCAATATTTTCACCGGAGGCAGGAAAGGCGGAACAGATAATCATCTTAAAATTGATGTGACCGATCCCGCTACTTTTCAGATCATTAAGGAAAATAAAATAGATTTGGTGATTCTTTCCGTGAATGATAAAGAGGATCATATTCTTCGTTTCGTTATGGAAAATAAAATAGACTATCTGGATATTACGAAGCCTACTCCCGATCTTGTAAAAGCATATACTCTGGCCAAAAGCAGAGAAACAGGGAGCAGGATTGTGTTCAGCTCCGGATGGATGGGCGGTATTGTCAATGGTCTGGTAAAAACACTTTCAAGCCGCACAGCAGATATTCAGGAAGTAAAACTTTTTGTATATTATTCCGTGAAAGACCTTGCAGGAGAAAGTTCAGCACATTTTATGGCGGAAAATGTAGCCAAACCTTTTATCAGGTATGAAAACAACAGGCAGATCCCCGTAAAACATTTTTTGGATTCGGAAGATTTTGATTTTTCTTTTGGAATAGGAAAAAGAGAAGTGTATAACTTTGATGTGCCGGATTTATATATTCTCAATCAGATTGAAAAGATCCCTAATGTCAGTGTTAAAATGACTTACAATTCAAAATTCATAACGTGGCTTTTGGGTGCATTTCAAAAAGTAAGAATTTTTAATATCTTATCTTTAAAAGAACGGAAAATGATTTTCGGATCCAGTGGAAACGGCGATCAGAGCATATTTGAGATTGTTGTAAAAACCAAAGATGGAAATGAAAGATTAAGCCTGCAAAGTACAAAAGGGCAGGCCGAATTAACGGCGCTTTCTGCAGTACTTCATACGGAAGAGCTCCTGATGAATTCCCACGAAAATAATATCTACTTCAGCCATCAGCTTCATCAGCCGTCATTACTTCTGGAGAAGCTTAAAGCGTATGGATCCATTAATATAAAAAGATCAAAATGAAAAAAATAGTCATTATCAACGGACATCCCAATAAAGATTCATTCAATTTTGGAATTGCAGAGGCTTATAAAGAAGGAGCCGTACAATCGGGAGCGGAAGTCAGAGAAATCGTAATTGCCGGACTGAACTTTGACCCTGTTCTGCATTTTGGATACCGGAAAAGAATGGAACTGGAGCCGGATCTGCTGAACGCCAGGGAAATTATACAGTGGGCAGATCATCTGGTCTGGATTCATCCGGTTTGGTGGGGTGGGCTGCCCGCGTTGATGAAAGGTTTTATTGACAGGGTTTTTCTTTCCGGATTTGCTTACCAGTACAGAGAAAATTCGGTTTGGTGGGATAAGCTGCTGAAAGGAAGAACGGCTCACATCATCACAACCCTCGACCAGCCGGGCTGGTATTATCAGCTTTTTTATGGACGGCCAAGTGTTAATCAGCTGAAAAAATCAACTCTGGAATTCTGTGGAATAAAGCCGGTAAAAGTGACTTATATAGGCATAATAAGAACTTCTACTGAAGCACAGCGCAGCCAATGGCTTAAGGAAGTGAGAGCATTGGGCATACGGCAGAAGTAAACGTTATTGCAGGAACGGGGTGACGAAGCAATCAAAGCAATAGACAATCTATATAAAAGACCCTGTAAAGAATTAACCTGAAAAACCGTAAATTTGCACTATGAATAACGATACGATTTGCGCACTGGCTACGGCCAATGGAGTAGGAGCTTTAGGAATTATCAGGGTTTCAGGAAACGATGCTTTATCGGTTGTCCAGAAAAGCTTTCCGGGCAAAAAACTGGAAAAGCAAAAGTCCCACACCATTCATTACGGTTATTTTATGGATGATGAGGAAGCTATTGATGAAGTGATGGTTTCTATTTTCCTGGCTCCGAAAAGTTTTACTACAGAAAACTCTGTGGAAATAGCTTTTCACGGCTCACCGCATATCGGAAAACGTATTTTGGAAACCCTGACTAAAAATGGAGCAAGAATGGCGAAAGCGGGCGAATTTACCCTTCGTGCATTCATCAACGGAAGAATAGATCTTTCGCAGGCGGAAGCCATTGCAGATGTAATTGCGTCTGAAAATGAAGCCTCCAGAAAAGTAGCCATCAGCCAGCTGAAGGGAGGGATTACCAATGAAATATCGATCCTGAGAACAGATCTTCTGAATTTTGTTTCCCTGATCGAACTTGAACTGGATTTTGCTGAGGAAGATGTAGAATTTGCGGACCGTTCGGCTCTTAAGGGATTGCTGGATAAAATTGAATTGAAATTGGATTCCCTTATTGAAAGTTTCCAGTACGGAAATGCCATTAAAAACGGAACGGCAGTTGCTATCATCGGAAAGCCGAATGCCGGTAAATCCACCCTGTTAAATGCTTTATTGAAGGAAGAAAGAGCAATAGTAAGCAATATTGCCGGAACTACAAGGGATACGATTGAAGAAATTTTACATATCAAAGGTCATGCATTCCGCCTGATTGATACGGCCGGGCTTCGTGAAACCCAGGATGAAATTGAAGCGATCGGGGTGAAAAAGGCCAGGGAAAAAGTAGAAAATGCCAATATTCTCGTATATCTGGCAGATGCTGCAACAGAAGATTATTCGGAAGATATTGAAATGATCCGATCTCTGCAGAGAGATGACCTGAAACTGATCATCTGTGCCACAAAAATTGACGAAGTACTGCCCCCAAAATACGAAACGGTAGAAGATATCTTCAGAAGCAAAATAGATCACGACTTTGATTTTATAAGAATTTCAGCAGTAGAAAACCAGAATATTCAGGACCTTAAAAACGAATTATCTTCCTACGTTGAACAGCTGAAATCCCAGGAAAATAACGTAGTCATTACGAACCAAAGACACTTTGAAGCTCTGCAGAAATCATTAAATGCTGCCCATAAAGTGAAAGAAGCCATTGCTTTCCAGATCTCCACAGAATTGCTGGCATACGAATTAAGAAATGCATTAGAACATCTTGGTGAAATTTCGGGGGAAGTTACAAATGATGAGGTGCTGGGGAATATTTTTTCTAAGTTTTGTATCGGCAAATAATAAGGCAAAACAAAACAAAGTAAATTGATGAAAATCAAGTACTTAATAAAAATTGATTTTATTTTGATTTGTTGGAATTTGCTCTGTTTTGGTAAAATTTGTCCCCTATTTGTCCCTCAGAACTGAACTCTTACAATTTTTTTAAACTCGGAGAGATTACTTCGCTTAATATCTTAATGTACCTTAATGCATCTTAATGCGTCTTACTATCCGAAAAATAAAATTTTATGAGTTCGAATATTAAGATTACAAGAATCTGCCAGCATTGCGGGCATGAATTTGTTGCTAAAACTACAGTTACCAAGTATTGTGGTGATGATTGTGCGAAAAGAGCGTACAAGGCAAGGATTAAAAAACAGAAGATCGCCGAAAGTGAGGTCGAAACCCAAAAGCTCAGGAATACTCCTTATGTGGCTGTTAAAACTTTAGAATCCCTGACAGTCAGAGAAGCAGCGGTTATGCTGCAGTGCGATCCGCGCACAATCTATGATATGATAGAGCAAGGCAGGCTCAATGCTATAAATCTTTCTGTCAGAAAGACCCGGATCCATAAAAAGGATATTGATGCTCTATTTTCCAATAAGTCCACTATAGTCAATTCTCAAAATAGCTCGGTTGATTTTGATAAGCAGCCTTCCAAAAAAGATTGTTACACCGTCGGTGAGATACTTTCAAGGTATGGAATTGCTGATGCGACTTTACGCCGTATAATCTCGATTCATAAAATCCCCAAATATAGTAATGGCAAATTTGTTTATATCGCTAAACAAGATATTGACTCTATATTCAAAAGACTAATAGTAGAAGATTCTTAAACTGCAAATTTATGGGGCAAACTAGCTGTGTGACTTTATCTGACTTCCGGGTCAAATAAAGACAATGATAGCCAACAGCTTCAAATACGTCTATTCGTCCATTCCATTCTTTTTAATATTAATTCCAAACCTAAAGACATGGCAAAAGTCTCTTTAAGAAAAAAGGCAATCACTAAAGGCAGGCAAACCTTATTCTTAGATATCTATCCTCCTGTTCCTAATCCAAAAACAGGCAAGATGCAAAGAAAATACTATTTGAAAATATTTGTTTACAGCCGTCCAAGAACGGAGCTGGAAAAAGAACATAATAAAGAAACTTTAAGCCTGGGAGAACATATACGTGCGAAACGTCAGCTGGATATACAGAATAGAAGATTTGATTTTCTTTCTGAATCTAAATTGAAATCTAATTTTATAGATTTTTTTGAAGAAGAGGCAGGCAAAAGACCTGGGAGTGCCAATTGGGAGATGTCGGTCAGATATTTTAAAGCATTCGTTGGCGATGATTTTCCCTTTACCCATCTAAATGAAACTTTTTGTGAGGAATATGCTGATTTTCTTCTTTCTGCTCCTGGGATAGGCAGGGCAAAGCGTAAGATAAAAACAAATACTGCAGTTAGCTACTTTGCCAAATTTAAAAGTACTTTAAAAGAAGCCTATAAAAAGAGATTTTTACCCATCGACTTAGGTAGAATTGTGGAAAGCATTACACCTGAAGATACGCATCGGGAATTTCTATTTATGCATGAACTGGAGAAACTGGCTGAAACCCACTGTGATTCAGTACTTGTGAAGAAAGCCGGTTTATTCTCGGCAATGACAGGCTTCCGATATTCTGATGTAGAAACCTTATTATGGAGCGAAATACAAGGTGCAAAGGGTAATTATTATATTCTGTACCAGCAGGAAAAAACTGACAATGTAGAATATTATCCAGTTTCTGATCAAACAATCCAATTGCTGGGATCATCGGGTGATCCTACTAAAAAAGTTTTTGAAGGACTTAAATATGATCATGTTGTAAAGGAACTAAAAAAATGGCTTATAAATGCGGGAATAGAGAAACATTTTACTTTCCACGGTTTCAGACATACCTTTGCAACCTTACAACTTGCGTGCGGCACTTCGATTTATACAGTTTCAAAACTATTGGGACATAAAAATATTAAAACGACTGAAATATACGCTAAGATTGTAGATAGTCTGAAAAAAGAAGCCTCAGAAAAAATAAAACTAAGTATTTTCAATATTGGAGAAAATATAATTTCAACTCCATCGTCAGTGAATGCCAATGACAGCCAAATGCATCCTTATCCTGCCAATTGAGTTATATAAGCTGCCAATTTAATTACAATTATCAAAAAAGTATGAAAAATTACACATTTGAACAGTTGCCTAATGTTCTGGCTAGGATGGAAGAAAAATTAGATAAAATCGAAGCCCTTTTAGAAATCTATCAGAAAGATTTAGCAGAAAATGATTTTATAGGTGCCAAAGAAGCTGGTGGGATACTAAAATTTACCCTGCCAACACTATATACCAAAGTTTGTAAACGTGAAGTTCCTTTTTACAAACAAGGGAATCGCCTCTACTTCTCAAAATTAGAATTATTAAAGTGGATTCAGGATGGCAAAAAAAAGTCATTACATGAGATCAATTCTAGCGCTATAGAAATAACTAAGAAGATGGGAAAGAGAAATCGATAGTAAGTAATTATGAATTGGCTTTATAAAGTGGAAGTAGATGGTAAAGAGAAGTTGTTACCCTTTATTTCCTTCTAGTATAAAATGATTTAGATGTCTTATAAATATTGTTCATAGATATTGAGCTGCTTCTCTTAGTTATTTTCGATAAATTTTATATTTTGAAGAAATTTAAAACAACCTTCAAAATCATATTCTTTATTTTTTAATATTTCAATCTGAAATCTTACAGGCAGATAAGTTCCCCACTTTGAAATAGTAATTAACTTAGGATTTAGCTGTAAATGCGAACTTATAACTTCATTAATTTGATAATCAGTCATCCTGAATGCCTTAATTTGATAAACTAAATCAGCCGCAGTTTTTTCTTTAAATTTAAAAGATGAACGATGATCGTCATACACGTACTCAAGACCTAAAAAATCATATAAAAAACCAATCGACTTATTAATTTTAGAACCTGAGAAAGAATACAGTTCCAGAATATCATTGCTGTTTAATAATGGTCGGTCGGACTCAAAATCTTTAAGAGAAAATGCTGAAAATTTGGTGCGCATATCATTAAGAACAAGAATACCCTCTTTATCTAAAAACTCATAGTTATCAGTCGAAAAAACAATTTCTAACATTTTCTCTCTAATGCGATGTGCTGTATCAGCCGCATTACTAAAAAAGATAGGCTTCTTTCCGTCTTTGGCGTGAATAACTTCAATTTTGTTCATTTCATAATCGACGTATTTAATTTTCCAAATTTTAGCAGAGAGAAAAATATTTTCATTTTCTTTAATTTGCGGGCTTAATGGTAACTCTCCAACCTTCACGCCTTGACTTGAAACTTTGAAAAAAGTTGGAGTGTGAAACATACTGTAAAAGTCCTTATGATTGACAAGCTTCTCTCCCTCAACTCCTATAATATATTCATTACCTAACTTCTCTAGAAAATCAATTTGTTGAAGATGGTCTATTATCTCGATAATCTCAAGTTCGGTAATATTGTTGAACGTTGAATTATGAGCTATTTTGTCCAGAAGTTCATTAAGATACAATCCTGAGCTTCCTTTTACAATTGACAATATTTGGTGAAGTAATACATCGTACGGTTTTTCAGTTGTTGCAATGGGTTCAATATACTTTTCCAAATAAAGCAGCCAGCAAGCGAGAGACTGCAGAAGACTCCAACGGTCTGTTGAGTAAAGGTAAAGATTACTGGCTTTGCCTTCTCTTCTTCCGCTTCTACCTACTCTCTGTATCAATGACGCGATGCTGTGAGTAGCATCAATTTGCACCACCTCATCAACATTTCCAATATCAATTCCCAATTCTAAGGTTGATGTGCACGAAATACAAAAATTTTCCATTTTTGCACTTTTTGCGAAATATTCCACATATTCACGTACTTCTTTATCTACAGATGAGTGATGAGAAAAATAATTCGGATGTCCGCCAACTCTTTCCGATATCTTTTTCAGTTTGACGGCAACCTCTTCTGCACGACCTCGTGCATTCGGAAATACCAATATTTTAGAATCCCGAGTTCTGGTGTACAAATCTTTTAAGAGATCAAGAGGTAATTCTTCAACACTACCAGGATAATATTTAAAAATTGCATTGATTGGTTTTGGTGTATTGTCACGAATGATTTTTGTATTTTCTGAGTTTCCTAAAAAATCTTTAAGTTCAGCATACAGATTCACATCACTTACTGTCGCTGACAATCCTACTACACTAAAGTGACTACGGTTGACCTGCTGAAGTCTGCTGAGAAGTGATTTTAGATGCAATCCTCTTTCAGAACCTAAGAATGAATGAATTTCATCAATGACGATGTAATCAAGTGAGGAAAAGAGATGTTGAATATTTTGGGGTCTATTGACAAACATCGCCTCTAAAGATTCAGGTGTTATTAAAACAATGCCCTCAGGATTTTTAATCAGATGATCTTTTTGAGCTTTTGAAGCCTCTCCGTGCCACTTAGTAACTTTTACATCTAAATAACAACAAAGCTTCTCTACCCTTAAAAATTGATCATTTATTAAGGCTATAAGTGGAGAAATATATAAGACTTTAACTCCCTTTTCTTTAAAGTTCACTTTTGAAAGAATAGGAAGGAAAGCAGCTTCAGTTTTACCTGAAGCCGTCTTTGATATAATAACATAATTATTGTCAGTATTTAAAA
The DNA here is from genome assembly GCF_000737785.1 of Chryseobacterium luteum. Classification (GTDB taxonomy): domain Bacteria; phylum Bacteroidota; class Bacteroidia; order Flavobacteriales; family Weeksellaceae; genus Chryseobacterium; species Chryseobacterium luteum. Next base: position 21,316 of record NZ_JPRO01000012.1, on the reverse strand, counting down.
TTCTTGGAATACTGGCCTCCTGAATTTTTCTCAGACTTTCCCAGCGCTCATCTCTGATGTATTTTCTGATGGGCTCAGATAAAAGGTCAAATGCTGTCATAATTCCTCAATATTATCTAAAAGCACAAGATCATTGGGTCTTTCATCGGAAATCTCTATTTCTCCGAAAAGCCGTTTTTTATCCACTTCAGGATTCTGTCTGATGATATTCAATATATTCAGAAAGTCTCTGATAACTTCTCTAGGGGTAAGAAACTCTGATGCTCCAGGTTTATTGAACATCTCTTCCATAAAGAAAGAAATTTCTTCATCCGTGATATTAAGTTCTGCTTTATAATTGAAATCAAAAATGAGTTTTAATTTTTTGAGCAAAACAAAGATTTCATTATGATTTAACGGGTACAGTTTAATAACCGGCTGCGCGTAATCTCTGATTTCAAGAGTTTCAAATTTGTTGCTCTGGAGTCTGGATTTCAAAGCCTGGTAACTGAACAGCCCTCTTCTTTCATTCTCCAAAAATTCCTTGGTTCCTGCAAAATTGATAAATAAATTAGAGACTTTACCTTGAAAACAGTCGTTGTAAATGGATAAGATCTTTTCATAATTTTTCTCTCTCACTGCAGAAGTTGAAATCTTATAAAGATTGATGGCCTCATCCAGATTGATCATGAATCCACTATACCCCATGTTCACAAATAGCTTACAGAAATTCTTCAACATATCATAATAGTTAGAATCATTAATGATTTCACGAATTCCTAAATCCTGCCTTGCTTCCGTTTTAGTCTTATATTCACCTTTTAACCATTTGAGAGAATTTCTACGCAGTGATTCATCATTAGTAATATATCCGTCATAATATTTTACAATTACTGATCCGAAATCGAATCCTCCGACTTCAGTGATTTCGTTTACTGTTTTCATAATAGAGTTCCTGATAAGATCACGATATTGATCATTACGAATATCTACTAATGAAATTTTGTTGTCTTCTGCCGTTTTGGAGATTACCTGCTCGATCCATTTTTCTAATAAAGTGGGGAGCGCTCCGCCTTCTGGTTTTGTCTGTATCGCAATATTATCCATGATGGCAGAATAAAGAATTACGCTCTTTCCGTCATTGGAATACAATCTGTTGTCGGGGGTGAAGTCTGCATTGGCCACAACAAATTTTTGCTTCATTGCTACCGTATTGAGTAAATGCAGCATAAATGATTTTCCGCTCCCGAAATCTCCTATCCAGAATTTGACAACGCTGTGACCGTTTTTAACCTCTTCTAGTGTAGTGATTGCCGCATCAACTTCTTCAGATCTTCCGACTGTAATGTGTTGAACTCCCACTTTGGGTACAACACCACCAGTTAAAGAATTAATTATTGAAGTAGCTTCTTTTGGTTTAATATTATTAATCATGGGTAAGTAGTTTTTTAAAGTATTCGTGATTTATGGTTAAGTATTCGTCTTCTTCTTCGATGAGTATATCATCAAGCAGCTCAAAACAAACTTCGTTGATCGACTCTATTGCCGCTCCAACAAATAATTGTCTGGCTTTCATATAATCTGAAAACTCTGAATGAAGAATAGTAAAACTGTTCTTTTCAAATAAATCCAAAACACCCTTTTGGATGTCATTGAAACCTAAATTCGAAACATATTTAATAATTTCATCATCGGGAACATTAACTATGCTGAAAGCTATATTTATACTATCATCCTCTCTGTTTGTTTTATTTGCAGGACTATTTTCCTCATCCTCTTCGCTTAGAATTTCTCCTAATTTGTGGGCAATTTCCGCGTCTAACCTTTTTACTTGCTCTATGGCCTCGCTGTCTATGATAATTTTTTTTCTTTTAGGTAAATAAATGGTCTTAACTTTTTCGAGACATGAGTTTAGATCTCTGTTTTGAACAAATTCATTGACAATAGATTCAAACTCGGAAAATTGATCAGTTGTTGTGAATAAGCTTTTTTGTATCGTTTTAGTAAGTTTTCTGTTATCAAACTTTTGGGAATTTAGATCCTTATCTAAATAATGAATGTACAAACGGAGTGCAGAATTTTTATCATGACCAGAGATAAATTTTGACGCCTCAAAATAAAGGCTGTCAACGGATGGATTCTTAACATTTACTTCTGCTAGTCTCGCAACCTCCCTTTCAAAGGAAATTGCATTCCTATAATCTGATTTAATAAGTTCAAATTTGCTTTTCCATCTGCTGGTATTAGTTTCATTTAGAATAAGATTAGTTCTGTAATCAGCATCCAAGATCTGATACTTATGTTGTTCAAGAAAAGCCTCCGCTTTTGATATTATTTTCTTATTAAGCTTCTCTAAAATTTCCGGCTTTGTATATTTAAAATCTGTATTGATTTTACGTTTTATTTCATAAAAATCCCTCACATTATTTTCACACAGCTTCAGAAGATGGTTGAAGATTTCTGATTGGATGGATTCGAATGTATATTTATAATTTAAGCTGTCATGTTTGTAATTATATTCTAAAACAATGATTATTTCACTAAGCTCATCAACAACTGTTTGGTATGAACGGTTGACCGGTATGCATTCTTTAAGCAAAAAGTCAGTAACCCTCAGAAATTGTTTTAAAATTTGAACCTTGCAATATTCTATCTCATTAAAAACATTATTATTAAATGATAAACGGTCGAGAAGAATACATTGATTATCATTAAGAGTTAATTTTCTTCTGTACTTAGTGCCTATTTTGTAAGTATCTACCTCATAATGATATGATTTGCTACTAAGATCCTTACCCTGAATTTCATTTTCTGATGAAGTAAAATTATGTTGATATTGAATAGGAATTTCTTCCATTCCCGACACATCCGTGATAAAATCATTGTTGCTGTGTTGAGGTAAGATTGGTCTTTCCATGACTATTGATTTTGGTGGTGATGTCCTTTTAAATTCTGACGCAAATGAAAAGAATATTACTGATAATAAAATTATTTGACGAAATCATCTTCTTTTTTCTCAGGAAGCAGAATTGAAAGTAAAACATAAACTATCAAAACTCTACCTACAACACCCCCAACGAAACCGGAGATGAGATGTGATACCAAGGCGCAATTAACATTTTAACTCCGATAAAAGCTAAAATAATATCTAAACGGTAGCTAACTAAACATGTTGTTAATGTTTTAAATTGATTTTTTTGTGGTTATTTTTAATTAATATTTTTTTTAAATATAATTTAATTTTCCACAACTTTTATATTTTTAAATTAATTGTGAACAATTATTCCCAATAAGATATCATATTTACAATAACTTCACAATTAAACTTCAAATATAGATTCTTAAATCTAATTTTTTTTACGGGAAAACGTAAGTTAGAAATTTAAAATTCAAGGGTAAAAAGTATTCTAAGTTTTGCTCGTTCTAACAATCGTCAGGACAATTTAACCTACCAATTGTTTATTTCTTATCAAGGAAGTCCGGCGGATAAACTGCCTGTCCGTACTTTTTTGCAATGGCCTGTAATTTTTCGATAGTTTCCTGATTCATTGGTGGTGGCGGAAGGAATTGTCCGGCAGCTGCGGGCTGGCCAATTTCTTCAAAAAACTCTTCCAATCCAGCAGGGACAACAGTGCAAAGCAACTGAGCCATCTTATCGCTTACATTCTTAAAATAATGGACGATGCCTCCCTCGGGTATCACGACAAACGAGCCTTTTTTAGCGGTATAGGAGCCGGCCTCCGAATGAACTTCCACCTCACCATCAATGATGTAAAAAGATTCATAGAAATTGGCGTGGGAATGCGGTCCGGGACCGTGGCCGGGAGGCACCAGCATTTCGATGGTCGAAAATTCGCCGCCAGTTTGTTTGCCTGATACAAGCACGCGGTAATTATCTCCCACTACGGATAGGATTTGTCCGCCTGTAGGATCAACGGTAATCGGTGTAGGTTTTGAGTTTTCCATATTATTTGGTTTTAAAGGTTATCAAATTATGAAGTGTTTCTTTAAAAGGGTAGTGAATATTTCCGATTCATGGATATTATATGACTTTGCATTTTACCTGTTTGTTTTCAACGCGATTAAGTTGCCTTTAAAAGTTGCTACAACAAATAATCCAAAAAATAATTGCATCCAAAACATCCATTCATTTTTAGCCCAGCTGATAACAGGTACATCGGTTGATAATAACACATTAACACAGAGGCTGCCATTGTGCAAAACGTCAGCAACAATTATAATAGCCGTTACCCAGATCCCGGCTTTAGGTCTTAATATCAATAAAAATGCGGCTATTGGGTCTAAAAAGGTTAAGCTATCCCAAAAAAGCATTGATAAAACCCCCACGTTATATTCTGCCGAAAAAAAACCATGTTTAATTATCCACAGCAAATGAGTAATGGTGCCAATTAACATACCCATGCATTGGAGTATCAGGTTAACCTGAGTTTTCCTGTTGAGCTTTGTAAAGATCATATATTTTTGGTTTACATGCATTGCTATGTACAAGAAGCACTTGTTTATATCGGAATACTAAAAGAACACAGCTTGTAGCTATTAAGATAGGATAGATATTCGTAAAATATATGAGACCCATTTTGTCCTAATATTTTGAAAAAATACGTCTGGTTATGCCATAAAAAAGACCTGAATAACAAATAAAAGAGCAGGGAATAATGATGTAAGGATGCCAAAAATACAGATAACGCCAACCATAGCCACGGCTTTCATTTATATAGGTATAAACTAATATTCCTGCTGCCAAAGCAATCAATAATAGCAGCCCGGCCAAATTAAGCGCTATAATGCCATTTTTTTTAAAAGAAGGATTAATCAAAAATTTCTTGCTGTAAGAAATAAAGACGATGAGCCAAAATGCCGTTCCCATGCCAAGCAAGATGGCTGCTGTTATGGGGGATGTATGAGTCATCTCATAATCGCCTTTATGATGTCCTCCGTAATGGAGAATGAGCGGCAGCCCAATCGCAAAAAACAAAAAAAAGATGATCCAAAATATTCTAAAGGCGTTCCAAAATTTCATAGAAACCAGTTTTTAGAGATTATTATAATGCTTTACGTTTCTTTGTTTAAAGATAGTTAATATTTTATTTGCAGACATACTTCATTGTATGTTGATAAATTGAAGCGTCTTTTAAATTCCGAATGGTGACGTTTATATTATTTGCTTTCATTCAAACCTTACTGAATTTTCGAAATCGGTAGCACCTTGCTATCAAAGAATACAGCCCAGTCAAATGTTTCATTTATAAACTATGATTACTGCTACAAAAGAATGTCCGAGCATAAGTACATTTAAATGAAAGGTGTCGTTTTTAGTCAATGCTGGGCAGTTTCAGCTATTAAAGCTATATACTAAATAATATATATCAACATTTTAATTCTCACAGGTGAGAATTAAAATAAAATTTCTTAAGTTGAGTGAACCTAACCTAATCAGTTAGTTAAAATAATCATTCACTTAAACTATTTACCATGTCACAACGAATTTACCGAGATGCGCTTGTAAGCATCTCAGAACAAGAGCTGAAAATCAGCCATGACAGTATCGGGGTCTCTTACCGCCTTTAAAATAAGGAATAAAGATTGAAACAATTTATTTAGCTTTTATTAAAGTAAAGGTATGTGCTTTAAAACGAATCAATGAGGCAACTGCATTAATCCGTTATCAGCAATAATAGGCCACTTTAAAAAACAAAAACATCCATTTGATCTATAAATTAAGGTAGCTGTATAAAATCTACACAAGATAAACTACCACTTATTATGCTGTAAATCATAATAAATAAGAGTAAAGAGATGTAGTTTTGAAATAGACATAACTCTTTATTTTTTTTGAGACATTTCAGATGCTCCTTTTTTAAGGAGCGTTTTTATTGATTTTTGATACATTAAATAATAATACCTCTCAAGGGAAATGAGAGGTATTTGAAAAAAAGAAAGTATTTACTTCTGCTATGATAGGTCCAAAATTTGTACCATTACAATACTTAAATCACTCAAATATTGATTTTTTGTGGTATTTTTTATTTGTTAAATTATCTAATAGTAAGTAACTAATTTCAATTAATCTTTCAAAATTTTCCGGGAAACCAGTTGATTATTAACGGTTCCTGTGATAATATAATTTCCTTTCTGAAGCTCTGAAACATTTAAAGTTTCATTGGCTTTTACAGAAGAAGTTTTGATTAACTGCCCTGAAATTGAGTAGATTTTAACATCTTTTATGTCAGACCCGAAAACAACTTCATTATTTTTTACCAAAGAATTTTTGATAAAATCATGCCGCGCAGTATTGTTATAGACATCACTTACGGCCAGTACACTGGATTGTGGTGAGGCAAGAGCAATGGTAAAATCTATATTATTACGATTGGTATCTCCTGAAATCCTTGTAATTGAATTTAATATGGTTGGAGAAGGAGCTGCGCCTGTACCTTCATACTGGTCTGCCTGACCATACCCCACAAAATCTAAGACATTGGCAGCCGTTGGCCCTGTAACCTGTGTAGTATTACTCGCCAAAGCAACTTTTCCTGAAGTAAAGCCAATGTTTATTCCTGCCCCTACCGTCGGATTTGCTCCGTTAAAATTAAGCACTACATTCACAATAAGGTTGGGATTGAGAAGATTGATGATTCCCCCGCCATCTGAACCTTCCTGAATTAAATAAGTCTGTCCGGGGCCCAGCGTTATATTAGGGATCGTATGATACTGGGTGAATGCGCCTGACTGCGGTCCGTACTGAATGCTTGCCCCATTGAGAGAAGCCGTAGCAGATCCGATATTCTTCAATTCTATGAAATCATTGGTCAGCGTTGCGCCTAAGATTCCGCCTCCCGTGTAAATTTCATTAATTACAATCTGAGCATTAGAAAATGCTGCTATCGAAACAAGTCCGATAAAAGTAAATGCTTTTTTCATATGATAATATTTTGTTGGTTTCATTGATGAAATACAAATGAAATACCATTTTATTAACAATAGATACCACATTTTTAATATTATTTAATAAATCTATTAATATTGAAAAATTGATACATTTTATCTCTCTATATGTGGATATATCATAACGATTTACCAACCTTTTGATACAAGATAATTTAATCACTAATTACGGTACCCTGTAATAAAATCATATCTAGTAGATGAAGACAAACTTGTTTATGAAGTAATTCAACGAGGAAAATGAGTAGCTAGAGAACAGCATTTCATGATGGCGCTTGAATCGAAGGCTTCAAAAGTGAATGCTCATTTGGAACAAAATAAATGCTTTGAGTAAAGTGAAATTTGAGTATTTTAAGAAACTTATTAAATATCCATAAAATGGTGAAACAAAAATTAAAAGTAGGAGACATATTTTATTTGGAAGTGATATCAGGCAAATATTCGTTTGGAAGAATGCTTTTTGATGTTGATAAACAGTATCATAAAATAGTAGATGTAACCGACTCAAGTATTTTTTCTAATGATTACTTTCCTTATTTGTTAATGTCTCATAATTCATGTCAGTTAATAGAGATGTATAAAGGTATTTTTGATACACCAGAGCTAATTTCAACAGAAATCTTAATTCCCAGGGTGTTTACAAGAAATATTGATGGCAAAAGAAATCTTTTAACCTGGGGAATAGTCTATACTAAAGTGGAATTTCCGGAGCATTTAAATAATAAAAACGGAGGAATAACTCTGGATAGAGGCGAGCTATCTATAAAAATTGAAGTCGGAACTCTGGAAAACGAGGATCTTAAGACAAGTATAAATGTACCAGGAGTTATCGGTGATGCGTATTTATTTTTACAGGATAAGGGCGATTTGATTCCTGCGAATATTAGAAGACCAGATTACATCAAGGAAAATGATCTATTATACTATCCCGAGTTGCGGAAAAAAATATACCATCAGATAGGTGGAGGAAACAGGTAATATTAAAGGAGCTGCTCAAGTATTTCTTCAGGCATGGAATAAAGCATCAGACGATTTTGAAAAGTTCATCTCCGCCTGGTTCATCGCCCGGTTACAGAAAGACGATCCTGAAAAAATAAATTGGTATGAAATCGCAGAATGGCTGAGGCAAACACCCAAACAAATACAGCAATGGCAGGACAAGCTAACAAATAATAAAGGAGACATTATTAATTAGTATTGAGGCTATAAAGGGATTCTTCCTTTGACAATTCATCCAAAACTTACTTACACTGATACTGCCATCCGGCAGTTGATATTTCTTGTATAGCTTTTATCTTTTCTTCCAAAATTGCCACCATTTTTTTGGTTTATAGTAAATTACTTCGCCAATTGACATACTTGGTTGTTCGATTATTATGTTTGTAATTGGAAGTTCATTTTTATAGAAAGTTCTCTGCGTTTGCCCTTCAAATCCATAGTTTGCAACAACAACCAGAACTATTTCGGATTTCGTATAATTTTCAGGTAAATAAAATTTAAAACTCCCTATTGAGTCTGTGTTAATCTTTAGGTCAGTATCTTTTACTTCAATAATCACATTAGGAATTGGTTTTTTTGACTCTTTTTGAATTAAAGTTCCAGATATTAAATTCCTAATAGTGTCATTTGAGACAGAATAGTCTATGATGTCATTTTTATAAGATATTTTTGACCGAAGAAGTTGATCATATCGAATATTTACATTGTTTTTTTCAGTTGCATAAATATTTGTTGTAGTAATTAGTAAAGCACTCATAATAAACTTATTCCAATTATTTATTTTCGGCTTTTCTTTAATAGAAATTATTCTGTCCATCTGTCCGTGGCTAAGTCTTGCACAAATTTTGTCATCCGTCTTATTAAGGAAATTAATAATATCTTCGTCTGTCCAATTTATAAAATCAAAAACATTTTTAGTACACAATGAACAAAATTTTGCTTGGTCAGCAATTCTCATTTCATCCCAATCCATCTTTTTGCAAGGACTTTCAATATCTAATTTGTAGGTTGTTTTCATATAGCTGGATATTATTTGTCTGCTGCGAAAATAGAAGTCACACGCATTGTTTCTTTACTTAAAATAGCAGGGACAGTATTCTTCCAGACGATAGTTTGGTAATTAAATGCAGGATCCGCAAGTGTGCAGGTAATATATACATCATGGCCGTTTAACGCCATAAATGCATTGGTCTTTGCATCAAGAGGTTTTTTGGATAGGGTAGTGGCCTTTCCGTTTTTCCAGTATTTGACGGTATGGAAAAGGGATGCAAGTGTATCCTGGATTCCGGCTACGTGTACATCCTGTCCTGAAACAGCAATGGAAGTCGCTTTTGAACTTTCATTATCGGTACCTGATTGATTAGGACTCTTTTTGGGAGCCAGTAAAACTGGTATGCCATTTTTCCAATAGGCTGCAAGTCCGCATTCCGTTCCGGCAATATAGACATCGGTCCCTGCAATAAAAATAGAGTAGGCCTCTGAATAATTTGCTCCATTTGATAAATTGCTATCAATCTTCAGCGCTGTTTGTTTACCGTTTTTCCAATATCTGGCTACAGAGATCTCGTCTTTTTCATAGCCTGCTACATACACATCAGTTCCTTTGACTGTAATAGCTGTGGCACTGGCGTTTGCATGACCATCTGATAAAACCACAGGAATCCCATTCTTCCAGTATTTAGCTATTGATTTTTGAGAATGAACGGGCTCAGCGGTATTTTTGTCGCCATTGTATTCATAACCAGCTACATAAATGTCTGTCCCTGATACCGCAATAGCAGTAGCGACCGCAGCAGTTCTTCCGTCAGTCAAAAAAACTATATTTCCATTCTTACAGTATACCGCACGTGCTGTATTGTTGTTAGTTAAACTATCTTTTATAGCGATAAAACCTGCTAAATAGGTGTCTTTACCGGATACCGTTACTGCATTGGCAAACATTCCTTTTTTGTCTAGGCTAATGGCTTTTCCGTTTTTCCAGTAGGTAGTGGAGTCGCCCAGTTCGCCGCCTATATAAATATCGGCTTTGTCAAACCAGTTCAGAGAAGTGATGTTACTGTCTTTATGATCACATGAAATTAATGCAGTAATGAGAATAAGAAAGAGCGAAAAAGCCGATTTGATTAATGATTTGGAATTACACATGATGTATACTGTTAATTGATCTGCCTTTAAGCTTTTGTAAAAATAAATAAAATAATTTACTTCTATATATAATCTCAAATCGGCGGGTTTTGTTTTATGCGCTTTACTTTTAGTACTTTACTTACAAATCATGTCATCTAAAGACACGTTAAGCATTTTAGATATTGGATCGCTGATAAGTAAGGGAAACACCACTCTAAAAGGAATGAAGAGTAAAGCAGGAAATAAGTTTAATGCCTTTATCAAGCTGAATGAAAAGGGCGAAACCACATTTGAATTTGAAAACAAGAAAGGTAAAAAGAACTAAGATATGAATTGCTGTTATAGAGTTTTAAATTGTCGTCATGGGCCATAATGATCTGTAAATAACGCCCTAAATGCTGATTTTTTTGGGTACGTAAAAAAAGAGTATTACATTTACTACAGCAGTTCTGCATTATTATTGCCGTTTTCACAGCACGTTATATTAATTGGCTTAATCTTAATCCTAACAACGGTTAATTAATTTCGGAGTGCATCTGGAATGAGTGCTAATTTTGCAGTACCGACTATACAACGAAATATAAACCATTATGAAAGCAGAATTAAAAGGGTTATTAATATATCTTAAGGTTGTTCGTCCAGTAAGATGACAAAAAAACACTCTTAGGTTGATGGTATTTCGTGGAGTATACAGACGGGTCTACTCAAAAGCAGAGTCAGATGAAGTAGACAAAGATTTTAAGACTTCATCAGGAGAAGTGGTGAAAAATTTCAATTATATCTTCAAAGCAGATAACACTTAATGAATATAAGGTTTATGATCGTTTAGCTGACAAAGGAACCTACAATCAATAAAACGGATTATAAGTTCCCTTCCGTGTGCACAGAGGTAATGCGATGATGTGGAGATTATTTAAATTTCGTAAAAGACAAAATGCAAAAGTTTGTCCTCGTTCGTACCGAAACTGGGAGAAATTAAATCAAAAGATAATTTGGTTGTTTTGGTACAAGTCATTCTGTAAGATCTGATGCTATCCCTATCCTAAAACAGATTTTTGGCCGGGAAAAGCATGGGTGATATGGTAAAAACAATATGGGCTTATGAAAAAATATTTCCTCCGAAAAACAATAGCAACAATATACACTTCTCTGATTAAAATGAAAATATCAAAAAATATAGGAATACTGTGCTGCTGTTTTATCATGACATCATCCTGTAATTTGAACGGAAACAAAGAAAATACCCCAGTAAAAAAAAGGTCTGGAGATTCAAATATGTCAAACAAAACAAGTCCCCCGCAGCTAGATACAGCAACGATAAATATGGACAAAGTAAAACAGGAAATAGATTGGCATGATGATGTAAGGTTAAAGTTTCTTAGTGAGTGCCTGAACCCTTTCTTAGAAGCCAAAAAAGTTACAACTAATTGCAGCGACTGTGATAAAATTTCTTTTAGCTATATCCTCACCATCAATGAAAAAGGTGCGGTAATAAAAGTGAAAAGGGAATCTGAACTTATTCAGTGCAAACAATTGACCAGTAATGATATTGCAGAGCTTCATGCTGTGATTGAGTCCTATTTTAAAAAACAGATTTTACCCCGATCATTTGCTAAGGGAAATTATAGGGGCCAATTGGGTTTTATTTTAAGGTGCTAGACAAAATATTTGTCCATTTAAAAAATAAATGGGGGAAACCAAAAAGAATAATAGGAGCATTTTGATTATAAAGACGGAAAGATTACCTGAAAACAATTATTAGACAAACATTAGGATCACAAGAATTACTTATCAGAAATCCGGTAGGTAATTTTGAAGTATAAACCCGACCTCAATATTAGAGATGGCTATGGCAATAATGCATGATGGTCTGCCTGTTATACAAACAACTTGGAAATTATAGAGCTGTTATTAAAACATGGTGCAGATGCATATACTAAAAACAAGGTAGGAGAAATTTTGGTTGGCAAAAAACAACCAATGGGGGTAAGCCATAGCTCTTATTCTCTTGCTTTAGAAGATGAAGACCAAGAACAATTAAACCTCTTTAAAAAATATAAAAATGGATAACAGCAAGGGAAGATTACAAGATTTCAGAGAATATATAGAAAGAATATTTCTTCAGGATCCAGAGATATTTGCATTTGACTCGGCTATTAAAACCTGTGCGCCTGTGGCCTCATTTAATTATGAAAATGTACCTGAAAAGGATTATATCACATCTATTACATTTGGAGTGTCAGAATTTAACAATCCAGAATGGACTGAAGGGCGCCCAGAACTGATGTTAACGGTGCAATCTACTGATATGAACTGGGGAAAAGCACTCGCTTTTATAGGTGCCGAACTTATTGAAGAATATAATTTCGAATATGGCGAAGTGATACATTTTGGCGATCAGATATCGAAAGATTCTAAAATGACTTCTTTTTTTGTATTTGCCCCATCAATACTTGAGTCAGACGATTATGAGAATATTAAAATCGAAGATAGAAATATTAATCTAGTAGCATTATATCCAATCTATAAGGAAGAGGAAGAGACCATCGAGGCTGTAGGTTTAGAAGAATTTATGAATCATCCTTCTTATGATATGTACAGTGTTACCCGGGCTCCCATTATAATTGGTTAAGCATCTATGGTTTGATTTTTATATGGAAAGTTCGGCTAAACTGGGTCATCGATCATTTTATAATTTTTTGAATGATAAAATAGGGGCTCCTATAAAATAATGATCAAGAGGCTGTAATTAAAATGAAAAAAAGTCTTCTTTGTTTAACAAACGTTTAAGGCACGTCGTTTGCCATCAGTAAACATATAATATAAAAACTAGTAGTATGATTAATTTTCTCAAAGAACTCATCAGCTCATTTAAAGAAGGTGTTGCCGAAGGGAAGAATGAACTGGCTCAGGAAAAAGCTCAAAAAGAAGCTGGGATTAATGTTGATAAAAGCATAATCGATGGAATTTCAGCTCGCGAAAAATTTGGTACTGCCTTGGGTGCACCGTTCCGAATTGTAATTTTTGGAGATTGGTTTACTCTTTTTAATTTTACTGACGACGACGAAATGTATCCTGTTCACCTGTATGGATTTGGAGAATATCCAAAGTTAGAAAAGCATAAAGGAGAATTTATTAAGGTGCTGAATAGGGATTTTGGCATATCAGACAGAACATCCTGTATTGAAGTTTTAGCCTCATATTTTGATCTGGCGGGTATAGATAAAAATGAAACTATTCTTAACGGAACACATTCAGAAAAGGTAGATCTGCACATGTGGAATCCAGAAAAAAAAGGTGTAAAAGCTTTAATCTGCGCTGTACTTTCCCATATCATTTCTGCTTCTACAGATGTCGGTTATCTTGGAAAAGAGGAAGCTCTGGATATTTTGGAGAACGTTAATATTTATGCAAAAAGACACTATACAAACTGGGAAAATTTTAGCGAAGAATTCTTTGATGGGGAATCCAGTGTAGGACTTAATAACAGCGCAGGAAAATCTGTACTTAAAAAATACATCGGTTATTTAAAAACCAAAAAAGGAAGTCCGTGGAACAATATTTCCTGGGAAGCATCCGAAATAATTAGTGATTCAAAACATAATGGAATATTGTCAAATATTGTTTGGGCTTTTCAACGGAGGAAATATGACAGCCGGGAGAATTTTAATAGTGAATTAGCGGAATATCAAACGGTAATTCTTAAAGAACTGGCTGATCCGGATACTAAACAAATAGCTATAGATGAACCCGAAATTGATGTGTCTTATGAAGTATGGATAAAAGGAAAAGAAGATATTGCCGTCAATGAACAATTAATTGATGAGGAACAGGATGCGTTTAATATAGACAATAGCGATGACGGAATGTATCAGGTGGAACTTTGTGCAAGGCTTAAAGCAGCTAACGGAAAAAACTTCACTATACTTGACTTGATGTATCAATTAGAGCAGCAACTTCTTAATAAAGACCTTGGTGATCATATTTTTTTTGAAGGATTAACATCAATAAACAATACACAACAACAACAACAACAACAACAAAGTAGTATTCCGACATATTATATGAATCTGGGAAGTTAAATTCAGGTCTATCCATGTTTTTCAAGGTTGACTATTTACCTATAATATGCTAAATAACCCCGAAAATCAGGGCAACGGATTTATATAATCATGTCTCATATTCTGCAAAACACTGTCTTGTAATCCTATGAATGAATACGAAAATTCTGAATTAGTTTCAGTTGATCAGGCATTAGCGAAAGGGCGGCAAATGTTGCTTCTACCAAGAATAGTAATGATTATAGGGCTACCTCTTTTTATGTTCCCAATTGCCTTATTTCTCATAGCCGTAACAGGAGAGCATGCTTTACCTACGAAAACCTTGGTGGTCTTTTGTACAGTACTGATCGTTAATTCCTTTATATTTTTTTACCTGCCTTTTCGGTTTTGGAGCAAGCGCACTACACGCTGGAAGCTTTGGGCATTCAGCCACGTAAATGATGTAGCAGAGTTGAAGAGAGCTGCTAGAAAAGCTTTTCTTTACTACGGCTATGGCAGCTTCCTGGATAAGATTCAGCTACATTCAGCGGTCGAACGGGACCAGTGGCGAAGACTACAGCAAAGAACCGGGGTGCCGGACATTTTTATTGATGACACCGGTACTGATTCGGAAACCATTATTTACTACTCTACACCCAAGCTTTTGCTCAGAATTTTTTTCTATCTGTTCATGCTTGCTATGGGCATTGGGGCAGAGATTTTTAATTTCAGGTCAGATGAATCATCAACCTTCCTGATTATAGTTGGAGCAGGATGGATTTCTTATTCTTTATACTTCATTGTCCGCAGTGCGATAGATATATCCCGGCATCAGCCCCGTATCATCCTGAATGACTGGGGAATATTTACTGTAGAGACAGGCTTTATACGCTGGGATGATATTTTTAATATTAAAATAACAGTCAGTACTCATGCAAAGCGGGGTAATGAATACACACTTCAGATTCAGTATCCGGGAGGCTGGGAAAATATAGAGGTCACCCATTACCAAAAACGCAGTGAGTTAGAAAGTCTCATACGTATTTACAAAGGACGATTTAAAGCAGGCTAATTCTATAATATGAGTCCGGATTTGAAGATTGCGTCGATAACAGCTGTAAAATGAACCAACAATAGCATCTTATCTACATACAAATTTAGAAAACGAAATCTACTAATAATTGGTTATTATTAACCATTTTAAGAATGAATGTGTCGATGTAGATTTGAAAATTAATATTCAATAAATTTTAGTTCTAAATACTTAAAATATTATTTTGAATAAAGTATGATTGATTTATAAATTTAAATATCAACTTTAAAAAAATGCAAAGACAAAAATTAATAAATTATTTGGGAGTTTTATTTTTATTTATTTCTTCAATTTCCTACGGTCAGCAAAATGAATTACAGTTTAAGAAGATCTTAGATTCTACATACGATAAGAATCAGGATGCGATTGGTATCATGATTCACGTAGAAGCACCTAATGAAAATATCTCCTGGACCTATGCAGTTGGTTCAGCAGATAAATACGGGAAGGAAAAAATTGACAAAAACCAGCCTGTTCTAATTGCAAGCAACACCAAAACCTATCTTTCTGCCACAATCTTGAAATTGGTAGAAAATAAAAAACTTCTTTTAGACCAGCCAATAAATAATCTGCTATCTGAAAAAACTAAAAAGTTATTATTGAAAAGTGGCTACAGCCTTGATAAAATAACAGTTAGAAATTTACTCTCCCATACCTCCGGCATCACGGATTACGTGACCGATTCTTATTTCAGTTTCGTTGGGAAAAATCCCGATCATCAATGGACGAGAGACGAACAGATCGGACTTTCGATGAAAATCGCAAAGCCTCTGGAGCCAGGAAAAACTTTCGCTTATGGCGATATCAATTATCTTTTGTTATCTGAAATTATAGAAAAAAAGACCGGGAAATCATTCCCTATTGCAATTCGGGATTTATTAGATTTTGAAAAACTCAATTTAAATGCTACCTGGTTTGTCGATTTAGAAAAGAAACCAGGAAACGCTTTAGCATTTGCTCACCAATATTCCAGCACTTACGGTTGGGATTCTTTTGAACTTAATCCTTCATGGGATTTGTATGGAGGCGGCGGATTGGCTTCTACAACCAAAGATTTAGCACTGTTTTTTCAGTATCTGTTCGAAGGTAAAATAATAAAAGACAAAAAGACCTTATCTCAAATATACACATACAGCAATCCTAGGGAAACGACAAACAATTACTGTTTGGGACTCTATAATTTTCCGTCATTCTACGGTAATACAGGCTATTACCATGGTGGTTGGTGGGGAACTGACGTGATGTATTTGCCAGAATTAAATACAACGATTTCTGTATTTACTTTATTAAAAGAAAAACGTGATCTGAATCCCGAAATCAGTCATCAAATAATAAACGTATTAAAACAAAGTAAATTAAACAATCCCAAATCTAAATAGCTCGCAAATATTTGTGAAAGATTGATCTGCAAAATCATAATTGCTAATTCATATTAAAATTTCTTTTCAACAGTGTCAGGTGATTTTACAATGTCATGGATCTATTCATTATAATTAAATTTTAAACTTATCATCATGAAACTGATATTAATTACTGCATTACTGCTTGTCTCAAATGGTATTTGTGCACAACAGGAAACATTACCAGATAGCTTGGTAATGAAAATAAATGAGCAAAATACAATATACGTGAAAGCTGTATTTAATAAAATTGACACATTAACCTTAAATTTTGATACCGGAACTACTGAATTGATATTGACCAATAATACGAGAAAGAATAAAATAAAAACTAAAGTAGAGCTTTATGAAAAGTTTTATGATTTACAGATTGGCAATACAATTTACAGTACCAAAGTTTATGACGCAGAACTCACAGGACACGGCACTGACGGCAGGTTTGGCTGGGATCTTTTTAAAAACAAAGTGGTAGAGCTCAATTATGATGAAGATTTGATGGTCGTTCATTCAAAACTACCTAAGAATATTGAAGAAAACAAAGCCTTTTCAAAACTCAATATGGAATTTTACAAAAAATATTTCTTCTTGATAAGCAGTGAAATAAAACAGGGAAATGTTTCAAGTAAGGATTTTTTTCTATTTGATACCGGTTATCAAAGAACAGCAATGCTGGACAATAATCTTTTAAGCGAAAAAAACTTTCCTGTCCAAAAAATGAAAACTATCAAAAAAGCAATCATGAGGGGAGCTCAGGGGAATGAAATTCCTGTGATCACCTCAAATTTAGAACAGCTTACCATTGGTAAATTCAAATTAAAAAATGTACCTATTCAACAAACAACAACCAATAAACCCGTCAAAGGAAAAAATATTCATATTTTGGGTAACGAGGTTTTAAAACGGTTTAATTTATTTCTGGACTTTCAAAATAATGTGGTTTACCTCAAACCAAATCATTTGTTTAAAGAATATTATATCGATCAAAGCAAGGATTTAAAGAAAATTTAATAATTGGCGATCTTCTAATAATTCATTTTGGATAACTACTAAAACAATTAAAATAAATCTTATCTATGAAAAAACAAATGTTTCTGTTTTTCTTTATTATTTCATCACTAGTAAATGCGCAAGCAAACCATACTCTTTATTCAAAATCTTATGGAAAAAGTAAAAATCCTGCAATCATTTTTATTCATGGCGGGCCGAGAGGGAATTCTACGCTTTTTGAAGGAACAACAGCCCAGAAATTAGCTACAGAAGGATTTTATGTAATCGTTTATGACAGACGTGGCGAAGGTCGTTCAATCGATACTACTGCTACATTTACTTATCAGGAAGCAATTGCTGATCTCAATCAAATTTTTGATAAATACAATATTAAAAAAGCAAATATTATTGCGCACAGTTTTGGGGGCTTGGTAGGTACACTTTATACAGAGCAAAACCCTGAAAAAGTAAATTCCCTGATACTTGCCGGCGCTCTTTTTTCACAACAAGATACATATGACCAAATTCTAAAAACAACAAAAGAAATTTATAAAGAAAAAAAAGATACTTTGATGCTTTCTAAAATTTCGGATATCGAGAAACTTCCAAAAAATTCGGCTGAGTACAGAAAACGGTGTTATGAAGTTGCAAGCAAGAATAATTATTTCAAAATGCCTTTTCCCACCAAAGAAGCAAATCAACTCCGTGAAAATTATGAACTAAGTGAGTTTGGTAAAAACAACATCAGAAATGACTATGCACCTATTTTATTCTATAAAAATGAAAGTAAAAATAATATTGACACCAAACCGATCCTGATCAATCTAAAAAAACGCATTAAATTATTTGCGATTTACGGACAACAGGACGCTATTTTTTCAAAAAACCAGTTAAGCGATATGGAGAAAATAGTAAGCAAACAAAACTTCAAATTAATTGAAAATTGTTCACATTATATGTTTGTTGACCAACAACAAATATTTATCAACACGATTGTACGATGGTTAAAGCCATAATGTAATTACAATTGATCTTTATAGTCCATTAGATTAAATTATTTTCTTGTGATACTTTTTTAAGTTCTAGGAATTTTCAATGTTATTTTCATGCAAATTTTTCATTTTTGATAAAGTTCCGACAATATGTCATTTCAAATTTGGTTTTCCTTGTTTAGTGGGCCAACTTCTGTTAGTCACACTGTCCCGTAAAATTGTTCTGCTCTTGTATTAAAAGTGCTTACCAGTCAAATTTTCCATTGTCTTTCAAAATACTAGTCCATCATAATTTTTTGCAGTAGTTTTTAATATTCTTACTGATGGTGTCCGGTATAAGCTTTAAATTGATTGTATTGAATTTCGATTATCATTTCCTTTAGAAGTGAACAATGAGCGGAATAATAACTACATGACTGTGCCAAATAAAGTCATGGGATGCCATTAAACGCCATTCAAAAAGCCGGAAACTCTCGGGAGAATATCTTTAGGTTCAACAAGGAAAGTGTAACCGAAATACAAAAAACTATGGAAATAGACATTATTACCAAAAGGGATCTTCAGGTTTTCAAGCAGAAAGTACTAAATGAAATTAGAGAACTAATCGGAGGTAAGACAAACAGTGGAGTAGATAAGGAATGGTTAAAAAGTGCTGATATGCGTAAGTTAAGGGTGTCACTGGGGATTTTGCAGAACTTGCGCATCAACGGGATACTTCCCTATAAGAAAGTAGGAGGAAGTATTGGGCGAATTGAAAACCTAATTGCTGCTATTCGCAGGATATTCAGGTATCATAATACCTGCAGTACAACCAGATGCATCTACCATAGTATGATATAACTATAACGTAAACTTCTCTAGAATGTACAAAGTTTAAAGAAGGAATTTTAAAACATCTTAATAGTCAACATAATTTATTTATTCTTATAAAATATTGAACATAAATATATTTTTTTAACTAAAAATTAGTTGCCGGAACAGTTAATCTGTATATTTGTAATATTAATTTAACAGGATTTGGATTGAAGTCATTACAATGTTCTATTAAAATAAATCATTCCAGAAAGTTTATATCACTTAAATTTAAAATATGAAATTAAAAATTTTATCTTCTATTCTACTATTTGGTAGTTTTTTCTATGTCAGTGCACAATATAGCGGCAATGTGGGAATCAATACTACAGCTCCTACGGCTACTTTAAATGTAAAAGGCAAAGGTAACACGACAATAACACAGTCATTGAAGGTAGAGAATTCTGATGGCACCAATCTTTTGACAATCAACGATAACGGTACCATATCAGGATCTGCTGTTTCTAATTTTGGAGGAGGTGGAACTAACGGTATCAATGCGTTGGTAACAACCACTACTGAAGTCGCAGGAAGTAATTGTTCTACAGGAGGAGTAAAAATCGAAAGCGGACAAGATACGAATAGTAACGGGATCCTTGATGCCTCTGAGATTGTTTCTACCCGATATGTCTGCAATGGTTCTAATGGAAGTAACAGTACAAGTCTCGCTAACGGTACTACAGGTGGACAGATTTATCTTACGGGGTCTGCAGCACCTTTTTCTCCACAAGCACCAACAACAGTAACAGGAGATATTTCTATAAGCACTACCGGTTCTACAACGATCGCTACCAATGCTGTCAATACAGCAAAAATCAATGATCTTGCAGTTACAACTGGAAAATTAGCCGATGGATCTGTAACTACGGCCAAAATTTCAGCAACCGGAACTGCAAGTGCTACTACCTACTTAAGAGGAGACGGTCAGTGGGCAACACCTTCTTCTTCCGGAGGAACTGCTACTGGAGCTATAGGTGTGATGGCAACTAATACTGTGGAACAAGTTCTTCCTGTGGGATCCAGTACTACGCCAGTGGAAACTCCAATTACGTTTAGTAGTTACACAGTTGGTAGTGTAGGAACTTTTGACGGTACTACATTTACTGCGACTTCTGCAGGTGTATACCTAATCAATACATCGCTCGTAAGTGGTAACAGTAGCACTACCAATCCTGTTGCAGTAAGACCCTCAATACGATTAGGGTCCAATGTCATTGCGCATGGAGTTATCGGACAAAGTGGAAACTATCCTGCAGGTTCGAGAGCAACGGGGATTGTGTCTACAGTAGTTTCATTATCTGTTAATGATACCATTTCCATAGTAGGAATTAACATACAAACTAACTTTACTGCATCTACTTCTACAAACGGAACAACGCGTCTTTCTATTGTGAAGTTATTCTAAATTGGATATAATAATTTAATAGATATTAGATTGAGGTCATTATAATATTCTATTAAAATAAATTATTCCAAAAAGTTTATATCACTAAAATTTAAAATATGAAATTAAAAATTTTATCTTCTATTCTACTATTTGGTAGTTTTTTCTATGTTAGTGCACAATATAGTGGCAATGTGGGAATCAATACTACAACTCCTACAGCTACTTTAAATGTAAAAGGCAAAGGTAACACGACAGCAACACAGTCATTGAAGGTAGAGAATTCTGATGGAACCAATCTTTTGACAATCAACGATAACGGTACCGTATCAGGATCTGCTGTTTCTAATTTTGGAGGAGGTGGAACTAACGGTATCAATGCGTTGGTAACAACCACTACTGAAGTCGCAGGAAGTAATTGTTCTACAGGAGGAGTAAAAATCGAAAGCGGACAAGATACGAATAGTAACGGGATCCTTGATGCCTCTGAGATTGTT
>NZ_JPRO01000011.1 GCF_000737785.1 Chryseobacterium luteum | reverse complement strand
GAAGATGCTGTAATGGAAACCCTTTCCCTGACTCCCCCGGAACTGGCAGCAGACATCTACAAAACAGGAATCTACCTTGCAGGAGGTGGCGCACTTCTGAATGGACTGGCCGACCGGATACACAGAAAAACGGGATTACCTGTATGTGTTGCGGAAGATCCTTTAAGAGCGGTGGTACGCGGAACGGGTATTGCCCTCAAAAACATCAATAAGTTTAGATTTCTTATGAGCAGTTAAGGTTCTCCAAATGAATTAAAACAGGCTTCAAATCATAGAATTTGAAGCCTGTTTTAGTTTTAATCTGATTATTGTTTAATCCTGTTTATACAGATATTTTTTAACCTCAGTTCGGGTTAAGAAAATAGAATATATTTAAACGCTATGTACGCAAGGCTTTCTCAAGTTTGTTGCCTATAATTTTCCGTCCACAAATGCGTTTCACTCAGCCAAGGCTTCTGCAATCAATTGCTGAACAGAGTGCCTTTGTGAACGAAAAATATAATTGTTTGATTAACAACACGTTGCGGTCATTGCGTTTTAAATAAAATAAGCCAATTAAACCCTTAACCCGAACTCACGTTATTTAAATTTTATTCAATAAAATTATTATAAAGAAATAATTACTAAAGAAACCTATTTCTCACGCAGATTAAGAAAATTTAGCAGATTATTTCAGTTATAAAAATCTGCGTCATCCGGGAAATCAGCGGGATTTAAAAATTTAAACAGCCTCTAAGTATTTACACCGAAAGCTGTAATTGGTTATTTATACTCTAAAACAGATGCGTTCTTCTTTGTTACTTTGACATATATATGAAACGCGCTGCAATAAGCCGTTAAAACAAATAACCATTAAAATAAATTGACATGCAAGAAACAAATGCAAACGTAAACTCATCAGGCCAGCTTAGCCTGGGAGGAGGAGCTCAATTCTGGGTTTATCTTTCACCTCAGAACGATACTGCTAAAATGATCACAACATGGCGCGTAACATTCTCACAGGGTAGCTGGAGCGATTCTATTTCCAGTGAGGATCCAACGAAACAAATTCAGACTCCTAATCTTTCGGGTATGTTCGATATTAAAGTAGAACTGTTAAGCGGTTCTACCGGTACATGGCGTGCGATACCTCCTCAGCAAGGAAGCCGTAACGAAATAGGCTGCAACTCCAACTGTGCATCAATGGTAGGTATTGTTGCTGACAGTACGAGCCCGGCTCCCGGTGCTATTAACGCCCATTTCTGGACAACGTGGGATGCTATGTGTAAAGCGTCGTAACAGAACAAATCATCTGTAATTTTTATTAATTTGCGTCTTGTGTACATTCATTCGGATGGCAAATAAGTAAAGTACAGGTCAACCAATGAAGCCGTCTCATTTTCAGCCATGAGACGGCTTTATGTTTTGAATTGTAAGGTATGTGAATAAGATAACCGGGATAAGAAATACCTGAACCTGATTTTTATTTTAATCTTATTCAGGCTAGTTTAACCAGTATGAAAAACTGTTTCCTGAAAAGGAAGTTTAAAGAATATTGAAGACTGCTCTGCCATTATTATTACCTAACAAAAGTCAAGTGCTTTGGCCAGCAGGAACAGCAACTTTGTGTCATTAAAATTAAAGTATCATGACACAGAAAAATCTGGCATTAGTTTCCGGAGCCAATGGACATTTAGGAAATAACCTGGTCAGACTACTGATCAGAAAAGGAATTCCGGTAAGAGCCACTGTCCGGAATATTAATAATAAAGCGCCATTCGCAGGTCTGGACTGTGAAGTAGTACAGGCGGATATTACCGATAAATCATCTTTTATAAAAGCGCTGCAAGGGGTGGACACGTTCTATGCAGTCGGCGCCGCTTTCAAGCTTTGGGCACAGGATCCTGAAAAAGAAATCTACGATGTCAATATCCAGGGAACACGGAACACTATTGAAGCGGCGGCAGAAGCGGGTGTAAAACGTATCGTTTATGTAAGCTCCATAGCAGCATTAGATTATACAAAGCTGCCCACCAGGGAAAGCTATGGCTACAATCCTGACCGGAGAGATATGTACTACAATTCTAAGAATGACGGTGAAAAGCTTGCCTTTGAACTGGCCGGGAAGCTAGGCATAGAAATAGTATCCGTAATGCCCTCAGCCATGATAGGAAGCGAGGCTTTTCTGCCATTGAATGTTTCTTACGGGGTTTTAAAGCTGATCCTCAATAAAGAAATTCCGGTGGATACTAAAATCACCCTGAACTGGATCGATGTAAAAGACGTTGCGGAAGGCTGCTACCTGGCTGCACAAAACGGCCGTGACGGAGAACGTTATATTCTGGCCAACGAGCGGTGCATAACCATTACAGATACTACCATCCTTGCCAATAAGCTATATCCTGAACTGAGGATCAAAATACCGGGATCGGTCCCAAAATCTGTTTTGTTTATTATTGCCGGGATCATGGAATTCTCTGCTAAAATACAGAAAAAAGCTCCTGTTCTTACGCGTAAAGATATTGCTATGTTTTCGGGCTTACAGCAAAATTTTGATATTACAAAGGCGAGAAAAGAGCTGGGATTCAATCCTAAAAGTCCGGAACAGGCGGTAAAGGAAGCATTATCTTATTTAATGGAGCATAAGGAACTATTGAAATAGGAATTGTAAATTTGAACAGACATAGTTTGTAAGGTATGATGCAGCAGAAATTAATTGATTTTATCCGGTCCAGGCATCCTCTTTCAGTAGTGGATGAGGATTTGATTTTTCAATATTTTGAACCTGTTCTTTTTCCTAAAAACCGTATTATTGAGGAAGCGGGAAAGGTGCCGGAATATCTTTATTATATTATATCAGGATATCTGCGCCTGTTTCACTATAACGAAAACGGTGATGAGGTGACAACACATATCAATTGTCCTCCGGGATTTTTCACTTCTTATTTTCATTTTGTAAATACAGCAAAATCCCACGAGAATGTGGAATGTATAACTGAATGTGAGCTGTTGCGGATCACAAAGGCCGATCTTGATACTCTGACTTCAAAAAGCGGGGCTATGAAGGACTTCAGCATAGGAATTTTCCAACAGTCCATCGCCTATAATGAAAACCGTTCAGCCGAGCTTGCCACTCTTTCGGGAGAGAAGCGCTACGCAAAACTTATTGAGAATTATCCGGGAATCTTACATAATGTTCCCATTACTTATATTGCATCTTTCCTGGGAATGAAACCAGAAAGCCTGAGCCGGATCCGCAGGAAACTGATTTTATAAAAATAAAAGCGGGAGCCTTTATGAGACTCCCGCTTTTCAATAAATTATAGAATGTTACGGTCATCAGAATCAACTGAAGTCCGGGAAAAAATTATGATAAAACGGAATATTCTTTCTTATTTGAAAAAACATCTATCATCACTTTCGCAATTCTTTCTTTTTGATCATCGGAAAGGTTAGATCCCGAAGGCAGGCACAGGCTGTTTCCGAACAGTCCCTCGGCTACTTTCCCTCCGTAATATGGTGAATCCTGAAATATCGGCTGCAAATGCATCGGTTTCCAGATAGGTCTCGATTCGATATTGTCTTCAAGAAATGCCAGACGCAGATCTTCGGCGCTTTTGGATACTTTTGCTTCGTCTATGGTGATAACAGACAACCAGTGATTGCTGTAGAAATCGGAGTTCGGCTCTGAAAAAAGGTCTACTCCATCTATATCTTTACAAATTTCAGAATAAAAGCTGTGTACTTTTCTACGGCCTTCTACTCTTTCCTTCAAAACTTCCATTTGTCCTCTACCTATTCCTGCACTGATGTTACTCATTCTGTAATTGTACCCAATTTGAGAATGCTGATAGTGGGGAGCTTTGTCCCTGGCCTGTGTAGAGAGAAATACAGCCTGTTCTTTGTCCTCCTGGGAATGGCATACCAATGCGCCTCCTCCGGAAGTCGTAATAATTTTGTTACCATTGAATGACAGAATCCCAAAACGTCCGAAAGTACCGCATGCTCTCCCTTTGTATTTGGAGCCCAGTGATTCGGCAGCATCCTCAATTAAAGGAATGTCATATTTTGTGGCCACTGATAAAATTTCATCCATCTTTGCAGGCATCCCATAAAGATTAACGACAATAATCGCCTTCGGCTTTTTGCCTTTTGAGATTCTGTCTTCTATAGCTTCCTTCAAGGCTACGGGACACATGTTCCAGGTATCTTTTTCAGAATCTATAAAAACGGGAACAGCTCCCAGATAAACAATGGGATTGGCAGAGGCGGAAAATGTCATAGACTGACATATAACCTCATCTCCATGGTTGACATCGCATTCAATTAATGCAAGGTGTAAGGCGGCAGTTCCAGCGGAAAGTGCAGCTATTTTGACGTTTTCATTTAAGAATGTCTCCAGATCCAACTCGAAACCATCAACATTCGGGCCTAAGGGTGCTACCCAGTTGTTATCAAATGCTTCTTTAACGTATTTCAGTTCATTTCCTCCTAAATGGGGAGATGACAGCCATATTTTCGATTCCATATTTTCTACTTTTACTATTCTAAATTTTATACTTTTACTTTTATTATTTTACCGGGATTGCCCACTACTGTTGAGCCATCCGGAACATCGCTGATAATAACAGCTCCTGCACCAATGGTACACCATTTTCCAATTTCTATTCCCTGGATTACACTGGCTCCAATGCCAACATGAGTTCCTTCGCCTATGTATACATTTCCGGCCAGCGCCACATTCGGGGATATATGGACAAAATCTTCAACGGTGCAATCGTGATCGATTGAAGCATTGGTGTTGATGATACAGTGTTTTCCTATTTTTACTGCTGCATTTATGGTAACACCGGGCATGACAATAGTTCCTTCGCCGATTTTTAATCTTTTGGATATTACTGCCTTGGGATGAAGGAGTGTAACATAACTGAACAGCCCACCCCGGTTAACTACTCTTTTTCTCAATCTGTTATTGCCTATAGAAATAAGTATTTCTATGTTGTATGGCGGAATTTCGTGAATAACGGGATAATTTAAAACTTTTATTTTCGACGGATTTTCATCGATGTAAGCTTCAATATTGTAACCGCACTCTTCAGCGACTTCTGCCGCTACTTTACCATGACCACTTGCTCCGTATAAATACATACTCTATGTATATTTAAATTAAATTAATTATTTCCTTTAAAAGCTTCTACCGTGGCCTGTTGTGCCTGGTTTATGCCTTCTTTTTTTATCACTTTTTTTAAAGTAAGGAACATCACTTTGCAATCTGTTGCAAATGATACATTATCTATGTACCATATATCTAATTCAAATTTCATCGTCCAGGAGATGGCATTTCTACCATTCACCTGCGCCCAGCCTGTGATGCCGGGACGTATATTGTGTCTTTTTCTCTGAGATTCATTATATAAAGGAAGGTATTCCGGCAACAGGGGTCTGGGACCTATAAGCGCCATGTCTCCTTTCAATACATTAATTAATTGTGGAAGCTCATCCAGGGAAGTCTGACGTATAAAACTTCCAACAGGTGTTAAGCGTTCCGAATCCGGCAGATAATTACCCTGTGCGTCTTTTCTGTCATTCATTGTCTTAAACTTGATGATATTGAATATCTTCTCATTTAAGCCAGGTCTTGCCTGAACAAAGAATGGTTTGCCCCGGTTGGCGAAATACAATAAGACGGTAACAATAATGAAAACAGGTGATAATAAAATCAGTCCTATTAATGCAACCGTAAAATCTATAACCCTTTTAAAAAAAAATTTATACACGATAATCTCTTTCTTTAATTAGTTTTTTGTACTCACTTAATAAGGCATTCCAAACCTCTGACTGTTCGTAACGGGATTCAATCATTGGCCGGGCATTCATTTTTAATTTCTGATAATATTGTGTGTCCGATTTCATTCTTTCCATTGCTTTATAAAGCTTTTCACTGTTTTTAACCGGAACTATTATTCCATTTTGGTCTTCTATAATAATTTCATTACATCCGTTGATATCGGAAACTATGCTCGGCAGTCCCATGGCTCCTGCCTGCATTACCACATTGGGAAACCCTTCACGATAACTTGGAAAAGCCAGCACATCCGAAACCGCAAAATAAGGGCGCACATCTTTCTGAAAACCTGCATCTATGATATCAGGATTATCTTTAATCTCCTTTAAAATATCCTCAGGCAACGGGTCTAGTTCCTGTTCCAGTGGACCGACCAGTAATAATTTAAACCTGCGCTGCGGATCTTCTGTCTTATTTAAAAGAGAAAAAGCTTTCACCAGCTCATTGATTCCTTTGTCTCCTACCAAACGGCCTACAAATACAAAAACAAAGTCTTCATTTTTAATGTTGAATTCTTTCCTTAATGAATCTTTCTGTGCTTCGGAAACCTGGCCAGGTGAAAAGAATGAGGTATCAATTCCGTTTGATGAGCCGTTTCCGATTACTTTTAATTTATGCTTATCTGTATAATTATTTTTCAAGATATAATCATATAATCCTTTTGAATTTGGATAAACCATATTGGCGGAAGCATAAGTTAATTTTTCCACGAACTCCAAAATTTTACGTTTTGTACCAGCAGATTCCATCAGAGGCAAACCTGCTACTGTATGCAAACGATGAGGAACTCCTGCAAGATTTGCCGCCAACATTCCTACAATACCTGCTTTAGGTGTATGGGTATGTACAATTTCCGGTTTTTCTCTTTTTAAAAACCGATAGGTATTCCATAATGATATAATGTCTTTTATTGGTGTGATCTTACGAGACATATCAATCTCTATCACTTCTACTCCTTCATCTTTTTTCACATCAGCCAGCTCTTTACCTGGTGATGAAACACCTATTACCTCAAAATGCTCTGACATAAACCGATGTTGTCCTTTCAATAAAACCTTTAAAGAAAGAGGTACTGTTGTTATACGTATTAATTTAGCTTTCAAATTCCGTAAATATGTTATTTATTATTGCTATTACATTTGAAACCGATTAATAATTTTCATTTATATCTTTTGTGTATGGTTTTTTATAAATATTTCTTATATTAATCCTCTGTTTGTGAATTTCTAAAATTCCACATAAAATACTGTAAATCAGCTTAAAAAACCTAACCTAATCCGCATAGAATTTGGTTCTGAAATCAATACTGTTTCAATAATCTCCAGGAGATCAATAAATTTTCGTTCTGTCTTTGTGTGTTTTTTTGTAGTAGTGTTACTACTTTAGTGCGTGAATCATCATACTGCCAAATTAGATTTTTAACAGTATCTCTTTACCTCCTGCAATTGTCATTCCATTTTTTAAGAAATTATTTATTACGGCCATAATATTGATTTTTATTTGCTGATTAATAATATTAATTATCATTACAGAATATTTTCTGGAGTAGTTCATATTAATTTTTCAACATTTTTGTTATTACAGATATTAATTAATATTTAGTTTCTTTATTATTTTAGCCGGTACACCGCCTATTAATGAATTTTCTTCAAAAGATTTATTTACTACAGCGCCTGCAGCTACAATTGATCTTTGTTTAATGGTTACACCAGATAAAATCCTAGCTCCACAACCTATCCACACATCATCTTCAATGAAAATAGATTTTAAGACTTCTTTATTATATTTTATGGGAATTGTCAAATCTTCCCAGGTATGGTTCGTAGAAATGAGTGTTGTTGCATGTGCTATTGATACGTCGTCACTTATCTTAATTCCTCCAGCTCCTTCTATATAACACATAGGATGAATACTAATATTATTTCCAAGTTCGATATTTTGTAAATTAAATATAAATACTCCGGGTTGTATAGATACATTATCCCCGACTTTCCTTGCTAAATTTTTTATAAAGACATATCTTAAAACAAGCCCCAATTTACCTGTTGTATTTCTGAATTTTTTTAATAAAAATTCATTCCCACTTTTACCTAAGAAACTAGAAATTTTAACTAATAAGTCAATAATCTTCTTATACTTTTTAAACTGATCTCTACCTTTCATTATTTAATTTCTTAATATTAATGTCATTTGAAAAGCTATCTCTTACATACAATCCAAAACCAATCGGTAAACCAATAAATGATAACGGAAATTTACCCAGCTCTTTCATTAATTTAAATACATTCTCGTCTTTGCAAAAAGCGAATCTCCAATAATTAATTATAGATTTCATTTTAAGTTTTAAAGGGCTTTTTGAGTTATTAGCTAATTCCTTATATAGTAGTGTTGCATATTTAGGATTCTTTCTCCTGTTACGAATACTATTATAACTCAATCCTCCTTCCATATATTCTGTTATATAAATGGCCTCATTAAAATACCTGAATTTATACTTCAGAGCCATTCTATTCCATACTATTGATTCGGCAACGAATTTTTCGCCATCAATTTCAGGGAAATAAAATTCTCTGAACTTTTTAGTTACTATAACTTTTGCCATGTCAGCTATAACTCCAAACTTCTCTCTTCTTTCTATTAAATTTGAATCTGTTATAAAAGAAGGAAACTGTTTGTTTCCAATAATATGTCCCTTAGGAGATGCTCTGTAGCCTACAACACCAATAAAAGAATCATTTTCTCTTATAGTTTTATAATGGCGGTCAATAATTTCCAAGCTATCGTCGGGTAAATAATCATCGCTATCTACAATAAAAAATAATTCTCCTTCCGCTAAATCCAGCCCTTTATTAATGGCCCGATGCTTACCTCCATTATTAATTTTATGGTATTTTATAGTTATTTTTCCTTCATCAATACATTTTCCAATAAATACCGATGTATTGTCCGTACTACCATCATCTACAACCAGCCATTCAAAATCACGATATGTTTGCCTTATTAAACTTTCATAAAGCTTTGATAATTCTTTTTCCCTATTATAAGTGGGTGTAAAGATTGTTATTGATTTCATTCTACAACATTTATATTAAAATATTCTCTAATTTATTTACCCTTTGCTCTAGCTGGTAACTTTTGTAATAATTAATTATAACACTCCACCTTTTTCAATTGTTAACCTTTGCTATTTTTATTAATTTTTCATCTGAATTTGAGGATATAGGTCAAATAATTTCCCGTTATCAAAAGGTTTTTTAACATTTTTTGTGGATAGTTTATCTATTTTAAAATAACCTCCTATTTTTTGTACATCAGGCTTCGCCCTAAAACCTGCAATATAAATTCCTACATTAGAATTCTCTACCGAAATATTGGAACAAGAAATAGCAGTCGATTTCGATATGGCCCGACTTCCATAATTACCCAAATGCAGATCTATGCCTACGTTTGTATTATTTATTTTTATATTACTAATATTAATATTTTGTAATACATTTAAATTATCATTAGGTTCGATATCAATACCTGCCATTGGATTGGTACCATTAACATTTGCAATCAATAAATCTTTAATAATTAAATCTTTACCTCCTTGAATAGAAATTCCATTTCTTCTGACGTTATTTATTATTCCTCCTATTATTTTTATATTTTCTACCTCAAATAATTTTTCTTTAGTAATACCTGATCTGGTATTATTTATTGTTTTTATCACCATAATTCCATCACCCCAGCAATCAGATATATTCATATTATAGATCTCAATATTTCTTGATCCTCTTATATCAATACCAATTCCCCATTCACCTTTAGTATCCAAATGCTTGTCACGATCACCTATTAATCTAGGATTATAAATTTTAACGTTTTCCACAGCATGTAAAGCAATAATCCGATATCTTATATCGGCAGTGGGTTTTAGTATTAACGCAGATTTTTTTTGAAAATATATTTGTGAATTTGATTGTGGAAAAATGCCGGTAGTCATTAATGGAAAGTCTGGCATTATGATATTTTTATTCGCATCGATAGCTTGTTGAATATAGGGTGTATAATCAACAGTACCATCTTTCACATAACCTTTTGGAAGTATTGTCTCGATTTTAAAAAAATCATCTGTTTGTACATTAATATTTTGAGTTTTTATTAATGAATAGTCAATTACTATCTTCTCTCTTTTTTGAGAGCAGCAAATGCTTGAAAATAGCAACAAGTTTAATAACAAAAATAAGCTTATGATTCTCATAATAAATCCTTTATATTATTTAAAATTAAATATTAGAAATAAGAAAAAACAAATTAAAAATATACCAAACAAATTGATGAACCCAATTTTACTTCTCGTTTGTGTATACGGATACATTAAAAATGGTATAAAAATCCAAGACAGCACACCAAATCTGTCACTAAATGCAGCCGAAAACATCAAAAAGAAAAACGATGATGTCAACATATAGGTTATATAAAATTTTTCGTATTTCAATTTTTCCTCTAAAACCTTTATATTTTTTAGTGTGTAATATCCTATAATAGCAAAAATGGTATTGAATATAAAGAAATCAACTCTAAATCCTGTTTTATAATTTCGTGCAGCGAATTTATCATAATATCCATCTAAGCGTTCCTGTACAAGGATATTAACACCTGGAATATTACTTAGTAATGTATTTAAATCAAAATGAATTAAAGACAATACTGTAGATGCTACATAAATAAAAAATATAATATTAAGATTCTTAAATACATTTGATGTTAAGAAAATTATAATGGGAATTATGATTGAAGCATGATTGAAAAACGCAATAATAAAAAATACAATTGACAGCCATTTTTTCTTATCATAGAAAGTAATGGCCAAAAAGAAAAAAGAAAAAGCAATCCCTTGTTTTGTTGTATTAATTCCCATAGTCTTAAAGAAAAACATACTTGTAATAAGAAAAAACACAAGGAATCTGTTTTTTTGCGTCAAATTTCGTATACCAATAACAATAGGCGCTATATACAATACAGCGTTTATTGTAAAAAACACTTTATAGTTGTCACTAAGTTTACGGGCAAATAATGATATAAAATAACTTCCTACATCTTTTAATTCACTTAAGGATTTAATGACTCGAGAACCATTAAAATAAATTAATGTTCTTGCAGAATCTGTTCCTACAACTTTATTTCTTGTTCCTATTACAAGGATAATTACCAATGCATAAAATAGTAATAAGATATTCTGAATTTCATCAGTATTTTTACTTTTGTTCACATACTCATTAATTAAGATTATAGCAAAAAATGCTACACTTAAATAAACAAGTGTAAACCTCAGATTAAATGCATCTATAATACTTTCCATTTCTATATTCCTACAATTTCTGCATAATCTGATCAAGTTCATGATCATAATTATAACTGCTGTAAAACAATTTAGCATTCCGGGAATATTCTGTATAATTTTCTAAAATACTATGTAGTGTTTTAGACACCCGGTCTTCTCTATTAAAATCAATACACTCCCCCATTCGATTTGCATCAATGGTATTAATAAGCCCCGGAATATCATTTCCTATCATGGGTATACCAAAATTGGAGAACTCCCATACTTTGTTTGGTGCACAAAAAATATTATTTAAAGAAGAATGATCATAGGTTAATATCCCAATATCGGCATGGCTGGTTACATGCAAATGATAAGGAGGCGCAACAAACGGAATATGGATTATGGAAGGACAGATTATTTTTAATTTTTTTAAATATTCTGTTTCTTTTCCCATTATTATCAGTGCAAAATCTTCTGACTGATTAATGCAGCGACAAATTCCATCTAATTCTCTTTCCGGAAAGAGAACCCCCTGGTAAATAATTTTCTTTTTATCTTTTACCGGTTCCAGTAGCTTCAGCAATTCATCCGTTAAAGGTAGATTTCTTTCGGATATATCCGAATAGGGTTTATTCAAAATAACTTCGGGAGTTGTAGGCAGCTTCCACCAAACCCGAAGTATATTTGCTCTATCTAAATTTGAACAAATTACCAGCTTCGCATTTTTTGCATATTTTTCAAGCCCTTTCAGATACCTTGGAGCATAATCAAACAATTCATATAAATTAAGTACATAATTTAATGACAGCAATTTTTTACCTAAAGCCAAGGTAGTATCTGCTGAAGGAATCCAGATTAATTTCTCCTGATACTGATTTTTATTGATAATTTTCCAAAAGGTATTTCTAATTGTTAACCAATATAAAAACTTGTTGGAAGACGGCTTTATATCCGTCAGGTGAACTTTATAGCAAAGACTATTCAATTCCTCTATTAAGTTTCCTTTTTCAAAGCCTAAAATAAGATGTATCTTATAATTATTTTTATTCAGGTACCTTATAAAAGCCAGTAAAGGAGGATAATCCGATACACTCGTTTTATGAACAATTACAATTTCTTTATTCTCCATAAAATTTGTTATTAAATATTTTTATAAACTCGCTTAACATATCGTCTGCTTTCAACCTGAGGCTGGTTATATACTTCTGATGATCATTTTGCAGATCTGATTTTACTAAATCATCCAGCTTTTGAATATCAAAATTATCACCCCATAAAGCAAATGATGGAATCTGCTCTGTAAGTATTCTTAATTTAGGCTCTATCTCAACACAGATTACTTTTTTCCCTAATAAGCCGGCAATAATTGCCCCATGGTAGCGTGCTGTAATAAATGTAGAGAATGTGTTTAAAGTTTTTATGAAATCATTGATCTCCATTGTTTCGGGATGCCAGACTATGCTTTTATAGTTTTTTATCCTTTTCATCCACTTCGGATCTTTATCTTTTGCAAATACAATAAACGTGACATCAAGATGTGGATTAGAGTTTACAAAACTCACAAGCTGATCCTGATAATCTACTGCGCTGTTTTTCCAGTCCCAGTCTCTTACAATAATTCCTATTTTATTTTCTGCATCAATCCTGGAAACAGGATTAATATGTTTGTAAAAATAGGATGAGAACACAACATCTGCACCTAAAAATGATTTGATATTCCAATCGTTACAATACCCATAAGAAACTTCATCTCTTACCCCTATAAAAAGGGAGTCTTTTAACTGGTTCTTTGCAAATTCCATAGCCTGGATATTATTATTGAACGGACCTAATCCAAAACCCAGGAAAGCTTTTTCGCTGCTAATTACAGCTTCATTATCAGGACTAATCTTATGAAATACTTTTTTTAATATTTTAACAGGATTACTAGAAATATTATTTTTTAGTTTAGTCCTAAATGTAGACTTTTCTATAAAAGAAAAAAACTGAGTTCCACCGCCATAAATCAATACATCATCTTTCTGCTGATTATTATAGGAAGAATCCTTTAAAAATCTAGAAACATAACTGCTTTCAGACCCTATAAAATTGAGTGATTTATTTTTGATGTTGGCATTAATGAAATCTTCAAATACGATCATTAATAAATCATCACCAAAATTACTATCACCATATGCTCCTTTTATTGATATATGCATTATATTTTCGGTTTAATATTTTTTAATAATTTATTTTTCAGATAGATTGCATCTTCAGATTTTAATCTGTAATAATGTTCAGCATCTCTTGATTTAATTATTTTACAAGGATTTCCCACTACAACTGAGAGTGCCGGTATCTTTCCAGAAACAACACATCCGGCACCAATAATACATCCTTCTCCGATCTGGCTACCAGGTGTGATAATTACATTCCCCCCAATCCATACATTTTCTTCAATTTTCACTTTTTTAAATTCAAAAGTTTCATCATATGGAATAAATTTAGAATCTCTGAATTTATGATTTGCGGAATGAATGATTAAATTAGGTCCAATAATTACCCCGTTGTTTATTTCAACTTCTCCAAGTCCGTTTATATCGGCATTGGGACCAATATAGACATATGAGCCAATAGAAATTCTATCAGGAAATAATAACTTTATATTGGGGTTTATATCATTTAGCTCACCAAAATGTTTTAATCTTTTTTTGGTTTTATTAAACTTAATCTGATCAATAAATCTATTTAATCTTCCAATTAAAAACATGAGATAGCTTTTTTTATTATTAAAATACTTAGATAAGAAACCACAGGTAATAATATGATGATAAAAAATTTAAAATTAAAAGCGTCTTTTTTATATATATCAATATACCGTACTAGTAAAACCACCAGAAATCCTATTAGAAAAGAAATGGAAATTCCCTGCAGCCCTATATATTGTATTAAAACAACACTTAACACTATTGATACAACAGCACCAAGCAATGTAGTCAATGTGATTTTTAATGTATTTTTTTCTTTCTGATATTTTAAACCTAAAAATCCTGCAATGGCATTAAATCCAACTCCAAGATATAAATAAGGCATGTATTGCCAGGTTTCAAAATACTCTTTGGACACCAATATTTCCGTCATCAGAGGGGACAGTATTCCCAGGATAAAAGCCAGGATCATTTCAAATAGGATGAACTTATTTAATAATCTATTAAAAGTAGTATTATTCTCTTCTTTTAAAATCCTGTCCTGTAACGGAAGTAATAAAACAGAATTTATCACTAAAAGCAATGCAGGAAAACGGCTGGCTACAGCATATAATCCGTTTCCTTCCGCACCCATATAATGCAATATGATAAATTTACTTGCCGAGGATATTGCCCACCAGCTCATTAAATTTGGAATGAGAGGTAAAGAATAGGATGCCATTGACCTGATAAGTGTAAGATCCCAATATTTCAGCCTGAAATACTGAACTATGTTTACTTTATACAAAATCATGCAACATGCAATGCCATAAGCTACAATATTGGCAAGGAAAACACCTTCTACATTTAATTTTAACAGGTAAATGAAAATAATATTAAAAACTACCATCAAAAAAGTAGTTACAATTCCGTTTATAGCAAACTGTCTTGTATTTCCCTGACCTCTGAGAATATTTTGCAGTAAAGGCAACAAACAATTCAGAAAAATCAAGATTATAAAGTAAGTGTGATACTGAAAATCATTAAAAAAAATGTAAATATAAAAACCAACTGAAAAAACAAAATACCCTATAAACAATGTTATTATAGAATTGGTAATAACTTTTGCTTTATCTTCCTCATTGATATATTCTTTATCAATCAGCCATCTATAAGCTGCATCTGAAATTTGTAATGAAACCAACGGTGCAAAAAGACTTATTGTTGTTAACAATAAATCGTATTCCCCCAATTCTTTTTTAGTGAGAAAGTAGGTGTAAAAAGGGACTAATAAAAATGAAAGAATCTTTGACCCAAAACTTCCTACGGAATAAGTTAAAGTTTCCTTAAACATCTTCTTTTTAAGCAGAGAAGATATATTCATTTAATTATTTTTTATAAAATTTACAATGCGCTCACAGGCTGTTCCATCGCCATAAGGATTATGCAATCCGCTCATTAACTTATATCGTTCCGTATCTTTTAATAAACTTTGTGCCTCCAAAACAATCTTATCTTTATTCGTACCTACCAGGATAACTGTACCTGCATCAACTGCTTCCGGTCTTTCCGTAGTATCCCGCATTACCAATACAGGTTTTCCTAAACTTGGAGCTTCTTCCTGTACACCTCCGGAATCTGTAATGATCATATAAGACTGATTCATTAACCATACAAAAGCAGGATATGCTAATGGTTCTATCAATACTATATTATCAACTTTAGATAGAATTTCGTATACGGGTTCTTTTACATTAGGGTTTAGATGTACCGGATAAATAATCTGAACATCCGGATTTGCAGAAGCAATTTCTTTCAGGGCTTCACAAATATTAATAAATCCCTGCCCGTGATTCTCTCTCCGGTGCCCCGTAACAAGTATAATTTTTTTGGATGGATCGATACGGGCTTTAAGTGCATTTATTTCTTTATTCTCTATATTTTTAACTTTGTCGGAGCTATATAATAACGCATCTATTACCGTATTTCCTGTCACCAGTATATTTTCTTCTCTTGTATTCTCTGCCAATAAATTATGCTTTGACTGTTCTGTCGGAGCAAAATGATAATCAGCAATACGTCCGGCAATCTGCCGATTGATTTCTTCCGGAAACGGAGATCTCTTATTATGTGTTCTCAATCCGGCTTCTACATGACATACTTTAGACCCGGAATAAAAACCGGCAATACTGGCTGCCATTGTGGTAGTTGTATCCCCGTGTACATAAATATAATCAGGATTAAAATCTTCTAAAACAGGTTTCATACCCGTAATAATATCAGCCGTTAAAGAATATAAATTCTGATCAGGCTTCATTAAATTTAAATCGTAATCCGGTGTGATGTCAAAAAAGCTTAAAACCTGATCTAACATCTCTCTATGCTGAGCTGTAACACAAACTTTAGTCTCGAATGATTCTTCTTTTTGAAACTCCTTCACTAGAGGAGCCATTTTTATAGCTTCCGGCCTAGTTCCAAAAACAATTAGATGTCTTTTCTTCATAATTTTAAGCAAACAAACATTTATAATCTGGAATCACATTCTTCCAAAACTCCCTTTACATCATAAATAATCCCCTCCTCCTTCAGATAATGATTCAGATCTATACCCAAAAATTCCTTATGGGCAACAGTCAGAATAATCGCATCAAACTTTTCATCCGGAATTTCATTAAGGACATTCAGATCATACTCATGTTTTACTTCTTCAGGTTTTGCCCAGGGATCAAAAGTAGTTACGTGCAAAGAATAGTCCTCCAGTCCGCGAATTACATCTACCGCTTTGGTATTACGTACATCCGGACAGTTCTCTTTAAATGTTATCCCTAAGTTTAAAACTTTGGCTCCATTTATAGTAATTTTCTTTTTAATCATGGTTTTCACCAGCTGGGAAGCCACATACTGCCCCATAGAATCGTTCAGACGGCGTCCGGCTAATATAATTTCCGGGTGATACCCGTTTTCCTGTGCTTTCTGTGCCAGGTAATAAGGATCAACTCCGATACAGTGCCCGCCTACCAGTCCGGGTTTGAAAGGCAAAAAGTTCCATTTTGTTCCTGCAGCTTCCAATACGGCGTGGGTATCAATTTCCAGAAGGTTGAAAATTTTTGCCAGCTCATTCACAAAAGCGATATTAATATCCCTCTGGGAATTTTCAATAACTTTGGCCGCTTCCGCGATCTTGATAGTCGGAGCCAGGTGGGTTCCCGCCACAATCACAGATTTATATAAAGCATTCACCACTTCTCCGATTTCCGGTGTAGAACCTGAAGTAACCTTTAAGATCTTCTCTACCGTATGTTCTTTGTCGCCCGGATTAATACGCTCAGGAGAATAACCTGCAAAGAAGTCCTGATTGAACTTCATTCCAGAAACCTTTTCCAGAACAGGAATACATTCCTCTTCGGTAGCTCCCGGATATACAGTGGATTCGTAAATCACAATATCTCCTTCCGACAATACTTTACCTACCGTTTCCGAAGATTTATACAATGGTGTCAGATCGGGACGGTTATGCTTATCAACCGGTGTAGGAACCGTAATAATATAGATATTCGCATCCCGGATATCCTTCATATCATCAGAACAGTACAATCCATTTTCACTGGTTTGATAAAAAGGATTTTCCTGCTTTAATACGGCTTTCAACACTTCGTCCTCTACTTCCAGAGTACTGTCTGATCCCGTATTTAATTCTTCAATTCTTTTCTGATTGATATCAAAACCTACAACCGGATACTGCGTTGCAAATAATCGTGCTAAAGGCAGACCTACGTATCCTAATCCGATAACGGCAATTTTATATTGTTTTTCCACAAAAACTCGATTTAAACTTGTTTATTTTAAATTTTCCCAATACCAGCTGATAGCTTCTTTCAAGCCTTTTTCTATGGTATGGGTAGGTTTGTATCCTAATAATTTTTCTGCTTTTTCCACGGATGCCAGTGAGTGCGGGATATCACCGATACGGTTCGGACCGTATACAACATTCACATCAGCAATTTCCCCATCGAATTCGCTTAAATATTTTTTAAGGTATCCGATCAGATCATTCAATGTAGTACGGTCACCTACTGCTGTATTGTAAACGGTATTCACCGCTTCAGGGTTATCCGTAAGCATAGCCCGTTCATTCATCTGAATGACATTATCTATGTATGTGAAATCACGAGAATAATCTCCAGTCCCATTAATGGTAGGAGATTCGTGGCTGATTAACTGCTTTACAAATAAAGGAATCACAGCAGCATAAGCCCCGTTAGGATCCTGTCTGCGTCCAAATACATTGAAATACCTTAAACCAATGCACTGCATTCCGTAAGTTTTTCCAAAGACATCAGCATACAGTTCATTTACATATTTGGTAATGGCATATGGCGATAGCGGCTTCCCGATCACGTCCTCTACTTTAGGCAGTGATGCAGAGTCACCATATGTAGATGATGAAGCTGCGTATACAAAACGTTTTACTTTTGCATCACGGGCGGCAACCAGCATATTCAGAAAACCAGAAACGTTAACATCGTTACTTGTAACAGGATCTTTAATTGACCTCGGAACGGACCCTAATGCCGCCTGGTGCAATATGTAATCTACATTTTCTACAGCTTTCTGACAGACTTCCGGATCACGTATATCCCCTTCAATGAGTGTATAGTTTGGATTTTCAAGGAAAGGTGCGATATTATGACGGTGTCCTGTTGCAAAATTATCCAGGCAGACCACATTATAGCCTTTATTTAAAAAATACTCCGTTAAGTTAGAGCCAATAAAACCTGCTCCGCCTGTAATTAAAATTTTATGCATTTTTATGATTTAAAAATTTTATTCCACCAACTTTTTTTATCCTTGGTCTGACTGTAACCGTAGCCATAGCTGTAGTTATACCCATAACCTCCTGCGCGTCTTGTCACATCATTAACGATAAAGGATACATTATTCAGTTTAGAATCTCTTACAAGATCGTTGGCAAAGTCTATCAATATATTTTTTGAAACTCCGGATCTCACTACATATAAGGTTGCATCTGCAACATCCACAATACTCAGCGTATCTGAAACCAGCATAAGCGGTGCAGAGTCAATAACAATATAGGCATACTGGGAAGACATCTGCTCAATAAGCTTTTGGTATCTTCCATTGGAAAGCAGTTCCTGGGGATTGGGAGGAATGGCTCCGGCATAAATAATATCACATTCAGGATTGCTATAGGAGGTATGGATAAGCTCTGATACATCCACCGATTCATCATATAAAAATTCCGTAAGACCTTTTCTTTTTACAGGTTCACTGTCATACCGCTGGATCTGGGGATTACGAATATCCGAACCGATCAGAAGGGCTCTTCCGTTTTTATTCGCTATGGTAAGAGCTAGATTAACGGAGACCAAGGTTTTCCCCTCTCCTTTTACGGAAGAAGTCACCATGATTATTTTAGCCGAATCTTTTGTGGGTAAAACAAATTTAAGATTGGAAACAAGAACTCTGAACGCCTCTGCCAGCTCAGAGAAGTCATTTTTCTGTACCAAATGGTTTTCATCATCTTTTAAGGACGGTATATCCACCAGCACTCCCAATCCGGAACGCTCCTTAATATCATCTCTTGAATAAATTTTGTCATCTAAACTGAATAGCAGATAGAACATTGCAAAAGGGATCAATAATCCGAGGAAAAAAGCTCCTGCAAAAATAATGTCTTTTTTAGGTGATACCGGAATATCTTCTGTAAAGGCCGGATTGACAATTTTCGCTTTCGGTACATCTACTGATAGATTAATCGCATTCTCTTCCCTTTTTTGCAAAAGGAATAAAAAGAGCTGCTCTTTAAGATTTTGCTGACGTTCGATTCCTCTGTACACTTTAGTTTGTCCGGGAACTTTTTCTATAACACCATTGCTGTTTGTGATCTGATTTTGTAATTGGGCAATACCCGACTGTACGGTTGCTTTCTGCTCGCTTATATTATCGCGTATTATATCCTTTAAAGAGGCAATCTCCCTGTTCATTTCTATGACAGCAGGGTTTTCATTGGTTGCCTGCTTCATGGTCTTGTTTCTGGTGATAAGAAGTTGATTATACTGGGAAATAGACTGTTCCAGCGAAGCATTCAGCCCAAGATTGGAGGGCATAAGCTGGTTATTATTTTTTGAAGCTTCTGCTGTAAGTGAGTTTAGAAGATCCAGCTGCGTTTGCTGCTGAAGAAGAGCTTTAGTGTTTTCGCTTGTATTTTGCAGTGCCAGTTGTGCCTGTGCCTGCAAATCAACAATCCGGTTACGGTTCTGGAAATCTTCTTTCTCGTTTTCTACCCCGGAAAGATCCTTCGTGATAACTTCCAGTCTTTTATCAATAAACTCCTGCGTATTCACAGCCTGTAAATTTTTATCTCTCTGGCCGTCGAGATTATACTGTTTGGTGACTTCGTTGAGGATCGCCTCTGATTTTTCAGGAAGGGATCCTATCAGGGTGATTTCCATCAGCATGGATTTTTCATCCGGCAGGTTCACCTGTATTGTTTTTTCCAGCTTTTTTACCTTCTCAATGGGATTCGAAAAAACAATTTTATACTCTGATTTGGGAGTAATCGCAGAATTTCTCTGAAGTATCACTGTTCCAAAATCCAGCTGTACAGGAATATTAAATTTTCCTGCAACATCCTTTTTTTCGTTGTGAAGAATGAACTGGTCACCTTTTATTTCTGTCAGGGTGTAGAAAGAGGATACAAATTTTGCCTTGGTATAGGTTAATATCTTTGCAGTTATAGGAGCCTTGGTAAAAAGCTGCCAGTCTTTAATTTCTCCTGCATTGAAATATTCTACATTGAGATTAAGATTTTTCACAACCTGCATGAGTATGGGTCTTGAGTTCACCACTGCAGCCTCACTTTTCAGCTCATCCGCATTACCCAGGCCTATCCCGAGGTTATCAAGATCCGCCAGAGCGGAGGAAAGATCACTTGTTTTTTTATCAAATTTAAGGGTGGTTTTTGACTGATATTGAGGGACACTGTACCTAAGGTAAATGTAAGCACCTGTTACAAAAACCAAAATAGAAGCAATAAACCACGGCCATTTATAGAGGTATTGGGAAATGGTTTTTCTAATATTTAATTTTTCCTCTTTTGCCTGAAATTCTATCTGCTGCATATTTTATCGTCGTGTTAAAGCAATAATAAGCGTACCTGCCGTTAGTAATGCACCAATGATCTGGAATGTAAGAGCCCTGTTCGGATTGCTGTTTGCCTGAACCTGCTTATTTTTGTCCGGCTGCACATACAATATGTCGTTCTGCTTCATATAATAGTACGGTGAACTTACAATATCAGATCTGGTAAGATCAATATTAACAACCTGGTCTGCCCCGTCATCCCCTGTACGGATAAGCTTCACATGGGTACGGTCACCAAAATCCGTCATATCTCCTGCAAGTCCAAGTGCCTGAAAGACATTGATTTTCTGGGAAACACTTTCTTTCTGTCCCGGATTTTTCACTTCACCCAAAATACTTACATTAAAGTTTTTCAGATTGATTGATACCATAGGATCTGCGAGGTATCTCTTTAGGCGGGACTCCAGATCCTGCTTCAGCTGTACCTGAGTCATTCCTTTAACATATACATTTCCCAATACCGGAAAAGATATATTCCCTTCTTCGTTTACTAAATATTCACTTGGCTGCGCGTATTGATTTATCCCAGGACCGGACTCACTCCCAACTTTATTTGCTGTATTAAGGTTGAAAGGCTTTACAGCAAGTTCATCAAGCGCGGAAACAAGAATCAGGAGAACATCTCCTTCCTGAATATGCAGGCCCTGAAATTTTGCCTGGGTAACTTCCTCCTCCATAT
Organism: Chryseobacterium luteum; assembly: GCF_000737785.1. Taxonomy (GTDB): domain Bacteria; phylum Bacteroidota; class Bacteroidia; order Flavobacteriales; family Weeksellaceae; genus Chryseobacterium; species Chryseobacterium luteum. Next base: position 67,896 of record NZ_JPRO01000011.1, on the reverse strand, counting down.
TATGGTTTGACATATATACCATATTCTGCTTGGGTTTACATGACAATAAAGTAACCGATAACAGGATTAGATACGTAATGATATTTCTATTCATATATTTTTTAATCTACTGATGTTAACGCTCAATTTTACAGAATATTATACTGGAGCGTATTACGAATATTTTTAATATATTATTATAATTTCACTAATATGTGATTTTTTAATATGCTGTACATTTTAAGACCAATCCTTTTCTATGCAATTTTCGTTCCGATTGAAACAATTTAATAAAAATATTTCATTATTTTTAAATTCTTTTTCACGTAATACAAACTATGTTACTGATAGACTTCATGTTCTGTTATTACATCAAGAATTTCAAATTCCGAATTTTTACTTATAAACTCCGGCACCATTCTCTTCAAAATCTTAACGACCTGCAAGCCGTCCTTTTTTATAGCCGCCCGCATTATCTGTTTACATAAAATCTCTATATCTTCAAATTCCATCAACGGATCTCTTGATATCATAATCTTTTCATGATGCGTGGCAATAGTAGTGGAATTGTCTGTTAAAAGCTCCTCATACAACTTTTCACCGGATCTTAAACCAATAAAATCAATTTTAATATCAACATCCGGTGTATACCCAGATAATTTTATCATTCTTTTTGCCAGATCCAGAATTTTAATAGGTTTACCCATATCAAAAACAAAAATTTCACCTCCTTTACCCATTGTTCCTGCCTGGAGCACCAATTCACAGGCTTCGGGAATTGTCATAAAGTAACGGATAATATCGGGATGGGTAATCGTCACCGGGCCCCCTTTTTCGATTTGTCTTTTGAAATGCGGAATTACAGAGCCGTTGGAGCCCAATACATTCCCAAATCGGGTGGTAATAAATCTTGTCGTATTGTATGAAGAGTTTTGTAAAGACTGTACAAAAAGTTCAGCAGCCCTCTTGGAAGCTCCCATTACATTGGTTGGGTTCACAGCTTTATCTGTGGATATCATCACAAAATAACCGACGTTATACTGTTTGGATAATAAAGCCAGGTTTCTGGTCCCTCCAATATTTACAAAAATGGCTTCGTGCGGATTGTCTTCTATTAAAGGGACATGCTTGTATGCCGCCGCATGATATACTATTGAAAAGTGGTAATCTTCAAATAATTTTTCAAGCCTGTACTGATTTGAGATATCTGCCAATACAAATTTGAAGTTCTGATTGGGAAATCTTTCCAGCAATTCAAGCTTCAGCTCATACAATGGAGATTCGGCCTGATCTACAACCACAATAAGTGAAGTCTCCAACTGGGCAACCTGCCTTACGATCTCACTTCCGATAGATCCGGCTCCCCCGGTCACCAAAACACTTTTATTAAAATGATGGCTTCTTACCTCTCCGCTTTCTATCTTTATGGGAGCCCGTTCAAGTAAATCTTCAATTTGCAGCGGACGGATATTTTCTACAATACCGTCTTCCTTAATTTTATTAACATCAGGCGCCTTTAGCACTTTCAATCCTTTATTTAATGCAAGAACTGTCCAGTCCTCCATTTCCGGCCTGCTCATCATTTCCCTGATTAAAACAGCATCGAAACGTTCCGCCAGGCGGTTATTTTTAAGAAGTTCTTTTTTATTATAAATTTTATGACCGAGAAGTACTGCTTTTTTAGAATCTGATCTTGCACTAAAAAATCCTGCCAGCTGATAAGCGTGACCGGGATTATGGATGATGGCATTTGCCAATGACACAGATTCATCTTCTACCCCTACAACCGCAATCCTTATTTTGGACGAACGGTCCTTGGAACCCATCAGAACACTAAAAAACTGTTTGGTAACCATCCTGAAAAAGAACATCAGAAAAATGGAAATAAAAAAACACAGGAAAAGAGCAGGATATAAATAAACAGAGCTCCCCAATACCAATTCTGAGATCAAATTAAGACCCAGCAATACAATAAGCGCAGTACCGGAAGACCACAGAATTCTAAAAAAATCAAAAAAAGTAGAATACCTTATAATTCCTGCATATGTTTTGAAAATAAGCATAAACAGAATATTCACCGCAATAATTGTAAGAATTTTTTCATTGAAATATTCAATAAAATTAATTTTTACATGCAGGTTTTTTAAGAACAGATATGTGATTAGGACAGAAAATGAAACTATTGAAATATCAATAAAAAAAACCAACCACCTAGGTACATATCTTAACTCTTTAATTTTAAAAATATTCACCATACTACAGAAGACCTAAAAAAATGTTACATTTTTATTAATTCAACATTTAGTGGTTTTACAATTAGCAAATATAATCAATTATAAGTAATATTTCACTATTTAATATTTCAAATTTAACAAAGTATAACACAAAAACAAGATTACGATCAATCTTTTTCACATTCATATTTTCTTTTATATTTCTTTGCATTTTTGGACGGAAATCGTATATCTCATTGCAATACAATATTTTTCGAAGCTTCAAACCGGAAATTGCAGATTTCCTTTGATAGAGATTTTATCTATAAGTATCCTGCTTCCGGGAACGATCGTATTAAATTTTAGTATTTCTTTTATCGTTAAGTTTCCTAAAGCCAAATTTGCCGGTATATTGATGGTCAGCACAACCGGAAAATCTGTTTTTAAAGAATATTACGTACCTTGGCTTAGTGTCAAAAAAGACAAATAGTTGACAAACAATTAATGAATTACAATTTGGACAATTACGTTTCTCCGATGAATTTCAGACATAAAGAATTGTTGGATTGTTATGTAAAAAATTGAAAAAAACCATAGAAATGAAACAACTGATTTTATTTTTAATCCCAATCATTTTTTTAATAAGCTGTAATTCTAAGGATGAAAAAATCAACAATGGAAAACCCGTAACAAATACCGAAAGCCCAGCCAGGAACGAACTCAAAATCATCGAACAAAACGGTAAATCTTTTTATGACTGGTATTTTAAAAATGATTTTCCAAACTGTGATATCATCAAAGATAAAAACGGAAAATGTCTTATGGATACCGTTTCCTATTTCAAAACTTTGAGAAACCTGGGCACTGTTTCGGAAAAATTCATCCGGCAGGAAAAGAAGAGGTTACAGACTTGTGCAGAATTTATGTCAGCTTTGGATTATTCGGAATTTGAAAGCGCAGATGCTTATGAATACGACGAATATTGTCCTGAAATTTATTATATGTACTGGATACACAGCCAGGAACCGCCCAACAGTTTCTCAGCGAAAAACATCAGAAAAACCAGTGACAATAAGGCTTCACTAGACATTTATGTAAATTATGGAGTAAATGATGAAGCTTTATCAAACATTACTTTGGAAAAAGAAAACAACATTTGGAAAATTACGGCAATCAAATTTATCAACCGGGAAGAAACACCTGTTAAAAAAGCCAATATCTCCGGAAAATGGCAAGGCGGAATTGCAGCATTGAATATTGATACTCATTCTTTGGCATTTGAATATCATGGACAATGTGTATATTTCTATCCCATCAAAAAAATAAACGAAAATGAGTTTGAAATGATTTGGGCAAGAGATATGGACTGTAAATTTGACAATGGAACCGGGAAAGATTTCGGACTGAAAAATATTCCTGAAATAGGGAAACCTTTTGCCAAATACAAACTTAAGGACAACATTCTCTATGCGGAATATTATTACAAGGAATGGGTAAAGAAATATACGGAACAAGTGCAGAAAGATGTTTTCACAGATAAATATTTCAGGAAAAATGAGTACAATTAAAATTCACCTTTTATTCATTGAACAAATTACTGACAATAATGAAAATCTTTCTTAGAACAATTTTGTCCCGGCTTCTTTTTTCGGAAGCTCCATTAATTTCTTTTCTTTAAATCTAAATTAATATGATGAAAATAAAATTGATCTTTTTCTTCCTGATAGTTATCACTCAAGCATTTGGACAAACATACCAAATGGTAAAAATTGATGATATAAAAATTAACGGAAGTATAAAATTGTTGACAACGGAAGCCGATTTCATAACCAAAATGGGTAAAGCTGAAAAAATAGCAGAAGATTTCCCGGGCTGTAGCAACTATGATGAAGAAGCGGGTAAAGGAACAAAATTTTTTATCTATACAAAAAATGGAATAAAATATTACGTTTATAATAAAAAAGCTGAATTTCAGGAAATTAATTTAAAAGATTATTCAGACAATTATATTTTAGTAAAAAAGCATAAAATTTCTAACAAAACTACTCTTACAGATTTAAAAAAAATGTTCCCTGTTGCCTATAAAAATTATAAAAAGGGGAAAGATGCTCATTTATTCAAACTAAAATTCAATCCGGAATGGGACGATGAAATTCAAATTGCGATTGAAAACGGAAAGGTCACCGCAATCTATTACTGGACACCTTGCTGACGAATAAAAATTACGGTCAATGTCAAAAGACAATGATAAAAAAGGTTTGCCGTATATCCGGCAAACCTTTTAAATTACTGAATCTCAATTAATCTCGGTGCTTGAGTCTTTGCATCTTCCTTTTTTGGAATTGTAAGTCTTAATACACCGTTCTCATATTTAGCTTCAATATTTTCGTCATCTACGACATCTTTTGCAAGTTCGAAACTGCGCTGAAAAGATTGGTAGCTAAATTCTTTCCGGGTAAATTTCCCATTATTTTCTTCATCTTTATCTTCCCTGGAAGATGAAATGGTAAGCAGGTTGCCGTTCAGGGTGATTTTAAAATCCTCTTTCTGCATACCCGGTGCTGCAACTTCCACTTCAAAAGCTTCTTCACGTTCTTTAATATTCACGGACGGAAGCGTTGTTTGTGAAGCAGAAAAATTAGTATTGCCCCAATTAAACAGTTCGCGGTTGAAAAAATCGTCGAACAGTGAACGTGGATTGGCAGGGAGCAAACTGCCATTGTTTCTTTTCACGATTGTTGTCATAACAAACAAATTTTAAAGGTTAAACAATATTTAATGATTTCACTTTTTCAAAAACACAAAATATACCAACCCCTATTAATATGAAAAATTGTCATAAAAGAGGATTAATTGAGTGACAAATTTTCATAATACACTATGATTAAGTATGTTACGAAACAAATTAATTCTTTTGTTGTTCAGAGCTTTGTTATCTCACAGGAAAACGAGGGAAAATTGCTTTTTGTTTGATCAAATCGTTTTCAGATATAGTTCCTGCACTTCCTCTGCTGAAAAATTTTTGGAAGGCAAATTCTGAATCAACTCGCCTTGCTTCATAATGCCAATATGGGTTGCAACGTTTACGGCATTGAAAATATCGTGCGTAGCCATAAAAACAGTTCTGCCCTCTTTCCCAAACTGACGGACAATTTCGGTAAATTCTGCTGTGGCAATAGGATCCAAACCACTGGTAGGCTCATCCAGTAAAAGTACTTTTGCATCTTTTGCCAATGCAATGGCAATACCTACTTTCTGACGCATACCCTTAGAATATCCTCCCAGGTCTTTATAATAGGCACTCTCCTGAAGCCCGGTCCGTTTCAGAAATGCAGCCAGTTCATCTTTAGTATAATTGAATCCTGCAATCTGTGAGAAAAAATCCAGGTTTTCTATTCCGCTGAGATTAGGATATAATAAAACCGTTTCGGGAATATAAGCTAAATGTTTTTTGATTTCCTGAGGATGGTCTTTAACGGAAATATTATTAATAAAAGCATCTCCCGAAGTCGCTTTGATAAGACCTAAAAGAATATTGATCGTGGTACTTTTCCCGGCTCCGTTTTGTCCCAGAAGAGCATAAATTTCCCCTTTTCCCACTTCCAGATCAAGTGATTGCAGGGCAGTAAAATCATTGTATTTTTTATGTAGCTGAATTGTTTTTAGCATAATTTTCTGAATTTATTTTGTGAAAGAATGATGAGTAAGGTAATGATGATAAAGAAAGGTGAGAATATTTTAAGCAGGCTCCAACTGTCAGGTTCCCGGAAAGATTGTACCGTCTGTAAATTCCAGTCTACAGAATCTGCATTTTTACCTGAAAAAACAAGCGGATAAAAAAACAGTCGTTTTTGTTCATGGAATTTCTGAAGTGCCGAACTATATTTCAGGTGATTATCCATACCCGTTCCTGCCAATTGGCTTTCTGTAAGCTGGGTGTGAATGTTAGGAAGAAAATATCCCAGAATCTCTGCAGCCCGGTTTCGTTTTTTCATTTTTTCCCTGTATTGCTCCGACGATAACGAAGCCTCAAGATCTCCCATGTGCTGCATTGCATAATACCAGGTCCAGGTAAAACTGTCATTTTCCTCAACCGTAAATTTCCTGAACTGCGGGTACGCTTTGTAAAATTTCTCCATGGTTGGCTGTTTCGCTTCATCCCATTTATTGTGGTATCCTTCCCGTTGCTGCATGACCGCTTTTAAGGATTCCTGAACGGGATAGCTTTTTTGAATGATCATATTGCTGCTCATCGGAATAATAAAATTCATTCCTACCCAGACGATCAGTAAAATCAATGCATTCTGAGCAGAAGATTTCCTAAACGAAATAATCCACCGACACAGCGCAAACCAGAAAATGATATACAGCCATCCTGAAAGAATAAAAACGGCAAAAGCTTTATTTATGGGAATTGAAATCCAGATACCTGCCAGAAGAATCAACACCAGATAAACTGCACTCACGGCAATACATCTGATTAATAATTTCATATCCAGCAGTTTACCCAAATGCCTGCTTTGTACAGAAAGCAATTTCCATCTGCCACTTTCCTCTTCCTCAGAAATCAGATTGTAACAGAAAGCAACAATAATGAGCGGAAAAAGGAAAACCAGTACAAAACTGAAATCAAAATTACCAACCGCCGCATTGGCAGGATTATAAAAATCGGCATTATAACGCTGCTCTTCCAGATTCCGCATCGTAACCCCCTGTATGGAGGGATTCAGGTCACGCATACCCATATTAAGTGCGGCAAGCTCCGGAGTTTCGTTAATGAGGTTGAATTTGATATAATACAAGATCAATCCTAAATCATCTTTATGATATTTTACATTTTTCTCAATACTTTCTTTCTGAAACTGTTCACTTTTCGCAATTATATCCTGATTTCTATCCAGAAATTTTTTGCCTGTATAAATCGCCATTATACCTGCCAGCAATAAGAAAACCAAGGCAGCTGTATAAGCTTTGTTGCGATAAAACTGTTTGTATAAATAATTCTTCATTTTAAATTAATTTTAAGTTCCGACCGGCTGTTTCAATCATAAGCACACACACCATCAGCCAAAATAAAAGAGCTGCAGCAGGCATCCACTGCTCCCTGATACTTTTGGAAAATGAGGTGTACTGATAATTGAAATCAGGGAATTTTTTCCAGTTGTCTCCTTCAATGATGGCGGGAGGACCTCCTTTTTCGGGCTTCACATTGCTTATTTTTTCTATCTGCAGATCGTTAAGTTTCTGAGCCATTTTATACCGGTAGTCTTCTGCCTGTTCCTGAAATTCGGTGTAAGAAAAGTAATCCGTTCCTGAAGCGGTCATTGAGAAATTTTTAACAGCAATCATCGGATCAATAAAAGCGCTTATATCTGAAAATCGCTGCTGATTATAATACTTTTCCTCCAGTTCTTTTTGATGCCTGATGTAAATCCGGGAACTTATTTTCTCTCCTTCTTTCATCACAAAACCGCTGTAATTGAAAGGCAGTTCGCTCGTTGTTTCTACTTTATAATGTCCTAAAAGTGAATCTTTGATCTTTTTAAAATGAGGATCATCAGGATTATGGCTGTCCCCGGCTTTCAGAATATCTTTTTCTAACAGGGTTTCAAAAGCTATCCTGGAAGGGGTCGGATAAAAATTCTGTGCCGCAAATTGAATTCCTTTAGGTAAAAAAATAACCAGGATCAGCCAGCTTCCGATAAGGCTTACCAACGCCGATGAAGCAGTTGTACTGTATGCAGAAACCAAAACTGCAAGACTGGAAACAAAAAAATAATACACCATATAGGCAGGCAGAATGGCCAGCATTCTAAAAACAATATCAGTCCATGGTGCAGCTTCTGAAAGTACCACAGCAACAAACACTACAGGTAAAACAGGCAATAAAAACAATAATGAAAACTGCCACAGCCCTAAAACCTTTCCCCAGATGATTTGTCTGCCCGATGCTCCCTGGGTACTGAGTATTTTTAAGATAGCATCTTCCCGTTCGCGGGCAATCAACCCAAAACCTAAAAATAAGATGATAAGCGGAACAAGACACTGCAGCATAAAAGCACTGCTAAAGGCACCGAAGCGCACCAAAATGCCGGAGCTGCCCGCTTCCGAAAGATTGGCAGAATTTTGTTTGTGAGCTTCCAGGAAAATAACATTTCCCAGATAATCATCCAATCCGTTGTCAAAAATACTCAATGGATGCCCCATTCTGAAAACGAGATACCCGTAATGTGCCATTCTGTGCGGGTGTTTTGCGGGCCTGTGCTCCCACTGTTCCCGTACTTCTTTGCGGTATTTTGCGATTTGAGAATTTGTCGCTTTATATTTTGTAAATCCGATACCGATGCTCAGCATGCAAAACAGAAGAACGGTTATGGTAATCAGCAGGTTTTGTTTTCCTTTCATCAGGTCCTGCCTAGTTTTCCTGATGATCAGATGTAAAGTGGATGTAGCCATTGTTTAAAATTTATAAGCAGCCGTTACTAAATAATTTCTTGGAGAGCCCGGAAATAATCTAAGATAATTCTGAGCCCCGATCCAGTACGACGTGTTGGTTATATTATTCACATTAACAGATAGTTGAAATTTTGATTTTAAAAACGTATAATACAATGCAGCATCTAATGTTGTATAAGCAGGAAGTTCAAAACTTCTCGTAAACCAGGGGATTTTTGAACTTTGATACAGCACGCCCAATCCCACTCCAAAATCTTTTAATGCATTGATATTTGAAAAATTATATCGTGTCCAGACGTTTACTGAATTTTTAGAAGTATTTTCTTTCCTTTTCCCGAGCAGATCAGAATTTGCATCATTTATAATTTTTGCGTCGATATAGCTGTAACCGCCGTAAATATGCCATTGTGGAAGAATATATCCTGTAAACTCAGCTTCAAAACCCCGGCTCCGGTCGGCTCCGCGCTGTATTAATTCATCAGGCTGCGCAGGGTTGTTGGCATTTATTAAAATATTCTTCTGGTTAATTTCATAAACCGCCATGCTTACCGAAAACTTCCCGAGAAAATGGCCTTTTATCCCGAATTCCTTTAAATCTGAAGTTAAAGGCTTGAATTTTGCCGCTGATTTGGAACCCGTAAAACTTCCCGTGTTAGGCATTAATGTTACTGTATTCGATTGTGGCTGATATCCTGTAAGATAGGTTCCGTACACATTAATATCATCTGTAATGCTGTAGGTAATCCCCAGTCTGTAAAGCAGTTTAGCATTCTTGAATGACGTTTCCTCAGATTTTTTAAAGTTGGTAACATCCCGAAACCATTCCTGACGGATTCCAGATAGTACTTTTAATTTTTTCCACGTAAAAAGATGCTGAATATAACCTGCATGAGTAGTTGTAAGAGCAGAAGGCAAGGCTGTCATTACATTCATTGTATAAAAATCTGTGCCTTGATGGTTTTGTGCCCCGGGAGTCAGATCAAAAGGCGCAACATTAGGTTTGGGCAATAAAATTCCGTTATAATTAATGGTTTGATATTGGTCTGCCAGAGCCGGATTATAAGAGGAAGCCACCGAGCCGTCTTTCAGCATAAAGCCTCTTGCCGCATTTTGTTGCCCGCCATCCCGTTTTTCCCAGACCTGGGTATCATAACCCATTAAGGCCTGATGCTCAACTTGCCCGGTTTTAAAATTAAAATTGAAATAAGCGTTCAAATTATCCACTTCCCAGTTCTGTTTTCGCTGAATAAACTGCATCATTGCCAGACTTGGAATAGGATTATTATTCATATCGGGCACAAAAGCATTGGTTGTACGGTGTTCTTCCAGGTTTTCACGCCAAAACTGCTTCATATAAGAAGCGTTGAAACTCAAATTTTTATTAAAATGATGAGCGAGCGAGCCCATAATGATGAGTTCATTTGTTTTAAAATAATCACCGGGAGCACCGAGATTTAAGCTTTTGGGTGTACTGTTAAGATCTGTTTTTCCTGCCACCGCTCCAAAAACAGGCTGCCCGCGATCCAGATTTCCGTGAAGATCGTTATAGATCAACTCTACATTCAGAGAAGTTTTTTCATTGGGAATGTAGGTGATTGATGGAGAAAGTAAAACTCCACTGTTATTCACATGATCTCTAAAGGATTTTGCCTTTTGATAGGCTCCGTTAAAGCGGTACAATAAGGTTTTGCTCTTGTTCAAAGGGCCTGTAAGATCTGTGGTCGTTCTATAAGTATCAAAACTTCCGCCTGAAAAACTGACTTCATGGCGAGGGTTGAGCAATGGCTTTTTGGTAACCATATTAATCGTACCTCCGGGATCAACGCTGGACATGGTAATGCTTGCCGGACCTTTAAAAACCTCCACACGTTCAATATTGGAAGTCATCGGCTGAAGAAAATAGTATTGTCTCGTTCTCAATCCGTTAATAATCTGCCCTTCTTCATTTTGACTGATTCCCCGGATATTATATTGATTGTAGTAGCTGGACGGTGAAACACCGGTCACATTTTTCATCACATCACCAAGCTGAAATGCCTGCCGGTCATTCATCAGCTCTTTGGTGACGGTATTTAAGGTTAAGGGTAAATCTTTATTCTTCATGGCTATTTTGGTAGCGGCAAAAGAATAACCGGAAGTATAATCTTTGGATTTTCGTCCAATAATCTCAACGGTTTGTATGGTTGCAGCAACCGAATCTTTTTCTGTCTTCTGAGCTATAAAAAGAGATGAATAGAGTGTAAGGCCCGCTATAGAAAGTCTTGATTTTTTATGGGAAACAAACTGAATTATTCCCCAATCATTATAGTTGATGTTCATTAAAAAAGAATGATACTGACACTGAATAATGCCAAATATTAATAAAAAGAAGTTTTGTGATCAATTAACACACAAAATTCCACGGATATTGTCCTACAGATCAAAAAATCTGCATTCTTTAATTATAGTAAAATAAGAATATTATGCTACCGCTACAGAAGAAAACGGCGGAGCCCGGGAGCTGAAATAGTCGAGTAAACAACGATAGGTAATGGCCTTCGGATGAGGCAGTTCATTATCTTTTAAAGTACTGAGCGGGAATTCAATGGCTAAATGTTCGGGTAAAAGAACATGATGCATCTGCATATGAAGAGCACACTGACAGTCATCATCCTGAGAAATGGTGGAGCCTTTTGGTGCTTTAGATCCTTTTGATTCAGCAGAAAAATTTTTGGTATGTCTGGCATGATCAAAACAAACACTCATCCCGCTGACGTTGTAAAAAAACAGCATCAGTAAAGAAAAAACAAAAAATTTTTTGAGTGATTTATGCATATTGAAGGGGCAAAAGTACAATATTTTTTTTTAAAATTTCCTTTGAGAAGACTGTATTCTTATCAAAGCGACCGGTGGTATTCTTTTCGGAGTTTCATCCACCTGCTTTTTTATTATTTCAAAAGAAAGTCTGTTTGACGATGAAATATGACCTTCACTATGATCCAATGTTGAGATCTGGTATTTCGTCTTAGATAAATTCAACAATAAAAGATTAACGTCTAATAAATTTAAAAATTCAGGATAAAGAAGTATATAATTTCACCTCAAAAACTGTTGTAGGTTTATTGCCGCATTTATATGTAAAACCTTAAATGCAAAAAAAAGTCTCACTAAAAAGTGAGACTTTGTCTTATGTAGAAATATATAAAATTCTATGGTTTAGAAATAATTTTTCCTGTTTGAACTTTACCATCTTTACCTTGTATCTGGTAAAAATAAATTCCGGCAGGAAGATTTAACTGAACTGAGCTTAAAGTTTCATTTAACACTTTCCCTAAAACTCTTGTTCCCGCAGCATTATAAATTGTAAGATCCGATCCTTTGCTTTTATCATCCAGCTTCACATTCAGAACTGATGAAAAAGGGTTAGGATAAACAGCAGCTGTTTCTTTATTTTTAACAGCAGAACTCACTGATAAAGAGCTGTTACATCCGGCTGTCATTTGAGCATTAATACCAACCGTGTTGATCGCACCGCTTGTACTTAATACACGACCTTCAATAGTAGAACCAATATTCATATTAATTGCTCCATTATTTCCAATCACAGTCCCTTTAAAGCTTGCATAATCGTTAAGACTCACAGCCCCGTCAATTTTCCAGAATACATTTTTTGCCTGGGCTCCGTTCTGTAAAACTACAGAAGCATACGTACTTGTGGAAAGAGCACCATTTATCTTTATTACAAAAACAGCATCCGGATTATTTTGAGCGTTTAAAAATACCGTACCGTTAAGAACTGTTGCACCATTTAATTGATAAGTGTGAGGTGTAAGTACCAGATTCTGACCAAATGCAGCTGGATAAAGCAATTCAATATCAGTTGGAAGGGTATTTAAAAAAGCATATACGTTGCTTAAATCTAAGGCGCATATTGCCGTTGATGTGTCCGGGTTTGCATGTATAGTACCTGCAACATTAAGAGCAGAAAAACCTGTGGTAAGACCCAGATTAGAACCTATATCACCCGTCACAAAAGAAACCCCTGTGTTGGTAACCGTACCATTACCTGTAAAAATGGTATAACACGCAACACTATTCAAAACCGGTTGAGCCGGTCCTGTTAAAATCAAGCTTCCACAACCAATCGGTTTTCTCACAGTAACACCGGATACTGTAACAGCTCCCGTTGTAGAAAGCGCACGACCTTCCAGTGATGTTCCTGTATTGAGTATGATAGCCGCATTATTTGCGATAACCGTACCTTTCATTGATGTGTTGGATGCCAAGTCAACCAATCCTTCCACTTTCCAGAATACATTACATGCCAAAGCACCATTTGTAAGCAATACCTGCGCTCCGGCTGCCGAAGAAAAAGCACCCTGAATTTTAAATATAAAAACAGAATTCGCATTTCCTCCACCATCAAGGGTCAAGGTATTATTTAATGTAGCACTTTGTCCGATAGAATAAGTTCCCGCGGTCAATGTTTGTCCGTTACCCAATAATGGTGCAGGAAAGAAATTGGGTATAGCTGAATTCAATTGATTGTATGCAATCGTTAACGCTGCTGCTGCTGTAGCTGTAGCACCGTCTGCATCATGCATTACACCATCTACGTTACCGAAATTTGTACTTGAGCCATTATTAGTTCCCACATTACCCGTCAATTGGGATAAACCGGTATTACTTACTGCACCATTTGATGAAAAAAGCGCAAAATCTGCAGCAGCACCAAGCATCGGTGCCTGGGCAAACACTACTGCAGTAATCATTACTGCTATAGAGAATATGAATTGTATAATTTTTATCATAATACTATTATTTTTTGTAAATATTAAATCATTTACAATTACAAATATACAAATAAATACAATACAAATAATATTATTTTAATATATTTTCAAATAAATAAACAAATTGTTAAAAATAAATAAAACATATTGTTATAATTTTGAAAAAAATATAATTTATAATTATTATAATAAAATTAATAAAAATTTAAATAATTATAAATATTAAATTATTCAATATCGATTTATAAATTCTAGTTTCTCATAGCCGATACATTGTCAACAATGGTTTCTCTTTAGGATTTTAAGCTGGACAAACTTTAGCTTCTATGTAATTAAAATCAAACTTCAACTTTCAAACAAAAGAAAACTCCTATAAATACAGGAGTTTTCTTTTATTATCGAAATATTTAAAATTATCAGATCAATAAGCATTCTCTTTCAAAAATGCATCAATTTCAGAATTTTCTATTTTAGGATTTGCACCAGAATAGCTCGCTACCAAAGCACCAACGGCACTGGCAAAATTAAGAGCTTCATCCGGGTTTTTATCTGAAAGCAGTTTCGCAATCAGGCTGGCCAAGAAAGAATCTCCTGCTCCTACTGTATCTGCTACTTTCACAGGATAACCTTCGTGTCTGTACAATTGATCATTCCACAGCAAGATAGATCCGTGCTTTCCTAGAGTTACACAGATTGCAGGTGTGTTTGTTTTTTCTGATATAAATTTGATATTTGATTCCAGATCCTCAGATTCAAATCCCATTCCGGTAGCAATTTCCAGGATTTCCTCATCATTGAATTTAATAAAATCTGCTCTGTTCATAAGCTTTTCCAGAAGCTGGATATTGTAAAATGGCTTTCTTAAATTCACATCAAAAACTTTAAACATTTTATCGTTGGAATCTAATAGGGAGAAAAGCGTCTTTTGAGAAACCTCATTTCTGCAGGCAAGGCTTCCAAAGAAAAAAACATCAGCCTCTTTTACGGTATCCATTATTTTTTCATCAACACTGATAAAATCCCACGCAGAAGGAAATTTAATCTCGTATGTCGCAGAACCACGTTCATTTAAAGAAACCTGAACAATTCCTGTCTCATATTCCTGAGAAATAATGATTCCGGTGGTTTCAAGAGCATTTTCTTTGGTGTAATCCAGGATTACCTTTCCGTCTTCATCATTTCCTACGGCACTGATCATTGCAACGGGAAAGCCATACGAAGCCGTTCTGAGAGCCAGATTGAGAGGAGCTCCGCCAATTTTTTTCTCTTCTCCAAAAACATCGAAAAGTACTTCGCCAAAACTTATTACATTAATTTTCTTATTGATAAACATTAATTGGGATTTTTGATATTGATATTACTGAATGAACTCTCTGAAGAACTAAAAATACTCCATTTTTTATTAACAATATTATAAATTCTGTTGGTGAACGCTATTTTATCATTGATATAGACCACACAAACATCGTTGCTTATGGAAGCCGTTACAGTATATGATGTCCCGGAAACCGAACTTAACGAATAAGAATTCATAAGATCCTCAGAACCGGAATTCATTACATAAGCTGCGATTCTGTTATTTGCAGGTTCAAACGCAATCTTAACTCCGCTTCCGGCGTCGGTATCGTGTGCCAGAATAATTCCTGCTTTTCCGGCAGATACATTCAATGTAAAGTTAATCTGATTAGCTTTTTGAAGTTTCGAAAAAGTGACCTGAGAATTGGCAGATAAATTAAAGCTACTTCCATTCTGAGAAGCATTTCCAGTGATTTTATCAACTGACAGCACAGCATTCTGACCAAACACAGATGGTAATCCTGAAACCGGTTTTACAGCCAGTGTACCGTCTGAATTCTGAACCAGTCTGTGAGTAACAATATTTCCTGCCCAGTCTTTTCCACCGGTATTATTTTCAGGTGCTTTTCTTGCAGTCCATCCTACCAGATAACGGTTTATATTATCCGAAACCGTTTTGGCTGCATAGAGATAAGAGCCGTCAAGACGGTCATTTTGAGGCGTAGTCCAAGGTCCGTTTGGTGAAGTCGAAATGCGGTAATGCGTTCCGGCACTGCTGCTCCAGTTTTCAGAAAAAACAAGATACCAATAATTGCCCATTTTGAAAAGGTCCGGGCATTCCAGCATAATATAATTTTCGGAAGAGCTGGTTGTATAAATCGGATTTTCTACAGTCCAGTTTCCGGTTGCAGGATTGGTGGTGGTAAATTTCAGCACGACCGCTTTTTTATCAGAGGTCTGAGCAGAAACCAGCATCCAGTATTTTCCGTCTTCAGAATTAAAGAAAACGTGCGGATCACGGAATTCATAATCATAATATCCTGTCGGAGCAGTGATTTTAAAATTCTTGACCTTCGTCCAGTTTTTCATATCCGTACTTGTTGCCAACAGAACGCTCTCCCTTGGATTTCCTGAAAGGAACGAAGCTACTTCATTATGACCCGTATAATAGTAATAATAGGTACTTCCAACCTTTACAAGGCTTCCCGTTCCTACTCCGAAATCAGCTTCTGATGAAGTTCCGTAAGGAATCTGTCTTCCCTGATAAGTAAAATCTGTAAAATTACCCGTCTCAAAGCTGTGAATATCGTGAAATCCTTCTCCTGCAGGTTTTGTTTTTGCATCGTGGAGAAAGAAAAGATGGAACTTCCCGTTTTCATAATAAGGCATTACGTCTCCTGCATAACCTTCTGTGTAGTAAGGATTATTCTCTCCCATCCATTGATTGGGCGGCTGTGGAAAGATATTGGTTTTGCTGTAAATATCTTCCGGATTAACCTCCGTATCAGAATCGTGATTCTGACAGGAGAATGTTGCCAGCGAAAGTACGGCTGCTACATATATATTTTTAATTGACATGGGTTCTGATATTAATGGGTTACAAGATAATTGAGACTGTTCTCCGTCATCTTTTTGATGTTATCCTGAAACGAGTTGGGCTGGCTCGGGTTCCCATTCACGGTTTCATTGTACCAGTCGTAGGCACCTGTACAGATGACCATACATTTTTTGTTGGCAGTTCCGCCGGGAAATTCAGCAATAGCAACACGTCCGTCCAAAGTATTGTCCCAAGCCTCACTGGCAAGATTATTACCACCTGTCTGACTTCTCCAGCCAGCACCATTGACGTATCCACCCCAATCCGGAAGGAACCACCACGCTGTATGATTCAAACGGAATGTACCTTTCTCAAGCAGATTCGCTTTGCCGGATTCGTACGTCTGAAGACCATCGAAAACCGGATGATTCTCATATCCTTTGAAAGAGATTCCCCAATCACTTCCTGTATCTACAAATCCGCTTGGAAGAAAATCTCCAAAAACATTATTCGGTCCTTTTCCTGCAGGAACTATTCCCAACGCGTCAACATATTGTGCAGCAAAGCTTGTAAGCAAAATATTTCCTCCGCCATTAAGATAAGTCTTGATTTTAGAAGTTACATTAGGGCTCATCGCACCTGCCGGTAAAGCGGTAGCAGAATCGAAATGCCACCAGATCACATTAATTCCCGTAAGATTGGCCGCACCGCTTGCAATATCAGCAATCGAAACATATACTGCCCCTGAATATTTTCCAAAAAGCCAGTCAGAAGCTGCAATCTCATCCGGGTTTGTCAGCCCTGTTCTTGTAGCAGCTGTCCCAAGGAATGCAATAGACGGTCCGGAAACAGGCGTGGTTACTTTAGCCGTATATACTTCCGTAAGACTGCCATTAGAAACAGTAAACGAAACCGGACTGCTAAAGTTTAGAGTTGTTCCCGATACAGGATTGATGCTGACACCGTTTCCTGTTTCTATTATTGGCTGCAATGCGGTAAGATTTGTTCCTTCCGGCATTGTAAGAGAAATGGTTTTACCCGAATTATTGATTGTTGCGGATAATCCGTTGATCTTAAAGCTGATAATCGGATCCTGAGCTTTTACAGTTACCTGATAATCTTTGTAGATATTGCCATTTTTTACTTTGAATTTAACCGGCTGTGAAAAATCAACCGTTGCTCCTGATGCCGGCGAAACTACTGCTCCCTGCGGAATTTCAATAACCGGAGCCAATGTTTTAACACTTGTTCCATAAGGAAGCGTAAGTGTGATTTTATCATTTTTATGATCAATTTCCCCAGAAACACCATTCACTTTGAAAGAAGAAATATTGACCGAAACATCCGTAACAAGTCCATCTTCCACCTGACTGTCGCAAGACCAGATAAAAGCCGCAGACATCATCAGAATGATGATCATATGAGTTTTTTTGAATATCGTTTTCATTTGTATCTTGTTTTAGTATCCGTTATTTTGTTTGTACAGTCCTTGGCTGAAATTAATCTGTGACAAAGGAATCGGACAATATTCTTCAATTCCGTGGTCAAATCCTGCCTGAGAATAGTAAGACCGTTTTGTTTTTTCGCCAGAATAATAAGTATTCATTATTCCTGCCGTAGTTCCCCATCTCACAAGGTCGAAGAAACGGCTTCCTTCCATTGCAAACTCCATTCTTCTCTCCCATCGTAACGCTTTTCTTGCAAAATCCTGGTTCCAAGTACAATTCACGCCTGGTTCATATTTGCTGATCAGATTGTTGGTGGTGTAGCTTCCAGTCAAAACAGTACTATTGGCAGCTCTCTGTCTCACCTGATTGATTAATGGCAATGCTTCGTTGATTTGTCCGAGTTCAATTAAGGCTTCGGCTTTCATCAGCAAAACATCGGAATATCTTATGATGATTCTGTTTTTGGAATTTCCGTAGAAAGGGTCTACATTTACGGTACAGCCACATCCTACAGGCACATTTTCTTTTAGCGAAGAATAATATCCATAAGTTGCAGGGCTTCTGCTCCAGCTTTCCTGAAAGATTTTGTTTTCTTCGTATTTCCACGGCAATCCGGGTAAAGCAACGGTGTGATATAATCTGGGATCTACTTTGTAACTGTTCAGCTGATTATAATTCAGATCCGAATCGTTAAAAGTATCGAACATCGGTAATCCCTGCGGTGTCGTTTTGAATGCGTTCACCAGATTCTGGCTCGGTTTATGAAAATCGCAGCATCCCAAACCTTGTGGCAGAGAAAGCACATCACCGTAATTGAGCCTTCCGAAAAGCGTTCCGTCATTGTCAGAATATTGAATGGAAAAGACTGCCTCCGGGCCATTCTCGTGTGTTCCAGGCAGGAAATTATATCCAAAATCCGCCTCCAATGAGTAATTTCCGATCACCTGATTGGCGGCATCAATAGATTTCTGAAGGGTGACAGGGTTTACCTGCGTTACCGTATAGTTATCATCCTGCTCATACGCCTGATAAAGCCTTACTTTAGCAAGATAAGCATAGGCCGCGCTTTTCTTTGGTCTTCCTACTTCCGACTGTGTTGCAGGCAGATTAGCGGCTGCGAATTCAAAATTAGAAGCAATAGCTTCCCAAAGTTGCTGGTCGTTCTTTGCCCTGTTGGAGATTTTCGGATAATCATCAATCGGTGTATTTTCATCGACATAAGGCACATATTTAAATAACGTTTTCAGCAAAAAGTAGTAATGTCCTCTTACGAAACTCATTTCAGCGATCCGCTTTTGTTTGTTGGGATATTCGGAATCTGAAAGCTGCTTAAGTGCCACAATCGCTTTGTTACATCTGGAAATCCCTACATAATTGAGATACCATAATCTGTCTAATTCACCAAAATCTGAACGGATATTATTTGAAATTTCAAAAAAGTGAAAGGTCTGGATATCATTGGTTCCACTTCCTCCTTTGTACGCATCATCAGAACGAACGTTTCCATAAGGCCAAAGACTGAAAGGAGTATCATAATGGTCGTTTCCGAGAGATGCATACGCTGCAACCACAAAACCATCCACATTCTGAGGCGTTACCACATCGGCTTCCGAAAGTACACCTCTAGGCTCATTGTCCAGAAAATCATTGCAGGAAGTAGTTCCCAGCAAAAAGGCAAAAGCTATTGTAAAAAGTATATTCTTTTTCATTTTTTATTATTTAAAAATTATAGGGAAAAATTAACTCCAAAATTGAACGTCAGCGGTAACGGATACCCGAATGCCGGTGTCTCAGGATCTATTCCTGTAAAGCTTTTCGATTTTATCGTCCAAAGATTCTGAACACTTGCATACATCCTGAAATTAACGATGTTATAATGCTCCATTAAAGATTTCGGGAACGTATAGCCCAATTGTAAAACCCTTAACTTCAGATAACTTCCGTTTTCTACATAATACGATGAGAATCTGGATTCTCCATTGCTGTCCACTGTTGTAAGCGCGGGAATATCCGAATTTGGATTCTGCGGCGACCAAGCATTCAGAAGCCTTGTTCCTTTATTGGAACCTACATCATCCACGCTCCAGAAGTCAGTCTGGTATTTTTTTGAATTGATGACATCTACATCACCGATACCTTGCCAAAATGTTGAAAAATCAAAGTTTTTATATGAAAAGTTAAGGTTGATACCATACATAAATCCGGGGTTCGGATTGCCAATCCACGTTCTGTCTTTCTCGTTAATCACTCCATCACCATTTAGATCTGCATAGCGAATTCTTCCCAAACCTTCACCCCCAAATTGACTTGCAGAATTATCCACCTCTGCCTGAGTCCTGAAAAGTCCGTCGGCAACATAACCGTACATTGAGTTAAAGGGACGTCCCAGAATATTATCCGTTGTTCCGTTTCCACCGTAATTGTTGACAACAGATTGTGGAAGCTCGGTAATTTTGTTGCGGTTCATCGAGATGTTCCCTGAAACTTCGTAGCGGAAACCTCCAGCAGTTTCATTCTGATAAGACAATGCAACTTCAATCCCTTTGTTTTCCATCGATGCACCATTGATCCATCGGTCTCCTCCTTCTCCGATCACCGCAAGATAAGGTGGCAATACGAGAATGTCTTTTGTTGCTTTTTTATAAACATCGACACTACCAGTCAGTTTTTGATTAAAGAATCCGAAATCCAAACCAAGATTGGTCTGCGTGGTGGTTTCCCATCTCAGGTCGTCATTTTTTGTCTGAGTTGCGATAAATCCTGATGGCAGTAATCCGCTTCCGACACCCGAAATATCGTAAGCCGCACCATAAGATGTTGCCCACGTTGGGTTTCCTCCTGCATAATTTGCTATATACAGCGAATACACCGCCGAATTGCTGATTTCCTGATTTCCGGTCTGTCCCCAACCTGCTCTTAATCTCAAATCTGAGAAAAACGGAATCAGATTTTGTGCAAATTGTTCTTTATTAATTCTCCATCCTGCCGAGAATGCAGGGAAGGTTCCGAAACGGTTATTTTTACCGAATCTTGAAGAGCCGTCATAACGCATTGTTGCAGAGAAAAGATAGCGGTTGTCATAATCGTAGGAAAATTTTCCGAAGTAAGACATCAGGCTGTAATAGGTGGAACTTCCGCCGTTGAAAGCGTCTCCGGTTCCCGCCTCTGGATACATATAATCCGGTGTTTCTATCACGAATCCTTCTTTTCTCAGCCAGGTATTTTTAAATGTATCCTTGTACATTTCCATCCCTCCCAAAACATCAAAATGATGTTTTCCAGCTTTTGCTGTGTATTGTGCGGTATTTGACCAAGTCCATTTTTCGGTGTCTGACTGGTCGATGTTCACTGCATTGGTTTCGTTGTGCAGACGCCCCGAAACATAGCTTCTTTGCAACATTCTTTTGTAATAATTGGAAAGATCAATTCCGAAACTGGATTTTAAGGTCAGATTTTTCACAGGCTGCAATTCGGCATAAACATTTCCGAAGAATCTTTGATACTGATAGCCATTATCTTTATTGTATTCCAAAAGTCTGACAGGATTTTGCCTATCATTCATTCCGCCAACCGGAGGACCGCCCCAACCAATTCCGTCAACAGTATGAACCGGAATGATGGGCAAAGCACGTAAAGCAGGATCCAAAACGCCGGGATCCATTAGTTCATTGGTTTTATTGAAGGTGAAATTTTCTCCGATTTTCAGTTTTCCGTCGAAAAAGTTATAAGAGGTATTAACACGGGCAGATAATCTTTTGAAATTAGTCAGTTTCACGATTCCATCATTGTCATAATATCCCATAGAGAAGTAGTAAGAACCTTTATCCGAAGAGCTAGAAGCAGAAACATCCAGCGAATTGGCAACACCGGTCTGCGAAACCTCATCGTACCAATTGGTATTGGCTGATTTCATCGTTTTTCCGGCATCCAGATATTCCGGAACATAGCTGTTGTACAAAGTTGGGATACCATTCTGAACACCCCAGTCAAAATTGTAGCTCAAATTGTTGCTATTTGGGTCCAGTCCATCATTGATGTTGGCCTGCCAAAGCACCTGTCCGAATTGTTTTGCGTTTAGAACCTCTGTTTTCTTTGCATATTGTGAATACGCCGTATAATAATTGAGGTCGATTCTCATCTTCCCTTTTTTTCCTTTTTTGGTGGTGATAATAATAACACCGTTTGCAGCTCTGGAACCGTAGATACTTGCTGAAGACGCATCTTTCAGCACCTGCATCGTTTCGATGTCACTCGGATTAAGCTCGTGCATTCCGGCTTTTGTGGGAACGCCGTCTATTACGTACAGTGGATCTGTATTGTTCAATGTTCCAACCCCACGGATCAGGACTTTTGTATTACCGCCCGAAGGAGATCCATCTGCTGTAATGTTGACTCCTGCTACCCTTCCCTGCAAAGATTTGATCGGATTGGGTTCGGCCTGCTTGTTCAGGTCTTTCATATCCACCACGGAAACCGCACCGGTAATATCTGCTTTTTTCTGCTTGGTATATCCGGTTACGATCACCTCATCTATGCTTTTTATTTTCTCTGCAGCTAAAACGATATTAAGAACCGTCTTCTCATCCACCACCACTTCACGGGTGGAATAATCCGGATACGTGAAAACTAAAGTGTTTCCTTTTTGCAGATCATTGATCTGAAATGCACCACTATTGTCTGTGGTGGTATTGGCTCCTGTTTCCGAAACGGTTACGATAACCCCGCTCAACGGTTTTTGATTTGAGGAAACTACTTTACCTTTAATGACTTCCTGCGCAAATACATACGAAAAAGGCAGAAGGCAAAAGGCGATGGCTATTTTGTATTTCTTCATAGTATAGTTTTTTATTTGATATTAATCTGATGAGCATTAAAGTTCACTTTACTTCCTTTGGTATCTGTGGATAAGCTCAGTTCCGAAAAGTTTTCATTAGGGAAGAATATTTCGGTCATTACCTTTTCTCCGTTATTGAAGAAAATTTCGATGGAAGTTTTATCCAATACAATTTTGAGCGTTGCGTTTTGGTAGTTTTTTGCTAATGGTGCTTTTGAAATCCTGTCTGCAAAATTGTTCTTAAAATCGGTTTTCCCGGATTTGGTACGATCAATAAAAAGTTCCTGCTTGTTATTATCAATTCCGAAAATCAATTGTTCTCCCAATGAATTTTTCAAAGCAAAAGTGTACACTCCTTTGGTCATTTTTTTGAAATCAACATCAATTACCGCTTTGGAAAGATCTATTTCTCCTTTGCTAATGAGTTTTTTATCGGAACCAAGGTTAATTTCTTTTTTAACTACCTTTCCTTCGTAATTTTTAAGTTGAGCAACAGGAATATTTTTCAGAGTGTAACCATCTTTTGACCTTTTCAAAGTCACTTCACGGGGAATAGTAGAACTTCCTCTCCATTTTTCGGTTGGCACATTGGGTGAATAATCCCAGTTTGACATCCATCCGATAATTACTCTCTTGTTATCCGGAACATTATCAAAAGAAACACTCGCATAATTATCACGTCCCCAATCCAGCCAGACCACTTTTTCTTTTTCGAGCTGCTTTGTAAAAATATCATCCATTTTGAAGGTTTTTCCGTCAAAATCACCTACAAAATACTGCGCAGCAGAACCTCCGTTCGGTCCACCCGGATTGATGTTAACGATAAGCACCCATTTTTCTTCATTGGTGCCTTCTACCTTTATCGGAAAAAGATCCGGACATTCCCAAACGCCGTCATGTCCCCCGAAATCTTTACCAAATTCTGAAAGGAAGCTCCAGTCTTTCAGGTTTTTTGAGGCATAAAAATGCTGCCTGTCCTGTACCGCCAACCCCATTACCCACTGTTTTCTTTTGGCATCCCAGAAAACTTTCGGATCCCGGAAATCTTTGATCCCCGGATTTTTCAATACAGGATTATTACTGTATTTGGTCCAGGTTTTTCCATTATCCAAAGAATAAGCGATTGCCTGAGACTGTGCGTCAATTTCTCCGGCTTGCTCTTTTTTCATATTGTGGTACGTAAAAATCGCTACCAACGGAACATTTTTCCCATCGCCAAAACCTGATGTATTATCCTTATCCACAACCGCACTTCCTGAGAATATAGCACCTTTTTCATCATAAGCAATTGCAGGAGCCAGTTCTTCCCATTTTATAAGATCTTTACTGATAGCATGTCCCCAATGCATCTTACCAAAATCCGGCACACTCTGAAACGGTGTATATTGGAAAAATAAGTGATACGTTCCGTTGAGATAAAACAGACCGTTCGGGTCATTCATCCAGCCTTTTTGAGGAGTGAAGTGATAGTTGGGCCTGTAAAGCTGCTCTTCAGACGTTTTCGCATCCGACTGTGCATTGAGCCCGGAATAAAACGTGGCAGCGATGATTAAAGTTGATATGATTTTCTTCATTATGATTATTTAATAGGAAATTTTGAATTATTTTAAAGACACATTAATCAATTTAAATAGGTGTTCTTTCCAATGATTATATTGATTTTAAATCTATTTCGTAAGTGTTTTGCTTAATTTTTCCAGTGATATACCTTTTGTTTCAGGCATCATAAACATCACGAATAATAATTGGAATACCATTGCAACGGTAAAGACCAAAAATACGGTCCCTGCTCCGATAGTGGAAAATAATGTAGGAATCAATGATGGAATGATTGCTGCCAAAAGCCAGTGTGTGGTACTTCCGAAAGCCTGTCCCGATGCTCTAAGATGATTCGGAAAAATTTCTGAGATAAACACCCAAATTACCGTTCCCTGACCAATAGCGTGAGAAGCAATAAAGAGAAACAGGAAAATAGGAATCGCTAATCCCGACCAATGGAAATAAAACGCCATAGAAACCAGTCCTAAAGAAATGATATACCCTACGGAACCCAAATACATCAATGTTCTTCTTCCGACTTTATCAATGAGATTGACCCCAACCAGAGTGAAAACCATATTCACAACACCAATCCCGATACTGCTGAGAAGTGCTGTTTTCTCGCCCAAACCTGCTTCCCCAAAAATCCTCGGTGCGTAATACAGGAATGCGTTGATTCCCGACATCTGATTAAAAAAGGCTACTAGAAAAGCCAACATCAGCGGAAAACGGTATTTTTTCATAAAGATATTTTCCTTTGGCGATTCGGCGTGGTCATCTTCCATCTGTCTGATCAAGGTTTCAGAATCCTGATCCGGACTCAGGATTTTCATTACTTTTTTCGCTTCTTCTATTCTGGATTGGGAAACCAGCCATCTCGGACTTTCCGGAATGGTGACAACACATAATGTATAAATAGCTGCGGGAATTGCCTGTACGCCAAGCATCCATCTCCAGTCGTTGTCTCCAATGCCGCTTAATAAATAATTTGATAAAAATGCAATCAGAATCCCAAGAACAATATTAAACTGATACAGGGAAACCATTCTGCCACGGTCTTTTGCAGGCGCAATCTCTGAAATATAAGCCGGTGCAGCAATCGTAGAAGCACCAACGCCCAAACCACCCATAAACCTGAAAAACGCAAACAGATAAGGATCATTGGAAAGCGCCGTTCCTATCGCAGAAAACGCATATAAAACACCAATTATTAAAAGCGTTTTTTTACGTCCTAATTTATTGGTCGGGATTCCGCCAAAAATGGCGCCTATCACTGTACCCCACAATGCCATTCCCATCACTACCGCTCCGTGAAATGCATCTGAGCTGCCCCAGAGTGTTTGCAACTTTTTGTCTGCGCCGGAAATTACTACTACATCAAACCCGAAAAGAAATCCTGCCAAAGCTGCGGTAATAGACCACATAAGAATTTTATTCATCTGTTAAAATATTTATTTGTTTGTGGCTAATATATCCCGAGGCGGCAATCCGAGGGTTTAATTATGTAACTAAATATTTCGGCAAGGTTAATTATTTGTTAATTAAACACAATCAACTGAAAATCAATAATTTAATTTAAAATTATTTGATTAAAGTTTATTCAAGTTTCAAAAATGTAACATAGTTGTATAAAAATGTTACGTGTGTTTTGGCGTTTTTATAGTTTAAGAACAATTAATGTTATGAAAATTTTAACCGAAAAAAGGGTCAAAGTGTATGGTTTTTGGGTCAGGACCTTTTTAGAAATTATAAATCATTCAGAAAGCTGTTTATTCGTTTAGATGAAAGGCGTGGTTGAGAAAATGTAATAAAAAAGCAGCAGTTTGATTTACTGCTGCTGAATACTGTAAAAATATCAGATGTGAAAATTGCTTTTAAATATAGATTTAACCTTTGATTTTTGTTATTACAATGTTACATTCAAATATATGATCATTTGATTTTATGTTTTTATAACTCATTCCCTGCAGACTTTCTAAAGGCATTCGGGGATACGCCAAATTTATTTTTAAAAACAGTGGAGAAATAATTCGGGGAAGAAAAACCGGTTTTGTATGCAATCTCGGAAATCGTCAGTTCAGGATTTTGCAGCATTGATTTGGCCTGTTCAAGACGGAAATTGTTGATATAATCGCTCACGTTCACATCAAACATTGCTTTTATCTTTCTGTAAAGCTGGATTCTGGAAATATTAAGCAGGTCTGCAAGATTTTCCACTGAAAAATCGGCATTGTCTATATTGGTTTTGATAAGTTGATTGAGATTGTTCACAAACGTCTGTTCTATGCTTCCGAACGTCTTGCTGTCCACAATTCTGCCGATATTGTTCGTATAGTAATAACGTAGTTTTTCTCGGTTGTAAAGCAATGCACGCAACGACTGTATGAGAATCGGGTAACTGAAAGGTTTTGTGAGATAAAGGTCAACGCCGGATTTCAAGCCTTGAAGATAAGATTCTTTATTGTCCAGAGCGGTCAGGAGAATGACCGGAATATGTGATGTACGAAGGTCGTTTTTTAGGATTTCACAGATTTCAAAGCCATTTTTGTCCGGAAGATTGACATCGCAAACGATAATATCCGGAATTTCAATCAAAGCCTTATTAATCGCATCCGTACCGTCAGAAACCATCACTTCAAACTCATTCTGAAGCTTTTTGCTTAAAAAGAAAGACAAATCTGAATTGTCCTCTACCAAAAGAAGTGAATAACGCTCGCCCTGAGATTCCTGATTTTGGGTAATCGTCTCGTCTTCCAATCCTGTAAAAAAAGCCTCTTTTGCCAGACTTTCAGCACCTGCGAGACTGGGTTCTTTAACCATTTGGTCTTCGTTGAAATGCTTGTTTCCCTTATAAAGACTGATAACAAACTCCGTTCCCTGAAAAGAGTTCACTTCTATCTTCCCAAGATGAAGCTCAATAAACTGCCTGCTAAGATGAAGCCCGATTCCTGAACTGTTTTTTCTGTTGTTGGAACCTTTGAAATACGCTTCGAAGACATTGCTGATCTCTTTTTCGGGGATTCCGATTCCATTATCTTTGAAGCTGATCACCGCCTGATTTCCTTTTTCCTGAATCGTGATTTCAATCTTTCCATTGTCCGGCGTAAATTTGAAAGCATTGGACAACAAGTTGAAATAAACTTTATCCATCAGGTTTCTGTCGATATAAAGTTCAAGGTTTTTATTCTGTGAATGAATTTCGAATTTGATATTTCTTTTCTTAGCTTCATTTTCAAAATCACGAAAAATAGCATACGTAAAATCGTAAATATTCGTCCTGGAAACTCTTAGATTAAAGGTTTGATTTTCTATTTTTCTAAAATCTAATAAATTATCCACCAATCGCAATAATCTGTTGGAGTTTTTATTAATCAGCTCGAACTCGTAGGATGGTTTTGTACCTTTGGTTTTTCCAGAATCCATCAAAGATTCCAATGAACTGAGAATAAGTGTAATGGGTGTTTTAAATTCGTGAGACAATCCCGTGAAAAAATTAACCCTCGCTTCATTGCTGTCTTTCAACTCATTGGCAATGGTTTCAATCTGGTTTCTTTGAATAGTAATTCTCTCGTTGGTAAGTGTAAGCTGCTTATTTTTGATCTTGATCGCATAAATAAGATAAATGGAATAGGCAACCAGGCAAAACATCAACACCAATAATATAATAGACCATCGGAACAATTCTTTTTGTGAGGAGTAAAGCTCGATCTGTTTTTTAACCGCCTGTACCTGATTTTCTATAACGCCTTGCTGTTCGATGATTTTATCAAACTGATTGCGCATAATTTCTGCATTCATCCGGTCGATGATTGTTGTGCTGAGCTTGATGCGTTTGGGAACGGCAACACCGTTATAAATTTTAATCGCAGTCTCGATGGCTTCTGCTCCGCCAGTCGGATACAATAAAGTGGCGTTCAGTTTTCCGTCAAGAACCATTTGTATTCCGCCATCTTTTGTGTTCAATCCGTCAACGCCGATAAATTTGATTTGATTTTCCAAACCTGTATTTCGTGCAACCTGCCACGCATTGGCAGCAAGCTCATCATTAAAAGCAAAAACATAAATGCTTTGATCTCCCAAGGAATCCAGCGTTTTCCTGAAAGCGTCTGCAGGAAGACCTTTAAAGGTTTTTATCAGATCTGTGTTGGGATTATTTCTGATGATTTCCTGAAAGCCGAGACTTCTTTCTATGGTTGGGGAAGATTGGTCATCACCCCTTATTTCGATTACTTTTTTATAGTTTTTGGAATCTGAAAGAATGTAATTGGCCGCTTCTTTACCAATTTCCACGTTATCTGCGCCAATGTAGGTCGTATATTTTTCTGAATTGATCTTCCTGTCGAGCAAAATAACCGGAATATTTTTGGCAGCCGCTTTTTCCACCACAGGAACCAGGGATTCTGGATCAATGGGTGAGATGATTATCACATCCACCTTGCGATCGATCATTTTCTGTATATCCTGAACCTGCTTGTTTACAGAACTTTCTGCTTTTTGTACATCGAGCTCTACTTCGGAATAGAGCGATGCCTGTATCTCCATAGAATGGTTCATTGCCAATCTCCAGGGATGATTTCCCAAGCCCTGTGAAAATCCGATAGTAATTTTGTCTGAAGTTTTCTGAGATTTTTTACAGGAAAAAAAAGCAAGGAAAAACAGAAGGAATAACATTCTATAAGCCTTAAGAAAACCGAAAAATTTTATTGGTAACATATTAACACAATATTAATAAAGATGTTGCAGACAGGCAATTTTTAGTGATAGTATTTTGCATTAAATCTGCTGTATTGATTATATGTATATATTTTTAATAATTTACAGTTTTACACTTGCTGTAACAATAAAAGCTGAAGTGCGTGACTTCAGCTTATGATGAAAATTGAATTTAGTTATTGCTTATTCTTTGCCTGTAATTACATTGCGGGTACAGCTCCTATTTGTGTCAGTAAACCAAGCAAGTCAGGTTGTCCTACTTCTTCTATGATCTGGTCGTCAGACAAACGGTAAAAATTCATTGCGCTAACTGCAATCTGTTTTCCGGTTGCGGGTACGCCAAAAAAAGTTCCGTTATGGGTTCCTTTCATTGTGAATCTAACCGCTACTTTATCATTCTCAGAGATCATTTCTTCAATACTCCACTGAATATCCGGAAAGCCGCTGCGCATCATTCCGATAATTGTCAGATATCCTTTAGGACCTTGCAACGGGTCAGCCTGGAAAGGCACGTGGAACTTCGCTGCCGCGCTTATTAACTGTTGTGCCAGATCTTCGTCAGCAGTATTGATGAATTGTAAAATTGATTAAAGAATTGTTTTGTTGCTTCCATTTCTGTTTTTTTTAGTTTGTAATATTGATTTGTTTTACAATGCAAAGATGGTTCACAATTATCTTTCCAGCCAATAAACAAGCTTAAGAAATAGTCTTAATATAGTTTAAGAATACATATCTATTTTAATGCTCTATTTTTTCTGATCTTGCTGAGAAATTCAGGCGTGATGCCCAGATAGGAAGCAATCTGAGCATTGGGTAACCTCGATGCTAGTTCGGCATATTGTTCCAGGAAATCCAAGTACCGTTGCTCTGCATTTGAACTGAAATTTTGTAACAGGCGGTTTTGAAGCTCAATGAACTTTTCCTCCACGATCACCCGAAAGTTTCTGTCAAACTTTGGTGAATTCACGAAAAGATAAAGCAGGTCCTGCTTCTCAATTTGCAGAATGGCAGAAGGTTCAATTGCCTCTATGAACAGTTTGCTTGGTTTTCCCGAATAGAAACTTCCCAGGTCAGCAACCCAATCATTTTCTGCTGCAAACATCAGATTATGTTCCGTCCCTTTTTCATCGATACCATACATTTTAAAGCACCCTTTCTCAACAAACGTATAATGTTTGCAAACAAAGCCTTCCTGCAAGATCATTTGTCTCCGTTTTATTTTCCTGGATGTCACTCTTTCGGTAAGCAAATTAATATCCCCGGAATTCAGAGGAAGGTATTTTTTAAAATATTCGATTAATGGTTGTATCATCAAATTTTTGATATTGATTAAGATGAGTATTTAAATGAATCACCGTTTGACATTTCTGTAGTTTTAATTCCTTTCAAATTTTTCTATTTCCAATTTGGGAGATAGTTCTTTGATATAAAATGCTGCAATTGCTCTGGAAAATCTAGGTAAAAGCTCACCATCATTTGATAACGTAATAATTGTATAACCTTCTTTCGGAAACCGCCAGATATCTCCTAACCCAGGACCGCCACTATGTCCTGCATACATAATATTCCCTTCCGTTTCCAAAGCCCATCCTACTTTCGAAAATCCTGCATCCTGACCTTCAATCTTATCTGTCTTGTAAATATATTTTTCTGAAAAAGAAAGCGGAAATTCCAATTCTTTATCCAAACCAACAGCCCAATTCGCCATATCGTCAATAGATGCAAAATAGGCCCCTGCAGAATAAGTATATTGTGGATAGAGATATTTATAAGCTTGCATTTTGCCGTTTAATTCATAATAAGTGGTTACTTTTTCCGGGATAATATCTGTCCGCAAATATTGACCATTCACTTTAAATTCCATATCAAAGGCACCATCATTCATTTTTAAAGGAACAGTAACCTCATCCTTCAAAATCTGAATAAAAGGTTTGTTATAAATCTTTTCAAAAACATAAGATAAAACCATAAAATCTGACAAGCCATATTGTTGTTTTGAGCCTGTTTTGAATATTAACGGAAGTTTTTTGACAGCCTCTATAATTTTGTCCGTTGGCAGATAGACGTCGCTTTCATAATAATCAGCAATTCCACTGGAATGCGCAATCAAATTTTTTATTTTAATATCCTTCCACTCAGCTGGGGTATCAGCTATAAATTTTGAAACGGGATCTTCCAGATCAATCCTTTTGTTATACATTGTCTTTAAAAGAAGTGTGGAAGTTAAAAGTTTTGTGCAGGAAGCAATTTGGAAATTGGTGTGTTCTGTTACTTTATTTTTCCAGTCAAGATTTGCAAAACCATAAGTTGTTTTCTTGATTATTTTTCCATTTTTAACAACTGCAATTGCCATCCCCGGAATCTTCAAGGTTTTCATTTGTTTGTTCACAAATTGATCCACATTTTTACTGATGCCTTTTTCATCTTGCTGCCCGTAATAAAATGCAAGAGATAAAAGAGAAAAAATGAAAATGAATGCTTTTTTCATAATATTGAGTTAAGTTATCACTATTTTTATAGATGTTCAAAGATGAGTACTAATTTCATGCCTATCACTATTTTTATAGTTAAAGATTGTTAATTTTATCATTCGCCCAATTTGACTAAATATATCCTGTTGCTATTAGTACATTTCGTTAAAGAAATAAGAACAGGACTTTGACATTAAAAAAAATACTGAGACTAATTATAGTGTGTTGCTCCAATCCGTGGGGTACAGATCAGGTTGAAGTCTAATTCATGTGCTAATGGCAAAAGCCTGGCATTTTCAGACAAGAAATAAAATAACGATCCTCTTACTTTGGCAATGTGTGGCTTAAAAGTGTTTTTTTAGCCTGCTCAACGTTTCCCGCGTTATCCCCAGATAAGAGGCGACATGACTGAGGGGAAATCTTTGAACAATCTGAGGATACAAAAGTGAATAGTTTTCGTACCGTTTTTTGGCACTGAGGTTTAAAGCGTTATCTCTGCGTTTGTGAGACGCAATATGGTGATTTTGATTGATATGCCAGAACATGGCTTTAAAAGCGGGAATCTCAAGGATTTCATCAAACTTCTCTATCGGCAGAACAAGGAGTTTAGCATCTTCCCAGGCTTCGATAAAATAATGAGACGGCTCATGCTTCATATAGCTGTTCATATCTACTGCCCACCAGTCTTCAACATACAACTGCAGAATATGCTCTATACCGTTCTCATCAACACTGAACATGCGTAAAGCTCCATTTATAATAAACGCGGCATGCTCACAGGTTTTGCCCTCTTTGAGAAAATAGTCCTTCTTTTTTATTTGTATTGGCTCCATTGCAGCCTGTATGAGCAACTTTTCTTCGTTTGAGAGAGCTGTTTTGCCATAGCGTTCAATGTACTCAAAAAGTGGCTGGTGCATTTTTTAATTGTCCTAAAATATGATTAAGTGGCAGCATGATATCGGGCAAAGTTAGGACTTTTTCTGTGAGTACGCTTAAGCCTTTCTATATAGATCATTTTATCTGCATCAACATTGAATTTTGCAGAATTTAATAATCCACGAATACATTGATAAAGGAAAGTGAATGATGCAGGAAAGTTAACAAAAATCTAATATGAGACAAATATCATATCAATTATTTGAAAATCTGTTGTGCAAACTGGTAAAGGCATCTTCTCCAGGTAAGCCATTCGTGGTAGGTTTCAGAAGATTTGTAGGAGAAAAAGGGATATTTATTCTGGTTGAAATAATTGGTTATAGTTTGATTAAATTCAAAAAACCTTGGGTCTTCTTTTTCCCCGATTCCTATAAAGAAGAACGGTTTATTTTTCGATTTCAATAAATTTTTAATAGGAAGCTCTCTAAAGGGTTCTGCCTGGGTTCCTTCATAGATTACCGGACTGAATGAGCCAATGGCTGAAAATACCTCCGGATGATTGGCCCCAATGAGCATCGCCTGATAACTGCCGCGCGAAAGGCCTGCGATTGCTTTTTTGCCGTTGGTTTTATATTTTTTTTCGATGTAAGGGATCAATTCCTGGATAAGGATCGTATCGATATTTTTAGAGGAAAGAACAGTGCGGGGATAGTCGTCCGGCATTTTTTCTTCTTCAGGCTTCAGTGCAACGCCATAATCCATTACTACAATCATTTCTTTCGCTTTATTGTCCGCAAAAAGATTATCCAGAATATTGCGGATATAGCCTTGTTTTTCCCATCCTGTAATGTCTTCGCCGGTTCCGTGATACAAATAAAGAACAGGCAGTTTTTTATTCCCGTAATTCAGAGGAAGATAGATTTTGAAATTCCGTTGTCCCAAGGTAATTTTGGAATTTAAACTGTCATCAATAATTTTTCCGTGTTTTACCTTTTTCTCTATGAAAAAATCTTCGCCTGAAGGGATTTCAATACCGCTGGTCGGCTGGCCATAACCAAAATAAAGCTGTGTATTGGAATCGTTTGTGCGCTTTCCATCCACATTAAACCAATAATAATGAAAGCCAATTTCCATCGGTGAAGTTGAAATGTTCCAAACGCCATCTTTGTTTTTTGAAGCCGTAGATTTTACATTTTTCATCCCATCTCCGCCATCTAATATTACGGATTTTGCATCCGGGAAATAGGCTTGAAATAATACTTTCCTTTCAGGGTCAACTTTCGGAAATTCTTTACCTCCCAAAGCTGTTGCTGAAGTCTGATAAGATTGGGAAAATACCATTGATGAAAATAAAATGAACAGTGAACTTATTTTTTGTAAATATTGCATTTATTTCAGTTTTAAATATAGGAGAATTATAATCTTTTGCAGTCAGCAAGTATTTTTCGTGAGGAGATATCTTCCAGCTGCCATCTTTGCTAAGACCGCGTTGTTTCAGCTCAATATTAAGGAAAATATTTTTTCTTTTTGGAAAGTTCTGAGAAAATGTATCATTTTTATTCTCAAAAAAGACATTCTTTTTCTTTGTATTTGCCACATAAGAAGAATTTCCCCAACCTTTCGACCGGGAAAATACAACTGAGGAAAACTATTATAAAAACTAAGCATCAAATCTTAAACGTTGAATCATTTTTTAGCTATAAATCTGTTTAAACTTATATTTTATATAGTTGGGCAATCGCAAAGACGCAAATTATATTATAAAAGACGTTTTAAGGCGCAAAGATTTTATCTGAGATAAAATTTCTCACTTTTTATTATAGAACTTTTGCTGAAAATCTTTGATTTTCTTGCGCCTGAAAACATCCATACAGTTTAAAACTTTGCGCCTTTGCGATTTTCTAACAAAGAAGTTTAAACACATTCTATTTAAGAAACTGTTTCATCAATCTCAAAGTAATATCCATACTTCCCTGGTATCACATATTTTGCTTTTGAGTTTCCGTTTTCATATTGAATCTGTTTATTATTTGGTGAAAAACAGGCAAGAATATACATCCAATAAATTCAGATGAAAAGATCATCCAGAACATTTACTAACCCCTATAGTATAAACTTAAACAATAACTTTCCGATACCATCTTTTTTGACTATTTTTACCTCATATTATATAATAATTTATGAGAAAAATCGTATTTGCCGGAATTTTAGTTTTGGGAGGATTTTTAACAGCGCATGCACAGTGTACAACTGTATCCACACTTACTGAAAATTTTGATGCCTGGAAAGATATTAACAAATGCTGGACTGCTCAGCAAGGAAAAGCAATGCTTTACAGTAGTGACAAAAAAATCATATTTTATTCCATGAACAGCCCGGGAGAAAATATGTATTTGATTACTCCAAAAATTAAAGCGGGAACATATACACTTTCTCTTGATGTTTCAGACAACGGTGGAGAAACGACACTTGAAATTTTCTCAGTAAACAATACTTCCGATGCAAAATCATATGTTGCAATAGCTAAAGCTTCAAAGATAACGGGAGATAAAAAAGTATTTAACATTACTTTAAAAAAAGATTCGAGTTTGGGTCTGAAAGTTTTACTAAATGGAGTGCATCAGGCAGTGTATTTAGATAATTTGTCTTTGAAACCAAAAAAATAACAGTTAAAAATTATTACAGTTAAAATATTATCGGAAAGCAGATTGATTAACGCAGGTAATAAGAAATGACTTTGAATAAAGTACCCCGGGGCTTTGCCCCGGGGTACTTTATTCTATTATTGAACATCCTATCCATTCTAATAAGGTATATTTCCTTAATCTAAGCACCACCTTCTGGATCTGTGGAAGTAATAACAGTATAAGAATAATACACCCAACACCAACAAGCATCAAATCGTAATAATCCCGGGTAGCACGGGCTAATGTTTGCTGTGCTATCAGTTTACTATTTTTTATATAGGATTGAAAAGCCTTAAAAATATCCCGCCTCTCTCCTGACATTAAAAAAAATTAATTTCGCATTCATTTCATCTTAATAAGGTCAATATACATTTGTATCAGAAAAAGAAATAAAATGTATAATTTAAATTTTAAAGAAATGAAAAATAATGTTTTAAATTCAGGTAGAAAAATAGCAGCTGCTGTATTTTTAATGACTGCTGTAGTAGCAAACGCACAAGCTCCGGTTCCTCCATCAGAGCCTCGTCCCGGAATGGAAAGACCAGGACCCGAAACAATCAGGGAAATCAGTACGGTGACCGGAAAGGTTTCCAAAATGGCGGTTAATGAAGATTTTGTCTATGATGGATTTTATATAACAAGTAATGGAGAATCTGTTTTGGTGAAATTCCCTCCTCATTTGGGTAGCCAGATCACTGCACTCGCAAAAAATGGCAGCAGCGTGAGTGTAAAAGGTATTGCCGATATTGCACCAAATGGCGAAAAATCTTTCCGAATGAATAGCCTGATTGCTAACGGAAAAACAGTTGAAGACGTTGCACCTGCAATTCCGCAGACACCGCCTCAGGAAGTTTCCGTGAGCGAAAGCGGCACTATTACACAGCTGCAGAAAAATAAAGAAGGCGACGCTGTAGTGGGTATCATTATTGGTAATACTATCCTGAAAATGCCGCCACATATCTACCAACAACAGGGACAGTCTCTGGTAAATGGTGCGAAAATTTCTTTCACAGGTTTCAAAAAGCCGGAAAACTCCGGTGAAGTGGCCGAGAAAAAATATACTATTGTCCACGCCAGAACCATCAGTGTGAATGGTAAAGAATATGCACTTTAAATATAACTGAAGTATAATGGAAACCTGGGCAGATTTTAGTAATTTGCTCAGGTTTTTGATGATAAACAATATGGTTTTTAAACTAAGAACATATCACCTATCGAAAATATTTTTTATTTTTTTTGTACTTTTCGTCCTTTCCGGGTGCGAAAAGAAACCTCCTGTTCCACCTCATTTACATCCTGAAATTGAAGAACCGGCTATACTGAATGGCAAAGTAAAAGCCTATGAAACTAATCCGGAAGGTGATATCGACAAAATCATTTTGAATCAGGGCAGGAAAGAAATAAAAATCCATTTCCCGCCACATCTTGCCAAATATATACTTGAGATAGCAAAAAAGAATGAAATGATTGTTATTAAGGCAACATCAAGAGAAGATAGCTATGAATTGATTTCTGTATCATCAGGAAATAGGAAAACTTTTGATGCAGGTAAAATATTACCGCCAAAACCCAGTCCCGGAAAAGAAGTTTTTATTAAAGGTACTATTTCCGGTTTTATAAAAAATCAGGAAAATAAGATAACGGGATTTATGATTGGTCAAAAAACAGTGATGCTTGGTCCGGAGGAACGCATCACATTAGCACCATTATTAATGAAGGCTCATCGGGTTGAGGTTACCGGTTTGGAACGGGATATGAGGGAAGGAATTGTCAATACATTGAAGTTTCCGCCGATTCGGATGACTGAAATCAAATTAGACAGTATCGTTTACAAAATACGCTGATTATGAAAATACTGATTGTAGAAGACGAAAAAAAGCTCGCAGGGTTTATTCAGCAGGGGCTTTCCCAGGCGGGTTATCTTGCGGAGGTCTGCAATAACGGTTCGGAAGCTTTGGAAATGGCAATAAAAAATGACTTTGACCTTATCCTACTAGACCTGATGCTACCAGGAATCAATGGTTTTGATTTCCTCAAAAATCTCAGAACTTTCGGTACAGAAACGCCCGTGATTATCATCAGTGCAGTAGCGGATTCCAAACAGGTCGTACAGGGTTTAGATTTGGGAGCCGTAGATTATATCAGGAAACCGTTTGAATGGGATGAGCTGCTGGCAAGAATCAGAACGGTGAGCCGCTTTTCCAATGGGTCAGGTCAGCAGAAAATCAATATAGAGGATCTGGAAATTGATATTCCTGCGAGAAAGGTGAAAAGAGGAAATACAGAAATAGAACTCACTTCCAAAGAATTTATTTTATTGGAATATCTGGCCAGAAATGCGAATCTTGTCCTTACTAAAAACCAGCTTCTGGAAAATGCATGGAATATGAACTTTGACCCGGAAAGTAATATCGTAGAGGTTTATATGCATCAGCTCAGAAAGAAAATTGATAAAGGATTTGACAATCCGTTAATCAAAACGGTCATTGGAGCCGGTTATATGTTAAAGGGCGATAAACAATAGCGATGGAAAGCAGGCCTATCTCTCCATTTTATCAAAGTCTCAGGTTTCGGTTTGGGTTGTTATTCAACTCATTGCTTTTTCTGTGTGTCAGTGTTATTGTTTATTCACTTTATAAAAACGCAAAGACAGAATTGGATAAAAGTTTTGCTCTTCAGCTAAAGTCATCTGCCTATAATATTCTTCAGAGAACGGACATAGACCCGATCGCTGTACCACTTCCAAAAAACGGGGAATTTTTCAGGATCATCTATGACAACAAAGCTAAAAAATCACAACTTTTTGACAATCTTCCAAAAAATGTCTCCGACAAAGAAAAATGGAGGTTGATCTCTGTGAAAAAATATCCGGAAAACGGAGGAAGTATTTCTGTAGACTTTGCGTTATCGGCAGAGCAGTACTATTCCGGTATCCAGAAATTGAAAAGACTCCTATACATCTATCTTCCGGTAGCTTTTTTAGTGGCATTTTTGGGAGGATATCTGCTTTCCTGGTTTCTTCTGAGACCCTTACGACGTATCATTAGTAATGCCAATAAGGTTGATCTGGAACATATTAAACTGCTTTCCGAGCCCCGATCTAAAGACGAATTTTATCATCTCACCGATGCGCTGAACAGAATGTTGTTACGGATCGATGAGCAGGCAAAACAGCAGACCACATTTTTTACAATGGCGTCACACGAGCTTCGAACGCCCATCAGCAATATGCTCACGGAATTGCAGGTTTTCAATCAGGATTTTTTGGATTTGGATGCCAAAAAGTTGTTGGACAATCAGGAGCTTGAAGTGAAACGGACGAAGGGATTAGTGGATAATTTCCTGTGGATGAGCCAAATAAAATCCAGCAATATACTCACGAAAAAGTCCAAAATCGATCTGGCAGAAATGGTATTGGAGCTTTCCGAAGGGTTCAGGAAACAGCTAACGATAAACCATCAACGATTCAAAATTGATTTTTCTCCTGTGGATGGCGATTTCAGCATATCTGCCGATAAAAATCAAGTGGAAGTTATTATTAAAAATTTGATATCCAATTCAATAAAGTACGGAGAAACCAATACAACAATCGACATTAAAATTTTCCAGAATCAGAAAAAGGGAATTATTGTTTCCAATTCTATCAGCCAGATCATCACAGATCCCGAAAAACTGAAAGGACAGTTTCTGCGGGATTCTTCTCATAAGGAAGGTTTTGGACTGGGACTTTGGATCTCTGAAATTCTGAGCGAGAAGAACAATGCCAGACTGTCACTCGATACTCTCGATAAAAGATTTTACGCAATGCTGCAATTTGATGAATTTTAACATTTTTAACTGATAGGATCACAGAAGTGCAAATTCCTCTGGCATTGAGCATCTGTGTCCAATATATGGTGAGCACCCAGTTTAAGTTTTTAATAGACATCACAAATATTGTGATATCCGCACAGCTCACAAATATGAGACCTACGGAATTCAAGGCAATGTCTTCGTAATTACTTTAAATGCAGAGTATATTTTTTATGAAAAAGTTTTAGATTCAAAATTTGTATAA
This sequence comes from Chryseobacterium luteum, assembly GCF_000737785.1. Lineage (GTDB taxonomy): Bacteria > Bacteroidota > Bacteroidia > Flavobacteriales > Weeksellaceae > Chryseobacterium > Chryseobacterium luteum. The sequence goes on along the minus strand of NZ_JPRO01000011.1, from coordinate 29,018 downwards.
AATTATTGGCTACAAAGGGAAATGTGGATGACCGAAATCCAAAACATATTAAGAAAATGGAAGACAAGGTTTTGTTTAGAAAAATAGCCATTACGGAAACCATAAATGATGAATTAAAGAGCTATTGCCAAGTGGAACACATCAGATATCGAAGTGTAAACAATTTTATGATCAACATTTTGGGAGGACTAACTACGTATTGTTTCTTCGCCAAAAACTGTCACTCAATCTGAATAAAGTAAATGACGGTCAACTTTTTTTAAACTTTGCTTAAACCGAACTCAGGTTATAACACATTATAAACCCGTTTTGAAAAAATATTGGCAAAATTAAAATTCTGTTTATTTTTGTATCAATCAATACAAAATAAAATGAGAGGAAGGCCTGCCACTTTTGACAATGACAAGATAATTGAAAAAGCCCAGAAGGTATTCTGGGAAAAAGGATATTCGGCAACCTCAATGGCAGACCTTCTTAAGGCCACGGGTATGGGCAGCGGAAGTTTTTACAATACTTTTAAAGGTGGAAAAAAAGAGCTGTTTAAAAAAGCCATTCAGCAGCGCCGTAACGCTTTTACGACCTTTAAAGAGCAGCTTGAACAAAGCGAATCACCTATTGAATTAATTAAAGATTTTTTCAAAAGCGTTGCTGTAGACAGCACCAATGCTCATCTTCAGGGATGTATTATCGCAAATACAATAACAGAGATGACTTTTATTGATGAGGAACTTGAAGATGAAGCTATTGCCGTTTTAAAAGAGGTGGAAAAAATGTATAGCCACGCGGATGGCACGATTAAAAACCAAACCGATGCAGTTATTTTAGGCAGGTACCTAATAACTCTGTGGAATGGACTTAATGTGACCAGACGAATGTACCCCGATAATAAAATTCTTCAAAAGCAAATTGAAATGCAGCTGGAAATCATCAGCTAATTTTTTTCTTAAATTTTATATCAATCATTACAAAAATAATTATAAATGAATGAATTTACACTTAGAGTCAAAAACCGGTTATAAGCGGTTCCACACAGGGTATTGGTTTTGCAATAGCCCGGCAATTAGCAGCAGAAGGAGCATCAGTTATTATTAACGGGCGCTCGCAACAAAAGGTTGACAATGTAGTACAACGTTTGCAACAGGAATATCCTAATGCAAATATTTCTGGAATGGTAGCTGATTTTTCTATTGCATCTGAGATTGATACATTAATAGCGGCATTACCGCACATTGATATCCTGATAAATAATGTAGGTATTTTTGAACTTAAGCCGTTTGAGGCCACATCTGACGAAGACTGGACACGTTTTTTTGAAATAAATGTAATGAGTGGAGTCCGTTTATCAAGGGTACTGCTGCCTAAAATGATAGCAAATAACCAGGGGCGTGTTATTTTTATAAGCAGTGAATCAGGTATTAATATTCCCGAAAATATGATTCATTACGGGATGACAAAAACAGCCATGATTTCGTTAAGCAATGGTTTGGCAAAACTAACCAAAGGGACTCAGGTAACGGTAAATACGATACTTGGAGGACCAACATATTCTGATGGAGTAGCAGCAACAATACAACAGATAGCTTCCGGAACACACAATCTATCCAAGAACATAGGCGGGACTTCTTGTGGAAATCAGTTGTTTAATATCCAGTAATTTTTAAAACGTGAAGGATGCTAATAAGCATCCTTCATTTTTTTGTTGATCCAGAGAGTATCTTACTTGTACAGCAAATAAATGGTCCAGTATTTTTCAGCGTAAAACTAGCGTAAAGATATTAAACAACTTGATGAATTGGTTAATTCGCAGCCGCTTCTTTACCAAATTTTCTCAGAATCAGAAAATGCGAGCGCAATGCTGATAAAAAGCTCTTATTTTCAATGTACGGCAAATTGAACTCCATTGCAGTCTTCTTTACAATGACCGAAATCTCACCGTAATGTATATGGCAGACTTTAGGAAAAAGGTGATGTTCGATTTGCCTGTTCAGACCGCCCAGGAAAAATGCCGCGAGCCTATTATGCGTTGCAAAGTTCGCCGTAGTACGCATCTGGTGCTCCGCCCATGCTTCTTCCATCTGTCCTGTTTTATTAGGTACCGGAAAATTGGTACCTTCAACAACGTGAGCCAGCTGGAAGACCAGTCCCATCGTCAGTCCCTGGGCAATATGCAAAAGCAGAAAGCCCATCAGGAACTGCCACCAGCTAACATCCAACACCAATAATGGCAATACGATAAACAGGAAATAATATAGTGCTTTATAAAAAAATAAATTGAAAAATTCCAACTTAGAATGTTTGTTTTGATGCGCTCCAATATTTTTCTGAAAAAACTTCTTGTAATCCTTTCGGAACACCCATGACAGGGATGCAAGGCTATAAAGCGGAAAAGCATACCAATGCTGGTATCGCTGAATAGCATTCACTTCGTCTTCTTCAGCAATACGTATAAGTCCTGGTGCTACCTCAATATCTTCATCATGTCCGGGAATATTTGTATAAGTATGGTGGACTACATTATGCGTAATGCTCCAGACATAAGGATTTGCGCCTACCAAATTAAAAACAAATCCAAAGATTTTATTCACTTTTTTATTGCCTGAAAGTGCGCCATGTATAGCATCGTGACAGATATTGAACCCTACAAAGGCACTCAATATACCCAATGCTGCTGAAAGGGGCAAGAGCATCCATCTGGGACACAGACCGGAGATAATCATAAAATAGATTCCGGCAAAACCGGTGAGGAAAAATATGGTCTTGATCCACATTTGTGTATTGGCATACTGACTTAATTGATTCTGGGTAAAATACTGCTCTACCCTGCTTCGGACGGTTGCATAAAAACGAGAACCGCAAGCGGATGAGAATTTTAATTTTTGTGACATAAGATATCATGTTTGATCAACTTTATGCGAACAAACAGATGTGCTAGAATCAGGTGTTGGAATAAGGAGAATGTTGGGTTTTCCGGCATATTACCGGATTGTTTGCCAGTATAACGAATTATTTATCCTTTTATTATAGTTCTATTTAAATCAATGATGAATTCAGGAACAATAGAAGAGAGAAAATGGAAATTATCTTAACAATCAACTTTAAAAAGATTGCCGCTGATTGAGCTCATATTAATGTAAAACCTGGTAAGCAGCTTCATGCTGCAATGAAGACTAAAATAAAAGAGCAGATAAAAATAAATTATCTGCTCTCTATATAACGTATAAGGTTATTTATTGGAGTTACGCTATTTTAACGTTAACTGCATTAACACCTTTGTTTCCATTTTGTAAATCGAATGTTACGACATCGTTTTCACGAATCTCATCCACTAAACCTGAAGTATGTACGAAAATGTCTTGACCACCTGTAGATGGAGTAATAAAACCAAATCCTTTGGTATCGTTAAAGAATTTTACTGTTCCTTGTTGCATTGTATTATGTATTTAAAAATTGTTGTATTCTGTTTTATAGGATCAAATATCCGGTTCCTTGATCTTCATCAAGACGATAATAAATTTTTGAGAGAAAAAATGGATGAGTAGAATTTAAGAGTGAAAATCGAACTTCTTAAAAGGTAGGACACCTAAAATATTAATGACAAAATTGAGCGGCTGTTTTTTTTATGAGTGTACTAAAGTTCACTGAATTAATATTGTCGCCTTATTATCTTACAAATATATGGTAATTATATGACATAAAAAAAATATAAGCACCCTTCATTTGTTTATTTATCCAAGGGATATTTCTTTTATCCTTTAAAAAGTAATCGTACCAATCCAGCATTCTCAACGTATAGTCTTTTTGCGCAGGATACTTCGTCAAAGTATGAGCTTCACCAGTATAAAACAAAGCGATGACGATTTTCCTGTATTTTCTCAGCGCACTGAAAAATGTTCTGGTCTCCTCCTGATCAACATTCTTATCCTCGGTACCTGTCCATAAAAGAATCAACGAATTGCCCATATGGATGATGTACGACATTGATGCTCCTGAAATAAATGCAGCAAAACGATTGCTGTGTGTGGCAATGAAATTGGTCTCGTAGCCACCAAATGACTGACCCATTAGCGCAATCTTTTTCATATCAACCTGCTCCACTTTTGAAAGTTCGTCCAAAACATCGTTGATACAATCCAGAGCCGCCAGTGCTGCTCCCCTATCATTGCAGTTGATATCAGGTATCAGAACCAGATAGCCGGATTCCGGCAATAACCGGGCATTAAATCCTCGTGTGTTCTTAAACGTCGGCACTAAATATTTATCGGTAAGCTCCTGTTGTTTTTCATAGATCAATAATGCGACAGGATATTTCTTTTTGGAGTCAAAATATGGTGGTAGAAAAAGGCTTGTCTGAAGATCTTCATTATTGACACCTTTATAGTACAACTTCTTTTTAGCAATTGTTTTGGCTCCTTTATCCTGAGCATTATACTGATAAACTGTTCTGGAAGCTGAGGATTTTATTTTCGCCATTACCACAGGTGGTTTATTGTAATTCTCTTCAGTCCATATAAAATTTTCACCATCATTACTTGCCTGAAGATGTTTGATACGATCTGTATTCTCTGGAATAATGACAAGCTTCTTGCCTTGATCCAACATATAGTAGGTTGACTGCAGATTTTTATCGTGATGAGCAGCAATCAGCAGATAATGATCATCCAGATAATAATACTTTCTGTGGAATCCTGCTTCTGTTGGCTTCTTAACTTTGTTGAGGATCTCAATGCTATCTGCATTGACAGGCATTATTTTTTCCTTTTGAAGGTCATTTTTATTCTGCTCCCATAATTCGCCTTTTGAAGACCATAAAATTGTTCCTAGCGAACTAAAATAGGGAACTGCCTTGGAGGGTATATCTATTATTTTATCCGTCATTGTTTTGGTCTCTAAAAGTTTCCAGTTAGCCTTTACATGTCTAAGAATAAAATTCCCTTCTTTATCAAAATACATGACATCTCCATTTTTTTAAAGTAATTGATCTGCCCCTATTACAGAGTTCCACAAATGCATCTCATCATGATTGACCTTAGCAGCGCCTTCTATTACATCTACTTATTCTTTATCTACCTTTTTTCTGAGAAAGAGATTTGACCTGCCGATTCCGGTATAGGCACGCCATCAATAATATACAGAGGTTCATTCCCTTCACGACGAATGCTGTTTTTCCCCATGATCTGAATATCAAAACCACCTCCCGGTATTCCTAAATTCTGTGTAATCGAAACCCCGCTCATTCTCCCCTGCGCTGAAGCAAAAACATTGGTGAATATCCTTTGTCGACACCTGGGAAATAATTCCCGTCCTCTTCCTTATCCCGAACCTTGTAATACCCTGCATTAAGAACGAACTTCTCTATTGCTTTCTCATTTTCATTACTTTTCCCGTTTCCATTCACATTTTCAATCCCCTTCTCATTCTCATTACCTAATGATACATCAACCGATACTCTATCTCCTAAAGAAACTTTTCGCTCAAGATAATCAGGATGCTTAAAGAAAGGTCAGAATTCTCCCCTGGTACCTGAACTCTATAAATACCATAAGTATGAATAGTACCTCCGTGCTCACGGAGTAAGTCGATATCAATGAGCATATTAATAGTATAGGTTTTTAATTGTATCAAATTTACTTAACAATTTCTGTTTAATTTCATGATCCAAGTACTCAATAAAGTAATTTCTTGCATTAATATAATACGTCAAGTTATGTCGCCTCAATTAGATATCTCTTTTGGAAATAATGAGCAATTAAGTAGAAAAATTCACTCATAGCTTTATTTTATAAGTATTCCTGAAGATTTTATGGTACTAAAGGCGGAGTCGTTTAACCGAAAGATAATAATAAATGACAGACAGGTTTGAAAAATGGTTTCTACTTACAATAGGTGAAATTAATTTTAAAGTTTGCTGGAATCCTATTTTAATCACCAGAAGCTAATCTTTTCAGCATTCCTTTGAAAATAAGACCATGAAATGGCAATACCGAAAACCAATATAACCTCCCCCACAATCCTTTAGGTCTGAAAACAGCTTTCTGCCACAATTTCCCTCTGTACAGTTTAAACATCAGCCAAGCTTCACCAGGCAGTTTCATTTCAGCAAAAAGAATAAGCTTTCCCTCTTCCCGACTGGCATAAAGTACACGCCAAAAATCCAAAGCATCGCCTTCGTGAAGCTGTGTGGGATGCGTTCTGCCTCTCCTCAATCCCGGACCACCAACCAATAAATCCAGAAAGCCTCTGATCTTCCAGAGATTTTGCCCGTACCAGCCGTTTTTCCCACCCAAACTAAAAATCCGGTCTAAGCATTTTTCACGATCATCATACTTTAGACTTCTAACATCTTTAAAACAACCAAAATGGGGAACTTCTATAAACTCCTTGAGTGAAGAATCATTTCTACTGCTGATAAAACTGTCTTTCCAGCTCGAGCGTATTTCGTTTGCCTGAATTTTAGCCATTGTTCGTTGCAAAGCCTCTTCATAAGAAAATGGATGAACGCCGGTTATTGTTTTAATCTGATCTAAACTTTCCTCATTACAGACCACTTCAATTTTCATACTTCCGACCAGAGAACTTGCTAAACTATAAGTAGTAGAAGTAATAAAATATAACCAATATGACGATAATTTCGGTGTCATAATTGGCAAAGTATAAATGGTCCTTTTCAACCCACGTACTTTGGCATAACCTAAGAGTATCTTTTTGTAAGTAAGTACATCATCGCAGCCAATATCAAAACTTCTATGGTAAGTTTCTTTTTTAAATAAGGTGAAAATCAGAAAATCCAGAACATTGGCAATTCCGATCGGCTGACATTTCGTATCCAGCCATTTAGGAGTCACCATTACCGGTAATTTTTCCACCAGATCACGGATGATTTCGAAAGAAGCACTTCCTGAACCGATGATGATTCCTGCCCGCAAAACAGTTGCGGCAACTTCACTTTTCATCAGGATTTTTTCCACCTGAAATCTGGAATTTAAATGCTTGGATAATTCTTTCTGATTAACCAATCCTGAAAGGTAGATAATATGCTCACATTCTGTCTTTTCGATTGCTGAAACAAAATTCTGAGCACATATCTTCTCTGACTCTTCATAATCAGCACTTGCACTCATAGAATGCATTAAGTAATAAGCACCCGAAATATCCTGCGGAATATTCTTTAAAGTTTCCTCTTTTAAAAAATCCACTTCTACAACCTCTATCAATTCATCTTTAATCCCTGCAGGTTTAGAAAAACGACTCACATCACGGCTGCAGCAAACTACCTTGTAGCCTTGCTCCGTAATCACGCTGATCATCCTTTTACCTATATATCCTGTTGCTCCTGTAAGTAATATTTTTTTCATAATAAATTGATTTTAATTGTGTCTGAGATTCTATGAAAAAGAAAATTTATATCTTATCTAAAAGATGCCCAAAATAATTTTTCTTTTTAATAAGATAAGATTCATTCGTTGTGTTAGAATCAATTTCCAATGGAATTCTTTTATTTAGCAAAATACCGCTATTGTCTAGGGATTTTAACTTTTCAGGATTATTGGTTAATAAATTTACTTTTAAGACATCAAGTATTTTAAGCATTTCAATTGCTCCGCTAAAATTTCTTCCGTCAGCCGGAAGACCTAATTTCAGATTGGCTTCTACGGTATCAAAACCATCTTCCTGAAGAGCATACGCTTTCAATTTATTAATAATACCAATATTTCTTCCCTCTTGTCTAAGATAGATGATTATTCCTCCATTTTCCGAAACAAATTTCATCGCAGCATCCAGTTGTTGACCGCATTCGCATTTTCTGGAATGAAAAACTTCTCCCGTTATGCATTCCGAATGGAAACGCACGTTGACAACGTCACTAAAATCCGTTTTCTCTGCAACCCAAACGAGATGAGGATTCCAGTCATTTTCACTTTCAGAAAAAGCATAAACTTTAAATATTCCAAAATCTGTAGGTATATTGGTTTGGGCTTGTATTTTCAACATGAGTTATAATTTGAATTATTATTATAGTACAAATTTATACTTTATTTGTTTAATTAGTAAAATTAATTACTAAATTTGTTGTAAATAAAATCTATAATGGAAAAAGAAAATTTGATAACAGAAGAAAAAATATTCGAACTATATGGCGATTATATTCTGAATCACGGCGAAAGACCAAACAACACTTACAGATTTGCCAAAGACAATAATTTTGAAGAGAAAGATTTTTACGATTACTTTTCAAGCTTTGAGCAGATAGAAAAATTAATGTTGGTGAATCTTTTTAACAAGTCTGTCGAACTAGCTTCGGAAGTTAATCATTCAGATGAAATGATCTCTAAAGAAAAATTACTGAATGTCTATTTCATTTTTTTTGAAAATATGACGATGAACAGATCGTTGGTTTTAATGATTTTAGGGAATAGTAAAATGCATTCCGCAAAAATCTCACATCAACTTAAAGAAGCGCATCGGAATTTCATCAAAACATTAGATTTCAACGATTGGGAAATCATTAAAAAATCTAAGGATAATATCAGGAATTTTCACGAAAAAGCAAGAGAAGAAGCCCTATGGTTTCATCTGGTTTCCGCTATTGAGTTCTGGAAGAAAGACACTTCGCCTTCCTTTGAAAAGACGGATATCTATATCGAAAAAACGATTGATACGGGATTTGAATTAATGGATAATGAACCTTTGCGAAAAGTTATAGATCTCGGAAAATTTTTATTTAAAGAAAATTTCAAAAAAAATTAAATGAAAACACTTAATAAAATACCGACAGGAAAAATTGAAAGAACGAGCAGTTTGCTGAAAGCAGGTGCAAAAGTCGGCTTTAACTACATCAAATATTACGGAAACAAAATCACAAAAGATAAAAATGAAGACGAAGCTCTGAAGACATTGAATGAAGATAATGCTTCAGACATTTACGACTCTCTAAAAGAACTGAAAGGTTCTGCTTTGAAGGTCGCCCAAATGCTGAGTATGGAAAAAAACATTCTGCCCCAAGCATATGTTGAGAGATTTTCTCTGTCACAGTTTTCTGTCCCGCCGCTTTCCGGAGCTTTAGTGAAGAAAACTTTCAGAAAATATTTCGGCAAAAGTCCGGAAGATATTTTTGATGAATTTACCACAGAATCTGTGAATGCTGCAAGCATAGGTCAGGTTCATAAAGCTAAGAAAGACGGAAAAACCTTTGCCGTAAAAATCCAATATCCGGGAGTGAGAGAAAGCATTTCCAGCGACCTGAAAATGGTAAAGCCGATAGCCATTAAGATGTTTAACATCAAAAAAGAAGGTTCCGAATCTTATTTTCAGGAAGTGGAAAATAAACTGTTTGAGGAAACTGATTATGATCTTGAGCTTAAAAAAAGTCAGGAAATTTCTGAAAAATGCAACCATCTCCCGAATCTTCAGTTTCCGAAATATTATCCTGAATTTTCCTGCGAAAGAATCATCACGATGGATTGGATGAACGGAAAACACTTCTCAGAATTCACAAAACAGGATAATTCTCAGGAAGATCTGAACAAAATCGGGCAAACGTTGTGGGATTTTTATATGTATCAAATGCATATTCTGAAGCAGGTTCACGCTGACCCGCACCCGGGAAACTTTCTGGTTTCTGAGGACAAAAAATTATTGGTGATCGATTTCGGATGTATCAAAGAAATTCCGGATGATTTTTACAAGCCTTATTTTGAACTGGCTAAAAATGAGAGTTTGAATAATCCTGAGGTTTTCAGGGAAAAATTATATCAGCTGGAGATTCTGAGATATGATGATTCAGCTCAGGAACAGAAATTTTTCTCAAAATTATTTTATGAGCTTTTAGAATTATTCACCAGACCGTTTAATGCGGAATTTTTTGATTTTTCTGATGAACATTTCTTTCAGGAAATTGCCGATCTCGGACAACGTTATGCGAAACTGAACGATATGAAAGGGATGAATACCAACAGAGGATCTAAACATTTTATTTACCTGAACAGAACGTTTTTCGGATTATATAATATGATGCACGATCTGAAAGCGGAGAATATTGAAATCAATCAGTATAAAAAATTCATCCTGTAAAATGTCTGCTGATCTGCCTTCAAAAATCTGCGAAATATGTGGACTGCCTTTTAACTGGCGTAAAAAATGGAAGATAAACTGGAACGAAGTAAAAATACTGCAGCGAAAGATGCCGAAGAAATAAGAATCTAAAAAAAATGCTGGAAAATTTAACCCGGAACAAAAAGACCGTATCATTGAAATGGCTTGGGAAGACAGAACACCTTTTGAAGCCATAAAATTTCAATTTAAAATCTTGGAATCAGAAGTTATTGAATTAATGAGAACCGAATTAAAACCTTCGAGTTTCCGGCTTTGGAGAAAAAGGGTGAATTCCAAAGTCAGTCAGAAACATATGATGAAAAGAAATCATGAAATTGATAGATTTAAATGTACCAGGCAACGGACAATAAGTTTAAATAAAATATCTAAACGATGAAAAATATAGTAATAATTGGCTGTGGACAAGGAATTGGACTTGCTACCGCAAAACTTCTTTCCAAGGATAGTAAGGTTATCGGAATTTCGAGAAGTTATAATCCTGAAGTAGAAAAATTGCATATTAAATTTCATAAGCTGGAAATTTTAGAAGGAAACTTGGATGAAATTGCTTTTCCTGAAATCATTGACGGATTGGTTTATACGCCCGGAAGTATCAATCTGAAACCTTTTAACAGGCTAACTATTGAGGACTTTAAAAATGATTTTGAAATCAATGTTTTGGGTGCTGTGAAAACAATTCAGAAATTATTACCTCATCTTAAAAAGTCGGAAAGTGCTTCTATTGTATTATTCAGCTCGGTGGCCGCAAAACTGGGAATGCCATTTCATGCTTCTATATCAGCAAGTAAAAGTGCTATTGAAGGTTTGACAAAAAGTATGGCTGCAGAATTGTCTGCTCAAAAAATCAGAGTGAATGCCGTTGCGCCATCTTTAACTGATACAAATTTAGCCTCTCAAATACTTTCGACATCGGAAAAAAGGGAATCTTCCGCAAAAAGGCATCCGCTTCAAAGAGTGGGAAATGCTGAGGAAATGGCGAAAATGACAGCATTTTTATTATCATCAGATTCCTCGTGGATTACCGGTCAGGTCATTGGAGTAGATGGTGGAATGGGCAATGTGAAATTGTAATTTCATTGCTGAAATCAAAAAATAATATCTTTACATAAATTAAAAGTATGCAAACTGACTTTATCATCGATCTGCTTCATCAGGTCAAGGAATTTGAAAATTCCAGCACGTACAAACCCAATTCTAATGTGGAAGATTTTCGCGTGTGGATGAACGATAAAAAATATTCTGCAGAGAGTCCAACCATGCTTTTTAAGAATGAAAATCATCAGGTTGCCTTTACCGAAAATGAAATCTGTAAACAAATTCTCTTATTAGGAAGATATTCCAAAATACTGATAAGGAAAGGTTTGTCCGAATTTCCGGAATTAGCCAACGAAGAATTTACTTATATATACCGTCTTATGGATGAGCCTTACTTGACGAAGATTCAGCTAATTGAAAAAAATGGGCACGAAAAACAGACCGGTACTCAAATCATCAAAAGACTGCTTGAAGCAGGGTTTTTAAAAGAAGAAAATGACGAAGGTGACAAGCGAATGAAAAGACTTAATCTTACCGAAAAAGGTGAGGAAATATTTCACAAGTCCGTCGAAAATGTCAATACAACCTCAAAAGTTTTGTCTGCCAAATTGAACACTGCTGAAAAAAATGAGTTGTTGGAGATACTTCAAAAGCTCAATGCATTTCATTCACATCTTTACAACAAATACAGAACAATGACTATTGAAGAAATCATGTCATTTTATGTAAAAAACTGAATCATGGAGTTGGCAACTTTTTTAAGACACAATTCTCTAATCTATAAAACCAATAGCTGCTCTTGCCTTCTACGGTAATATCCTCTTTAACTCCAGCAGAATTATCGTTCGGGTGGTGATTTAGAACAAGCTTTATTTCTGGTATCCGCATTGATAAACCAGCCTTTAAAAAATATTGGCAAAATTAAATGAGAGGAAGGCCCACCATTCAAGGATTGAATCTATTTACGGTTTTACGTAAATAGATAGGCTTTAGCACTCTTACTTTTGTAAAAAAACATCTTTATCTATGAAAATCTATGATTATTTTCATTCCTGTTGTTGATTTTATCCTATAGCGCGCATGTTGCAAAAACACACCTAAGTTCATCAAATAGGACTACGTTAGTCCGATGGAGATTTTATAACGCAGGGACTAACGATCTGTGAAAATAAGTAAGTTCATACAAACAATGATGACCAGTATTGATACCAAAGAAACAAAAGCCCCGACAAATGTCAGGCTTTTTTGATAGGAAATCTTCAAGTCTTATGATATTAAAAATCTTTCACTTTCAGTGTATCAATTTATTCTGATAGAAAATTCATCGATCGGCAATCTGACTTTGGGAGCTGATGAGAGAAAATCACTGGCAGCATCCCGATAGCCCAATGACATGATAACCGAGGCATGAAGACCCTTTTCTGACAAACCTAACACTTCATCAAACAATTTCGGATCAAACCCTTCCATAGGCGTTGCATCTACTTTAAGTTCCGCAGCCGCAATCAAAGCTGTTCCCAAACCGATATAAGCTTGTTTGTCCGACCAGATCGTATTTTGTTCAGGCGTTTGAGCAGAGAAATAGCCTACTAAAGTATCTTCCAATATCTTCAACCCTCCGCTCTCTAAATTCCGTTGCTTCTCCATCATCTCAACATAGCTTTCTATATAGGCGTTGGTGATCTCATTGAATCCAGCAAAAACCAATAAGTGGGAAGAAGCATGGATCTGTGCATTGAATGAATCTTCTCCTAATCTTTGTCTTACTTCCGGATTGGTAATAACAAACAATCGGTAAGGTTGTATTCCGCAAGAAGAGGCGGTAAGATTGACAGCTTCGATAATCTGATCGATTTTATCTTCGCTTACTGATTCATCCGAGTATTTCTTGACCGCATACCGCCATTGTAAGTTTTTAATTAGATCCATTTTTTGATATTTTTAATTAGATCCACAAAGTTATATTTTCAATATGTATATTTGTAACTAAGTGACAAAAAGTTATAGTGACAAACGGGTAACCAAGTGAGCGGTATGGAACAGGAATTTGATTTAGTAAAGGATTGCAGCCAAAAAATACTGGCAATCAATGATACAATGGAAATTTTAAACGGAAAATGGAAAATGTCCATTATTGCTTGTCTGTGCTATAAGCCGATGCGCTATTCTGAACTTCTGAAAGAGGTTAAGGGTATTTCCGGTAAGATGCTCAGCCGTGAGCTGAAGGATCTGGAGATCAATGAATTGATTGAGCGTCATGTTCTGAACACGGCACCTGTTGCTGTGGAATATCAAATAACTCATTACGGAAAATCACTTAAACAATTGACCAATACAATTGCAGACTGGGGATTTATCCATAGACAACGTATTATTTCCGGAATGAAGAATACAATTGAATAGCACATTGTAAAATGATTTTTGTACACTGTGAAATATTAAAATAATCTTATAACTGTCCTATTGACATCCATATTAAATGGCCAATAATCATAAATCAATTTATAGTGCACTTGCAGCCAATCTGCTGATTGCGCTGACAAAGTTTATTGCCGGAGCATTTACCAACAGTTCTTCCATGATCTCTGAAGGTATTCACTCAACCGTTGACACCACAAACCAGCTTTTGCTTTTATATGGGTTGAAGAGAAGTAAGAAAGCAGCAGATGAATCTCATCCCTTCGGATATGGCAAGGAACTCTATTTCTGGTCTTTTGTGGTTTCCATTCTGATATTTGGTCTGGGTGGTGCTTTATCCATTTATCAGGGAATTTCACACATTCTGGAACCTGAAGTGATGAAAGATCCGTTCTGGAACTACATTGTCTTAGTGCTCTCCCTTATTTTCGAAGGAACTTCATTATTTATTGCAGTAAAAGAATTTAACAAGACCCGTAACGGTATAGGATGGTGGGATGCGATCATTAAAAGCAAGGATCCCGCTAGCTTTCTCGTCGTTTTTGAAGATGGCGCGGCAGTAGCCGGATTAATCGTGGTGATGATATTGATGGGGATCAGCCACTCATTCCAAATACCAGAATTGGACGGTCTTGCTTCGGTTATTGTAGGACTCATCCTGGTATTTGTTTCTTTTATCCTGGCCAGGGAAAGCAGGAGTTTATTGATGGGAGAAGGCATAGCTCCTGAAACAAGAGAAAAGATCGCAAAATTAGCTGAGAAAGATGCTGCTGTGGTCAGAACAAAAAATATTCTGTCAACTTATCAGTCACCAGAGGAAGTCGTATTAATGCTCATTATTGATTTTGAAGATCATCTGGATACGGAAGAGATTACAGAGGCCATACAGCGTATTCGTGGACATATAAAAAATGAGTTTCCATTGGTAAGGTTTGTCATTATTCAGCCTGAATAAATTATAATTGAAAAACTATTAGAACCGCATTATTATGTTGGTTTCAATTCTGTTCAGGAAAAGAATAAATTTCACTCAATTGTTATCAGCCAATGCGGTATAAAAAGAGGTGATAGAGTAACATGGATAACTCAAAGATATATTGATGAAAAATTTAATTGTACTTCTTATGCTGATTTCTAATTTTGCCATTGCTCAGCAAAAAATACCGGTTAAGCAATCCATCCCCGACCAAGAGTAACATCTGAAACTCAACCGAAACATCAAACCTCACATTCACAAGCCCGGCGAGGCTAAGTAAGATTTTGCAAAACAATTTCCTGATGAAAGTCGGGATTTTTGGTTTTCAGTATATCGTAAAAGCACTGTATGTGTTCTATGTCTAATTAAAAGACTGCCTGAATTCCAAAGGGGTCAGCTTGGTTTTGCTCTTGAACAATCTGGTAAAAGACTGTGGATAGTCAAATCCCAGATGATAGGCAATTTCAGATACTGAGAGCTGGGTGGTAGACAATATCTCTTTCGCCGCATCAATAAGCCTGTTATGAATATGCTGCTGTGTATTAAGCCCAGTCAATGAGCGGAGCACATCACTTAAATAATTGGCGGAAACATTGAGTTGCTCTGCAACAATTTGTACAGAAGGCATTCCGTTATGCAATTCGTGATCAGAATTAAAAAAGGAATCCAGTACCGCTTCAAACTGCTGAACCAGATCATCATTGACTGCTTTATAGGTGATAAATTGCCGTTTGTAAAATCGGCTGCTGTAATTCAGAAGCAGTTCGATCTGTGAAATAATAACGTCCTGACTGAAGTCGTCTACCCTGCTGTTGATCTCCTCGTCAATAATTTTGAAGACTGAGAATACAGTCTCTTTTTCCTTTTCTGACAAATGAAGGGCTTCATCCGCAGCATATGAAAAGAATCCATACTGCCTGATCTTTTTAGCTAAAGGATAAGACAGGAAAAAATCAGAATGGATCAGCAGGATACAGCCTTTGCCCTTGCTGCTCTTCGGTTTCTCAAAAAGTTGACCCGGAGCAGTAAACACCAATCCGCCTTCTCCAAAGTTGTAATGATGCTGTCCGTATTTAGCTTTTCCAATGCTATCCTTGTAGGCAATTTTATAAAAATCCAAAACCAGATAGTCGGGCAATGTTTTTTCAGGCATTTTCATATTCTCCAGACGGATAAAACTGACCAGCGGATGTTCAGGTTTTGGTAGTGCAAACATCACATGAAACTCAGATAAAGACTTGAATTTATGTATTTTGCTTTGTTTACTTCTCATTTTTAACATCTTTTTAATGTTGGATTTAACATCCGGAATTTCTCTCTCCAAATGTTATATCCAGTAAAAATAATAAATTAATCACCAAGGTGTTTCGCCTGTTTCAGGGTTATATTCTTCACTAATAAACTTTCCGGTAGGTCCTTCTGCACCGATCATCGCATACTTTGCAATACGGATCCCTCCCTCCTCAGCGGTTCCTGTACCTCTGTGACCGTTAAAATCAGTCGCCACAAATCCCGGACAAACCGCATTGACCTTGAAAGGCGTATCACGAAGTTCATACGCAAGATTGATGGTGTACATATTCATCGCAGCTTTTGATGCAGTATAGACAGCAGCTTTATGGCTGTAATACTTCCAGCTTGGATCGCAGTGCAGTGTCAGTGAGCATCCGCTTGAAGAAACGTTAACGATTCTTGGCTCATCTGATTTTTTAAGCATATCGATAAAAGCCTGCGTCACCCTTAAAACACCATTTAAATTGGTATCCATTACTTTCTGAAAAGCTTCAGCTGAGGCTTCCAAAGCTGCTTGTGGAAAACCGCCGTTGATCCCTGCATTATTGATCAGAACATCCAATACTTCGATTTTACTTTCAATCTGCAATCTCGCCTTTTCTACAGATGCAATATCGGTTACATCCAGCTGAATAGCTTCTACATTCGCAAATCCTGCTTCATTTAGCTGTTTAACAGCCAAAAGACCGTTTTCCATAATTCGGCTTCCGATGAAGACAAAGTAGCCGTTCTTCAAAAGCTGTATGGCGGTTTCAAATCCTATTCCTTTATTAGCTCCTGTTATGAGTGCTTTTTTCATTTTATGAATTATTTTGGTTGTGATATACTTCAGCGAATTCTTTGGCAAAATCGTTAAGCTTTGTTTCGCCAAGTTCAGGTTTATTTAAATAAAAATCTTCGTACAAACTACCATCTTGTTGTGCTTTCTGCATTGTAACCATCCCATTGGCAATCCATTTATTGATCCCTGCTGAAAGCATTTGGTCCAACAATTCTTCTGACGGAATCACTTTCCACTGCAGAGCATCAATACCAATCGCTTTACCCAAAGCACCCGCTATTTCATTAGGGGAAACTTCGTCACTTGCAATATATTGTACAGTTCTTCCACTGAAAGGTCGTCCCATTTCGTCAGCAATCGTTAAGGCAATATCATAGGGAGACACCCACGGTTCTTTCTGGTCACCGCCGTAGCTTTGAATAATCTCATACTGAGACCTGATCATCGGCAGCCATCGGTACACATTGCTGAAGAAACCGACGGGGCGCAAAAACTTGATTGCTATGTTATCAGGAAGTGTTCGCAGGATATTTTCAACATGGTGATGAACCAGCAGACTTCCGGTTCCCTGATCCGAATGTGCACCGATACTGCTCAGATGAATAATTTTGGTAACGCCTGACTTTTGAACAGCCTGTACATAGTTATGGGCTGCTTTTTTAAATTCTTCTAAAAAGTCGATATCCTTATCAAAGAGACTTCCAATTCCTTCCCAAGCTTCCATCAGGTATACAGCATCCGCACCTTTGAATGTTTCTGTTAAAAATGCTGTATCCTGAATAGTTCCGATTGCAGGCGTTGCTCCCAATGCATTTATTTCAGATATTCTTTCAGGCTTGCTGCTGATCACAGTGACCTGATGTTCTTTTGCAACCAATAATCTTGTGAGTGGTTTTCCGATGTTCCCTAAAGAACCTGTTATTACTATTTTCATTGTACTTATTTTATGAGTACAAAATTGCATTATGCTTTACTAACAGAAATAACAGAATCGGGGGATCTATTAACCAAAACGTGTCCATTGAATATTTGAATACGAATATGATAGGGAACAGACCTGTAAATCGGAATGCATTTTAACTCATAAAAAAATGATGAATTGGCTATGGTATATTTACGATAGGAAGTCATCTACCGTATGGCCGATAGCTGCAACAGTAACAGGTTTCATTGTTATGAATAATTCGGATAAGCTCAGTTTCCATACTCTGTCTGTCACTGTCTAACCTTTTGGCTTCAACATTACAACATTTTAGTTGCTGTAGAAATAAAAAAATCCCCAAATAATATGGGGATAAAAAAACTAATAACCATGAAAACCTTTATAAAAGTATTTCCTCCACAAAATTATGGAAACTTAATACATTTGAAGAGGACTGTTAGTGTTAATTGTATTTTAAAAAAGACCTTATTATCCTAATTTTTCTTAAAAAATAATGGAATTATTTTAAAGTTGAACATCAAAGCCTGCTCCTCTGGAAAAAACTAAATCATCTTCAAAAGTTCATCAGCCACCTTCTCAGAAGAAGCAGGATTTTGTCCTGTGACCAACCTTCCGTCAACCACTGCATAGGGAGCCCAATCTTCGACTTTACTATATGATCCGCCATTCTTTTTCAACATATCTTCCACCAGAAAAGGAACAACATCAGTTAATTGCACAGCATCTTCTTCGGTATTGGTAAATCCAGTGACATTTTTACCTTTTACCAAATATTCACCGTCTATTTTTACATCCTTCAACACACCAGGTGCATGGCAGACAAATGCTACAGGCTTACCGTCCGTATAAAAATTAACGATAAGTTGTTGCGAAGCTTCATCTTCAGCCAGATCCCACAAAGGACCATGTCCACCAGGATAAAATACGGCATCGAAATCTTCACTTTTGACTTCCGATAACTTATGGGTGTTATTTAATTTTTCCTTTAAAACCTCATCATTGTCCATTCTGCGTGTAGCATCCGTTTGAGATGAAGGGTCTTCACTTTTCGGATCAATTGGTGGTTGACCACCCTTTGGAGAGGCTAGTGTAATTTCAACTCCCTTATCAGACAATGCATAATAAGGAGCCGCTAATTCTTCAGTCCAGAATCCTGTCTTTAAACCGGTATCTCCTAATTTGTCGTGACTCGTAAGCACGAATAAAACTTTTTTGCTCATTTTTATATCTATTTAATTTATTTCTACAAAGTTGGAATTTATCTTTGTTTTAAACACAGGATCTAAGTCACTTTTTTCATATGATCCGGATCACACCTTTTGAGACGCAGACAAATGAAAATTATCTTATCTGTCACAGAGTTGCTTTATTCTGGAAGACGCTAAGACCTTCTATCTTGTTATTGATGATCTTATATACAATCTCGACTGAAAAACTTGACAGCTCATACAATACAAACTTTAGTCCATCCTTAGAAGTTTCACTGATGACCCTTCCTTCACCTAAAGCCAATTCATATTGAGATTGCGTGGTTAGATTTTTAAAATCGTAATATGAAATAGAAATATAACTATTATTTAATTTTATTTTTTATGATTATACTTCACTTATCAATGGAACGTTAGGTTAATCCGTTTCTTCATGGGTATAGTAGATTTGGCAATCCGGTTTTCCCATTTTTCCTGTAGGTCAACTTTCATAATGAGCAATGAACCATTTGGAAGCGGCAGGCTGTATTTGCTCTGATGATGGTCTTTTTTCTGAAATCAAAGTTTCTTGTTTCGCCTAAACTGACCGATGCAATGATCGGTCTTTTTCCATATCGGCTTTCCTTGTCCCTGTGCCAGGCAACAGAATCATTGTTGTCACGGTAAAGATTAAGCAGGACGCCGTTGAAACGATAACCAAATTCCTTTTCTATTCTTTCTTTTAAAGATGACAACTCCGGGGTCCAGTGATTTGTACCTGATGTATTATTATCAGCTGATTCGTAAGATTTATTATTATCACCATACCAAGCGGTTAATCGTGGAGTTAAGACCGTCTTATCATACATCTTCTGAGTACGCTGTTCCCACAGAGCGGTTTGAAGCAAATGTTCTTTTAATCGGTCCGCCTCTTCCCTGCACTCCGAAATTAATGATTAACTGTTGTTAGGATTAAGATTAAGCCAATTAATATTAGTGCTGAAAAAACGACAATAATGATGCAGAACTGCTGTAGTAAATGTAATATCTTTTTTTACGTACCCAAAAAAAAATTAATATTTAGGGCGTTATTTACAGATCATTATGGCCCATCTCTACGATAAATATTCCCCGGTCATTCAGGATGATACGGGGCTGATGCCGGGATATATATCTATCGCACTGCGGACAATGAAGTATAAAGAATAAGAAATCCATCCCACTCCAACGATAATGAGGAAGATAAATTACTATTGTTAGCCATTACGGAACAAAATAATGGTATAATAGTTGACCTATTAAAGCAACTTAATTTTCACGCTATGTTATTTAATATTACTTTATTAAACCTATTAGAAACCAATGACGATTTAAAAAAATCGTACGCTGATCAGGGTACATTAGGATATAATAAACTTATTGCATTGCCCGTTATCGTGGCATTTATAGCAACATTTGGTGCTTACTTTTTTTATGGCATATCAAAAACAGACCCCACTTATACCAGCTATTTTCAAATCAGTATAGCAATTATCGTCATTTGCGTTGTAGCGGTAGTGATGATACAGGCAAGGGCAAAAAAGAATGTGTTAGGTAATCTGGATGATGCAAAAATATGCCTGGCTAAAAAAATATATGGGAACTCCCAAACTAAAGTTTATTACAGCATATACACAACAGGTAGAATGCGGCATGATGAAGATTTCCTGGAAAGTATTGCTGATAAGATTTTCGAAATCGATGCTGAACCGAATAAACAGTTTCAAAATAAAATAAATAAGATGTTCAAGCCGAATCTGGAGGGAATGAATGCTACACCAATCCTGCTGCCCATTCCATTTACCAATGGAGAGAAGGTGTATAAAAAGGAATTTTCATTTTCCTCACTTGACCAACATATGCAAGAAAACATTCAGGAAAATAATGATAAGTTTATTGTTTTGTCATTTCATAGTGGGAATGCAGTGCTTTTAAAAAGCATACCGAATCATTGATCTATGTAGAGTATCTGTAAATTCCAGTGATATTGACCACCTATTTTCAATTCAAAGTGACCAGGTAATTTCGGATTAAATTGACCACCCTTAACTTTGATAAAAACTCTTGTTTTTCATGTGTCAATTAGTATTCAAATATAATAAATAATTACTCCCTGTTAACTCCTCTCTTCTTTCTCATAGATTCCCCTTGGAGTTCCATAAGTCTGTCCAGAATAGCATCAGCAATGGTCTTTTCACCAATAATATCATACCATCCCTGCACCGGGATCTGCGATGTTACAATGATGGATACGTTGTTGTGACGGTCTTCTATGATCTCCAAAAGGGTTATTCTGTTGGCACTGTCCAATGCCTGAAGCCCAAAATCATCAAGGATGATCACATCCTGTCTTTGTATTTTGGCAAGTTCGCGCAGGTATGATCCGTCTGCTTTTTCCATTTTTAATTTGGCAAACAGCTTGGAAGTATTAAAATAATTGACCTTGAAGCCTTCGATACAGGCCTGGTAGTCCAACGCAGTTCCCAGGTAACTTTTACCCACGCCTGTACTTCCTGTGATCAGGATGTTCTCATTTTTCTCTACGAACTCACATCCTGCAAGACGCATTACCAGATTACGGTCGAGATTGCGGGTGTCATCGAAGTTGACACTCTCAATACTGGATTTGTAATGGAACTTTGCATTTTTAATGCTTCGATCTATGCGCCTGTTGTGTCTTTCATCCCATTCGGCATCGATGAGCATCGATATAAACTGGTCCAGGGTATAATGGTCTGTCTTTCCGCTTTCAATAGCGGTCTTAAAAGCATTGTGCATCGACATACATCTTATCACCGGATTTATTATTCATATGCATCACCGGGTTCACACGCTTGCCCCAAATTTTGTAATGATGCCGGAACTGTGAACTCTGAAAACCATCAGGATGCAGAACAAGATACTGCTCCCACATATGATGTATAGTGATCCCTGCCTTTTTGAGCTCACGTTCCATCTTGGGAAAAAAATCGTACAGGGACTGTAGTTTGGGGCTGATGGACTGGACGGTGTTATTGGAAAATAAAAGTTCCAGCTAGGCATCCGTCTTGGCATTGATCGCATCAAGGCTCAAGCCCAGAATCTCATATAATGAGATGTATTTTTAAACGGTATTTCTGGAAAGTGATAAATAGCTGTTTTATAAATAACTTGCTCTTTCCACTGTTGTAGAATTTTATGACTTTTCTAATTTTACTCATGTCTGTTATTTTATTTGCCATAATCCGCTTTTTTTAACGAATGTATGACGCTAACATCATGAAAAAATCAAGTAGTTTTTATCTCAAATCTAACCCAAATAAAAGGTGGTCATCTTGAACCGAAATCAGTGGTCAATTTACTCCGTAATGAGGTGGTCAATTTGACCGTCTTTTCCATTTTAGTGTTTGTAGTTGTATTTGAATTCTTTCAGCAGCTTACCGTTGACATCCTTGATATTTTCCAATCGGTTAGCAGAATCATATTTGTAAACTTCTCTGACGCCTGAGGAGAAATTAATTCTTCATATGGTAAAAAAGATTAAATAAAAGAATGTTACAATCAAAGCTTAAGAAATCAAAAGAACTTTTTAGAGATAATATGTCAACTATAATTTAATTCTTCATCTGCAAAGGAAGCTGATTTGAAAAGCTTTCTCATTCTTGATGGATCATTTATCATAACAAAATGCAGAATGATCAGAATTCAATTTAAAAAGAGAATGCCACACGTTTTAATGTGTGGCATTTGTCTTTCCATTATTGTAGATAAAAGTCATCTAATCTTATGCGCAGATGATGATAAATATATAAAATTTCACAGATAGTAATAGGTTAAATTGGAATCAGACGACTTGATTTTCACCTCACTATATACAGTCGAAACTGAATAAATGAGCAAAGTTAAACGTTAAAACTGACTGTCATCAGTCCGTTTATTCATAAGTACAGGTAAAAACTGACCAATCAATTCCTAAGTTTCAGTTGTCCTGACGGCCTTACTTTTTAATAATTTTCTCTGTAGCGGTAGTTCCATCTACAAAAAGTACTTTCACTAAAAACGTTCCTGTAGATTCCGCAGATAAATTAATCTCCTTTCCTTTAGAGATAAGTTTTCCCGTCAAATCGTAAACTTCGATAACTTGCACATTCTTGTCAGATTTTATGTAAGCATATCCTGTTGTAGGATTAGGATATAACTGAAACGTCTTATTTTTAAGTTTTATATCCGAAGTGGAAAGATTGTTGTTGGTCACTTTAAAATCATCGAAATAAAGCACATAGTCAACTCCAAAATTAGGATCTATTCCGTTTGATGTGTAGAATGCAAATTTAGTCGTTGCACTGGTATAAGTGCTTAATGAATATGTTTTTGTAGTTCTAACATTGGGGATTCCAATATTAGGAGAAGCAATGCTTTCAAGCTCTTGCCAAGTAATGCCGTTATCCTGAGAAATCATAAATTTGAACATATCATCTGTTGGAGACTGAGATGGAGCGGCTGTAGGATCATTCGAATAAAGTCCATCGCCACAACCAAAATCAAAAGATACGCTGTATCCTCCTGCAGACAGGTCAACTACCGGGCTGATTGCCCAAGTAGAGAGTCCTCCACTGTATATTTCTACCGACACGGAAGGATTATTGGTAGTTTGATTGCTTAGAAATGGTCTTTGTACCAAGAAAACATTATACTGATCATCATACTCGGGACCGTTTCCTACATCGGGATTAAAGGAATACCCTAAATACCAGTTCTGAGGGGGAAATGCCGCAAAATCTTGTGAATAAACCGGTGTTTGCCCAAATACACCAACATAAGCCAGCAGACTTACAGCTAAAGAATAGATTGCTTTCATATTTTACTAAAAATTTTCAAAGAATTTATTTTGCTTTTCAACAATAAACAGTACTTAAAAATTTTAATAAATAGACTGCTTTTGTAGTCTATTTGCAATTGAAATATCGATTTGTAGTAAGCAATCCTTTCAATATTAAAAGCAATGCTCAAATTCGTGGTAAAGTACTATTTATTGCCTTCAAGAATTTCTGTATTTAAAAAACTTGTTTACAGAACCTTTTGAAAAGCTCTTGTCCGTGATTCATTGATTAAAAATTAATCAGTAAAGAAGACGTTTCAATCTTCCTTTTTTAAATTTCAATAATCTTAAAAACCACACTGCAATGATAATAAACGAAAACATCACAAAGATGAAATACACTATCAGTTTTAATGAATATTCATTGAATCCTACAGTTGAAAAAAAATACATAAAATACTAATTTACAGAACCATACAACTCTTTCTCAAGAAAACTATTAGCCTTTTTAATTTTTCTTAATATAAGGGTAAGAAACAATGAAAAAACCGATAAAAACAAGATTGAAACTATACTCCATTTCACCATTTCTCTGTCATGTTGCGCTACTTTTTGATCGGAATTTTTCTGATCTTGTACGAGCAGGTTATTTAAAATCTCAATCTGAACATTATTTCTTTCTGCCATTTTCTGATGATAAAGGGTATCGTAAAATTGACTTTTATCTATATTCCTCAGCTTCAAAAAATTTTGGGATAGCTGAAAATAAATATCAGTTTCCGCGTCAGAGATATTTTTTTCATTTTTCATATCCAAAATGGAAAGCAAAATTTCATTAGAGCGATTAAGATTGTTTTTTAGGGCTAAGATTTTTGCAGTACCTAAGTCATAAGATTGATTAAGTATCTTAAAATACATTCGAGGAATACCTCCTGATGTCTTAAATTCTGAATCGTTTATTTTTGAAAGTAGAAGGTAGTGCTCTGCTTCTTTCAGCTTATTCATTTCTATCAAACAATTTGCTTTATTGAGGTAAGCCAGCTTGATATTCATTTGAGATAACGGATCTTTACCGGGACGAAAAGCTGAGATTGCTTGATCGAAATATATCAGTGCCATATCACAATCCAGCGTATACGCATAGTTCATCCCTTTCAGATAAAGGATATTGCCAGCAATATGCTGTTCGGAATTTGGCAGTTTATTTTTTTTTAGAACATCCTCGGCTTTGTTAAGATAGTATTTGGCTTTATCATTCACTTGAAGAGACTGATAAATATTTCCTAAAGTTCCTAAAAATTTTACCTGATAAACGGTGTAGTTTAATTTTTCAGCCAAATCCAGTCCTTCCGTTCCATAACGTATCGCCTCACTAAATCTTTGTGTCTGATTGCTGACATTGAGTAAGGAGAATAACAGACGAATTCTTACTTTATCTGTCAAATCGTTATCATCATAAATCTTTAGTGCTAACTGATATGCATTTTCAGGATTGGAAATTATAGATTTTTCTACTTTTTTTACATCTACAGAGTCATACTTCTGACAATAGATATTGCCAAAGCACGATAATAAAATGAAAACATATACAAATTTAAAGTTCAAGATCTCGATTATTTTAAAAGTTGAATGTATTGCGCCGGAGAGATTCCTTCAATGCTTTTGAATACAGAAGAAAAAACACTGTGAGATGAAAATCCACTCTCTTCCGCCAAATATTTTATTTTATAAGTTCTATACACCAGTTCATTATTAAGTTTTTGCTTAATGTACTGGATTCTCATCTCGTTAATATACGCAGTGAAATTTTTCTCTTTACATGTATTGATCATATCTGAAACATATTTCGAATTGGAGTCAAGCTTTTTAGCCAATGTCTGAATAGATATATTTGGGTCTAAAAAGAAATTTTTGGATTCTAATTTTTCCAGCCTCTCTAAAAGAATAAGTTTTACATTTTCCGAAATAACTTGAGTTTCTTTTTTTTTAACTGAATTGGTTTTTATCTTATTTGACAGTAATAGATAGCGTTTATTTTTTTGCTTTTCCTGTCGTAATTTGACAACCAATATCAACAATAAGATGAATGATAAAAGAATCATCCCTATCAATATAATAACACCTCTTTTCTTTGCAAAAAGATATTCGTCATTGTGCTTTGCTTCGTTCAGATAGATCCATTGTGAACGTGCCTGAATGATCGCTTTATTATTTTTAGCTATTTGTTCATTTCTTTCATCTGTGATCAGAATATAATTCGAAACATCTTCTCTATCAAAATAATAATCTTGCAAAAAATTATAGTAGATCGTCCGCAGTTGAAAATTAGTTGTATTATTTATCTGTATTTTGGTTTTTGCTAACCATTCATCAGAAACTTTTGCTGGAAAAAACTTCTTTTTAAAAATATCAAATTCTGTATCCGAAGGATAGTACGAAAGGATTTTTAAAACTGGAATACGAAACTCAGGAAATTTGGACATCCAATTCTTTTCATACAAATTGATTAAGAGAAAACTAAAACTATCCCTGAAAGTATGTGCATTTGCACTGTGTACTTTAGAGAGAATATTTAAAATTTTGGGAAGTACCTTCTCTTGAGCTCCTACTAGTATTAATTCATTTGTTGCTAAAATTTCTTCATTAATCTTGATTAGAGAATTCTGCATATAATTTGTGCTGAAATCAAATTTCTTAATCCCTGCTGAATATAAGATATTTCGATATAAAATAACTCCATCTGCATTTTGATGATCTTCAGTTTGAATTATTTCCTGAAATGCATCATTATAATTGTTCTCATAATAATAAGCCTGCACTAAAAGTCGGTTACAGTTATTTAAAATTTCATTATTCTGATTATTCTTTTTTACATAACCAACAAGATCTCGTGCTTCTACAGGATTCAAAATGATCTGTGAATCTATTTTTTGAAATATCTGCTTCGTATCCGACATATCCTGTGCCGAAATTTGCCAAAACATTAATACGAAAAAGAATGCAAGAAATAGTCTCATACTGTTCAATAAATTCTAATTAAGCATCAGAACAACCATATTAATTTAAAAAATTCGAAAAGAATCTAGCCTCTAACTAGCTGCTGAAGCTATATAGTAATCTTTTTATAAAGAAATATTGTGACGAGCCAAAAATAATATAAAAAATGGTATCTAATGATATTATATTTACTGTGCTATCGATTTTGTAAGAGCAATGAAGTTATATAAGGTAATAAATGTAACAATGCACTATATAACTTCTACTAACGGAAAAATAATTTACGAAAAACTTGCTATTACAGCAGAAAAGTCAATAGCATCCAAACTATACCATTAAATTCCATTCTTCTTTTTTCACAATGCATCCTGCTACATTTGATGTCAAATATTAGTAACATCATGGAAGATATTGCAAACACTCAAAATCCCGATCCTTCTTTAATTAATATTCTACTTGTTTTAAATCCGAAAACCAATAAGATTGAAGCAGTAAAAACTATTGATGACAAGCCTGTACTAAAGAATCGTGTAGATGAGTCTATTGAAAATCCAGCCTTAGGACAGCTCAAAGTAAGTAATGAGCTTAGAAAGAAAGGTTTTATTGTATCACCAGGTGGAGTTAGAAGCATCTGGCTGAGACATGATCTCCATACCTTTAAGCTTCGTTTGAAAGCTCTGGTACAGGAAAACATTGTTAAGGTAAAACACCAATGCAGACGTTTTTAGATAGTAAAACAATAGCAAAAGAGAAGCTATTGGAAACACTTGTTGAAGAACAAAAAATCCTTACTTTTGAAAGTAAGGACAATATCGAATAACTGATAAATATTTTTAGAACCAAACTGTCAGATGAAGTTGTGGCCATTACAGAGTAAAGAAGATAACATCCAATCTTTCGACTAAAATGATTGATGCAGGAAATATTAGGACCCAGGAACAGATACGGTGCGTAAAGATTGACCTTTTATCTCCATGACTTCTCCAGATTCATTAAAAGAGATATCAAGCGCTCCTGATAAAAATGAGGCTAATTTTGCAGTACATTTTTGATTAGGTGAAGTAATTTTAAAAGATTGATGCCCCTGGTATACAGTTGTACTTCCATCATTCATCTTCATGATCTGATAGGTGCCTTTTATCAAACTTTTACAATTCTTTTGATTGATGTTAATCTGAAAGTTCTTAGCATCAACTAAGTATAAAACATCAGGTTTAGTTTTGTCTTTATCCAATAAAAAAGGTTCTGCTTCTAAATTTTTTAGGTCGAAATACCATTTTGAACCTTTTAAAGTCCCATTCAACAACTGATCTTCAGGAACTTTATATTCTGCGATTTGTTTGTATAAAGGAGGTTCTTCCGCCACTTTCTTTTTCTTTTGTGCAAAAACTATTTGCGATAATAACAAAAAGACTAACAATATATTTTTCATTTTTCTAAGATTAGTATTTAGCTAAAATACATAATATTCCCATGAAGACAGGCTAGATAAGATAAAATCTCCGCAATTTTCCAACTTTATAATGGATAAAAAAAAGATTATGAGTGGGAAATAAGTATACAGTGGACATCATGTATTCAAAATGATAATAATCTTCACAATGTGCCCCTCGGCAAATGAATACCCTTGGTCCGAACTATTGTATCTGAATTATCAGAATCCGATGATTGATTTGCAATCAGTTCGGTTGCTTCTTCATTGTTTGATGAGATAGACAGTTAGAAGATTCTGGTAGATTAACTTTTTAGATCTTTCTCAAATAGTTCGATGATTTAAACCTGTATTTGGTCTCATTTTATAAGGTAACGACACTTAATTACGAATAAGGATATTGATTATGCGAAGTATTTAATCCTACCTATTATGGTTAATTATGCTGCATCTGGCATAATCCATTTTGAATTCGGCTGATAGCAGGCCTTTCTATTCTCTTCCTAAATGCCATGCTGCCGTCTCTCTTATGCCATCGATATAAGATGTCGGTTTAAAATTGAATGCTTTTTCGAACTTAGCCGAACTGAAATGAAGTGGAAATTCATTTTGGTAATTCATCTCATAAGCCTCCTTCATGAAGGGGTTGAAATAACCGAATATTTTCAATAGCATCTTAGGCAGCACAGTAACCTTATCTGAACTTTGCATATACTGTGCTGACAGTTTAATGAATTGCCTTGCCGTCAGCGGGGCTGCAGACGGGAGGTGCCAGACCTGCCCGAATGATTGCTCGCTGGTAGCCAGGATATATAGTGCTTCAGCAGCATCCGGCGTATAGTTAAAAGACCGTGGCACGTCGGCATTAATGAACCATTGCGCACTGCTTCCTTTCTTCATCCTGTCAAATACCATCAGGCCCGCAAAGCTTTTTTCTATTACCCTCGGTCCATAAAAATCAGTTGCCCTTGCAATAGTTGCCTTTAATGTCCCCGCTGCCATTTCCTGT
>NZ_JPRO01000010.1 GCF_000737785.1 Chryseobacterium luteum | reverse complement strand
AATTAGCCGATGGATCTGTAACTACGGCCAAAATTTCAGCAACCGGAACTGCAAGTGCTACTACCTACTTAAGAGGAGACGGTCAGTGGGCAACACCTTCTTCTTCCGGAGGAACTGCTACTGGAGCTATAGGTGTGATGGCAACTAATACTGTGGAACAAGTTCTTCCTTTGGGATCCAGTACTGCGCCCATCGAAACACCAATTACATTTAGTAGCTACACAGTTTCTAGTGGTGTAGGAACTTTTGACGGTACTACATTTACAGTGGCATCTGCAGGTACATATTTGATAACCACCAATATCGTGAGTCTTAATAACAGTTCTGGTAATCCTGTTGCAATTCGTCCTGGAATACGATTAGGATCCAATGTTATTGCGTATGGAGTAGGTTTATCAAGCGGAAATTATCCTGCAGCTTCTAAAGGGGCGGGGATTGCAACTACTACGGTAATTTCATTATCGGTTAATGACACCATTTCTATAGTGGGTTCAAACCAGAATAGTGGCTTAACGGCTTCTACTTCGATAAATGGAACAACACGTCTTTCCATTGTAAAGCTATTCTAAATTATTCAGATTGTTAAAAGATAAGTCTTGATCTTGGCTTGCTTAGGATTTTTGATACTTTACGGATAATAAAAAAACTGTAGAAAAGATTAACTTAAAGCTTAAATCGAATTAAGATAACAACAAAATATAATATTATTAAGTTTTTGAGAGAACTTCCATAATTAAAGTATAATTCAAAAAATCCTGCCGAGAGCGGGATTTTTTGAGTATTTTTCAAAGTAATTAAAAAGGTTGTATTAAATAAAATCTTTGCTTCTAATCATAAGTCGATTATTATATTCGTACTTTATCCAAAAAGAATAGTTGTATGCGCAACGTCAATTCTATATTAAGTTTCGCGCCTAGGTTTTCGTTTTTTCTTTTTCGTATTGTGTAAGAAAGAACGTAATTGTGCTTAATCGTAGGTGACGATACTTAGTTTTAATGTAAAAACAAATCAACGGAGTATCACCCAAAATGCTGACCCAAACTCTTAAAACTTTAATTGGCTATGGGATGGTAACACGAAAAGCATTTCCTGAGGTGCCACCAAGAGTAGAATACGAACTGACTGAATTTGGTAAAAGCACAGCAAATCCTCTCATGGCTCTACTAGAGTGGTCAGTTTGCTGGGAAACTCAACTGACAAAATTATACAAAGAGAGCTTGTAATTTTTAGCTCCATCTTTTTATAATCCGCTGGCGCCTCGCCTCAATAAATCTTTTCGTAGAATTGGCAAATTGGGTTACTTCTGCTATAATGTTCAGTCTCGGGAACCTTATTTGCTAACATTAATGATGAGGTTAAAGATTGAAGGTGAAGAGTTGGTCGCTTATAAATCCATTGTCCTAATTGACCTCTTAAGGCTTCTTCTCTATCACAAATGCTTTCAGCTCCGCAATTTTCCCATTTTCGAAACGCCAAATATCACAATAATTAAAGTGTTCATATTTTCCAGTCTTATTTTTTAATCTGATGTTACCCGTTACCGTGACAAAATCTCCATCTTCTATAGCAAGTTCGACATCAAATACCGGTGGTTCAATATAAAATTCTTTCATGTAGGCCCGAACCTCTTCTTTTCCATTAAGGATTCGCTCGCCGACAAATACCCATTTCGTATCTGAGGTGCAATACGCTAAAAAACTTTCGTAATCGCCTTTTGATACATATGCATTGGCTGTGTGTAGGATTGTTGTATTGTTCATATTTTTCTGTTGTTTTAGATTGTTATAATTTTTATTTGCCTGTGCATCAACGTTGAATGCTAAAAGCAAAAGGGAGATAATGATTAATGATTTTTTCATATTAAAAGCTGAATTAATTAAATCTTAGATTAGATGAGATATCTTCAATGGTATTAATTCCGAATTCAGATAAACGTTTGATGATATTGTCCTCTGAAACAATAGTTTCAGGAAGATACAGGCCTCCTGTTTTCTGCTCGGAGTGTCCATTAAGACCTAATATACTTTCTGTAATCAGATATACGCCGACAGCCGTGAGATGAGAGTTTCCTCTTGATCCGGAAACTATGGTGCGAAGCTTCTTCTTTTCGCCGGATAACAAGACACCTTCAATTTCAATATACAGATCATGCGAAGCTTCCAAGCCTTTACCACTGCCTATCGAATCTCCGACAATGAAATCGAATCTGATATTTGCGGCATCCGTAAATGCAGCGATACTGGGAACATCCAGAGTGCCCATTGGATGACCTATAGCCGACTTGCCATCGTATAGATTAATCAATCTTGTATTCGCCTTTGATTCTACAAGCAGCCAGTTTCCATTCTGGCGTATCAGTGCCCGACCTACAAAATCTGTTACTTCGTCTGTAACCAATGGTCCCACGGGATCTTTCTCATCATATAATCCGGCTGTTTCTACAGTGGTAATATGACTAAATTTTGCTGCCAGCTGCTTAACCACAAGGGTCAACAGTCCTGCCTGCCAATGTCCGGCAAAAACAATCGGAGCCGCTATTGTTTTGTGTAGGCCTAAAAACGCCGTAGGAGAAATCTGATCAGCCAGTTCGCTTACCGTAATACAGGCAATTCCGTTTAAAATAGCAGTTTCCCTTAAGATATTGCTGTGGTCACCCAATGCGGATATGATAAGGTCAATTTTTCTAAATTTATTTAAATCAAAACCTTCCTCCAGATTGATATAGGCGGTTTCAGCATTAGTTAATTCCTTTGCAAGCAGTTCGCCATTCTGAGGGTTTCTGCCTGCAAGAATGATTTCAATAGTACGGTCAGCTTTTCTGATAAGCCTTGCTATGTGGCTTCCCACCTGGCCATAACCGCCAATAATTAAGATTCGTTTTCCCTGTGATTCCATAAAAAATATTTCAAATATTGGATTAGGTCATTTGACCTACTGCAAATATAGGTCATTTGACCTAAAACAACACTGCTTTAATATTTTATTTTTAAATTTACCAGATGGACAAAAAGGAAGAGCGTTTAAACAAGATTTTAGCAACAACGATAGATTTACTTATCAAAGAAGGAGCAGAAAATCTTTCGATGAGAAAAGTAGCAAAAAATGCCGGTTTGTCTTTAAGCAATCTTCAGTATTATTATAAGGATAAAAACGTACTTTTGATATCCACTGTGGAATTTTACTTTGAAAGTTGCAAGAAAGAACTTTCCCATACTATTAAACTTTTAACTGTTGACAGCACACCGGATAAAGATGTTTTTCTGGAAAAAATACTGAATATGTTGTTGATAGATGGAAGATCCAGCCATCAAACTTTAATGTTTCAGGAAATATGGACTTTGGCAGCGAGAAATAAAGAACTGCAGGATGCTGTAGAAACTTATTACAAAACCTACTGTCTATGGATGATAGATCTAGTCTCAACGTTCTGTAAAAAGCCTGATGAAATTGTAAGTTTTCTTATTCCATTTGTAGAAGGTTATACTATTGTAAGTAATGTTATTCCTCTCACCAAGGAAGGAGTAATTGAGATGATGGTTAAACTTATTTCCATTGTTGAGAGATAAACTAATCTAAAGTATTTAACAGAAAGCAAAGGTATACAATTAATTAAGTTGCTAAAACGTCAGCAATTCTAAAATGCTGCTTATCCAGTAAACTGCATTGTAATAATAGGTTGTTTATAGTATCGGAGGAAATTGTAAGCTTACCTTCTTTGTGAAGCTTTCTCCAATTGACTAAACTTTCTTTGCAAATGCCCAATTCTTGAGCTACTAAGGATACATTGCCTCGCTGTTCACTTAAATATACTGCTTGGATCTTAAATTGACTTCGACGAATCCTCGATTTCTAAACTGTAATTTTTTCTAATCTTTTTCATACTCTTAAAGTTAAAGAGTATAAGAATGGTGTCCTAACCGAAATGAACAATAGTTTAAAGTAGTAAAATAGCAATATTTAGACCTGTTAATTGAATAATTTTCGAAATAACATTTGTAAGTTCAGCAGAAATCAATTACTGGTTCTTCATTCTGAAAGCTTTAGGGGACATCTTTATTTTCTTTTTGAAAAACTTTCCAAAAAATGACTGATCGCTGACTTTATCAAAAGCTTTTGATAAATTTCTGTGTGCTAAGATTTTCTTTATTAAGATCTTCTAGTACGTGCCACATTGTCGATGCTCTTCCAATAAGATGAAGCGAAGAACGGATTAAAAATGTCAGCCTTTACCATTAGAAATGCTATCGAAAGGATACAAGTTTGGGTAATATATTTAAACACGTATTTGGAAAAGGTATTGATCTGAATTTTAGAGCTTCTTAAAAGCGCATTACATCCGTGTCCACGGGTATGTGACCGAGAATCCGGGCCATAGTCATCGCTTGGCCTTTATGATGAAACTCATGGGTAATGACATGGGTAAAAATGCTGTAAGAATCAGTTTCAATATATTTTTCCGGCCATTTATAGCCTTTAACCGCCTGAATTGGATCTGTTGAGAAATGTGTGATAAAATGGTCTATGATTTCATCAACCTGCTCAAACACTTTTTTGATTTGGGATATATTCAAAGGCTCATCCGGATTGTAATAAGTGATTGAGTCTTTCAATGCAAAATTGCCTGCCCAGGCGATATAACAATTTGCAATATGCACATACATATATGATATGGTCTTCTCATTAAAGACAGGAAGTGGTTTAGCTAGATCATCCATGACGTTCTCTTCTAGGAATTTAAAAACGGCATGCCTTGACTGTTGAACCAACGTGTATTGTGTAAAAAGTAATTCCGATAACATAAGATAAAATATCAATATGCAAACATATGAAAAGCAGAATAATAATTTATTAATTATTAAATCAATTAATTTATACAACAAAATATAGAAAACCAGCATTGCGGCTACCGATATTCTAAAATGTATTTAGTTGGATGTGTGGCGATTTACTTTATTGGCCATAAGAGAAACATTTAAGTTGAAACTGTTAAGATTAAACACAAAAATATTTCGATTGAATCTTGACCAATTTCAGTTTTGTTATATGTTGATTGGCATTGATATTTAATATAGCAGCATAGTATATTTAAGATAAGAAATATGATGTCAATGCTGGGTTTGATTCATTATACAAAAAAAAGGAAACAAAGTTGTGGAAGTCAAGGTCAGAAAATCAGCTTTGGAATTAAGCAAACTTTTTAAGGACTTGAGAAAAATTTCAGTTGAAGAATCAAATAAAGAGATCCAAAAAAAACAAAACTCTGCTATTAAGGCAGGATTTTGATTGTAAAAAATGAGTGCTTTCACGATTTACTGTTAATCAAAATCGATAGAATTTAAAATAATTGATTACCTAAGAAATTTCTTTTCCATTTCGTAACTGTGTTACGGCTTATATTGAAATGTCTGGACAGATGTACATTGTTTAATTTGTATTTTTGCCCATACTGCAATATTTTTATGATCGAATTTTCATCATATGCCCGATATTTTTGATTTTCGATACAGGATTTATTATTAACTTTTCCAGATATTATTTTATTTAATGCTATAACGTCCAAGGCCGATAATCTATTCTTTCTCAATATTATTTCACACTCATTTTTTAAATTAGGATACTTTTTGTTAATCATATCCTTAAATATGTTATGATAGTCAGGAGTCATAATTAAGAAATTTACTATTTTTGTTAGTATCTAAAAGCGAAATGATGATCTTTCGTAATAAAATAAGCTGATCCTTACTGATGCCGTCAATATAGTAGCAGAAAGTCTTGGATCTACATTGAAGTCATAAATTTCCAAGATTGGATGATAGTGTTTTTTGAGCAATATACAATCCTTGATCTCGATATTAAAGATTCTTAATACCAATAATCTTCAAATCAATAGTAAAAAAATGATATTTTAAAGATCCTGTATACGGCCAACTCACCAACTTTTGCATCATTTGCTGATCGAGTGAATTTCCTTTCTTCAGGATCTGGTAGTACATTATTACATCCTCTTCAGTTCTGTCATTTGTAGAAATCTTATTCACCGTTTCCTCCACCTTTGATAAGAAATCTTTTAGAGGTTCTTTACTCATTTCCATAATTTAATGATTTATCCTGTTCGTTTTTTGCTAACCATTTATAGAGTGTCGTCTTTGGAATTCTGTATCTATCCATAACCTGACTCTTCGTCATTTCATGCGATTTTATCTGACTCAGGATAAAATCTATTATTTCGACAGTATAAATGTTTTTCCTGAATTTAGGCAATACTGATGTAACATCTGAAGAACCGGAACCCATCTTACAGGGAGGAGCATACAATATAAGGTGCTGAGAATATAATCTGAAAAGATCGTACTCTAGTAGCTTGCTCCATTTCAATAATATCATTGAATCAAGACTTTCAGAAGAGTACATGTCTTCAACATTTTTCTCGGACACCTTTAAAAAATTGCATATGCGGGACATGTCTATCCCGAGCTCTGAAACTTTAATCTTTATGAGTTTACCTATTTCAATTTTTTTAAAATTCATCAATATAAAAGTTTATACAAATTGATTGGTTAATACGTGATTCCATTTATTTTATTAAGTCATTCATAACTTTTCAAAATTTTCTCTGTATTATA
Source organism: Chryseobacterium luteum (assembly GCF_000737785.1). Taxonomy (GTDB): domain Bacteria; phylum Bacteroidota; class Bacteroidia; order Flavobacteriales; family Weeksellaceae; genus Chryseobacterium; species Chryseobacterium luteum. Next base: position 127,631 of record NZ_JPRO01000010.1, on the reverse strand, counting down.
AGTAACAGATACTTTTGGTTTTATAATTATACTTATAGATATATGAGAAAGATTTTTTAGTTGAAGATGACCCGGGAATCAAGGAAGTCCTTGAGATGATCCTTTCTCATATGAAGTCAATTGTATTTTTGTTATAATTTTATTTGTGAAAAGCATAGAATTTCGTCATTAATTTGAGTAGACTTTCAAAATGATCATATCGAAGTATATTCTTGAAAGTAATAATGTTACAGTTAAGGAAATGGAAGGAATGTGATCTTCTATGCCCATCAAATGCTAAGATTAAATTTTGAAGCTATTATTGAAGAGGTGTGTAAGTAATTAAGATGGTTGAATTGGAACCTGTCTCATAGGTTGGACTGTTTGTTCTTTTGCAACGCGTATATATTGATATATTTTGATTGGCATTGAGAATAAAGGTCTTACTCAGTCCGGTAGTTCCTCCACCCTCAATCCACCGGTCTCCAATTCTCTGCACATTATTACCTGCGCTTGATGTAACAAGTACGGAGCATCCTCGGGCTCCTTCATTCGTAATTTGGGGTACTAAGCTGAATTGGGCCCAAACTTCTACTGTGTAAAGTCCATCTTTTACTGCTATAAATGTATTTTTATTCGTTGATGTGGCTATGAAATTACCATCCCTTTTAATTGTGTTTTCAAAATTCAGATCATAAGTGCTCCCGTTTGAAGGATGGCCGGATGTTCCGGTAGTCACAGCATACAAACCCAGAGCCGGCAAATTCACATCCACCTTCTTTAGTGTCCCGTTACTTGATATGGCCAGATAATCGTCAGTAGAACTCAGATTACCTGAAGGCACATTTCTAAATCTGGCATTACCATCTACATCTAATTTTTCGGATGGTGTCTGCGTGCCAATTCCCATATTACCGTTGTCAAGTACTGTGACCCGCCTGCTAGATCCAGTGCCGGAAAGGGCCATTATCGGTTCGGACGCCACGTTGTTCTCAACTGCAAGCGCAGTACCTGTCCAATTGGATCCTATTGTTACTTTTTGTGAGAATTTACCATTTCCGGTAACATCCAGTTTCTCTGATGGATTTGTGTTACCAATACCTATCCTGTTATTGGATGCATCGATACTCAAAGTATTGCTGTCAAAATTGATAGCATCGGTTCCAGTCCCTGTAATTGCCAGTTTATTTGTTGCCGAAACATTGGAAATTGTTGTAGCTTCTGTGAGTGCACCTCCTAACCTGATCTGGTTTCCATACATAGTAATTCCATTGGCGGCCGTGTAAACTGTCCCACCTGTACCATTCATTACTTTTTGCCACCTGTTCGCTGCGGCATCAAAATAATAATAGCCGATACTTGTCATATACTCTCTCTGTCCAGTGTTTGTTCCTCCGGAAATATTGGTGACATAGATAAGGGCGCCATTTTGATTGCTGCCATAATTTGCCGTATTGTTAGTGAGTTCTTCCCTGCTTATACGGGGAGCCTGAAGACCAAATGTCTGGTCGTTGCTTGTTAGCTCTCCTGATGGATTTCTCTTGGCGTTAATGTCGAAAATTGTATTAGGGGTTGGTGTGTTGATTCCCACCTGTCCATAAGTTATTCCCGCCAATGTAGAGGCCGAGAGTATTAATATTTTTTTTAAATCAAAGTGTGTTTTCATATGCTTAAAATTTTTATAAAAAGCTGACTATAGTCTGGGTCGTGATTTTATACTATGAACTATATTATTTAATTTTTACAATGTTAGTTTTAAAAGCTTGTCTAATTTTAATAAAAAATGAACTTTAGTCTGTTTATATGGAAATGGTCTAATCTAATTAAGTATACGCATCATTAAAAAAAACAAGCTTTAAAACTGGGTTATATAAATAGATTTGTGTTTCCTGATAATTGAGCGAATATTTTTATGTTCTATCCTGCTTAGTCGCTGCCGGATATTTTATGCTATTCTTTAAATATTCTGCAAAGAAAATAGCTTTTAAGTGGAATAAATAATTAATTGCTACTGCAATGGTACTGCACTTTAAATTTTAATACACAAATAAGAATAAAAGGATACTTCAAATATTCTTCATAATAAATGTAACATTGTATTTAATTGGTAAACAGTTTGTTATAATAGCAGACTTTTGATTTTATTTCACTTCATTATTTCCTGATTATCCGCAAGAACATCCTGGATCAGATAACTATTATTTGATTTGTGCCGATGAGTAGAGTACTTCTTTTTATTATATTGGGACTGAAAGATCATAATGCATTAAAGTTTCTCAGATTAAAGCATTATTCTGAGAAATGAACGGGAAAGGTCACAGTAATAGTAGGGGAGAGATATGAATTTAGAGAAATGATTTAAAAATTAATGCATTAGAAGCTTATCTAAATTATTTTAAATTATAATCATTGCAAGTTCAAAATTGACTAACATTCTTTTTGCATCGAGCAACACTCCGTTGCGCAATAACTGTTGAGGTAAAATCCCGATCCTCATACAAACTCTTTTAAAATTTCTTCGAACATAGCAACGGCTTTAGAGTGAGTATTTTCAGGGAATTTTAGCATTGGTCACTTGAGAAAATAGTAAAGAATGGAAACTCGTCGACTATCGATGAATTTATAAAGATCTGGTCTAAAAAGGTAGCGGATAAGTTAATGACATCAACATCACCATCAAATTCCCATTTATGAACCTGTCCGGGACTCATAAAATAAATACAACCAGGTTCAATACAATAACTTTTAAATCTGTCTGCGTTAAATAAATCATTTGATAACTTATTCGTTACCAAATTACAGATATCAAAAGTAGGGTATATTGTCTAAAAAGACTTTATGACCAATTTTATAAATTGGTTATTGTATCATTATTATTCAAAAAGTACAGATTATTTCTCATTTATTTCAGTTGACTGCCTTCCTGCAAGCTGCCATCTTTTTCCTTTTTTGATCCATATATTCGTAAATCTTCGAGGTAACCAATCATTGAGATTCGTAACGTTTGGAGACGGTTGTTGCAACTCTTTACCCATCACAATGGCAACGTTGCCATCGATTGTAATTTTTTCAATCATCCTTTCCACTTTAGGAAACTTGTGACCTGATTTCATTAAACTGATAATATCATCAGGTGTAACAATTTTACCATTTGGATTATTTACAACATATTTTTTTGACCAGATCGATAAAAGAGATTGGGTGTCTCCCTTATCCAGGTATGCAGTCCACAGTTTTTCTAATCTTCTAATTTCCAAATCATCTTTTGATTGGCCAAATGAAAATGAAGTGATAGTAAAAATTAACGTGAGTATAAAAATATTTTTTAAATTTTTCATTTTAAATCTTTTTCTTATCAATGATGATACAATTTTTAAGTTTATTAATTGGCTTTAAAGCGTTAAAAAAAAAGCATCAAAAATTTGATGCCTTTATTTTAAATTGGATTTTAGAATTTAATACTATTTATCATCGATCAAATATACGTTTTCCATATTATTTGATTATCAAAATACCATTTTTAATATTGATCAATCATAAATCCTAACCCTATTTCATTAACGTTATTTTTTGATTGCTGTACCATTTTAAACACTTTATATAAACTAATTATTAAAATAGTAAGTTAGCGTAGTCTATTAGTTTCCGTCAAAAATCTTTTTTCCGTTTTTATATAGTTCAACATGGCTTCCTTCTCCACGCAGTTCATAAAGCTCATTTGAGTACCAGATGCCAGATCCGGTTTTTTGTGATTTCATTTCAATTTTATTACCTTCATACATCACCGTTACGATATCTTTTGAATTATTAAAAGTCATGTCAATTACTTTTCCCTGCTTATCTTTAGCTTTACTTTTTACAATTTCATCAGTAGTAATTTCATTATTCTTCAATGCATCTACAGTATCAGTAACTTTTTGATCAGGCTCTGATTTATTCGAAACCTCTTTAGTGCATGAGAAAGTTGTTATTGTAATAATACTCAAACTCGTAATAATAATTATCTTTTTAATCATAATTTATTTATTTTAATTTATGTTTTAATTTATTTTTTGCCAGGTCAAGATGTTATAATTTCAGATTCTTGCAGTTACAAATATAAAACTAAGAATTGCTCCCTGTTTTGATATCCTATTTTTTGACTGTCGTTATGGATATGATCTGTGCAAATATTTATGCGATTAACTAAGAAGAATCATCCTTACTTTTTTAGTTAATACTGTTTTTTATAGCAATTTTAATTTTTAGGTTAGAAAATAAGGGATGAAAACCTCCCCTAAATGGTTCATCATTTGTTTTTTTGTTTTTAGAATATAATCGGTTAATGCCAAGTAGTTATAAAAAAATCAATTTATGCAACTCTGTTGGGAACAGATGAAACTAGCAAAATATATTTCTCATCAAATTCTTAAAGCTAAAATCAAGAGTTTGCAAAAAAAGATAGTGATTTTAAATTGAGAGTTGATGGTGTATTCGATGAGTGTAAATAATTCCATTAAGGAACGGGAGTAACAGAGGCAGATCCATTTGAGGAGCTTTGCATATTTATCGTGACATCAGCATTATTAACTACTTGGTTATTTCTTATCACCATTGTATAAATGGTCCAATCGCCATTAACTAACGCTCCTCCAGAATCTCCTACGGAACTGGTAGTTGGAAAATCTGCACTAATTCTCCAGGTTCCGTTTTCCTTGAACGCAAAAACATTTTGGGGTGTAAACCTGCTTGTTGAGGTATTGGTATTATTAACCCCCAGCAATTTGCTAAAATAGGAACCAACGATAATCAAGGTATAATTTGCTGCGTTTATCTTGGTATCAAAATTATTGACCCAGTCACCGGATACATTGTTTAAATTGTACTTTTGATAATAAAAAGCTTTCTCAGATTGCAACCCTTTATAGAATTCTCCCGTAACATTATCAACCGTAAGATAAGCTGAATTAGATGATGATGGCTGATTACTTATACCATTTACCTTGATAGAGGAAATATTGGTACTGGTATTGTTAATTTGTAATTTTGCTGATGGAGAAGTGGTGCCTATGCCTATATTTCCATTATCCAAAGCAACAAAATTAGTCTCTGCTGCCCTTGAGGTCACACCATCAGATTGAGATCCTAATTTGACCATTGAATTTGAAGGGTCATTTATCCATGCATCATCTGAAGAGTCATAAACTCCCTTGCCTGAAATTACCTTTTCCCAAACTACGCTATTAAAATAATAATAACCTGCCGAAGTTATATTGGAGGTCTTTCCTGTACTGTCAGGAGAGGAAATTCCAGATGTAGCATAAATAAGAGTTCCATTCTGGTCTGTACCGTACTGACCGTTTTTTAGTTTTATCTGATCTCCTGTAAGTCTTGGTAAGATAAGTCCTTGTGCTCTGTTTGAACCAGCATTTGCAGTAATATCCATAGTTGCCTTTGGATCGGAATTATTTATCCCCACTTGTGAATACATAATTCCATTTAAAAATACTGTTAAGAGCAAGTAAATGTGTTTTTTCATTATTTAGTTAATATGTTAAAGTTTTATCAGTAAGCAATTTAAATTCTTAAAATCCGTCAGGACCTTTACTATCTTTATTCGTTAGAATGCTAACAAGTCGATACAAACTCTTTTAAATATTAGGGACAAAGCAAATACATTTCATTTGCAATAAAGAAAAACACAGTACGACAATGGTACTTCAATACACATTTTCAATATAATTAGTGTACCCCATTAGTACTTCATTGCAAGGAGTGGGGGTGTATGTTTATGTAAATCAGTTATTTATGCGTCATTGTGTATTGTAAGGTAAAATTATTTTGTAATTTGCATATAGTAGAAAACATTAAAATCTGAATGATAATTTCATGAAAAATGTTTAATATTAATGATATGTGAGTTTATAATAAAAATCATTTTGTTTCATCATTCTTCATTTTCTTTTATAAAACAGATATTAAAACAAAAATATTGGCGTTTTGCTGGTTTGAAAATTATTGTCCCTGCAGATCAGTTATAAATATTTGAACTCTATGTATTTGAGTTTGTAAAGAATATTGAAATTAAGTATGAAACTGTAACTTCAGCAATAGAAAGAATAAAAAAAAATTTTTTAAATTGATTGCAGATTAAGTAAATCGTGAGCAGAATGAATGAAATCTACTACTTTAGTGGTCGTTCAGTGCTTTCTATATAAATTATAAGCAGAATGTAAATTGAATACCTGTAATATAACCTGCAAATATTAGAAATTTAATAAAGTGTTCCGAAAGACTGAACACATGAATGTACCGTAGTTCATTGCAGATAATCATTCACACAGAAATAATAAAAATTCAATTTTTCAATGCCTAATTGGTTCACTTAAAGCTAAAAGGCAATTAGGATTGATAAAATAGTTTACAAAGTTATAATTACTTATAATGATCTAGTTTTGTAATTTTCTTTTATATTTTTATAATAATTCCATCATCCATTTATTAAGATCTACATCAGAGGCAATATTTAATTGCTTTCGAAGTCTGGTTTTTTTTGTTTGCACACCTTTAATAGTCATATGATGATAATGTGCAATCTCTTTTGTGGAGAAATTTAGGTATAGTAGACAGCAGAAGCGGATCTGACCGATATTGAGGGTTGGATATTGAGAGGTGAGCTGAGTGTAAAAGGGAAGATATACTTCTTTGAATCTGGTAATAAAAGCTGGGTCGTCTTTTTTCGCAAGTTCTAAGACCTCAGCAAAAGCATCATTTACTTTGTTGTTCAGCTCCAAAAGTTTTTGTCTTTTGTTTTTAATAATTTCCTGATTATGCTTATTCTTTTTACTTTCTTTTATGTATATAAAAATTAGACCTGTCAAAACCACAACAAAAATTATAATAATTGAAATATAGCCTGTTGTTTTTTTTCTTGCTTTTTTTTCAAACTCATTTTGTTCTTTTTCCGCTTTATCAATTAATTTTATGAGAAGTTTCTTCTTGAAAAAACTGTCTTTATCGGCATCCTTTTTTTGATGATAAATAAACAATTTTTCATTTTCCTTGACCTTTTCTGGAATTCCTAACTTTTTGTAAATATTCATAAAGAGCTCATAGTTACCACTGATAAGGTAAAAACCGTTGACATTAGAGTCAAGTAAAATATTTAGAGATTTGTTATTATAATTTAGGGCATCATCTAATTTACCACTGTCATATGCTAAAGCTGCAAGATTTAAATAAATTAAACCTTTCGCAGCAGGACCGACACTGCATGCTAGAGATTTATGGTAGTAATATTCTGCCGAATCCGGTTTATTTAGATTTTCATACGTGGTGGCAATATTCACATAGTTGTAATCATAATTAAAAGGTTTTCCAGCCTTTTCAAGTTCTTTCATTGCTTGAAGATTCAATTCTAATAATTTCTTGTTCGTAGCTCCAAAGTAATATAAGCAGATAGTCTTATATACCATACACTTTCCTCGGACAAAATGCTGTCTGTCTTTTATTTTGATATCATCACAGGCTTCTAACGCAAGATTTACATATTTTAAGGCTTCATCATATAGCTCAGCTGATTTGTATATTTTAGATTTAATCAACAAGGAGTAAGCAAGTGCATAGCTGTCATTTTCTTGTCTTGCCAGACTCTCTGTAAGGAAACCATATTCAATCAACTTTGGTTTGTTGTCATTCATATAAGCCGCCATTCCTAAATAAAGGTTTCCATACAAAATTCCTCTATCATAACCTATTGATTCAGAAGATTTTAAAATTATATCCGAATTTTTTAAGACATCATTTATTTTATTTGAATGTAACTGTTCATCGGTAGAGGCTATCAGGTTGTCGATCTGATTCCTAGAATACTTATTTTCTACAAACGAAGTTGAGAATATAAATATCAATAAAATAAAAAGTTTTAGTTTGAACATATGGTAGATAGTAAGAATATAAAAACTATTAAAATTTCTCCGTAAGAAAATAGTAAAGCTTTGTAAAGTTTTGAAGATGATAACTGTTGATCTTTTGTATCTATACTTTTCAAGTGACTTACCACCAATTTAAATGTGCAACACATATAAATTAGCAGAATAAAAAACGTGAAAACAAAAAGCTATTTTAATGACTTGGTTTTGGTCTGCCAGTTTTTATATAATTTAGTAATTTGTGTAGATGAAATTCTTACGATTATTTTGGAGCAGGCTTTCCGACCAGTATCACTTGATAGTGATATGCTTTCTTTGGTTAATATTTTACCTTGAATATATTAATAAAAATAATAATATTACTATTAAATCGCTTAATAAAATGAATTATATATAATTGAGGAGATATTTGTATTTATTAAGTGAATATACAAAAATATATTAAATAATCGTAAATATGAGAAAAAATTACATTTTATTTGTATATATTGTTAATAATGTTGTTTAAATTAAAAATTATAATAATCTTTTATTATTGGATATTATTTAAATTAAACTTTGATCTGTTAAAGTTAAATAATTGTTGATATGGTGTGCCTGATTTTTTAGCAATATTTAATTTTAGCATATTTCAGACGGCAGAGGGCGTAGGTGGAAAAGAGTCATTTATTAACTTTATACAGAAACTTATTTTTAGGCAGACCAATTTCATGTTCCTGCGGGTAGGGCTTTATTTGTGTCATGCAGATGTCTTCCTGCGGGGTTCTAACCTTTTTCAATAATTTTTCTTTGTCCATTGAATATCCTGGATCCGGGATAAAAGGCATCTTTTCCATTTGTAATAACCACTGGAATCAACTTCTAAACTAAGGCACATTTTTCAATCGGAAAGAGGTATTCATGATTTTTAATGGAAACATATTTCATCGGTCGTTCTTGGAAAAAATGCCGATTGGTTTTTTTAATATATCGTGCTCCAGCTCTACATCCTTTAGTTTATTCTTCAATTCGTGGATTTTTTCCTGCTCCGGAGTTAGTTTAAGATTTCCATTTCCGGGAAAGCTTCCTTCCCCAAATTCTTCGTACTCTTTGCGCTATTTATAAAGCAATGTGAGTTTTATACCTGGTTCTCGGGCTAATTCTGAAACATTAGTCTTCTCGTGGCTTAATTGAACGGCTTTTGTCTTAAAAGCGGGATTATAAATTTTTCGCTCTCGTTTCACATCTTAAAATTAAGGTTTAACTTTGGCTGGACGCTAAATTAGTATATCCAATATCCAAAATTTATTTTTCAATATATATGAAAATACTAAGAATATTTGATTTAAATGAAAAATGCACAATAAAAATATTAGGTATATTTTTCCTTTTCTCCTTTTTTTTCACTTATGCACAAATAGATAATCATATTGAAAATAGGCTTAAATTATCTGCCAGGCAGTTTGCTGAGCTTAAATATGTAGCTTCATTAAATACAGCTGATCAGGCATTGCAATTATCCAAAAAAAAATCTTACTCAAGAGGAATTGCGGTGGCAAATATATATATTGCCAAAGTACTTCAAGAGACAGGAATCTCCAAAAATGCATTAGAATATCTTGAAAATGCAGAAAAGGAGCCTTTTTTTTCAGAATCTATAAATGCACAGGTAGAAACCTATCGCTTGCGGGGTCAAATCTATGGTAGACTTCAAATGAATGATTTGGCATTGAGAGAGTTTTATAAACAGCTTAAATTTTCAGATGAGATAAAAGATACTTTACAGCAAAAAAGATCTATGTCTTGGGCTCATCAAAATATGGCTGTAATTTTTTCGCAGATGAATCGACATGATTCTGCTTGGCAACATCTTATGATTCAAAAACAAATTTTGAAAAGTTTTCCTCAAAATAATTCAAACAATGTTTTTTACGATTTAGCTACCAGTTATGTATCGATAGGAAATGAATATCTGTTGCGTAAAAATAGTATTACAGCTCGGAAATATATTGATAGTGCCATGAGTGTACTTTCGGAAAATCATAGTCCTTATCTTTATCAGACTTTGGAAGCTTATGGAGATTTGGAGGATGCTGCCGGAAATACAAAAGGGGCAGTTGAATATTACCGTAAAGCGCTTCAAAATGCAATACATCTTCAAGATAAGGATGCTGAAAAATTTGAAAATAAAGTATTAGCAGATTATTTTAGCAAAAATAATTTAGATGATAAAGAAGAGAGTCTTTTTCTCAAAAGGTATCAGAAACTCAATGATTCCTTAAACTTGGAAAATGATGGGGTAGCGGAACTTATTGTACATAGCTTTATAAAAAAGAAGGATGCGGAATTAAAAAGTGAAAAGGCAATTTACATGAAAGGCATTGGTTTGTTTCTAATTCTAATTACAGGTATTATTCTTTTGTTATTTTGGAGAAATCGAAAAAAAAGCATAAAAATGCTTCAGATTGAAGATGAGCTGAGTGAAAAAGAGAACCTTGTACAAAATTTAATCCAGAAAAGAAACACTAATAAATTCAATGAACTGATTCAGCTTGGTAAACGTAATGACTCTCAATTTATCATTCTATTCAAAGAACTTTATCCTGATATTATTTCTAAACTGCAGACCATTGATTCCACTATAAAAACTTCAGAGTTAGTATTCTTTGCAATGATTTATCTGAACTTTAACACGAAAGATATTTCAGAATATACTCACGTTACAATACGAGCTGTTCAAATACGCAAAAACAGAATCCGTAAAAAATACAATATAGACTCTGATGTAGATTTATCAAGATGGATACAAAACTTGTAAAATTTAACTAATATGATCATTAAACTGCAGCCAAAAGTTTAGACAAATTAAGCACTATTATTATAGTAAAGACTTCAGTAATGTACCAGGCTCTTCACTTTTAAATTAAGTTGTAATTGATATATTCATTTATTTCTTCCCGAATCTCGTCTTTACCTTATTTTATTTATTGATCCTGTTTTAAGAAAAGGAGAATTTATTTTTGTAACATTCTGTTATTCAGATTTAAAAAAAATGTGATAGCTGTGTGATAGGTGTTTTTTTGGTGTTTTTTTGATATTGATGCAAATTTGCAATGCTTGTTAAAAAGCAAAAACACAAATGACAATTTTTTTACACAGATATCTTATCACTAGGGTACCCTAAAAAAAATCTAGCAGTAAATTTCTTTTGAGTAAATAATAGCAGGTTGTTGATAGTTTTTTATTTGTGTCATTTTAAAAAGTATGAGAATATAAATTTGGCATAAACCTTAACTAAAACAATATTTAAATAAATACATATGATCAAACAATTTTTTATTATGAGCAGTTTAATTTTTATTGCATTAACAAATTTTTCGTGCACAAAAAATACAAAAGAGGTTTCTAAAACAGTAGGTGTCAATCAAGAAATTACTGACACGATAAATACAGTAAACGATAATAAATCAATAATAAAGAGTAGGGATTGATAGGTACGGCAACATAATGGAAATAGCCTTCAAAGATATAGTCATAATAATCGAAGTAACAAAAAGTCGCGTCCGGTATGTGGTATTCGAATGATCATTATGAACTCCGTGGAAAAGGAAGTCATTTAGAACTATCTAAAGATAGAACAAAAATATTTGAAGGAGATTTTAAAAAAAATAGGAAGAGGTTGAAATATTTGTTATAAGACTAGCTTAAAAAAAACTTAATTATAAAAACTATTTTCTCTCCTATTTTATTCGTATTACCAATATGATAATATTCGTAACATCATATTTTTACATCTAATTTTTAATTATTCGTTTAAATCTAAAATCTCAAGATATTAAAATGAAAAACATTTATTCTCTAGCCATTCTGATAGGTACAAGTCTAGGCTTATGCGCTCAGGTAGGTATCAATACGCCTAATCCGCAGGCAACATTAGACATTGTAGGTAACGGGGCATCTACTACCACAAAAGACGGAGTTACACTGCCAAGACTTACCAGACAACAATTGGCTTCCAAAGCTGCAGGTACTTATGTTGCTGCACAAACGGGCACAATGGTTTATATTTCAGATGCTACCACACCCACAGGTACTACTCCGAGTTTAGCACAAACTGCCGAAATTACAAACATCGGATACCATTTTTTCAACGGAACCGTTTGGAAAAGTGTTGCAGGAAACTCTGTAAATATTTATAATGCGGACGGCTCACTTACAGGACCTAGAGTGGTAACTCAGGGAGTCAATACATTAGCTTTCAACGGAACTGCCGTGAATGCTTTTTCTGTTGACGGAAATACATTTTCCGTAGATGCAGCCAATAACAGAGTGGGAATCGGCAACACGGCTCCTCTTGCAGATCTGCATATTGGAGATGGCACTACCGGTGCAACACCTACTGTAAGGCTTACAAGTAACTTGAATGATTTTGCAGGTGGAGGCGCTTTACAGTTCTTAGAAAATAACCAGGGCTATGGTACCATTATCCGTCATCATAGTGCTGATAATGCAGGAGGTACTCAGAGAGAAGGTTTGTATTTTAATAATCTAATAGCTAATGTAGAGAGCACAACTCCAACAATGATGCTTGACCAAGCTTCTCAGAGAGTAGGTATTGGGGTAGCTCTTCCTACGAATAAACTTCATATAGATGCTACAAATCCTATTCGTGCACAAGGTATTCAGGCAGGTGACCCAAATACAGACCGACTAATGGTTGTGGATGGAAATGGAGTGTTGAAGTCTATCAATACTTTGAGTGCTTTGAGTCTACCAACCCCAGCAATCTTTAGATTAAATACCGGTTTAACGAATTTTTTAAACGGAGTAGCAGCGGGTAATAAACAAACTGTACCTATGAGTGTAGTAAAAAATACAATTGATGGACTGAGTTATAATACTTCAACCAGTACAATGACTATTCCTCCCGGAAATTACCAAATGGTTTTCGTTTATGAAGCGACTCATAATAATACAGGATGTACCCTTAGTTCATACATAGTTGATTTTCCCACAGGCTCAAGTGCAGTTCAAAGGATTCATAGCACAGCATCCCATATGGAAGGAGGTACCTCTAATCATGGAGGATCAATAACCTTTACCACACAAATAACAGCAACAAGAGATTGGCAAATCCAATTAGGAAGAGGTCAGTCAGGTAACTGTTCGGGTACAGGAATGAACTTGACAGGACTGTCAACGCACCTTCTTGTCTTTAGAATTGGAGATTTATAATGATCAGATATTTAAAAAATTAAAAGCAGATAAAAAATCCCCTTTACCATTTCAAAATTGTAGGTAAAAAAAGTCTAATAACACAAATGAAATATTAATGTAAAGCACTTACTGTGGTAGGTGCTTTATGATATACTAATTATCTAATTTATAGAGTTATATTTATTAGGTTCCTGGCGGTAAGAAAAATCTGATCAACTTAATGCCCACAAGTTCGTCGCCAATTTTGAATTGTAGTACAACCCATTTATATTTTTTGCCATAAACATATTAGATAAAAAACAAGGGAAGTTTACCTAAAGGGAAAGTCTTCAAATATATATTGTAGTAAAAAAACAATTTACTGATTTTCAACCAAATGAATAACATTTTCCCTTATATTCATAATGCACAATGGGTTTTGCAATAATTCATCTTTAAGTTTTGTCAGATTGAAATATTCTCTTCCATCTTGCAATCGTATTTCACTTATTTTAAAATGGTCGCTTAGCCAATACCAATAAAGATGTATGATTACTATACTTATCAATCCTATGATTTTAGCAAGACCTCTTAAATTGTCTTCTCTTTGCATTATATAAATGTTAGAAAAGTGAATCTAGTGGGGCAGTTTAAAGATGAAAACGATATGACATTTAGATAGAATGAAAGGCTTCCGTTGGCGTTGAAAATTACCGGCAGATTTTGTTATTGCTCGTAAAAGCTTTAAATAAGGATTGTTTTTTGATTAGTTACAGTAATAGTTAGTATTCCTTTCATAAGTGTTATTATGGGGGGTAACGAGAAATACAGAACCACCAAATGGAGTTGGTACATAGCGTCGGGTAATATTCTTATAGGTACCCCTCTGCACAGTTGGAAATCCGTCACTATCATATTCGTACGAATATTTAATGTTTGTGGTATCATGTGTTGTATAACGATGTGCTATAATTTCTATATTCTTCAGCATCTTCTTTTCAGAAGGGGTCTCTTTGGCAAAGTACAATTGGTAGTCAGCACGGTTGGGAAGATACTGCAACGATTGCTGATTTGAAAGTTTTGATATAAAAAGCAATCCTAAAGGGCCTTCGAAGTAAGTCTTTATTTTGCTTTCCCTGTCCAGGAAATAAGTGTAGGTGTAGTCTGCATTATAATACTCTTGTGAATCAAGGTCATAAAGGTTCTGAATTGATTTTTTGATTAGATTACCATCTGCATATTGATAAATAGTTGTCACATCTACCGAATTACCTTCTTTATGTGTAGCTATGCTCATCAATACATTGCCATCATACTGTGAAGTAGTTGATGCAACTAATGCACCCTGGCCATTGAATTCTGATTGTTTTATTAATTTTCCGCCGGAATTATATTCCAATCCGTAGGATGATTCCAGGTGATTAGCTACAAATTTTGATACCTTATTAACATTTCCCTGCGCATTATAATCTATTTTAAAAACTGTAGTTACGGGCTGTTCTGTAGGAGCAGCTTGGTTATATTCTTTGGTCGTTATTTCTATTGGCTTGTCTTGCATATTATAGATGATTGTACTGGTGTCATCACCGAAAGATATCTTGTTAGGCCTGTTTTTGCATGCTAATGTATTTATATCTGCTGGGATTTCATCAGACTTGTCATCACTACAAGAAGAGAATAGAAGTATGATAAGCCCAATACTAAAAAAGATTTTAAAATGAAGCTGATCATTATTTTTCATTTGATTTGAGGAGTTTGATGCTATATTTTTTAATGTTATTTTCATAATTAGTTAAGTATATATTTATTTTTATAAATCCTTAAATAGGCATTGGACCAAACTATCAGGGCTATCTCTAACAGGATATAGCATAATAATTAGTTTAATTTAGAGTTAAATTAACGATAATATTATGTATTACATTGTATGCGTCCTAATTATATTTCATCAATTTTTCTCGGAATTATGATAAGGAGCGATGATTTATTACATTTTTGGCATATGAATCTTTTGTTTTATTGAGGAAGTCCAACAGCTTATGCAGCTTTTCAGAAGTGTCTCTGGTGTATTTTTTGTGGGCTTTTATATTTTTCGAGTTGTTTTTAGTTTTATATTTTGTTTGTTTTTGATGGTTCCACAAGTCATTAAAAGCATTAGCCGAAAATTCTTTGCCTAAGCGCGATCCGTTCCAAACTGTTTTAGAATTGTGATCAATAAAAGTGATTCCGTAAATACGTCCTGTCCCATTACGACGAACAACGGTACTGATCCCCTGCTTCTGCAATTGTTTACTGAAAATGATTTCGTCCTTGGCTGTATGGATGGAAAGCTCAATGGCATTTTTAATTATAGCGTTTGCAGGGTCTTCTTTGAGGTCTAAATAGCTAAGCCTTCAAAGGATTACTGCTTTTATCTCCTTTTTTATTTAAAGCGAAGTAAACCAGTCCATGTTTTTGTACTCCATCAATCTCGCCTTTTACCACTTCGGTGGTGATATTAAAAAGAGATATCAGGGCATTGTATTCGCCTATACTTTGAAACTTATAGTAGTTTGGAAGATGCCGTATTACTGAAGCGATCTGGCTTTTTACATCAGCTTTGATATAATCTACAGCCCTGAATATCATTTCATTTTGTTGATGCTCCTTTACTGTTGTCGGCAGCAGTCCATATTTTTTCTCTAATTCCCGGGTGATATTAACAGAACGTCTTTCATTAAAGGTGTCAGATGTTTTTCGGCCCTGGTCACCTACATATACTGACACTATACGAATATGGCTACGGTCAATAATAATACTTCCTTAAAATCAAAGATAATATCATCAGGATCTTCGATTGTTTTAAGGTCCCTGTATGAGGTTTCCGATTGGCTCTGCCCAACCATTTCATTTGGTTTCTATGGCTATTCAAAGGCTTGCATATCTACCATGGCTAAAGATCTCTGAAGATCAAATAAGCTCTTCTTTCTGCTCGTTTGGTAGGTTTCCCAAGTTCCTTGCGAAGTCATAGTAACTCTTATAAGAATCGGAAGGAATTTGTTTTCGCATAGTAAGCTCACCTTCTTTGTGATGCGTTTTCCAAATGATTATACTCTTAAAGATAAAGAGTATAAGAATTTTGTCCTAACAAAGGAAACAACTACAAAAAGTCTTTTATAATTAGATTGGTACATTAAAATATATTGTTGCCTTTCTTTTCTTAGAACTGAATAATCAACTATATATTTTAAATTAATGAGACCTATTTTTTGAATTAAAAAAAGGCTCTCCCATTTTTATGGTGAAAGCCTTTTTAGATTCCTTTTTGCTGTCAATTAGTAAGATGTTGTTATATATTAATTGCAGTAGCTTCCTCTTGGATTAGTACTGCTTCCGCATGGAAACTGATATTTACCTTGCAGATATTTCGGGGTAGGATTGTCTGTGACTTCAAGTGGAGTCATAGATTGTCCGTTGTAAGAAGGCATGGTAATTTGTGCAGTGGAGCCATTACCTAAAGCTACATTTTTAGCATTGGTATTTCCATTGAAACTGTAATCCATCATAGCATCTAAAAGACGGTAGACTCCATAATAATCTAATGCATCAAAGGCACTGCGGGAGCTTGGCATAGCATGATCCGTTATATAGTTGTATCCGTTAATGGTGGATGATTTAAAATAGATAAAATCTTTTTCAGAGTTGGCTATATTGATGTTTTTAAAGATATCAATTGCCATCCGATGATCATTTACATCATCTTCGTCATACACCTGTGTTATCATTTTGGTATTGGACGGAAAACTATGCAATTGCTGTTGGGTGGTTAATGGACTGTTCCAATTAAAAGAATACCACGGTGCCATAGTAAAAAGAAAACGGCCATTCTGTCCCCATCCTTTTTCTGTAAATGCCTTGTACGCAAGATCGATGCTTGCTCCACCGCCAAAAGAATGTCCCATAAATCCTACTTTTTGAGTATCAATAATGTTGGGATAATCTGCAGCAGCCTTTATGAATCCTTCCCATAAGGTTTGGTAGCGGTGATCAACACTGATATCGATCGTACGGTAGGGTACAAATACCACTGCATAGCCTTTCTTTGCAATAAAATTATACAGCTCAATATTGTAATCTTTATCCTCACCG
This sequence comes from Chryseobacterium luteum, assembly GCF_000737785.1. GTDB lineage: Bacteria > Bacteroidota > Bacteroidia > Flavobacteriales > Weeksellaceae > Chryseobacterium > Chryseobacterium luteum. The sequence goes on along the minus strand of NZ_JPRO01000010.1, from coordinate 110,439 downwards.
CCAAATGGGTGTGAGAAGAATATAGTAGGCTTGGGAGAAGTGATCCCTTTCGGATAGAAAATTGAAACCTGCGTTCCTGCATATTGAGGATTATTAAAAGTAACTTCTTCTACTTCATAATTACCATCTGCACCATATCCTGACGTAGGTTTTTGTATAGGTCCCTGAAGAATGTTACGTTGTATTGCCTGTAAAGCCATTTCATCATTATCGTTACTACTGCTCTGAGAGCATGCTGAAGAGGTAATGAATATGATCATTATCCATGGATGTAATAATTTTTTCATTTTCTTTTTTCTTTAAAATGTTGAACCATCTGATCTTTAAGTTCCTGATATTTTTTATATTGTCCTGCGTCCAGAATTTGACTGAGCGCATTAGATTTTTCTGTCTGTAAAGCTTTAAGTTTTTTGAATTTAGCCCGTTTGCCTTCAGTACTTTGAATAACAGGGTCATTCTTTTGAGCATATTGAAGGTTAAGAGTATAGACCTGCTGGACTTGCGTAGTATTTAAGGCTAACTTAGTTTTCATCCACTCGGTCTGCATCTTTGCACGCTGTTCCGGAGTGCTATCCTTTAATTTTTTTGTCTGTGCCGATAAGCTTGTAAATGCCATACATAGAAAAGCTGTTACAAGAAGAAGCAATTGTTTTTTTGGTTTTAAAAGCATTTTGGAAAATTTTAGTTTTTAATGAAACAAATGTAGCAATACCTATTGCCTCTGTTAAGATAAAAAAGGGTGAACCTGCTAAATTCCGGGGTGAAATGATTATTGATCAAGCCATTTTCTAAATTGCATTGCTTTTGCTTTACTGACAAGCACTTGTTCCTGAGGTAATGGATGTATTTTGACAAGCAGTCTTCCATTAAAAAAATATTCAACGGTATCTATAGCATTTTTGTTGATAATGAACTGGCGGTTAGCCCTGAAAAACAGGGTAGGATCCAGTTCATATTCCAGTTGTTCCAATGTAAATTCTGTTACGTATTGCCTGCCATCTCCCGTATGTAAATATACAATCTCGTTAGCGGTATAAAACCAATTGATTTTAGCCGCTTCTACGGGGATAAGCCTGCCACAATAATGGATCAGGAATGATTTTTTATACTGCTTCGTTGCAGACTGGAGCTGTTGCAGAAGGGCTGCTGTTTTGGTTTGTTCCCTCTTAAAATCAGCAGCAATAAGGGTGTTATATTTAAGCATTGTCCGCTGTATTTCTTCCCTGTCAAAAGGTTTTAAAACATAATCAATACCATTGTTCCGAAAGGCTTCAATGGCATAATCATTATATGCCGTAACAAAAATGACGGGCTTTTTGATGTTTATTTGCCTGAATATTTCAAATGACAATCCATCCGAAAGCCGTATATCTGAAAATATCAGATCATAATCATTACCATTAATCGTCAGCCATTGTACTGATTCTGTTATACTTTGTAATGTTACAATAATCTTAATATCCGGATTAATTTCTTGCAGGATATATTCCAGATTTCTTGCTGTCGCCGCTTCGTCCTCAATGATTATGATATGTAGATTTTGTGTCATAACAACGGAAGTTTTACCATGAAATATTCTTTGGTCTGATGTATTTCTATCTCATGATGGGCTTGTAACTTGTATCTTTCATTCAGATTGGCGAGTCCAAGTCCGGTTCCTTCTGTTTCACTGATGGTAAGCTGAAGATTGTTTCGGATAATGAGCCATTCATTTTCTTCATAAATATCTACCATTAACGGATCTGAAATTGTAGCTCTATTATGTTTAACGGCATTTTCTACCAAGGGTTGCAGTGACAAATGAAGAATCTGTTTGCCTAAAATTCTTTCGTTGGCTTTAATCTGAATCTGAAAGGTATTTTCGAGCCGCATTTTCACCAACTGGATATAAGATTCCAGATGCTGAAGTTCTTTTTCCAGGGAGACCAGCTCGTTGCCTGAGTGTACCAATGTATATCTGAAAACTTTGGACAGGTGCAAAATATACGTTTGCGCAAGACGTGGATCTTCCCTTACGATTGCAGAAAGGCTACTCAGCGTATTGAAAAGGAAATGTGGATTTAACTGTTCCTGAAGTAATTGCAGCTGGGCCTGAAGGTATGCGGTATGCAGCTGTTCGTTGATCAGGTCTTTATTTCTGCTTTCACGCATCAGAAGAATAAGACGGATAACTACGGCAATCATTATACTGCTGAGTAAAAAGCGTGCAAAATATCCTCTTATCCTGTTTCCCGGAAGTTGGACGGCTCCAAATAGTAAAGAATGGATAAGGCTTCCCAGCATAATGACTGTCACCACAATCAAGGTGTTGAATACATATAGTTTAAACCACTGTCTGTTTTCTCTGAATACATTAAAAAGCTTACCTCGTGAGAGATTAACATACAGCAGTACCAGACAGAAAATCATATTGTAGATAAACTGAAAACCATATTCCCAGATATTGAACTGCCAGTAACGCGCAATGATTCCATCGGTATTAAGGGCCATCAGTTTTGCTGAATTGACCACAAGAGTAATCAATAAGGCACTGTATAGATATATTTTTCTCTCATTCTTGATCATTGATACAAAGAAAGGAAAATATTAAATCCGATAATGTACTAAAGAGCTGAAACTGGAAAATTAAAGGGTGAAAAAATTTAATATCTAATCAATCTAAATGTAGTATAAGGAGTATGTATATCAATCCTGTTTCGAAAATGGCTACAATTTCAAGGCCGTGTTATATCTTTTATTTTGCAGGCTTGCTGAAACTATGCTGCTGTCTTAGGACCATTATCTAAAGATTTATCATATCATTTTGCAGCATTTTTTGGTCTTTGCAGTTGTAAACTATTTTCCGTTTTCTGCCCTGATGACACTAAGTGTCTGCTGGGTAATCCCGAGATAGGAGGCAATATGCCCCAGAGGGACACGCAAGAGGATGCCGGGATAGTTTTGAAGCAGAATATTATACCGTTCCTGCGCAGTTTGAAATTTAATTGAATGGAGCTGATCTGAAAGCTGCTTGATAGCGGACACGGCCAGAAAACGTGATAAGCGCTGAAGTTGGGGGTCTGTGTCCACATATTGTTCGATCACCGCATAATCAACCGTCCTAATAACACTGTTTTCAAGCAGTACCAAGTTGTAAGGATAATATTGGTTTAGAAAAACATTTTCTATAGGCGTATAAATTGAGCACTCCTGAAGAAAATGATGGGTAATATCTTTACCGTCTTTCAGATAATATAACCGCATCAAACCATTTTCAACAAAAAAAAATTTCTTTGAATTAGTTCCTTCCACGAGCAGCTCATGGCCTTTCGGCAAATCCTCTTTTTCGAAAAGATGATCCAGTAAGGTAATCAGATCGCCGGGTAGCCCAACGTTTTTTTTAAGATAGTCAATCAGTTTCATCTGTTTTTTTATTTACTATATGAAAATACGGTGATTGAAAAATATAAACCCTGCGTCTGATCCTGCAGGGTTGATATTCACAATGTACCGAAGCAATAATCTGTTCCGCTAAGGTAATATATTTCATAGTATCTCCTCAACTTATAGTTCAGTGCACTCAGGTTTTAAAGAAATAAATCGTTCAGGCTGTGCATTCTGTTTACTCAAAAATGTCAGTTACAAAGCGGTTGTTTTTCTCAACATTTTCTTCCCAATGTTTTAATGAAGTTTCGAAATCTGAGTCGATTATCTCCTGATAAATTTTGATCAGTGTCTCTCGGACTGCCGGAGCCATATACTTGCCATCGCCACAGAGATAAATAGTTGCCCCGTTTTGAAATAACCGTTTTACCTCTTCCTTGTGTTTCCAGACACTGTGCTGTACATATGGCGTATCGATGTCAGGTATTGTCGAAAAAGAAGGAAGGACACGGACTACATTTTCTCTTTCCCAGTTTCGCAATTGGTCCTTATAAAGGAAATCTACATTTTCTGCACGGCATCCGAAAAAGAGCAGCATTTCTCCTACTGGTTCCCCGTTTGCTTTTTGAATGGCCCGCTCCTGGATAAACCCTCTGAAAGGCGCTATGCCACTACCTGCACCAATCATAACTAAAGGCTGGGAAATATCCTCAGGAAGATGAAAGGCTTCTGGCGATGGCTTTACTTTCACAGTAATTCCCGATCCAACGGGTAGGTCAGCCAAATAACCGGATGCTGTACCTTTATAATTTCCCAAACCGGAAAAGGCCGGCGCATTTGTTACTGCTACCGTTAGCGTACAATGGTTTTTATTCCATAAAGGAGATGAAGAAATAGAATAACGGCGAGGCTTCATTGCAGGCAGCATTTCTAAGAATACCTCGAACTGCACTTCGCAGGCAGGATTGAGCTGCAAAAGATCCGTAAGGCTAAGTCTTTTGTTTAATACCTCACTTTTATAGGATTCATCGCTGGCATATTGGGCTAATCTTATTCTCTCCGGCGGGCATAGTGTATATGCGGTTAACTTATCAATCTGCTTTTGGGTTGCTACTTGGTTCAGTTCAACATATTGGCTGATCAGATCGCCCGCTTTGACGGGATAACCATTAGGGAGTGGTGTGTTTATATTGTCCGTCTTGACAATAACCTGTGTATCATAATCTAAATGAAATCTTTTCAATAAGGCTGTAACCTTATCTTCCGGATTTAGCGGCAATACAGACAGATAATCACCACTTCGATAGGTCATACCGTCTGGTAATGCTATCTCCAGATGTCGCTTTGAACGTGCATTTGGTACTTGCATTTCAACCAGTTCTTCATTAACGATCACAATGCCACGTTTCATGTCGGGTTCATTTAAAATAGTTGACCTTACATCATTTACGACCTCTATTACATAGCTGCCTGCCTCTTTTATTGTATTTACCTGTAAAGAAAAATGATTGGCAAGATCCGGCCAAAGCGATTCGTACCATCTGTCAAAATCTCCAAACAGATCATGCTTTGCATCCGCTTCGCCACGGGATATGAGCCGTTTTGCCCCCAACTCATGTAAGCGATCGTCTATGAAAGTAGGTATTGCCTGATATGTCTTATTCCAATCGGTATTCCCACACCCAAATACAGCATACTGAACGCCTTGTAAACTATTTTCCTGCTTGGATTTCAGCCAGCTGACAAATTTTTTGGCATTATCAGGTGGCAGCCCTTCGTAAGATGCGGTTATAATAATCACTGCTCCGGTTGTTGGAAGATTTTCCGTAAAGCTGTCCAGAGTAGCCATTTTGGTATCGTAGCCTTGTGCGTTTCCGTCTTTTGTGATCCGGTAGGCAAAATCCTGACACGTTCCGCTATTGGAACCAAATAAAACCAATAATGGAGTGTGATGCGCCGGAAGTTTTGATTCAACTTCAGGTTCTGCTATAATATGCTTGGAATCATTACGGGTAGCAGCAGGATCAATATCTTTTCCTTTACGTCTTACAGCTTTGATAAAAAAGCCATCGGGTTTCAGTGTTAGAGACTCCTTTATCTTTAGCTGGTAGCTGGGATCGGTTTCATGTAAGTCAAACCGCTGAAGGATCATTGCCAGTACAAGGGTAGCTTCCTGCATCGCAAACGGACGGCCAATGCAGGCGCGTTGACCATTCCCAAAAGGTTTATAACTTCCGGGTGACATCTTGTTGGTGTTTTCAGTATCAAACCTTTCAGGTTCAAAAGCTTCTACATCGCCTTTCCAGGATTTACTGCTTCGGTGCAGAGAAGGCAAAAGGACCAGAATTGCGTCTTCTTTTTTAATTTCATACTTGCCTCCGATTATGGTGTCTTCGTAAGGATAAAGCCCGAATAGGGGAGCGGTCGGCCATAACCGGAGACTCTCTTTTAGAACCTGGTCTATATATTTGAGCTGGCTAAGATGCTCAAAACGAGGTGTGTTATTTCCCAATACTTTATCTACTTCTGCCTGCGCTTTTTTTAGCTTATCAGGATTTTTCAACAAAAGATGAATGGCAAACGATAGCATACCGCTGGTTGTCTCATGTCCTGCAATAAGGAAAGTCAACATTTGATACTTGATGTTGCGGTCATCGAGGCCTTCTCCTGATAAAGGATCTTTACCTCGCAGCATCAAAGACAGAAGGTCATCAGGCCATTGCTCCGAGGGTAATTTCCTGCGGTTGGCAATAATATCAGTTGCTACGGTATTCATCAGGTTGATTTCCTGTTCATAATTCCTCCTTGTAATAAGCATAAGCCTGTTGATGATGGGCAGACGTCTGACGTAATGACTTGCTTCCTGTAGTGCATGGATCATAGCACCTACAAAAGGATGCATCTCTTCGTTGTAAAAACTATTGAAACGGAAATCAAATGCACAAAGCGCTATGGTATCCAGAGTAAGCCTGGTCATATTATCCGGCACATCCAATGATGTTTCCGGTCCTAATCTTTCCCATTTAACCAGCAATTGCTCCGCTATATCCAGCATTTGCGGAAACATGGTTTTAATGGCACCCGGACCGAATGCCGGAACGAGAATCCGGTGTGCTTTCCCCCAGTTGCTTTCTTCGGTATAAGCTGTAAACAGTCCATCACCTCCAAAATCTCTTATTTTTTCAAGGGGCTTATGGACTTTTTTGTCAAACCGTGATTCGTCACAGACTTCCGCTACTAGGTCCGGATCAGAAATTACTACTGCTGTCTGATCTCCAACCTGAAATTTAAATATGCTGCCATAGGTATCAGCTAACCGCATTAAGCTTTGCACAGGTGCATCCGCGTCTAACGCCAGAACATTTTTTATAATAGGGTATACTTTGGGTTGAGGTATTTGCTCGATCATTGTTTTCTTTTTATCTTACATAAAGATGAGAACATAAAAAGAATTATTTTTTAAGATATCTTAAAAAATAATAGAGCTATTGGGTTAATCTGCTCAAAATTGTTTCTTAAAATAAATAAGAATAGAGATAAGGGGTATATAAATTTGTCTCAAAAATAGATGCAAGTTCATTCTAACATTGATAAAGAAATTCACTCACATTATGCACAGCTAAAGGAAAAAAATTAAAGCTATCTCAAATGAAAATGTTGTATAAACTGCAATCCGGAACTAATAAAGTGTAGAGTTAATAATTTACATAAGCCTTTCATTCCCCACATTATTTTTATCATTATTCTGTTCATCCGGCAGGAGATTTTCAGATTTATTAATTATTTTTCTTGTCCACGTAATACTGGAAAAAAGCCCGTCTCGATATACCCAGGCATGTAATAATGCTGCGGAAAGATGTCCTATGATCATCAAGAAAAACATCCAGGCCATCACTTTGTGCGCGTCATGCATCAACGCAAATAAAAATGGATTCTGTGGAAGGATTGGGGGCAGATTTAAACCGGGAACGACCTTTACCAAAAACCCTCCAGCAGACAATTGTGCCCATCCTGTTATTGGCAAAGCCACCATCATACCATACATGAGCCAATGGAGTCCTGCCGCCGCTTTTGCCTGAAAATTTGAAATGCTCGCAGGCATTTTTGGTACTGAAAAACTTAACCTGTTTATCAAACGGATGATGACCAATAATAGAATAGCTGTACCTAACGGAATATGGAGATCCAGCAACCACGGTCTCCACCTTAGGGATGTCATCATTCCCAACCCGACGAAGATCATGGTAAGTATCATCGATGCCATCAGCCAGTGCAATATACGGGCAGTTACATTGAAATGCGTTGGTGAAGCCGCAGGTATCTTTTTATTTTTAGCCATGATTACTTATTTCGTAATGTTTCTTTTTGAGGTTTGCCTACTGCATCCGTAGCCTTACCATAACCGATCTCGCGTACCCGATCGCTGTGCGAATGAGAATAAATACCGGCACGGGCTGCCAGAACCGGATCATCCGAAAGGGTAATTCCCTTTGGGACGCGCGTAGGATCGAAATTAACATCCCTGCAACCACCCTTCGTCTGGTCAAAAACATGGGATACTTCCAAGGTGCCGGCCACGATCTGTCTTCGGTTTTCCGGCCAAACCTGTGAAGGGTCATTTACCGGATCGCCTGGTTCGGCCAAAGTCAGCACGAGATCCCAGTATAACGACCCTTTTTCAAGACGCTTCTTCAAATCTTCAAACAGGAAGTCGTGGCTGGCCTCTTCACACTGACTGACACTCCATGAAGTGAACGGTGCGTGTGGGACCATAGACCAGCGTACCGCCTGCTTTTTGCCCTTTGCATCAATCAGGATAAACGAATTAATAACATTGTATTGTGCTCCTGCAAAACTGCGGGTCCAAGGTGCTGTAGCATCCCATTCTACATATTTCTGTGCTTCTGGATATTCTTTTAAAAAAGCTGCAACTCGTGCTGGATCTGGAATGCCCGTAGCCGAAGTAGGCTTATATGCCTCCATTTGCTTTAGAAAACCTTCTGCATCACGGGTAGCAAAAAAAGGTTCATTGTTAAGCTTCATCCGCCATTGTTCTCCGTCATCAGCAGTCAGCATCGCGGCCATACTTACTGTTCGGGTGGAATTATCAGGCGCATAGGGATCGGGACTGCCCAGTGAAAAGCGGCCTATAACCGGAACATTTTGCTGCGCAAAAACCCTTGCTATAGAATATGGTACTGCTTGACCTGAGGCGCGGAAAGTACCTTCAAAACAGATTCCCTTTCCGTGGGCCCGACGGTAACCTGCCGGATATGTTTTGGGAGTGTCCTGTAAAAATGTTTCGCTGGTAATGCGTCCGCCAAAAAGTCCTGCTGTATAAGCAAAGGCTAAAACTAATGTCCCTGAAATCAGAGCAATACCTATTACGATAAAGAGTACACGCTTTCTCTTCAAATAGGTAACTAAAGAATTTTTTTTCATATTTTCAAAAATTATTAGATGTGAAAACTATGATTCTTTATCGATATGTAGTTTCCCATTACTATTACTTTACCGTACAAATGTAGAGTAATTGAGAGGTGGCAGAAGTACACTTTTTAGCTAAATAAAAGGACATTACTGCTTTTGGAATTCTTTAGGCGTTAGGCCGGTATGTTTTTTTGTAAAACGTGTAAGATAAGAGGGTTCGGTAAACCCCAACTCGTATGCTATTTCCTTTACAGTCTTTTTGCCGAGATGCAGTTCTTTACGGATTTCCAAAATGATGCGATCCTGGATCAGATACTTTATCTTCTTGTTCGTGATACTTTCGCAGATCTGATTAAGCTTTTTGGCTGAAATATTTAACTTTTTGACGTAAAATGCTGCTCCTTTCTCCGTAATAAAATGTGTTTCTATCAGACTCATCAGTTTCCCGAAAACAGGATAGTCCAAATATTCTCGGACCGCTGGACTGTCATCAAAAAGAGTTGACACATGAAATAAGATCGAAAACATATAGCTTTCCATCATTAAAGCCCTATTGTACCTGTTATACTCTTTTAAAAGCAAATCAACGAGGGTTCTCATTGTTATTGCATTTTCACCGCTAAGTGGTACCAACTGATTGATAAAAAAACCATTCAGGTAATCTGATCCGATCTTCTGATTGATCCAAAAGAATACATCATTGTGAATTAAAAATAAATATCCTTTTTTATCAGTCAGATCAATTTTAATATTCTGATAGGGGTAAATGACGACGGCTTGGGAGCCAATCGCTTCAAAATCATTAAAGTCAATACTAAAAGTGATATTGGCATCTGTCTCCGTACTCCATAGCAGCTGATGGAAATTAAACCGCTGATAATAATCGAATGTACCGGCACGTAATTCTTCTATCCTAAATATCTCTATACAGGAAAATTGTGGGACCGAACTATTTAAAATATGCTTTTTCAAACTATGGTAGATTTATCAAGATAAATATAGGTTAAAGATCTTTAATTCGTATTTATCTTATCAATATGTATATTGCATCGTTTTTTGACATTAATTAATGTTTTTTGAGCTGAGACGGATTAAGTAATGGAAAACAAAAAGCAGATTAGCGATAAAAGGTACTTTTTAGCCATTATTTTACACAGAAATATTTCTACAAGCATAGTGATTGCTGAAAGCACATTCTTATATATTATTTGCAAAACATTTTTTTGGATACACATTAAATTGGATACACATTAAAGCTATGTTATTCCAAAAAATAAAACAAGATTTTCTGTGAAAATCTATCCTCTTTCATCCACTGAATAATAGATACATATACTGTTTTAAGAATATAGCCTAACCCTATTATATGCCCCAAACTTCTAAATCCATGATACCCGATTTAATGCGTATCCAATTTCTGCGAGCTCATATTCTACACGGCTGTACTTCTGCATAAATAGTCATGCTGATTATTTCATGTTCTTCAAGCTTTCGCAGTTGTAAGGTATTCATTCTTTCAGTTATACCAGGTAATTTCTTCCCATTAAAAGTAATTTCTGATCCCTCGGTTGAAATAAAAAAAACAGCAAAAACAAAAATCAACATGGTCCACACAATGGGTTATGTTGATTTTACACCATTTCTTTTTTAAACAAATCTTTAATTAAATCAAGCTCTTTCTCATATGAAGTTTTTTTTCTAGTGGCAAAGTAGAGCGTATTTTCAAGTTTTTTATGTCCTTCCCAAATCACTTTTACGGCACCACTTTCTATTTCTTTTTGGCAAAAAAAGTCAGGAATAACAGCTAATCCATTGGATCCACTCAAACAACGGACAATTGAGTTCAAGTTCGGAACAATATAATTGGGTCTGAAATCAGGAAAGTTTCCAAAATTCAATTGCCAAAAACGAAAAAGATTCTCCATGGCGCCAGTGGTTCCATACCATTTGGGGCTTTTTAAATAATGCTCGGCTTCAATATATTTTTTTTGTTTTACCAATCGCTGAAATTCCGAATCATCCACTTCGCTTCCTCCCACTAAAACAATAGTTTCTGATGAAAAAGCTTCATAAGAAATAGTAGTTGAATTTTCCTTTTGTGGGCAAATTATCAAGTCTAAAATTCCTTTATCTAAATTTTCCAGCATTTCTCTATAATCACCAAAACGAATAATCACATTAAAGGGCAAACTCGAAATGTATTGCTCCAATGTGATTTGAAAAGTCTCAAAACAAATCCCAATACTAATTGTAGGGGTATGTTTCTCCGTACTTCTATGGAAATTTTTTTCGGCATCTTCCAGGGTTTTCAATCCTTCAATAATAGCATTGTATAAAATTTTTCCTCTCTCGGTTGGAATCATTTTACGTCCTGTTCTCTCAAAAAGTTTATAACCTACATAACTTTCCAGGGAACTTAAATGCACACTCACACCGGGTTGCGAAATAAACAAAGCCTCAGCAGCACTGGTTAATGTTCCTGTTTTATAAATCGTTTTAAAGGTGCGATACCATTCTAAATTGACCATATCTATTAAATTTATAATACAAAGGTATAAATTATACTATTTGAATAATAACAAAAGCTAATCTACCTTTGCGCCATTATAAAAAATTATGAAAAAGATATTTATCATAAACGCAGGACAAAGCTTTGCTACTTCTGGTGGATTATTCAACAACACCATTACTGAAACTACTCAACAGTTTTTTAATCAATCAGAAGATATAATAATTCAAACCACTACAATAGAAAACGGATACACAGCTGAAGAAGAAGTCAACAAATTTGTTTGGGCTGATGTTATTATTTACCACACACCAGTTTGGTGGTTTCAGGTTCCGTTTAACTTTAAGAAATACATTGACGAAGTTTTTACTGCAGGAGGCAACAATGGAATTTTTAGAAACGACGGCAGAAGCTCCAGCAACCCAGATATTAATTATGGAACCGGCGGAATGTTGCAGGGCAAAAAATACATGCTCACAACCACTTGGAATGCACCAGCAACCGCTTTTACACTTCCCGGAGAATTTTTCGATCAAAAATCAGTTGACGAAGGTTCTTTTTTTGGTTTTCATAAAATGAATGCTTTTACAGGAATGACTCCTTTAAAAAGTTACCACTTTTATGACGTGATAAAAAATGCCAATATTGTAGAACATATGAAAGCATACAGCCAACATTTAGAAGAAACCTTTTCTGATAGTTTGATTACTGAAACTAAAAATTGAAAAATCCATCTACATTTTTTAAGCAGAACCATTTTATACTAAAAAATATTAAAATGACCCTAAATTTGGCGTCAGAAACGTTATACTTGGCGTTACGAACGCCAAATTTGGGGGTTTTATTGCATTTTTTAGGTTGAGATACTGTTGTTTTCTGATTTTAAAGCGCAAAAATATGCAGTGGCTAATTTTTATTTTCATGCAACCGTTGCGCTTGAGATATTTAGTGAAGCATTTTTTTTACAGGACTAGATTTGCCGTTTGGAAAGGCAGTCATTCGCAAACGTTGCATTTTGATTGGCAAAAGTCTGAAGTTTTAAGTAGGAATAAGGTTGGTTGAGAAAGATTTAGAGGACTTTTTTTAAACCACTTTTTGTATTTTTTTTGATTTTAGTGCGTTGTGTGAAAATATGCGCTAACGTCTCGGCAATACAGCGGTTTGCAACTAAATTTAGCCCTATTCAAATTAGCCAAATCATCCCAAGTACAAACTATCGTTTTTTGAGATTTTTATCTTTACATAAATCCTTATATCTAAGCTTATATCTACCAATAGTGGTAGGTGAATAGCACCGATTATGTGCGTGATAGTACAGATGTTCTATGTTCTATACCCCATTCAATCATTTTATCCAGAACCTCTGTAATTAATTTTCCTGATTCAGAAAGTTCATATTCTACGGCCACTGGTGTTGAATCATAAACTTTTCGAATAACCATTCCGTTCAACTCTAGTTCTTTCAGTTCTTTACTTAACATTCTGGGGGTGATCTTAGAAATATTACGCTGTATTTCCGTAAATCGCTTTTTGCCGAAAAGGATTGAACCAATAATGGGTAGTTTCCACTTTCCACTAATTACGTTTAATGTGTCATTAATATGTAGTACGTACTGAACGGGACAGGATTTGAAATTCTTTATACTTTCCATTTTTTCAATAATAAATGTTTACCGCTATACTTTAGTATACTGCTATATTTTAAGAAGCAAATGTACTATATCTTTGTATAACAATATTTAAAAAATTAAAAATATGATTTTAATAACAGGAGCATCAGGAAATTACGGAAAGGCGACCATTGACTTTCTATTGAAAAAAGGGTTTACGGCACAAAGTATTTCGGCTTTAGTAAGAGACGAAGAGAAAGTTGAAGACTTAAAAGCAAAAGGAATTAACGTAAGAATTGGCGATTATGATAACTATGAAGGATTAGTAGAGGCATTTAAAGGTGTTGAAAAGTTATTGCTAGTATCAAGCTCAGATATCGAAAAACGCGAAAAACAGCAGGAGAATGTAGTGAATGCAGCTAAAGTGGCAGGTGTCAAACATATATTATATACCAGCTTTGAAAGAAAAAACGATACCGAAACTTCACCTATTTATTCCATTGCAAAATCGCATATCAAAACAGAAGAATTAATTAAAGAAAGTGGGTTGACTTACACCATTTTCAGAAATAATCTTTATCTGGATCTGTTACCGATGTTTTTTGGAGAAGACGTTTTAACAACCGGAATATTTTTACCCGCTGGAAACTCAAAATCAGCGTATGTTTTGCGTAATGATATGTGTGAAGCCACTGCCAATGTATTAACAAGCAAAGGTCACGACAATAAAGTTTACTCATTGAGCAATACGGAAAGTGTATCATTACAGGAAATCGCTCATGAATTAAGTGAAATAGTTGGTAAAGACATCAACTATGTCAGCCCTCCACAAGATATTTACGTAGAAACTTTAACGAAAGCAGGTGTTCCAGCTCAATACATAGGAATGTTCGCAGGCATTGCCGAAGCGATTAAACAAGAAGAATTTTCAGCTGAAACAACAGATCTGGAAGATCTTTTGGGCAGAAAACCAACTACAGGAAAAGCATTTTTAAAAGAAGTTTATGCTTCTAAATAATATCACAACTGTAATAAATACAAAGAGCGAGTAGTTTAAACTGTTCGCTCTTTGTATATCGTTTTTGAGATTTGAATTGCGAAGCACATTACGAATACCTGAAATGAAATAAAAATTGATGAGTAAAATGAATTGCTATGACAATGCTTTAGCAGAGAGTTTTTTTTAAACTCTGAAAGCCGAACTTGCCTATCAAAATAGATATGAAACTAGAGATTATGCCAAAAACACTTCTTAGTCCTCTAATTTTAAAAAAAGCATTTGTTTTTCAACGGGAAAAACAAATGCTTTTTTTAAAACATATATTTCACGACAATTAAAGCCATTCCTGCGATGAAAATCCATAAAAAGATGCCTTGCAACAATGGTTTTACCCCGACAGATTTTATGACTGACCTAGATAATTCCGCACCGATTAAGAATAAAGTTAATGTTAATCCCGTTTTAGCGATTCTGACGATTGCAGGAGTAATAATTTTCAATTCGGAAATGTAGGTGTTCAAAAGCATTGCAACAATAAAAAGACCGATGAAATAAGGGGGGGTTATTTTCTTACTCTTATTTTTGAATATAAATCCTGCAAAAAAGGCCAGCGGAATGATCCATAAAGCTCGGGCTAATTTTATGGTTGTTGCTACTTCCAAAGCTTTGTTTCCATATTTGCTGGCTGCACCTACAACCGAGCTTGTATCATGAATGGCAATGGCGCACCAAGTTCCGAATTGCGTCTGGGAAAGATTGAGCGAATGACCAATCATGGGGAAAATAAATAATGCAATCGCATTAAGGATGAAAATTGTCCCCAATGCTACGGAAATCTGCTTTTCGTTAGCTTTGATAACCGGAGCGATGGCTGCAATAGCACTACCTCCACAAATAGCCGTTCCGCTGTTGATGAGAAAGGAAGTTTTATTTTCAGTTTTAAAGATTTTACCCAAAAAACATCCTAAGAGCAATGTGCTGAAAATGGAAAATACGGTAAAAACAATTCCGTCTTTTCCGGCAGCAACTGCACTGTAGGCATTCATCCCGAAACCCAGGCCAACAACGGAAAACTGCAACAAAAAATGGGTAGCTTTATGATTGTACTTCATATAAGGATGTCCGGTCAGCTGAGCAATAATAAGTCCCAGAAACAAAGCTAAACCCGGCTCTATGAACGAAGTGCAGCATAATAAAAGACAAACGAAAAATACTATTTTCTGAAAAGTATTTCCGAAGAAAAAAATAAATTCATTATTCTTAACAGTGGATTGATGGTTTTGCATATTCTTATTTTAATGCAAATTTCCATAATCATTATTAATGAATTTTATCATAAATAGTTATGATTGATAACTTAAAGTTATTAAAACATTACCTTATGAGAAAGTTTTTGAAGAATTTTGATAAAGCATCATTTTGACCATGAAGCTCAATAAACCTGAACTTCCGAAGGATTTTCCCTTCTCTCAGTTCAATAATTTTCAGGGTACTTTCTTTCAGTTCCTTCAATACGGAATGTAGGGAAACCATTGCCAGACAATCACTTTCGAGTACATAATTTTTGATGGCTTCTGTACTTCCCAACTGCATTTCCAGTTGTAATTGTGAAATTTTGATATGATTATTAAGGAGATATTCTGTAATAACCTCTAATGTACCCGAACCGTTCTCTCGCAGAACCAACGGATAATCCATAAGATTTTTTACAGAGATGGTTTGTTTAGAAATTCCGGTACTGAAGTTTTTTCCAATTAATACAATTTCATCTTCCAGGAAATCTTCATAATGGATTTCCGGAATTTTTCCGGAATCTTCAATAATTCCGAGATTGATTTCTTTCGTTGACAGTGCTTGTTGAATTTCCGAACTGTTTCCTGTGGTCAGGCGAATTTTGATTTCAGGAAATTTTTGATGAAATTGTGCCAAAAACCGGGGCATTACATATTGCGAAATCGTGGAACTTGCCCCAATTCTCAGTTCACCACAGAAATTTTGTGAAAGATGATTCAGTTCAAAACCCAATTCCCGGGAAAGCTGTTTCATTTTTTCGGCATAATTCAGCAGGATTTTTCCGGCTGCGGTAAGCTCTACATTACGGTTTCCGCTTCTTTCAAAAAGTGCAACTTTATATTTGGCTTCCAGTTCCTTGATGTGTTTGGTAACAGCGGGCTGGCTGATGAAAAGCTCTTCCGATGCTTTAGAAAAGCTCAGCAATCGGGCAACAGTATAAAAAACAAGTAATCGGAATTCCATCTCTTTATTTTTCCAGCCAATTTTTGAAGTCGGCTACTTTATTTTTACTAATAATAATATTCTCTTCCGATTCCGGCTCTATGATGATTTTCAGCTGATTTTTCCCATAAATCAGAATGTTTTTAATGGCTTTGATATTAATGATAAATTGACGGTTTGCTCTATAAAAATGTTCCGTTTCCAAGGTTTTTCCAATCTCGTCAAGGCTGTTTGCAGAATAGTATTTTTTGTTTTCGGCGGTACAAATCATCACTGAATTATCTTCTATTGCAAAGTACGAAATATCAGAAACTTCTAATGAGATAAGCTCGTCCTTATGATAAATGTTGATGCGTTTTCTGGTGGGTTGCATTTCGGCTTCATCATCAGAACTACTTTCCTGAATTGCCATTAATTTTTCCTGTTGGTATTTCAGTTGCTGATTCAACGCAGAAAGTGTGTTGACTTCCAGATTCAATTTATTGATTTCTTTATTTTTTTCTTTTTCAAAGTTTTTATAAATCAATCGGATAAGAAAAAAACTTATTCCTAAAAGCAGAAAAGAAGACACCAAAAAGGTCAGCAGAAAATTTTTATACAAAGCTGATATTTCCTGGTTTAGGACTTCTATATTGGCGTGAGAAGCGAGCATCCAATTGCTTCCCGAAACAGGATAAACACTCACAATCTCGGAACTTCGGTTTTCAGATTCCGGGAAATTTCGAATTCCGGTATTTCCTTTTCCTTTTGTCAGGATTTCGCGGAATTTAGAAAACGTATTTTTTTCCGAAAGGAACTGGGAATTATTTTCATCTATTTTTTGACCAATCAAAGCAGGGTTTGGATGACAAAGTTCGATTCCTGCAGTATTGTACATGCAGATGAAACCACTTTGCGTATCAGTATTAACAATACTGTTTTGCAGGTTTTGGATTACTTTTTCAGGAGAAATCCCTTCTCTTAGTTGCAATTCCAAAAGTTTTCCCACTTCACGAGATTCTCGTTTTCCGGATTCTAACTTGCTGCTTAGCAAGTCGTTTTTTGAGGACTGGTACAGATACCGAAACGAAAAGAAACTGCATATTAAAATTAAAATGCTAATGGTAATAAAAGTCAGCAGGTACAATTGGTCTCTTTTCACTTTTTAAAATATTAATGAATCTAAATTACGTTTTTTGTAGAAATTGCATTGACTGTTCAGCCATTAAAATTCCTTTTTAAGGCTTGATTTTACCTGTTCACTGATTTTATTATAATGAAAAGCATTGATTTGCAGTAACTTTGTTTCATCATCTAAAAGTTGAGTGTATGAAGGTATATAATAAAATTATCATTGCTTTATTGGCTGTTTTTATTTTGATTCAGTTTTTCCGTCCGGAAGAAATTGATAAAGGAATTCCAATGAAACCGCTTGCAGGAGTTCCGAAAAATGTAAATGCCATTTTACAATATTCCTGTTTCGATTGTCATTCTTCGCAAACCAATTGGCGTTGGTACGACAAAATTACCCCCGCCAATTACCTGGTGGCTTCCCACATCCGTGAAGGTAGAAGTGCATTGGATTTTTCCAAATTCAATGATTTACCGAAACCACAGCAAAATTCTACTATCTATTATTCTGTAAACAAAATTCTTTCCGGAGAAATGCCGCTTCCGGATTATGCAGCAATTCATTCTTCTGCAAGATTATCAGAAAATGATATTCAGACCCTGAAAGAATATGCGTTATCCCTAACTCCCGGAAAACCATCGGAAAGCTCTTCTAAATCTTTAAAGAATGAGATTAAGTTCAATCAAAAAGTTAAAAATTCACCCAACGGATTGGCTTATGTTCCGGGTTTCAGAAACTGGAAAGCTATCAGTACAACCGACCGTTTCGATAATGGAACAATGAGGATTATTTACGGAAATGATGTGGCTGTAAAAGCTATTGAAAATGAAAATATCAATCCTTGGCCGGATGGAGCCGTTCTTGCAAAAGCCGCCTGGAAAGAAAATGTGAATGCCGACGGAAATATAAGCATAGGGAATTTTGTACAGGTGGAACTGATGGTAAAAGATTCCCGGAAATATGCAAAAACCAAAGGTTGGGGTTGGGGAAGATGGAAAGGAACGGATTTGAAACCTTACGGCGATTCGCCGGATTTTGATAAAGAATGTATTGAATGCCATAAGCCAATGAAAAACAGGGATTATACATTTACCTCACCTTTATATCTTATTTCTCAACTTAAAAAAATTCAGAAATGAAAAATATAGTGTTTTATAGTTTACTCGTATGGACATTGTTTTCCTGTCAGAAAGAAAATATACAGTTCATTAACAAACAAGCTTCCGTCGAAAATCTGGGTGACTTGCCGATAAACCCGTTGCTGCTTCACCCAATTACATCATCCATTCAGACTAAAGAAAAAACGATGTCTACATTGTATGGAAATTCAGTTGCTTTTGAAGATGCAATGAAAACAGATTCGATAAAATACTGTAAGGATGCAGTTTTGTATGAAATTACCTGGAAGCAAAAACCTGATGAGGTTTGGTTTGGCGGAAATATTCCAAAAGAAATAAAGTCTGTGGAAAGGCTTACCTTTGATGATAATGGAAATCCTGTTTACCAATTGTATAAAGGTAAATATTTACGAAAAGAGCATTCTGATGAGATGATTTCCCATTTGCGGACGAAATATATTTTGTCTCAAAAAATTGCAGTTTCACCATAACGTCAAAAATGATAACAGTAAATTATGATACATTTCGTGATAAATTGATAACTGCCAGTAATTTGCATTAACGAACATTGAAATTTGTGGTACATATAGTTAATAATGTACACATTGATCTTTAAATATGTAGAAACGATTTTGGAGTATAATCAGTATATTTATCACAGCAATTCGAACAATACTTAAATGATATCAGTTGAGAACTTAAAGTAATAGTAATAATAGACGAATTGCCAAAGAGAGAAGCTGTCTAATACTGTAAATAATGGAACAGGAAGATAAGAACGGTATGCTATACACGGTTGATGGAAGCCTAAATGCTGTCATCAGCCATTTTTACCATATATATCATAATGGTGGAGCGCCGGTAATAAAGCATTTATCTCCAAGCCTTGAGATGCTTTTGCTGTTTAATTTTGGCACATCCATTCCAATATCATTCAACAATTCATCCTCAACCAAAGTAATCAAAAAGGGCTGTTCAGTTATCGGTCCGCTAAAACAGATGCTTAATTATGAGCTTAATGAAGGGGCTGACTCAATAGTAGTGAATTTTAGATTAAGCGGATTTTACAGTCTCTTTAATGTACCGCTTAATAATTTTGATGGACAGACGGTTTATAATCCTGATGAACTGACTGGTAAGTATTCCTGGCATGAGCTATATGAAACACTTTCCGAGATTACTGATGTCAAGGCCAGATTGACTATAATTGCTGATTACGTTGCGCATTATATACGTGAGATGGATGCTGTTGTCCAGCCACTTATTGACGGCGAGCATTACTTTTATAACCCTGCAACCCATCCGGTGAAAGCCATTGCATCGGACGCCAAATTAACCGAGCGTACCGTCCAGATTCGGTTTCAGAAGTATGCCGGTTATTCTCCTAAGGAATTACTGCGTTTTTTAAGATTTAAAATGGTTATTGCCCAACTTACCAATACCCAGGAAAAAATGCCCGATATGTTTGAGATCGTAACAGCATTTAATTACCATGACCAAAGTCATCTTATTAAAGACTTTCAGCAATTTTTGGGTACAACACCGCAACAGTTTATAAAAGATTTAAAGGGAAAAGAATTTTTTACCGTGGGCTCGGGGCCTAAGAGCCTGGACGTAATTGAATAATTTTTAGTGATACTTTGGGAGGTTCGTTTTCTTACAATGGCCGTAAACAATCGTGATGTAGTTTTGCTTTAGAAATAAATAATATTCTAAATCTTAAAATTATGACCCACACCATCTTAGGTGCCAATGGTACCATCGCTACCGAACTTATACCTGTATTAAAAAAGCACAATGTAAACATCAGGCTCGTCTCAAGAACACCTCAAAATATTGAAGGCACAGATCTATAACCGCCGATGCGCTTAATTCTGAAGAGGTACTTTCTGCCATACTCGGTTCGGATGTTGTCTATCTTACCATTGGGATCGTGTATAACGCAAAAATATGGAAGGAACAATGGCCCGTTATTATGCGAAACGTAATCAATGCCTGTAAGGCTACGGGTGCAAAACTTGTTTTTTTTGATAATATTTATATGTATGGTAAGATTGATGGCGTGATAACCGAGGATACCCCATACAATTATATAAGTAAAAAGGGACGGGTCCGCGCAGACGTAGCCCGTATGCTGCTGCAGGAAATGGCAGCCGGAACGATAAAGGCAACTATTGCAAGGGCAACTGATTTTTATGGACCGAGGGTAATAGAAAAAAGCTTTGCAGGCCTGATGGTATTTGACAGGATGAAGAAAGGAAACAGTTCGCAATGGTTCATTAATGCCGACGTGCCACGGTCTTTTAACTATACGCCGGATGCTGCTGAAGCACTATATATCCTGGCTACCAGCGAGAAATCATTCGGTCAGGTATGGCACCTGCCGTCTGCAGCCCCGATGACGGCAAGGCAATTCATTAAATTGGCAGCACAGAATATGCAAAGTTCGGATAAGGTTACTGTACTGCCTAAGATCTTATTGAAAATATTCGGTTATTTCAACCCATTTATGAAAGAGGCTTATGAGATGAATTACCAAAATGAATTTCCACTTCATTTCAGTTCGGCTAAGTTCGAAAAAGCGTTCAACTTTAAACCGACCTCTTACATCGATGGCATAAGAGAAACGGTAGCATGGCATTTAGGAAGGGAATAGTATCAGTTCTTTTACGGACAGGTTCGCTCTTAGGAATTTTTCATTTTTAAAGGTTATAAAATTTATCCCAAACTCATCGTCTTTCCAGTTCGCCCATTAAGGCGACATAAGAAAACTTGTCATATGGCGTTTTTGCTTCCGCATTCAGTTCTACAACTGATAAAAAACAAATTTAATGATAACTATAAATTGCCAATGCATTTTCTGATAAGTCAAGAAATGATCAAAGATCTTAAAGATATAGCTAGCTGATAATATTTTCGTAAATTTCCATTACTTTAAACCTATGCTGTCACCTAAAACCAGAAGAAATATTACCCGAATCATTCCTTTCGGAATGATATGGTTTGTTTTTAGCCTGCTATATTCCGTGCTGGAGAAAAGTCTGCTCGGAAATCTTGATCATTACCCGTCATCTGGTGTCAAGTATGATTTCGCAGGAAATATTTTGGCAATTCCTGCCGGTGGCTTGATAATGGGATTATTGACTGGTATTCTGGAGATCAGTTATTTCAGTAAGAAGTTTATTACAGATAGCTTTACCAGAAAGATTTTATTTAAGTCAGTTGTGTATCTGGTCATTTTCATTGTTTTCCTGATCGTACTTTCGTTTGTCAATGCGTTATTTGCGCATGATGAGCAGTCTTTCTTTAAGTTATCATCACCTATCTGGACATTTTTTACCAGCTACTCTGTCATCGGCATTTTACTTTACATCTCTTCGATAGTGGTGATTACACAATTTTACACTGAATTTAGCGATAGTATTGGTACTGGCACATTGAATAATTTTTTTCTGGGTAAGTATCATCATCCTTTAGAGGAAGAAAGAATATTTATGTTCGTGGATATGAAGTCTTCAACAACAATCGCTGAAAATCTAGGCCATGTTAAATATTTCCAAATGTTAAAAGAATATTTTGTCGACCTGTCTGGTGCTGTTATTGACCATGCCGGTGCAATCTATCAATACGCCGGTGATGAGATGATTATATCCTGGAAACTGAAAGATGGGCGAAATAACAACAATAGTATTGAATGCTTTTTCGCTATGAAATCCGCTCTTGAAAAACAAACTGAAAAGTACAACAGCAAATTTGGCTTTTTACCGGGCTTCAAAGCGGGAGCGCATTATGGTAAGGTGACTGCTGGCGAAATTGGATCATTAAAAAAGGAAATCATTTTTACAGGCGACGTACTCAATACTTCGGCAAGGATCCAGGGACTTTGTAATCAGTTAGGCGCAGACCTCCTGATATCAGAAGACTTCGTTAAGGTACTTCATCTCCCTGCGAGCTATGCCATAACATCGGTTGGAGAAACCCAGCTTAAAGGCAGGAGTAGACCAATGGAGCTATTTGCTGTTTCTCAAAGAATTTCATAAATAGCTATCAGGCGAGAGATTCACTCAATACGACAATACCCTGATAGACATATTGTTATAAATAAAAAAGCAATAAGAAACTGCAATAAGTAAGTGCTTATCTCCATATCATCACCGCCAAGTCCGCATTGTTTAAGATCAATGTTTAAAAATACCTTATGTCTTGGCGGCAAATCAACAGGATGCTGCTGCTTTTTAGTCAGACCCAGATTAAGGTCTTCTACACTGTGATCAATGACCATAAAAGCAAAGACTTTTAATTCCTTTACAATCCTTCATAATGTAAAGTTAAAAATGAGCAAGGACGTGAGTTGTCTTATTCAATACAATTTTCATTTTGCAGCAATGGGTTCGATTAAAGTAATTGATGTAAACAATCCCAATAACCACAATACTTATCGTTACCTAGGGCTTATAATATACCGTCTATTAAATGTGCTGCAAAAAATCAGCAATCAATCCAGTGAGTTGTTCAGGTTGTTCCTGTTGCAGCCAGTGGCCCGCATTTTCAATGATGTGAAAGCTTTGCATTTTTGTACAGGCCTTGCGCTGCATCTGTTCCAATGCCCCTGGCGGACGAAATGTTGCCCAGTCAGCGGTCCCTGAAATAAAACAAGATGGCACATCTATGGTGTGACCCGAAAAAAGTTCGAGGTCAGACCTGTTTAATCCAATCGTGGTGCAGCGGTACCAGTTTAATCCGCCCTGGAAACCGGTACGTTTAAACTCCTGTGTGTAGACATCAAGGTCTCTATCTGTAAGCCATTTACAAGCGGCTATTTCTTTTTGCGAAGGCATAAAAGGATCTACTTCCTCTGGCATTGTTTTATCAAGATCCAAAACATAATACATCGGCTGTTTAGCGAATTCTTCCGCCGTTCCCGAGGTAAGTGGAAATGGTTTATTATGGCTCCAGTCGGCACTCTTCACGTGAAAGTAAGCCCGCTGAAAATTGTGCAGGCCTTGCTTGCAGTTCAGCATATCATTATTGGCGTTGCGTGATGAGAAATAGGTGGTACTGTCTTTGCGGGGCCTTGGTAGTGATGCAAGTGGATCTTTTACAGGTACTGCCGGTTGTGAATTCGGTAAAGCTTGTGCTCCAACGCCAAAAGGTAAAGGTTGCACTCCACCGAAGGGACAACTTAGCAAAACAACTGATCTGAAAAAATCTGGTCGAACGAGAGCACAATAGGCTGCTACCGTCGCACCCACATCGTGTCCAACTACAGCGTAAACGGAATCTTGCCCCATAGCCATCATCAAACCCAAAGCATCGCGAGAAAGTTGATGTGTCCTGAAAGAGGCAAAATTTCCATCAAAAGAATTGTCCGATCCGGTTGTACGGCCATAGCCACGGAGATCAGGAGCGATCACGTGGTAACCCGCAGCGGCCAATGGAAGCATTATTTTCCGCCAGCTATACGCAAGTTCCGGAAATCCGTGCAGCAGAAGTACTGCAGGGCGTTTCGGTGTTTCAAAACCGGCTTCCAATACGTGTACTGTCAGTCCGTTGACTCCGGTAACATAACGCTCGCGTATGCCTTCCGGTAGCTCTATATCCTTTAATTGATCTTTTGTTTTCATCTGATTTGTTTTTATTGGATTTGTTTTTTCTGCTAATACCTCCAAAGGATTGATTAAAAATACGCCTAAGGCAGTAAGTGCTGTAGTTTTTACAAAGTTTTTGCGATTCATATTTGATATTTATTAGATTGATTAACATTAAAAGACTTTTTGGTCTTATTTTGATTAAAAAAAATGGTTTTCCTGATTCCATCATTTAAACCATAAGTTCATTAATTATGTTTAATTTCAAAAGATTTCAACTCCGATTTAAGCATCTTTATGACTGTGTGCATAGGCTTAACACTATCGGTTACTCTCGAAATCAGAGTTGCTCCTTCCAGCATTACCAGTACTTTTAAACAATACTCTTCAGGCTTCAGTTTATCTGATAATTCTCCGTTTGCAATACCTTGTTTTAAAATATCAATAAAAGAGGCCATAGAGCCTTCGATCATAGCTTTTACCTTTTTTTTAACTGTTGGATTTGTGTTATCCGAGTCTACACCGAAATTCAATATCGGACATCCGCCTTCGATAAAGGGAACCAGCGGATTTTTACGAAGATCAATGAACGCAAAAAGTTTTTTAACTGCTGTTGTCTCTTTTGACATAACAGAATACGCTTTAGCAGACATTTTACCGAAGAGAAAATCTACACTGGCTATAGAAATCGCCTCTTTGTTTTCAAAATTCCCGTATATACCACCTTTCGCCATTTTTGTAGCGGCCAGTATATCATCTATAGTTGTTCCTGCAATTCCTTTAGAATTGAATATGGGTGCCGCCTGTTCAATGATAAACTGCTTCGTTCTTTCCGCCTTTCCCTTTATGTTCATTGTTTAATTTAATAATTCAAATTTAGACCAAAAAGTCTTATTTAAACTACAAATAAAAAAAAATTAACAAAATAATAACATGGTATCTTATGATTTAGCTTCGATGTTACCAAAAGTTTATTGTGCTCAAGTCGCTCATTTCAACAATTCAAAAGTATGATATTATGTATTTTTCAAATTCTGTCATTCTCAAAGTTGCCGCTAATGTTGATGTGTAAGATTACTTTCGTTTTTAAGCACCGAATTTACTATACAGGAATTTTCCAAATGAGCAACGACTAAAACAATTAAATATACACGGTGTTGTGCGTCCTTACTTTTTGCTCTATTCAAGTTCAATATCCATTCTTCGAAATAAATCATCCTGAATCGTGATAATGTGTTTTACGATTCCATTAAATATTAGATCGCCTTTCAGGTCTTTTACTTTTTGTAGAACTGATACCTCAAACGTTCCATTGGGTCGTTCAATAAATCCGATTGGTTCAACATTCGGGTTTATTTCTGTCCATTGCCTTGTCCAATATTTTCTGACATCTTCTTGACCACGTACGTAACCACCTTCAAATGCTTTTGGCCATTCTACTTCCGTGTGAAATGTCGAAAGTGCAGCATCTATGTCCCGAGAGTTAAAAGCAGAATACGCTTTTTTAATTAATTCCTGAATTTGACTGTTCATATTTATTCTCTTTTATTTTTTTCTAAGGCTGTTTCTCTTATGATGCACAACGTTCTCGTATAAGAATAGCTCCGGTTTTACCTGAGAGGATTTTCATAGGAAAATTAGACGTATTAAACTTGCAAAGACCTTTGGTTAAGCGCAAAATAAAGAAATTATTTATACTTATTGTTAGCTGCAGTTATTTAAAAGCTAAATAGGCCATGAAATTATTATTTTGACGACTATTGCAAAATTTAAATAGCAATAAATCAATTGTAAATTTTTTCTATAAATTGGCTTACAGAGGTTGGTTTTCTATTTAAAAAAATCATTAAGCTGTCATCCTCCTTGTCCATTGTTTGTTGCTTTAAAGCTGTGCTCCACATATTGAACATACCGATGTACATTTCTGGAATACCTGCCTTTTCCAAAATAGCTTTGTACTCTGTAACATTAGGAGATTTGTACTCAATTTTTTTACCTAATACTTCTGAAATATTTTCAGCTATGATTTAAAATCAACAGATTCTGTATTTGTTAACGTATAGGTTTTGTTTTTATGGCCTTCGGTTACCATAACGTGAGCTGCAGCTTCAGCCAATTCATCACGAAGAACCCAGCTTGCTTTTCCTTCACCTGCAGGAAAGAGGATGGTTTTAGTATCTGCAACTTTATCACCTACAAAAGCAAGTATCATTTCGGCATATATTCCATTTTGAAGAATTGTATAGTTAATTCCGCTATCTTTTAAATAACGTTCAGTCTCAAGGTGAGAATTTTGAAAATCTGCGATGGCTGAATCTTCAAATCCTGGTTTTCTTACAAAAGATGTATAAACGATATGTTTTACTCCTACTTCTTTGGCGGCTTTTATTGCATTTTTGTGATGCACTGTACGGTTCTCAATTGCTTCTCTATCGTTGCTTGACACCAGCAATAATTTATCTATACCCTGGAAAGCTTTTACCATCGAATTATAATTGGTGTAATCGCCTTCCTTTATTTGTATTCCTTTCTCTATTAAGCTCTTTGCTTTACCGGCATCTCTAACTAGAGCTGAAATTTCTGAAGGGTTTACTTCTTTATTTAGCAAATGTTCAATTGCCTTTGAACCAAACTGTCCGGTTGCTCCTGTTACTAAAATCATAATTTTTATTTTTTAGTTTATTAATTATTTCTATTTATTTCCTGAAGTTTTGCATTGCTCACATACGACACAATTAAAATGGCAAGAAAAACTATTCCTGTCATAATTTTACTTACGGGGTCGCCTACCACGGCGTGTGCCAGGGTCGCCGAGGCAAACATAATAGAGAAACCAATGTACGCCGTCTCTTTCAACAATCGGACAGGCAGCCAAATCAAAACTGCACCTATAATTTTTGCTATCCCCAATTCAATTCTGAAATAGTCTGGAAAACCTAAATGTTCCATCGACACCTTGACTTCAGGTTTTGTTAGCGTTTCAAACGCGATAAATAGCATCATTACGGAAATGATTCCAGTTGTAACGTAATACACGATTTTCGTTGCTTTCATTTTTTAAATAATTTTATTTAACAAAGTTATGTACATTTGCTAACCAAAATACAGTAGTTTACAAAAAGTAAGTAGTAACGTTTTGGTTAGTAGATTAAAAAAATATGGCAGCAAGTAAATTAGAATATTCACCATTACAATGCACAAATCGTATATCTGCAACCGAAGACGCCATATTTGTTCTTGGCGGTAGGTGGACAATAAGAGTAATGATTGGAATTTTGGGCGGAAATAGCAGATTCAATGAATTGCAGCGAACCGTAAAAGGTATTTCTTCAAAAATGCTGTCAAGCGAATTGAAAAAATTAGAAGTGAACCATTTGGTTGAAAGAAAAGTGTTCGCCGACCAAATTCCCGTTATTGTTGAATATATTCCTACCGAATACAGTGAATCCTTGAAAGATATTATTACTGCTTTGTCTCAATGGGGTGCAAATCACAAAAAGAAAATTACAACCGATAATTAATATAGGACCAAACCCAATTTTGAATTAAATAGATTGTCTAAAATATTGTGACTTATTAGTGAAAGAATCTAAGCAATTATTTTTGCTATTTGCAGCTAATGATTGTGGCTTGGCGTAGTAGCGGATTTTTAGCAGTGAAGTCCTATTTACAGATATTATTCTCAAATGCTTTTTACAATAGGCAGTACAGCTATCGGATCCGTAGGTGAGATAAGTGCACCAAAAGTAAGCAATAGATGAAACCTTTCATAATCAGTAGTGAGCCATTTGGAAGTGGCAGAATGCATTTGCTTTGATTAACAAATCTACTCTAATTACATTGGTTATATTTTGCGTTAGCCAGATCGCCATCTCATTAAGATAATTCTCATCTGTTTTCAAAAAATCGTTTCAGTGTTTTTAAAGCTTCATCCAAAGATTTTTGAATATATGAAATACCTTGTACTGCTTCCGGAGTAGAAGCTATTCGTCCAATTTCCTCGGGTTTGGTAAAATCAATTTCTTCAATGCGTTGATTTATCCACCACAAGTTTCCAAATGGATCGATAATCCTGCAAACCTTTTCTCCAAACCATAAAGAAGTTATGTCAGTTACTGATTTAGCTCCAAGGTTAATTGATTTTTGATAAACATCCTCAACATCCTCGACGTACAGATTTAGAAAACTTGGGGTCGGCGGCCAGCCTTCTCTTGAATCAAAAAGCATAACTAAGGCATCTCCAATTTTTACGACTACGTGAATGATAGTCCCTTCTTCATTTGTAATTCTGCTGTGAGGAATCTCTTCCGCATCAAAAGCAACCTTTAAAAATTCAATTAATTTGGCTGAGGACGGAGAGATAATCCAAGGTGTTACTGTTGTGTAGTGCTCAGGCACTATTTTAAGTTTTTTCGCTTCCATAATATTGTTAAGTTTATTTATGTAAAGATACTCGAGGTTAGTGACAACTCTATGTCAGTAGTACATATTAAAGCACAATTAATATTCAATTTCATCAAAATCATTTTTTATCTAACCAGTTGCTAGTTTGGTCCTTGGAAAAAATGAAATAAATTCCAATTGTTGTATAAATTCCAATTGCAAGCCAGCTGTTGAGCCAGATTAACCAGCTCCAATTAATAAATGATAGAACCGTAAAAACTACTCACCTTTGTAACGTTAATCAAGATTTTCCGGTTCGAAATTCCCTTAAGCAATTGCATATACCTGATTAAGGTAAATTTTTCTTTCCTGTTCATAGTAAAATCTAGCTATGCTTTCATATTAATATTCCTGATGATTTTACTACACTTTTTAAATTAGCAAATTTAATTTTCTTATACTTTATTAAACTACCTTTCAGTGTTCAATGCCCTGGCTAAAGTGAAAACAGTGGTTGATCTAGAGGCCATTGCTGCAGGCTGGAAAGAGAAAAATTACGAAAAGCTTAATAAAGGTTTGCTGTTAAGTGCTTGTATCAGGCAGAAAAGTGCCAAAGCCCCATAAACTAATCCTAAAATTATAATCAGCTTAATATCTCTGAGCAAATAATAAGCCATTAGCGGTAATACCTGCAAAGCATGCATTCCCACAAAATGCGCGATACGCAGATCGCCATATTTACGGCTCCAGTTAAGCAAAGGTATACCATCCTCATCACCCGAACCACCAACACTATGTGAACCATTGGCACCTATGATCGCACCCTCAAACGCAAATATGACAAATAAAAATACACCTATACGAATAGCCCAGAGGTAATAGCCGGGGAGTTCGGGAAATTCTCCTGTACAAAATAAAATGCCGATATAGCCGGTATACAAAGTGGCGCCCATGGCTGCAAACGCCATGGCCGCAGTAAGCGAAGTATAAAGGGATGAACTGACATTATAATGCGACAACTGACCGCGAGCAGCCTGAAAAGTGATATAAAATAACTCGAACCCCAATAATATAATGGTTGTCCAGCTGTATATGCTGACTTGTTCAGGTAGTTCAAGATACCCGGTATACCAGCCCATCGTCCAGCAAAACATACCGATCGACAAAGCGAATTTAAAAGGTTTATACCAGACGTTAGCGCCATTTATCTGAACATAGCTGAATTTTGCAATCAGCAATATCAAAACAGCGATCAAAAGGCAGATTAGCCCGAAGTAAAACAAGAGCTCATTTCTGGATCTTAAAACGGTAAAAAAAGCGATCATAATTTTATAGATATTTCCGTTAATTAAATTTGGTCCGAAATTCCAGAGGCGAAAGACTGGTTTTACTCTTAAATAATTTACTGAAGGAAGGTGGGTGTTCAAAACCTAACGTATAGGCGATTTCGCTGATCGACAGGTCAGTAAGAGATAATTTCTCTTTCGCTTTTGCGATAAGCTTTTCGTGAATGTGTTGTTGCGTACTCTGACCGGTCAATGCTTTCAGCAAAGCGCTTAGATAGGTGGGTGAGATATTTAAGGTATCTGCAATGAATTGTACGGTCGGCAATCCCTTTTGGATCAGGTCATCACTGTTAAAATATTCCTCAAGCATTTCTTCCAGGCGGTTCAGGATCTGATGACTGCTGATTTTCCTGGTCAAAAACTGGCGGTTGTAAAACCGGTCACAATACTGGAGTAACAGTTCAATTTGTGCGACTATCAAGCCTTGGCTGAACTTATCGATGTTGGCATGATATTCCTGTTTGATCAGCTGGGCAATACCTGCAATAGTTGTCTCTTCTTTCTCAGAGAGGAAAAGTGCCTCATTTGCCGAGTAGTCAAAGAACCCATATTGCCTGATCGTTTTTGCCAACGGTGTGCCCCATAAAAAATCCGGGTGGACAAGCAGCATCCAGCCTGAATTTTTATAATCCTGATCGGCGTCAAATGAAAACACCTGTTTTGGCGCTATGAAAAACATGACACCCTCATCAAAATCGTAGGCCTGCTGTCCATAGGTGTATTTGATCGTACCCTCAAAATTTCTTTTCAGCGAGATGACATAAAAATCGAATACAACGCTGATCCGGCTGTTCCCTGCCGGTGGTTTGAAATCATTCATGCTGATGACACTCACCAAAGGATGTTCCGGTTTGGCTATCCCCAAAACCTGATGGTATTGGCTGATGGTTTTCATTTGATACGGTTCCATTTTTTTGTACTAATCTAATTTATTTTGAATTGTAAACGGTCGCAAATTCCAGGGCGAAATCTTTCATTTTTACTTTGCCCATTGTCGGTATATTCTTGTAGTAATCCTCAAACAAAATCCCGCCATTACGCTGGCTGGCATTCATTTCCGTAATATCATTTGCCAGGTTTAGAGGCATTTTATATTTTAGTAACGCATCCAGCATTTGTTTGTCACTGATGGCTACCCATTTCAGATAAGGTTTCCCAACGGCAGTTCCAAGAATAGTTGCAATTTGTTTGCAGGTCAACTCTTCACTGGTCACATAGCGTGCCTTGCGCCCTTTAAATGTCGATATCAGTTCTTCCGATATCGAAGCGGCAATATCTAGTGGTGAAACCCAGGGCATTTTGTCTTCAGCACCGTAATTGGATACAATAAGCCCCTTTTTCCCTTGCAGCAAACCTGTTAATCCGTAGTGACGAAGCGTAAGAAACAGCCCTACAAAACCTTTCAAAAACCCCTCCCCTTTTACAATATCCATGAACTGATACAGGTTGTAGTAGAAACCCACCGGCCGCATAAACGTGATTGATACATCTGCAGGTAATTCCTTCATAACCTTCTCTGCCACAAAATGGAAGGCGAGCAACCCGTTTCCCTTGTCGGTATGAGCCCCTATGCTGCTGAGGTGAACTACCTTTTTTACTCCCGATTGCTGAATTGCCGCAACATAATTGCTGGTAAGCCTGCGAGCTTCTTCCCTGGCATCGAGATTGGGATTTTCTTGAAATTTAAACGGCGGCAGCATGGTGTAAACTGCGTCGGCACCGGTAAATGTTTTTGCCAGAAAACTCACGTCCTCGATTAAACCGATCGCTGCTGTTGCGCCTATGGCTTCAATATCCCTTTGTTTGTCAGGGTTACTGCTGATCACCGTTACCGCATGACCTTTTTGTACTAACTCCTTAGCAAGTGGCTTGCTGATGTGTCCTAAAGAACCTGTAATAATAATTTTCATATACTTGATTTTTATATAGTACAAATGTCGGCTTAACGAATCAGCCGAACGTAGCCAAACCTGTGATTGTCATAGCCATTTTTTAGGATACGGGCATTTTATAGAACTAATTAAATCAGTATTCGAGACAAACTCAATTACTTCTCAGGGTTTTGCGTAACAAGATACGCTCTTTTACACGTCAAGTGGCAGATATCTACCAACGGGTTAAAAGCTTTTCCTCCGTCTAATAAACAGAAGCATTTTAAATAGAATGGATATGTACCATTAGGTTCAAACTTTACAGCTATCTATTGCCATTAGACGACGGTATTGACTATCCTTTTTAATTGCTACCAATTAAAATGAAGCAACTAATTATTTTGGGATCTTATTCTGCTAAGCGATTGGTGGTTGATATCCAGGTATTTGGCTATATCACCAAGAGATATCCCATGGACTATGTGTTTGTTTTCTTACATAAAATTCTGGTAGCGCTTGGTTGAATCTTCTCCGAGCATTTCTTAAAATCTTTTTGGTCTTACGGACAGTAGTGTCTGAGATGAGTTTTCTTTAAAAAATCTATCTTATTGACCTACAGCATCAACAAGCAGGGAAATGACATAGGAACCCAGTATCGTTCGGGAATTTATTATATATATATGGAATAAGGTTCCGGTTCTTACCCAAGTGATAAAAAAATGTCACTCAGTACCATAATCCTTTAGTGGTACAGGTAGTACCACTGGTAAATTTTTACACGGCAGAAACCTATCACCAGAAATATATTGAAGTCAATCCAGGCAGGTAATACAATATTGGTATGGGGTTATTTGATTTGACTAGGTAGCAAAAAGATTAGAAATTATATTGTAGCTTGGTATTATCTATAAAAGGTTAATTTTATAGCCTAATATCAGGTTAAAATTATCTATGTCCCAGTTACTCCGAACAAATATAGAAGCGGTTTGCCCGCTGAGTGATGAAGAGTTTGCCCATATCTTATCACATTTCAAGTCAAGGAAGCTGAAAAAGCATGCTTTCCTAGTGCAAGAAGGTGAATATTTAAGGCAGGAGTACTTCGTATTAAAAGGCTGTTTAAAAGCCTATATAGCCGACCCTGAAACAGGTAACGAGTTTATTTATCAGTTTGGTGCAGAGGACTGGTGGATGACAGATCGGGAAGCTTTTTTCAAGGAAACCAAGGCCACCATAAACATAGATTGTCTGGAAGACTGTGAAGTGCTTGGTATCACACTGGAGGATCGCAACAAATTAGGGGAAACTACTTGGAAGTATGAGCATTTCCTGCAGGTAAAGGCAAATCTGGGATACATTTCATTGCAGAAACGCTTACAGTTGATGATTATGGGAAGTGCGAAGGACCGCTATGAACATTTTATTCGTCAATACCCCGAACTATTTACCCAGATTTCTAAGACGCACATTGCTTCTTATCTTGGGGTAACCCGTGAAACCTTAAGCCGTTTATATCGCCGTTAACGTGATATTTGTCACAAAATCAAAGTGACGTTTATCCTGTGTGCCGCTAAAAAAATCCTGGAATTTTGTTTCATTAAATAATTAGATATGAAACATGCATTTTTTGCTTCTAAAGCACTATTAAAAATTACCGCTGCCGGGATCTTTTCGATCGGCATCCTGCTGACTACTTCCAGCACATTTGCGCAAACAGTAAATCAGGAAAAAGCTTACCAACCTGGTTATTACCGGTTGCCGGTAGGAGATTTCGAGGTAATCGCTCTTTCCGATGGTACTGTACCCCAAAACTTTCATCAGCTGCTTACCAACGTAAAACCGGGTGAGATTGATCGTTTGCTGAAACTGAATTACCAATCCGATCCTGTAGAACTTTCTGTTAATGGTTATCTTATCAAAAAAGGCAACGAACTGATACTTGTTGATGCAGGAACAGCGGAAGCGTACGGACCTACACTTGGGCATTTGATAGAAAGCCTTCGACGCGCCGGCTATCAGCCTGAGCAAATTAGCGCAGTTCTGATCACCCATATTCACATCGATCATACCGGTGGATTAATGGATAAGGGGAAATTGGCGTTTCCTAACGCCACCATTTATATTAGCAAGCCCGAAGTTGATTTTTGGCTGACAGCGGAAAGCAAGCGCAAAGCGCCGGAAAATTTGAAGAATTATTTTGTACAAGCCGAAGCGACCGTTGGGCCTTACCTGAAAGCTGGTAAGGTAAAAATATTTGAATATGGTAAACAGGTACTACCCGGCATATTGCCACTGGCCAGTCCCGGACATACTCCAGGGCACACCTTTTTCTCATTGGAAAGCAAAGGCGAAAAGTTGTTATTCTGGGGCGATATTATGCACGCTGCAGCCGTACAGTTTGCAGACCCAGCGGTTACTATTGTTTATGATGTAAACCCGTCTGCTGCAGCGGCACAACGGAAAAAAGCATTTCAGGACGCGGCACAAAAAGGATATTTAGTAGCCGCCGACCACCTTTCTTATCCAGGCATCGGCAGAATTCGGGCAGAAGATAATAGTTATGTTTGGGTGCCAGCTAACTACAGTACCTACACAGCAGCACAATAAATAGAGACATTAAAAGCTACGGTATTCAACGCAATACTGTAGCTTAATTTTAACAGCTGACACCTCCCATCGAGTGACCTTGGCTCGACTGCTGTTCTGCGAGCAAAACCAGCTCATCCCGAATCTTATCATTGTTATTGTTTTTCTTTTTTCTTGTAATAAAATACCGAACTGTTTATGATAAAAAGTCTACACGCATTCCGAGTGCTTATCCCGTGTCCGATCCGGAATAAACAAACAGTTCCCGCTTCTCGGAAGGTGTTAAAGCTTTTTTGCGATCACATCTTTCATCACCACATTTTCCAGCGTAAGTTCCGCTACGATTTTTTTGTACTGCGAAAGTTCCTTTTCAAGTTCCTTCATTTTGGAGAGTTGCTGCACATTCAAACCTCCATATTTACTCTTACATTTGTAAAATGTGGGCTGGCTGATGCCGTGTTCACGACAAATATTATTTACTGTTTTTCCTTGATTTTGTTCAGATAGAATCTTGATGATCTGAACTTCTGAAAATTTACTGTTTTTCATAGTCTTCCAAATTTAAAAACTATATTTTTAAATGATCCTCTTTTTGGGGAAGATTACATTGCTCGTTACACCCCATGATAACACTTATGAAAGGAATACTAACTATTACTGTAACTAATCAAAAAACAATCCTTATTTAAAGCTTTTACGAGCAATAACAAAAGCTGCCGGTAATTTTCAACGCCAACGGAAGCCTTTCATTCTATCTAAATGTCATATCATTTTCATCTTTAAACTGCCCCACTAGATTCACTTTTCTAACATTTATATAATGCAAAGAGAAGACGATTTAAGAGGTCTTGCTAAAATCATAGGATTGATAAGTATAGTAATCATACATCTTTATTGGTATTGGCTATCCGCTAATAAATGGTTTGAATAGAGTCCTGTCAAGTTCCTTATACAGGATTATTTATTTGTGAAATTGTAGAAATTCTCTCTAAATCTTCAATTAAATATTTCGATATTTCTTCGGTTATGGCTACAAGACCGGAAAGAGGTGATAATTCACTTTCTTTCCGGTTTTCCCCCTAACTCATTGTTAATATGATAGATACAAGACAGTAAAACATATTGAAGAGATTCCGCATTCCGATATTTTTTTGATGCCCAACACCTTGTTCGCCTGATTCAGGTACAATGCAAAGAAGTATTCCCTGTAATCCATTTCATCCGCATCAAAATGTTCCCTGAAAACATCTACTGCATCCGCTGACGATGATATAAACTTTCACAATTTCCCTTTCTTGAATAGCTCAATTTAATTTCGTTGACAATATTGAATTTCATATGTCCTGCTCCAAGTACTGCGTAGAACTGTTTTTCCACACTTACATTATTATGAAAAGTCAATAAAAAGAATTTTGTGGAGGTTTTAAAAGTAAAGAAATTGGTTCAATAGCTATAACTGTAAGAGAATAATAGTTGAATTCAGCACTTCATTTCAAACAATGATAAACATCTACAATGATGATGTATGTCTATTTGAATATGGCCTGAGTTTGAGTGTAAGTTGAATATGTAACGGGAACAGTATTGTCGAATAAAACTTTTTGATAGGATTAGTGAATACTTTTCCTCAGATCCATAAAATATGATCCAGACGACAAATCTATTATCCACATAATTTAAAATCATAGAGAAAAGCCTGGAAGAAATTTTTGACCCTATCATTCAACTTCACAAAAAAAGTACGATGGTCCAATTAAAATCATTAAACATCAGTTTTATACTGACTGTTTTTATAAATTTGTGAAAACGCAAAGTAACGCAAAGCCATCTAATTTAGGGTCGATATGCGCTACATTGTAGCGTATATAAATAAGTTGTCAGAAACGCCATTGAAAATCCGGCATAAAAACAACGGTTCTAAATATTGGACAAACTTGAATCTTAAAAGAAACTGAATCCAGACCAAAATTCTTTGCGCTGAGAGGTCTGCATTCATTTTCTATCGGACTGAAAAAAACGCTGACTTAACGAAATTTTCAATCGCGTTTCTGACAACTGTTCCGACAACCTCTATTCTACTCTGACAAAAAACTGCTAGACATTCAAAAATATTTCTAAATTTAACGAAAGTAAACACGATGAAAAAAAGTATGCCAATAATTAAAAAAATGTTACTTGTAGCATTAATATCCTTTATCTCTTCGTGCAATAAAAACATTTCCGAATTTACAATAGAAGAAACTACGCACAACTACACCAATGATTTTAAAGCTGTTGAAAATTATGAGGATGCTTTAAATGCAGAAATAGTTGACACAACAAACCATAGCAAAGTCAGCTATGAAAAATACTATACCCAAAATGCCGATTATCTATTTAGTATGGGAGGCGGATGTTTTACCCCTAAAATTGAGGAATTATATGCTAAGCAAAGCAACGATACGATAAAAATTCATTGGGAAAGAAAATTCTGGAAGCCTTGCCCACCGACAGGGAAACATAGTCCCGTTTTTGCGAAAATAATCATCAACAAAGAGAAATATCCCAACTACAAAAAATTGGTTTTTATTACGATAGATGATAACTAAAAATCCAACTATCATTTTCGTTTGCAATAGGAAAGTGAATATCGCTACGAATTATAAATTGTTTTGTCGGTTGATTACTAAATTTATCGAAACAAAAAAACAAGCGAAGGAATAGGCGCATCTGCCAACAAGGGTTTGGCAATAGCGGGCAGAAAATCTAAAATTCACTTTTTGTGCTCCGATTAAAATTTGTAGTTTAGTTGAAAGTTTCGGCTTCGATTTGACCACCATCGCCAAGTCCCGAAACTTTGGCGGTAATTTTAAGACGACCATGATAACTATTCAACGATTGACCTTTATAATAACCTTGCTGATAATTTTGTCAGGTTGCAACAATAAAAAAAGTGAACCCAATAATTTCAATAAAAAGACTAACAGTTCAAAAAATATGGCAGACACATCATTGGGCAAGTATGACCTTTTAATTCGGCAAGGTGCTGATAAATATTTAGCTGAACTCGACAAATTGCATTGGTTTGAGCAAACAAATTTAAAGCGTGAAGAGGTTGTTGAATATTTAAATGAACATAAAAAGTTGCCAATTCTTTGTATTTATTCCATAGCTGAAAACTTGTGGCACGACAGCGAGGGCTACGATGACATGGAAAGATATTTGGAACTAACAAAGGATTACCTGAAACTTGCAAATATCCAAATCAAGACAATTCATGGGTTTGACAATGGAGAAATTGACCTTGCAACAAGTTCAAATAGTTATCATTACACTATCAAAGATTTTGAACCATCCAACGATTGGATAGAAGACGGATTTATAGACAATTTTATTAATCAACAAATTTTGACAAAAGAAAATTGCAATAAGCGTTTTTATATTATACCACCAATGGACCAAAGTATATTCGTACTGTTCTTGACACCGGAATTACATCAACAAGCAATTGACAAGGGAATTATTCCCGACAACCCTAATTACTATGACGACAAAGAGCAACTTTTTCATGATGCCAACGAGAAATAAAACTACCGCCAACACGGGTTTTGCGTCAGGCGGGCTGAAGTGCAAAATTCAAGTTCAGTTCTTCGATTGAAATTTAGTGCAAAATTGAAGTTTTGTGCTTCGATTTCCCGCCCGAACGCAAAGCCCAAAACCGTTACCTGCAAGCATTCCCAAATACCGCTTAATATTGAAAATTATGAATTTTGACTTTACAGAAAAATATATTTTAGAAAACGACTGTGTTTTATTAAGACCTTTGGAAGTTTCAGACAAAGAAAAACTAATAAACTTTGCAATTAATGAACCTGAACTTTGGAAGTTCAATATTAATGGAGGAAATGGTCAAGAAAATTTTGACACCTACTTTGACACAGCAGTAAAATTATTTAAAGAGAAAAATCATTACCCTTTTATTATTTTTGACAAAAGAAATAATGAATATGTAGGAATGACACGACTTTACGAAATCTCTAACGAATTTAAACGTCTTGACATAGGGTTTACTTGGTATGGAAAAAAATTTCAAGGAACTGGACTAAACAAAAACTGTAAATATCTTCTTTTAGAGTTTGCCTTTGACAAACTACAAATGATAAGAGTAGGTTTCGGAGCAAATAGCAAAAACGAAAGAAGTATAAACGCTATGAAAAGTATTGGATGTAAAGTTGAAGGGATATTAAGACAATTTAGTAAAGATGCTGACGGAAAAATTATAGACGCAATAAAATTGAGTATCTTGAAAGACGAATGGGAAGAAAATGTAAAAAACAACTTAAAAGAACAAATTGAAAAATATGCCATCAGGTAACATGGGTTTTCCAATAGTGGGCTAAGCTGCAAAGTTCAACAGTATTTCTTCGATTGAGATTTGTGCTTCGATTTCCCGCCCGAACGCAAAGCCCAAAACCGTTGTGTGCAATGGCACTATCGACGCCGATCAGACATTAAGACTTTCGACTAAAAAATGATAATAAATTGAAAATAGACTTTTTAGAATATCCTAAGACAATAAAAATATTACTAGCAATCTATGTTTTAGGTTTTGCCATTGGGACTACCACTCATGTAATTGACTTATTAAATCACGGGTTGATATTGAATAAAGATGTACCAACATGGAAAAATTTATATTGGGTTTCACTGACTTTCTTAGACTTTTTAACAATTATCTTAATTTTAAGAAGAAGAAGTATCGTTCCTGCTCTAATCGCGTCTAACTTCATTATTATTTCTGACGTTCTAATCAATACGAACGGATTTACATTCGAAAGATTAGGAAATTCTGATGATTACAAAATATTCTTACAAATAATCTTTGGGCTATATATATTGACTTCGACTCCAATAATCCTAAGACTGCGTGCTAAGTACAAAAAAGCGACATGCACACAACATCAGGTTTAATTTATGCCTGGGTGCCGTGGTTCTCGAAAGTTTCTACTTTTAACTAATTTAGTGCTCGGGTGACAATTAGTGCTTTTTAAGCGGGCACAACTTAAACCTATAACCGTCATCGTCCTAAAATTACCTTGCATTATTTAATCTAAATTTCAATGAACTGCAGAGGTTTCTGACTTTTTCTATGCGGATCACCATTCAGGCAGGCACAAGGAAAACTGCAATCAATTCCTTGAAAACAATAAGAAAGAACATTGATGAAAGCTTGAAATATTCTTGCGGAGGGTTTGGGATCCCGGATACCGGATACCCAAAAAGATTTTTTTCCGCAGGAACAACGGAATATATTTGCTATAGAAAATCAGGTATCCTTATATGGAATGATGGTCATTGAAATATGATCTGCTTACTAGAGGATCGATAGAAAGAATGTTGTAGTCAGTATGAAATTTAAAAGAGGCTTTGTTCAAAAACTTTAGATGATTGATAAATAACAATTTAAATCAGTACCTCATTCAAAACGATGATAAAAGCGCTACAGTGATTTATGTGAATTTGCAATTGAACTGAAGTTGAGTGTAGGCTGATTGTATTATGTGAAAAATGTTGTCGAAAAACTTTCAGAAAGATCAGCTATGCATATTTTTTATCAACCTATCGTATAAAATTCAAACGGTAGAACCTTAATTCAAATTAATTAAAAAGTAATTTGAATGCTTTACCGTAGAACTTACACAAGAAGAAATTGATTATTTAGATGAGATTTCAAAACCCGAATTGAATTTCCCAATTCCTTTTCTGGAAGGAGCAAGAAATGTTGGGCACGCAGGTGCAACAATCAATGGGAAAGAGTCAATTGTGCCACCGATCTTACCAAAGAATATTAATGAACTGTATTAAATAAAAATGATACAGAGCAAAATAGATTTACAAACATTGTAATGAGGATTATTATTGAAATAGGTGCATTTCATAATCAGAATAAACGAAAAGAGTTATAGACTGATTTTAACAGGGAAAGTAATTTGCTAAATTTCGTCCTCTTTATCCATTTTTTTAAACAGGCTTTCTTTAAGGCTGTCAAGGAATTTGGTGCGGTTTATTTTTCCGGATTTAAGTTGCATAAATGTGTGATATAATCACCCAAGCTAATAGTGAATGTACTTTCAAATGTTTTGGCGATAGCTATCATATCTACGTTGTCAAATGCACTCTCCGAATGCAGTGCGTAGATCAATTCAGTTAATGCTGTATTATTTTCTGCCCAATTTAAACACGAACAATCAGACGGTTTCTTTTGATTGTTATTATTCATTTGGTCTTCAATATACACTTGTATCAGGTCGTTAATAATCTTTGCCGCATTATAATTGTGGGAAGTAGAAAAACGATGGTCGGTTCAAAATAGACTGTAACTAGTTTCAATTTCCGATTCGTTGATTGCCATTTCCAGCTTATGTAGCATTTTATTATAAAATTTATCCATTCAGCTATTTTGAAATCTTAATGTTATGGTTCTAAAATAGAAATGCCTAAATCTCTTGTATTTAGGCATTCTACAGTTTCTCACTACAATTTCAGCGATCTAATGTTTGTTGTACGGTAGAGAGGTCAAGTAATTTACTATATGCAATGAAGTATTTTACGACTGCTTCTTTGAATAATGGTTCGGGGAATTGAACAGTTTGCTTAAGTGTGTTGTTTAATGTCATATCAGCATATTTTCTTTTTAAGAATAAGTATTAATAAAGAGATTGCTAAACACAATATGCTTGACCAAATAATTTGATGAACACCGAAATGCGAAATCCAAAAACCTCCAATGGTTGTACCCAAGGTAACTGCAATATTGCCACAGGAAGTAAAAATGCTATTGATAAATTCAGGATTTTCGGGTGCAGAAGATGTTACATTGATATTACTTATTATAAAACCACCCGTATGTATTAAGCCCCAAACGCCCACCATTACTGCAATTGGCAGAAACTGTGTGCCTGAAGTATAAAGTAAAATATGTACAACTGCCAAAGCGGGAATAAAAAAAAGCGTTGTTGTGTAAATACTTTTAGATAAAAATTTACCGGCTAATTGATTTCCCAAAACTCCAGTTATCCCAAAAATAAATAGCAAAATACTTATCTGCTTTCCATTCATCTTACTTACATTGCTCAGATAGTCCGCCATATATCCATAAGTGGCGTACATCGCAGCAATCATAAAACAAGCTAATAATAAATTCATCCACAAAACTTTCTTTTTTAAAATAGTGCCGTTTGTACCTGTTTCTTTTTTGTTTGGAATTGGAATATCTGGTAAAAAAAGTAATAATCCTACAAGTGAAATTGTATTTATAATGGCATATAAAACAAAGGACGATTGCCAATTAAATACATCTGCCATCAATCAAAGGGTACGCCCAGAATACTTGCAATGGTAAAGCCACCAAAAACAATGCTCACTGCCTTCGGAGCCTCTCTTTCAGGAACTATATTTGCGGCAGTAGAAAGTCCGATTGACCAGTAAACAGGATGAAATAATGCAGGTGAAATTCTTGCTATCAACAACAGCCAGAAATTAGGTGCAAAAATGGAAAGTAAATTGGACAGAACAAATATTCCCAATGTAAATGCCATCAAATTTTTTCTGTTGAAAGAATATAAAAGCAGCATCATAAATGGTCCTGAAATAGCAACGGTTAATGCAAAGCCACTCAATAACCAGCCAGCCTTCTCAATAGTTACTCCGAATACAGATGCCAGTTGTGGCAATATACCAATAACTCCAAACTCGGTTGTGGCAATTCCAAAAATACCTAATGCCAAAATGTAAAGTATTCTTTTTGATTTCATATAAATAATTTTTTTGCAAATTTGCAAAACGAACTATCTATA
Source organism: Chryseobacterium luteum (assembly GCF_000737785.1). Lineage (GTDB taxonomy): Bacteria > Bacteroidota > Bacteroidia > Flavobacteriales > Weeksellaceae > Chryseobacterium > Chryseobacterium luteum. The sequence continues at coordinate 68,457 of NZ_JPRO01000010.1, read as the reverse complement.
AACTATATACTTACCTTTAAGTTATATACTAACTTTTTGGAAAGTATTACTAAGAAATTATCGTTATGCCTGAATTTTTTCATGATAAAAGACTGTACTATACACCAATAGAATTTGCTCTAAGCCACATTGGTGGAACTTGGAAAATGCCTATTTTATGGCGATTACAGGAAAAGCCTCTTCGTTTTAGCGTACTAAAAAAAGATATTCCGCATATCACGGACAAGATGCTCACAAGCCAGTTAAGAGAATTGGAAAGTAAAGGATTAATAAACAGGGAGGTATTTCCTGTTGTACCTCCCAAAGTAGAATACAGTTTGACCTCTAAAGGCAAAAAGGCTATTCCTGTTATTGAAACTATTATGATGTATGGGTATGACCTTATTAAAAAAGAAGGAATTGAATTTCCACCTAAAAAAGAGAAATAAGATTTGATGAAAGACTGAAATATTTTTGCGGAGGGTCTGGAATCTCTGATTCCGGATACCCAAAAAGATTTTTTTCCGCAGTGACCACTGAATATATTTGCTATAGAAAATCAGGTATCCTTATATGAAATCATAGCAGTTGAAGTATGATCTGCTTATTGGAGATTCATAATGTGAAGATGGCAAGGCATAAGAAATTTGTATCTTTGATTCGTTGTAAACCTACATCCACATAATCATCGTAATGGATATTGAACAAATACTTGACAGGATCTATCCCTTGTCAGAATCTTCTAAGCAGATACTCAAAAGCCACATCATTGAACTCAATTTTCCTAAAAATCATGTGATCATCCAACAGGATAAAAATGAAAAAAATTTTTACTTTATCAAAAATGGAATCGCCAGAACATATATTCAAAATGATGGCGATGAAACTACATTTTCCTTTGGGAAAGAAGGTGACACCATCATTTCTTTCAAAAGTTATATTGCCAATGAGAAAGGCTATGAGAGTGTTGAACTGCTGGAAGATTGTACAGTTTACAGACTCAATACACAAAGCCTGCGAAAGTTATACAGTGAAAACATAGAGATCGCCAATTGGGGTATTAAGTTTGCGGAAAATTTACTTTTAAGAGCAGAAGACAGATTGCTGGCAAGGCATTTCGGAAATGCTGCCGATCGGTATGAACTTCTGTTAAAAAACTATCCCAACTTATTACAAAGAGTTCAGCTAGGATATATTGCCTCTTATTTAGGGATTACACAAGTGAGCTTAAGCCGGATCAGAGCTAACATAAAATAGTATTGTTTTTTTATCATTTGTTAAATTATTACTGATATAGAATGGGGAGTTTTGTCTGCAGAAAAAAATAAGAACAGACAAAATGCAAGATATACAGTTAAGAAAAGCAGAAAACAAAGATCTTATCACCCTACAAAAAATTGGAAAACTCACATTTTCCGAAACATTCGCTTCGGACAACAGCGAAGAAAATTTGAGATCATATCTGGAAACTGCATTCTCAACAGAGAAAGTCAAAGGTGAACTATCAGATGAAAATTCAGAATTTTATTTTGCAGAGTTTGAAAATGAAATTATAGGTTACTTAAAGGTAAACTACGGAGATTCTCAAACTGAAATTAAAAGTGAAAAAGCACTTGAAATTGAAAGGATCTACGTGTTGAGAGAGTTTCACGGAAAAAAGTCGGACAAATACTTTATGAAAAAGCTATTGAACTGGCTGCAGATTTTGTCTGGCTGGGCGTTTGGGAACAAAACCCTAGAGCGATCCGCTTCTATGAAAAAAATGGATTCAGAGCATTTGACAAACATATATTCAAACTGGGAAATGATGAGCAAACTGATATTATGATGAAACGGACTCTGGAAAATTAGTGGCTGATACAGCACTAAAAACAACGCATAGATTTATGTCATCTGACATATCAAACCACAAAAAAAAATAAAAAATGAAGAAAATCGGATTAGTTGGAGGAATAAGCTGGACATCGACATTAGATTATTACAAATTTATAAACGAGGGAGTCAATGCAAAATTAGGCGGATTAAATTTTGCCGAGTGTATGATCTACTCACTGAACTTTGGAGACATCTATACTCAAAGTTGGGACAATTCATATGATTTGCTTTTAAATGCCTGTGAAAATTTAAAGAAAGTCGGAGCAGATGGAATTGCATTGTGTGCAAACACTGCACATCTCTATGCCGACAGACTTGAGCAAGAGATTAATTTGCCGGTGATCCACATCGTTACAGAAACAGCCAAAACAATAAACAAAAATGGGTTTAAGAAAATCGGGCTCATAGGTACAAAGTTTACCATGGAAATGGATTTTTACAGAAACAAATTTGAATCATTTGGTCTTGAGGTCTTGATCCCTGAAAAACAGGAAACGAGGGAATACATCCAATACACGTTAAGGGAAGAATTGGGCATTGGATTTATTAACCCTGAAACAAAAGAAAAGTATAAAGCAATTGTAAAAGATCTGGTAGACAGAGGAGCAGAATGTATTGTGCTAGGTTGTACAGAAATACCGATGTTAGTAAGCCAGGACGATTTTGAAATTCCTGTGTTTGACACTACAAAAATCCATTCACAAGCTATTGTGGAATTTATAACTTCCTGACAAAACAAGAAACACTTCCTTGTGAGGTTTCTGACTTTTTCTACGCAGGTGAGCATTCGGACAGGCACAAGGAAAACTGCAATCAATTCCTTGAAAACAATAAGAAAGAACATTGATGAAAGCTTGAAATATTCTTGCGGAGGGTTTGGGAAGCTATGCTTTCTTCACTCAACAATCCCCCAATCTTTAATTTTTTAAAAATGAAATTAGCTGTTCCCTTTATCAAAAATGGAGCAACAGTCCATTAAATCAAAAAAAATGGGGTGATGGCATGTAATAAAAAATAGCTCAGCATTGTCATAATAATGAACTATTAACAGAATCATGAAGAAGACATTGCTTTCAATTATTTTAATAACCCCTTTCCTGGTTTTCTCACAAAGTATCACAGGCAAGATCACACAATCGGGGAAACAGGTTTCGTATGTAGAGATCATTGCGGTAAAAAATCAATTCAAACAAACTGCCATCTCCGACGAACAAGGAAATTTTGCTCTGAAACTTCCTGAAAATGGAATTTATCAAATGGTTTGTATTCTGGACGGAATCGAAGTTTCAAAAGATGACATCACTGTCAACGGAAGTACAAAACACGATTTTGCTCTTGAAAATAAGTCTGCAAAAGAGATCGAAGGCGTTGTCGTAACGGCGAAAAAGAAATTAATCGAAAGAAAAGCAGACAGATTGATCTTTAATATCGCCAATTCTGTTGCCTCGCAGGGAATGGACGGCATAGAAGCGCTTAACAACACACCACAGATCAAAGTTGATGAAAATGCGGGGATCTCTATGGTTGGGAAAAGTGGGATCTCGGTGATGATCAATGATAGAATGTTGAACCTTACCGGAACTGAACTCATTAATTATCTAAAAGGTCTTAGTTCCGAAAATATCGAAAAAATAGAGGTCATCACCGCACCACCATCCAAGTATGAAGCCCAGGGAAATAGCGGACTGATCAATATTGTTTTGAAGAAAAACCAAAACATGGGCTGGAATGGCAATCTGACAACCAGTCTTCTCCAGACCACATATGCCGGGTTTTCCAATTCCGCGACGGTTAATTATCAAGGTGAAAAACTAAGGTCATCACTAAAGTTGAGACAATATGACAATCAGAAACATTCCTATGAAAACTACAAGATTGCAGGTTCAGACGGAATGGCAAGCTCAGATGACAGGAGAGATTTCGGGAACGGCGGAGGTCTTAATTATAGTTTGGACTATCAGCTCAATAAAAGATCAAGTATAGGATTGGTCTACGATTACGGACTGGGAAACTCCGGAATGGATATAACGAACACTTCAGATTATTTTCAAAATGGGAACTATACCAACTCTCTGTCTACCTATGCAGAACACCGCACCAAAAATAAAAACAACACTATAAGCGCCTACTATGACCTGAAATTCGGAAAGCGGGATAACAAATTGAGCATTACAGGAAATTATTTTTCCAACACGCCCGCAAGCAATATTGATTTCACAACTAATGACAATTCCGGCAATTCTTTCATCGTAAAAACGCCGTCTGAACTGAATTACAAAATATATTCCGGTCAGGCCGATCTAACGCTTCCGTTTGAATTTGCAAAGACAGAGGCCGGAATCAAATTCACCAGTTTCGATAACAATTCCGACATCAAATACCAGAATCTGATCAATGGAACTTATATTACAGATCCGCTGAGAACCAATATCTTTAATTATAAAGAAAAGAATTATGCTGCATATATGAGCCTTGAAAAGGAACTGGCTGAAAGATGGACCGTAAAAGCAGGCTTAAGGTATGAATATTCTACCGTAAGCGGTGCATCGGCCTCCACCGGACAGAACACAGAAAATTCTTATGGTAAATTATTTCCCACTGTCTATCTATCATACAAAGCTGATGATAACAATACTTTTAATATCAATTACTCCAAAAGGATCAACCGACCGGGTTTCCGTGCTATCAATCCATTTCGCTGGTACACTAATATTAATTCCTACTATTCCGGAAACCCAGCTTTAAATCCTTCTATTAATCATAATTTTGAACTTTCTTACCTGTATAAAGGAAAATTTTCTGCCTCGGCGTATTTTCAGAGAGAATTAGATGCTTTCAGCCAGCTCGTAGTTTTGGATGGAGAAAATAAGACAAGCAACTTTTATAATTTTTTCAATAAAAACAGTACAGGAATTTCCTTAAGTTTTTCCGATACTTTATTCAATTTCTGGGAAGTGAATTACTCAGGTGATTTCTCTCATATGCAAACTCAGGTTTTTGCGACCGATGCAGCTTCCAGAAAAGGAAACAGCACAACTTTCAACCTCCAGAATAGTTTTGCTTTAAAAAAAGACAAAACAATTCAGTTTTTTATGAATTACTGGTTCCGTCTGCCTTCAAGTATGGGAAATGTTTACTCTTATTTTGTTGGAAATTTCACATCCGGCGTAAAAGTAAATCTGATGAACAAAGATCTTCAGATGAATGTCTATGTTTCTGATATTTTCCGTCAGGCGAAAAGTCACGGGGAGATCTACTATCAGAATTCTGTACACTCATTCAACAATTACTATGATGGACAAAACCTGACAGTTTCGTTAACTTACAATTTTGGAAATAAAAAAGTAAAAGAACAGGATCGAAATGTGAAATTTGAGGAAAAGAACAGAGCGAATTAAGATTGCGTTCAATCTTTTTGAGAATCATAAGGATCAAAATTTCAATGAACTGCAACTGTATCTTGTGAGGTTTCTGACTTTTCTATGCAGATTACCATTCGGACAGGCACAAGGAAAACGGTAATCAATTCCTTGAAAACAATAAAAAAAACATTGATGAAAGCTTGAAATATTTTTGCGGAGGGTTTGGGAAGCTATGCTTTCCGGATACCCAAAAAGATTTTTTTCAGCAGGGACTGCGGAATATATTTGCTATAGAAAATCAGGTATCCTCATATGAAATCATGGTATTTGAAATATAATCTGCTTATAATAGAATCAATAAAGAGAATGATGTGGCAGGTCTACGTATAGAATATACAGCTAAATTATTGATGGTTTACATACATAAGAAAAAGACAGTAGCATTGTGACTTGTTACAGAGAACCAGCTCTTGTGATGAACAAAAAGCTTAGGTTATTGAAACAAAAGAGAAAACAGAAGAATATTTGAAATTGTCTTTATAGATTTCGCCCTCAGATTTTAGCATCAAATAAAGGTGTTGATATTATGACTTTATGTGCGGTTTATTTTTTATAGGTTGTATCGAGGAATTTGACAATATTGTCCCAACTTTTATTGTTTTCTGCATTTAGTTTGGTTATAGTTTCATGATCTGTAACGACGGTTATTTCTGTGTCATTTCCGTCATAAGCCAGATGAGAATTTCCGTCTTTCAGATTTCTGAATTGATTCAAATCGATTTTATTAACCAGATTTTTCCAATCTTGATTTTTATTAATATACGACTTATGAACATTTTGAGTAGAGTCTACCGCCAAAAGGGAATACCTGATGCTGTCTTTCGTAATTTGGTAAGTCGATGACCGGATCGTACTCCTCCCTCCAAAAGTTGACATAGAAACTTCCTTGATTTCGTTTTTAGCAACTTTTACACTTGTCTTTTGCGGTGTTTTGTTGCAGGATTGTAGAGATAAAGCACAAAAATAGCTTGTGGATAATATTAAAATTTTAATGTATTTCATAATTCTAAATTATTCATGTGAACTGTAAAATCGATAATCTGATTGTTTAAATTATTCATAATACCAATATCCAAAATACGTTTCGCTGTTCTTACAAATATCGTCAAAATTGGTTTCTTCTATTTTTTCATATTCGAATTCTAAAAGAATCTTTTTGATCTCCAATTTGTACTTTTTATTTTTGGAACTGGAATATTTTGCGCACAGGCATTTTGCCAAATCCATCTTCGCATTATGGTAATTAAAACCTTCATATTCCTTTCCGAATATTGATTTTTGATAAGTAGATTTACAATTCAAAGCAATAACTTCCTTAGAAATATCCGGGTTCACCAATCGGAAAATTGCAAAGGCTAAAATTATAGAAATTGAGATAATAATGAATTTTTTTTTCTTCATAATTAATTTTTATTATGCCGGATTCTATTGAACTTTATATCAAATTCTAATAACTTTTCACGTTTTTAGTCTCAATCATAATCTAAGTCAGACGAAAGATTGTCACTGATTTGTATAAATTCTTGGTCCATAATTGATTGATTGATTGATTGATGTGGTCTGTGAAAATTGCCGCTAACATTTCGGGCAGGAAACTCTAGTTCGACGTAGTCAAATCGAAGTACGAAAACCAAATTGAAAAAACTAAACTTGAACTTTTGTAGGTCAGCTATGCTATTGTAAAACTCATGTTGCCGCTACTGTTATAATGTAATTCCATTTCTAATTTTATTAAACTGCTCATAGCCGTTCTTTTCAGGCTCTTCCAAATTTAATATCTCGCCTAATGTTGTATCAAATACGCACCATCCATTCCTTTTACATAATTCTACAATAGGATAAATACTTTCTTTACCATATAAATTAAAGCTTAGGAAATTTTGGGTTTCTGTCGATTTTAAAATAAAGAATTCAATTGAAAAATTTTCCCGTTCAATTTTCCCCATATTTTCAATAACTTCCCCATAATCAAAAAGCTTTAAATCAGGAAAATGAGAATGGAGCTTTTCTAATACAGATGCCTCTGAACCGATATCATCAATTGTTGTTTCGTCAATTTCTGATCCGCTTTTTATTTCACGATTTAGTTTGAATACAAGTACGTCCCAACTCATTTTGATTATTTATAAATTATTTAGTCTCTCAAACGGTATTCAAGAATTTGTCCAAAATAGTAATAAAACCTTATATAGTTTAATGCATTGCTCATCAAGCTGAAATTAATAACTTATTTTGACAACTAAATTATTGAAATGAATTTGCTAAAAATCCCCACCACCGTTTTAGGCTTTTCGAAGTAGGCTGAGATAGCCGAAATTTTCACCAAATCTAAAGTTAAAAGATATAAAAAAACTTTCAATTAAAAACAAAATCCCTTTTTTGCCAAACTGATGTTAAAGGTCAGTATTTTTAATTAAATAATTTCGTTTATTTTGTTTTTTTCAAAATTCTCATTCACCTGTGTTGAATATTTTATGTCAGGTTCATCCCATTGCTCGTTACGAAGCGGTATAAAACACAAAGTATCATTCCCTAAACTTTCTTTGCAAAGTCTTATTTCAAATTCTGAATAAGATGCAAAATTCAATAGCATTGACCACCAATTTTCAGTTTAAATTGACCACCTGTAATTTTGATAAAAAAACTCTTACTTTTCATATGTCAATTACGTTCGGGCGGGCAATCAAAGTACAAAACTTGATATTATTGCGAAAGTTCAATTGAAAAACGACTGTTCAATTTTGAACTTCAGCCCACCTGAGATAAATACTTATCAGTGCCGGTTATTCTTCTCGCCATTCAATATCCGGATACATTTTTCCTGTTAATAAATAGTACTTGAGGATTTCTAACCCGTCTTTATTGTCAACTAGCTGTGAGGTTGGATATTCATCTTTTTGTCCATTTGTCAGTACGAAATCCTGCATTTCATCATCTTTCCCTTTAGAATTGTGAGTTGTAAAACCTGTGTCTTCATCAAATTTAAGATAGATTGCAAATGAATAAGTCAGATTCTTTAATAGCAATATTGCAGTTTCATGGTGTCCACTAAAGCTAAATTCTACATATTGGATGTCTTGAGAATATTTAAAAATACGATCCAATTGAGCCAAAGTGGTAACAGAATATTTTTTTTCATTTAGGGTCAAGTTTAGCATTGTAGAATTTGATAAAATCTCAAGACCATTGTAACAACTTGAAACACTTTCCAATTGCAATACAAAATTCTGTATATCTCTTTTTTCATTATCATTGTCAACAATTCCACTTATTGAAACAGTCCCGTCAGCAGTTGCAGAAACCCTTAAATTGCAGACATTAAAAGTGTCAATAATCTTTTCGCTAATGTCTTGTGAAATGAAAAAAGCTTTTTCAGCCTTAATAACTTGCTCCTTAAGATCGTCTGGTAAATGGTCGAATTTTGACATGTCCATAGTGTTCCTGTTATAATTGCCAACAACGTTTTGAGACTTTGCCCTCAGGTGGGAAACGTTAGTTCGACAAAGTCAAATATAATTACAAAAGCTGAATTTATTACTAAAGTTCACTTGAAAAACGACTGTCGGATTTTTACGTCATCCCCTAAAACAATATAGATGTTGTAGGCAGTGTTTTGTTTTATATTTGTTCTTGAAATATTCTTTCAGCTTTTCTCCAAGTTCGATTTTAATCTTCACTAATATACTGTTAATTATTGGTCTTATTTTGACAATGAAAATACAGAAGATTGTTGGGGAATTACGCTATTAAAGCGACAAATTTTGGTAGACCAAAAAATCTATTAAAAAATTCTTTGAATATCCGCAATAACAACAAAATGACAGAAGAGCAGAAAAAATTATATAAAGCAATTGATGAGATTCTATGGAAGATTGGCACCCGATTGGGCTAAATGACATTGTTGAAGTTAGAGACGAATATCAAGGTTATACAAAACACATTTTCACTTTGACAATTAAAGGTACGGACAAAATAAAAATTTCAAAGTATCTTTATGAAATTGAAACAGTAAATATGGGAATGATTGGTAATAAAATCCATTACGAACAAATTGCTGAACGTTAAGCCCCAAGACATTCCCTGCTATATTATTGACCAATATCTTAGACTATGATCGAACAATTAGACAGAATTAAAAACAAACTCGAACAACTTAAAAGATTCGACAAAGACTTGAAATTATTCGGTGCGGACACACACGAATATTTGCTCAACCCAATTTTAACAAGTGAACAAGTCACTCAATTTGAGACTGATCACAAAATCGACCTTCCTAAAGATTATGTTTCATTTTTGACAACAATTGGTAACGGTGGTGCAGGACCATTTTACGGTGTTAATACCTTGGGCGATAGCCGTATAATTTATTTTGACAATAAAGAAAAAGGAAATCACCAATATTTTGATTTGTCAAAAGCTTTTCCACATATTGAAAGTTGGAATGTTGAAAATGAGCTTCAAGAACTGTATGAAAAAATAGAAAAAGCAAACGAAGCGGGTAATGAAGAACTCGAAGAAGAGTTGTTTAAACAAAAGTGGGAAATTATTGGTGGTGAAGAACACGACTTCGGCAGACTTAATACAACGGACTACGGTTGTGGTGTAACAATAAGCTTAATTGTGAACGGACAAGAAAAAGGAAATATGTGGACGGACGACAGAACCAACGATGCAGGACTTTATCCAACGATAGAATTAGGAAACAAAGGCAGAATAACTTTTTTAAACTGGTACGAACTTTGGCTTGACAATTCGCTTAAAGAAATCCAAAGCAAGACCCAAAACGGCAGGTAACAAGGTATTGGTGCAAGCGAGACAGCAGTGCAAAATTCAAGTTTTTAATTCACAAGGAAAATCAGTATAAATCAGATACAATGAAAAACCTAATCACACTTTTAATGCTTCTTTTTTCATTGCAATCTTGTGAAAATAAAACAGAGAAGCAAAAAAGCAAAGAAATACAAAAATCAGAACCGAAAGATATTACGGACATCAATACTATTAAAGACACTGTTCAAAATGTTGTTCAACAAGCAAAAAGCGACAATTTATTATTTGATATTGAAGGAAATTACACTCTTAAACAAGATGTAGTTACGGATTGTAAAATATTCCTCTCTCTTTTTTACAAAAGTGGAGTTTTAAAATACAAGATGGAAACCAATACCCGGAAACTTTCGGGGGATGCAAAAATCGACTTAAACGAAAAAAAAGACGGTTATTATATCACGTTCAAAAATATAGAATGGAGTGAATATTTAGGAGCAATAGACTCTGAAGGAGAAGCATCTGAGGAAGATTTGCCATTACCTCAAGATATACAAGGTGTTTTGTATAAAAATGAAATAACTATCCAAAACTCGGGAAATGCAATGAATTATTATCTGAAAATTGGCGAATGTGATGTGAAATATATCCATTTAATCAAATGAATACAATAATAGATGAAATTAACAAAGTGTAAATCAATCCAATGTATTTACCTTTAGTATGAATTAGATCACATTTAATAACCATAAAAAGTATATGGAAACAAATCAGTAATGACTTTCTATAAACATTGGCGGTGATTTTGCTGGACAATTATTAAATAAAAACAACTATGAAAAACTTATTCATTATTACCACATTATTGATATGCAGCTTTGTATTTGGACAGAAAAAGAGATCCAACAAAGTGGCTCCACCTCCTATCGTGGCTCCAAAAATTAATCCTCCGGCAACAGAAAAAGTTCCCGATTTTCCTTATGGGAATGATTCTGCAAAATGCTATATCTACACAACTGAGGAAAAGAAAGATTCCTTGGTTTATGTGACAGAAAATCTCCTGGAATATGGTTGGGTAGCAAGCAATGCAAGAATGATAATTACAACATACAGTTTTGATCCGATTAAAAAACAGCAAGTTGAAAAAGACGGTTACATCTATGGTCAATCGAAAACTATGCAGTATATAGATGGGGAATTTGCTCTTGAAAAAGGAAATCTCACCTTCACACCAGACAAAAAAGACAAATTTGATGTACGCCATTTCAAACTGGTTTATAAACCCAAAACTAAAAAAGTAAATTATATAAAAGATGAAAATGATCATCCATATAAAACAGGAGATTGTCCTGTACCAATGGTAAGTTTGTAAATAATAACAAGTGTTCGCTAAAATGAAAAGTATGAAAATAATAATGGCTTTATTATTTATTTGGAGTTTGTTCAGTTGTAATATTACTTCAGAAAAGGAGAATGGTAACAAGGAAAACATCATCATTTCAAAATTTAAACATAAAAAAAATGCTTCCGAAAGTGATACTTTATGGGTTTCGCAGAATGATTCGACAGTTTTTAAGAAAGAACAAGTGATGATCCATCGGCCTTGCAGTAATCCGGAATTCACAATGCATTATGAACTTCTCAAACCAATAGATCAGGCTTATTATTACATTTACAACGACAAACAACAGTTGATATCTGAGGGAAAATACACCAAAGAATTCACGTATGAAGGGCAAACCAGCAAAGTTGGAAATTTCTATAACGAGAAAAGTTATTACTACAAAAATAACGGAAATCTGAAAACAATCCATTACATGAAAGACGGACGAAATGATAAAGTGGAACTTTACGACAATAAAAAAAGACTGACAGAAGTTACATATTTCGATAAAAAATCATCCGACAAAGAAAAAGTTGAAATCTACGACAAAGGCAAACTCGAAGAGACAAGAATTTACAAAAGTTTTGACACTTATTATACTGTAAAAGCAGACTAAAGCATTTGAAATTGTAAAATATGAAAAAATTAATATTTAAATACTGGATTACTAATGTTCTGATCAGCATAATTCTATTCATCTTGTACAGAGTCGTAATTTCTGAAATGCAATCCGATAGTGAAGGCTTTCTGGATACTCTTTTATTCATTTTAGAAATCCTTATAAGTCTTGGATTTTCACTGGTTTTTCTTTGTGGATTGCTGGTTTTTTCTTTGACTTTTTTCCTGAATCTGATCAAAAAAATCAGAGATAACCGCTTTTTATCTCTGTTGACTTTTATAGGGATTCCTGTTATCTGTTTGATTTATGCCATGATTTACTTATCATTTCCCTTGCAGGTTAATACGATTTTGATAATGTTTGTCAGCTTTTCTATCATTTATTTAATCATTACAACCGTACAATTTTTAATGTTCAGAAAAACAATTAAAAAATATATTAATGAATAAAACTTTTAAAATCATTCTGCCAATTACTTTATTAATTTTCACTTACTCCAATTCACAAACAGGATCGTTAAATTTAAGCCATTCTTGATTAGAAATAAATTCTTTATAATTCATAAATTTTATACTATTATTGATTCCCTACAGGATAACTATTGCATATTTTCTATTTACGAAAACGCAGACGATCAATTTTCGGAAAATTCTTACAAAATAAAATCTTCAAAACATATTAATCTTGTGGCCTTCCGAATACAGGAAAATTCACCGTTTCAGAAATGCTTTGATCAACAAAAAAAAGCAAAAACCTTACAACCTTATCTCATCAAAATTTATTTTTTGACCAGTCGCATTTTATAAAAAATTTTAAAAAGTTAACCGGTAAAAAACCAAAGGAATCTTTTAAAAATGTGGATACAGACAAAGAAAATATCTGGTTTGTTATTTAGGCATTCCATTTTTACAATTTTAATTTATTACAATTCTGTTACTTGAACCCAAAAATACTGACATAAGAGCTGAAAAATTTGGACAGAAGATTTCCCTGATGATGACACCTGTTTTTTGAATGACGAACCAAACGAGCTTTATGTTTTTTTAAATCGTTATATTAGAAAAAGACAAAAATCAATATTGATAATTTAACGCACATACCTCAAAAGATGAGTTACGACATTTCACTCTACAGAATTGAAACCAAAGAAAAAGAAGAAGTCTCAGATGATGAAAACTTTTTCGAAAACGAAGAAAATTTGGTTGCATTTACGGCACAGCAATTCCAGGAACTAAATGACAGATTGGTAAGTTACGGTTATGAATTATCCGAGGAAAATGATTATGGTTTGTCTTTTAGTCATCAGGATGAAGATTATGGGACTGCACTATTAACGAATGAAGCCCTCTTTTTTAGAGCAAGTTGGAGCAAAAACTCAATTTTTGAAGTAGGAATGACCGCTTCTGAATTTACAGACTCCGGAGACTACGCAAAATATGACTTTCAGAATGGTGAATGGGAAATCTGGGAATAAAAAATAATGCATTAAGAGAAAAAAATATAGTTTAGTTTTATACATTGTTAAGAAAATGAGAAAATTAATAATACTTATAACATTCGTATTTGGGTTTACACCTGGTTATTCACAAAAGCTTTTTACTCAATTCACAATAGATAATTTTGAAACTCAAATCCTAAATTATAATCCGAATAAAATTCCAAATGTTTCAGATAAGGAGTATAACTATGGTATTATGATTTTAAAAGAAACGAGGAATGCGGTAAAAAACAAGCCCGAAAATTTCAATCTGGCAGATTATTTTAACATATTAAACGCATTCCTTAACCTGAATGAAACAAAGGAAAATATTAACGTTGCATTTAAAAAATTTGTCAATGCAAAAGGGAGTTGCGAATATATTTTAGCTTTTGAAAATTCCATCAAAATTAATCCTAAGTACGATATTGTAAGAGAGGATTACAATCAGCAATTAGCTAGATGCAAGTCCAATACTGATGTTAAGAAAGAATTGGATATTTCGGAATATGCTAAGTCTAATAACCTGAATCTCTCCTTAATTGAAGAAATATATAATGTTGATGTGAATGACCAAAAATATAGAAGTTACGACGAAGCAAAAGAAATGTCAGACAGCCAGCAGGTTTTGGACAAAAAAAATCAGTCAATTATTGATTCATTATACAAAACCAATAAAACGTATATAGGGAGAAGTTTAGTAGGCAAGAAATTCGAAAATGTTATGTGGGCTGTTGTTCAACATTCAAATATCCAAATGATGGAGAGGTATTTACCCGTTATTAAAAAAGCTGTTTTTGACAAAGAATTAGAAGTTGCTCCTTTAAAAATGCTTATTGACAGGTTTTATGGATTGAAGTACGGTTATCAGATTTTCGGAAGTCAGGGTGATGGGTTCGGATTCAGGTCAGCGGATGAGAAAACGAAAAAAGAAATAAAAAAGAAATACGGAATTGAATAAATACTGCACCTAACAAAGGTTTCCTTGCCTCAGGCGGACTGATTGCAAAATTCAACAGCAATTTTTCAATTGAGCTTTATTAAACTGTAACACTACAAAAGACCTTTATGAAAAATATTGATCAAATAAATCTATTCAAATCGACAATCAAAAAAACCAAATCTGGTACGTTGACAACTTTAGCTGCAGACTTTGGAATTTCAGCGAAAGAAAGTATTTATTTCGCTGAAAAAACGCTTCTGACAAATTATATCTATAAAAAAGACGAAACTTATAATCTGGTGTATACTGTTATTGACAACGATGGAAGCGAGGAAAGCTTTGTTGAAGACGATGGCATTTTACCCACTTTGTTTCTGAGCCCGGATCAGGAAAATTATGTTTCTTTTGTACCCTATGACCCAAATAAAGATTTGGAAATCAGCATTCCGGTTTTTAATCGTGAAAATATTGAATTACCAAAAAGAAACAGACCGTTTGTCGGAGACTTTATCGGAACATCAAATCAGTATTCAATTTTTCATAACGCTGACAGTTGGTCTGATACAAAACCTGACAAACTTCTTGCGATCGAATTTAAAAACGGAGTCATAAAAAAGAAGCATAATGTGAAAATTGCACTTCCACGAAACAATAAAATATTTATTCAGAATAATGAAATCCATCTGTTGGCAAAGGACAACACAAATTGGGTACACCGACAAATTGATGAACTGGGAAAATTGGTAAGAGAAAGAACAATCAAATCAAACCATCAATTTTTCCGGCAGATATTAAGTTTATCATTTGAAGAAAATTCATACATCCTTTGCGAGGAAAAAGGGAAAATTTCCATTGAAATCATTTCTGCACAAAATGCCTGTAATACTATGAATCTGATAGAAATTGGAGATAGATTTTATAATACCTGGCAACCTGTACAGGTTGGAGAACAAACTTTTATTACGAGATTTAATAATGAGTTCGGCAACGGATGGATCACAACAAAAAATGAGCAATTGCTGGAAATATTTTACGGTAAAGAAGAAAAAGGCTATAAAAACCTGCTGACTAACGAAGTTTTAGAAATGGATCATAAAGACCTTGTCATTTCGAGCTTAAACAAAACGAAAGAAAATTGTTATGCAGTTATTTTTTATCCAATGGCAAATGATAAAAAACACAGCAATGAGCTGATCATCTTGAATCGTGAAATAAAATAACGGTAGTTTTCAATAATATCGGATTTTCTGCTTTAGTTCTACTTGGTCGATAACATTTCTACTCCCATCACAAATCATCAAAAGGTTGTCAATAAATGTAACGAAAGAAATACAAAAAAAACAAAACAGAATGAAAGAAACATGGAACTTTAAATTGATGGACCTGCTAAAAAACGCAAGACTTGGCAACACAAAGGAACTCAACCAATTTTTGGAAAAATATTCACCATTCGCTGCAGCGAATGAAAATTACTCTGCTTTACTATTACTCCGGAATTTTCAGGTTGAACATTGGAACGATGAAAGACGTATATTGAATAGTCATCCGGAAGGTGAAAATTTTCAATGGGGAATTACTATTGCCAGATCTTCTGAAGACATTAGTTCAGAGAGTCATATTTATTTACCCAATAGTTTAAATTATAAGAAACTTAAAATTATTGGAAATGAAATTGAAATCATCACCGACAAAAAAAGCATTAAAACCAATATCACTGAACTTTTCAGAAAGCTGAAATTTTTCAAACTTTCTATTACCGAGCAGGAAATAGAAAATGCTTTTGATACATTGTCGAATGAACAGTATGAAGAACCTAAAAAATTAGAAGTTAAACACCAGACCATACATATACCGTCAACAGGAATACTGACGTACAATGACAAATTGAAATGGTATGAAGGTAAATTCAATACAGAGAATCAAATTATTGAAGTAAGTGTTTACAATGCAGAACCAGATGACTTCGACAAATTACTTCCTTTTGTAGATAAGCAGATGAGCTCAAAGTTTTATGACAAAATACTGCTGAAAATGGAAAGTAAAATGATAGCATTGAAAAATGACCTCTGGCTAGGAGAAGATGAGGAAACCGGCGAAGATGAACCACCAATCACTGTGGAGGATTTCAGAAAACGGGTGTCTGTCACCAGCATCGTGTTTTATGAAGACTGCTCCTCCACGATTTATTGTAGCGATGACGACATTTTTTGGGGACACACCATCGATATCAATGTGGATAAAAAGGGAGAATATAAAGATGTAAATTTAGCAGGGTAAAACCAATCCAGCCGATTTAAATAATGACAGATAAAAATTATGCCATCTTTAGAAGCAATTATGAAGAAGATTAGCGATTATAAAAGTAAAAAATATGGAAATCCTTGAAAAATATGGAATTGTCGAAGCTGGAAAAGACTATGTCTGGTTTGACTGTGAAAGTTTTGAAAAAAGTAAGGCTTACATTGAATTAATTAAAAATTTATCATCCATTAGCAAAAGTAAATTCTCGCCTCAAAACCTTAATATTGAGAACGAAGGATGGACTGAAAACCGAGAGCATTATATTGTTGAAATAAGTTTTACATTGAGCAATGAAAATCATCAAATCAAACTTTTGTGTGAAGAATGGTTTGACTTCGACTTAATCATCCAACTCAATCAAATACTTTTGAAGGAAGGAATGGAAGATCAATTTTATCCTGTCAAGACAGGTGACCAATCTCTGATCATTGTTTTTGGCAGCCCATCTCTTAAAGAAAAACTTGCAGGAGAAAATGTTTTGGAAAGTACTGAACAACTCATCCTAACGAAACTTATAAACTTTAACTCGTTAAAAATTGTTTAGTTGTACTCTACTCATTCCGTTCTTTATTTAAGTTTAAAACCTCAACCGTAGTAACCCCAGCCTGGTCGCGGTTTTCATTATTTTTAAAAGTTAATTTAATTTCCCTGTGGGAGGAAACCCGTATATGTACCGGTAGAGGTTGCGCCGTAATACCTATGAGTGGTTTTTCAGTCTTAATATGTCCAAAATAGTCTGTAAAATCTGCAACAACCAAAGAATCTGTAATAGTTTCAGGAATCAGAAATATAATTCCCGATCCCACTTCAAGGTATGTTTCATTATTTTGATAATACTGTATAAAGATATCTTTCCTATTCCCCTCTTTTATTGAGTCATGTATTCCCAATGGCAGTTCACTTAAAAATCTTTTATTTAAGAACCTGATACCTGCATCATTAAATTTTGTATCAGGAAGTTTCACTATAGAATCTATGTAGGTCAGGAATACCTTGGCTTGATGAGCTTTCATTTCCCTAACTTCCGGAATAATAGATTGGTTTTTCTTAGTTTGGGAATTTTCTCCGTTACAGCTTAGAAAAAAACTCAGTACAAAAGCAGATAGAATATAATCAATGTTTTTCAATTTTAAAGGTGAGTTTCTCATTTGAAATTAATTTTAAAAATAAACTGAGCCCAACTATTTTATTCCTTTTATATATTGAAGCCTTATCGTGTTGAACTTATAGAATGATGATCATTCATTAAATACTACAGCTTTGTTTTAGAATGCTCTTCCTTAATCATTTCTATTACTATATCATGTAGATGTGTTTCAGAATCAACGAGTCGGTTTTCATGTTTAGTGGCTTCTACCAATAATTTATCAAACAATTGTTCCAAATTTTCGGCGAGCACAAACATATCCTCTTCATCTCTTCCGAAGTTAATGATCTGGCCTTTTGTTCCATTAATATCCGGATCGAGATCTATTCCGATATAGTTACCCCCGGAATCTGAAAAAACGGGCAGCCATTTGTAATGAAAATATTTTTTCTGAATTGCATTTTCGGGTGTTGAGGTAAATGGAATTTGATGATCAAAGTCGTATGAAGAACGTTCAACCTCATACTTCCCATTTGAGTAAACAATACATTTCAGTTCATCCCAATGGTAGCTTTCCCTTTCCAGTTCCTGTAGGTTTTTAACCATTTCCAGAACCTTTCTGAGTTCGTCAATGTCAATATCTAAAATTTCCCTGTTTCTGTCAGTGGTATTTTCTTTTAGATAAAGATAAGGTCCTTCACTACTCTGTGGCGAGCAGCTAAACTCCATTTTATACCACGATTTTTGCAGACCGAAAAGTTGATTCCTGGGTGCATAACGCACATAAAAACCGATGATTTCTTCTATTAAATGTTCAGATTGTTCAGGATTTAGAATACTGTTAGTTTCTGGCTTAATTGAACTTCTGCTGAATTGCAATTGTCTTATGATTTCTTCAGAATTACAGAAACTATGCCCAAACAAAACACCATTTCCTATATCATTTTGTCCATTTGCAAAACAGTATAACTCCAGTATTTCGGACGGCAATTTTTCTTCCAGTAATTTTTCAATTTCTTCAATATCGCTATTTGAAATCGGAGGATTTAAGATTCCGGGAGATTCCTCATCGTGGCTTTTTTGAAGGCTTATAATTTCCTGAAATTTTTTCGTGATGCTCATATATTTGATTTGTTTTTGCTAAGGATTATTAAGTCTTATTTTTCTATATTTATACCCATTTCACTAAAATATTTTTCGGAATCACATTTTTCTGTTCCTATACTGATGATACCATTTTGAATATCCCAGTAGCATGATTTTGAAAGGTTTTTACTGTTTAGGATGATCAGCCTGTCATAATCCGGAGCGAAGAAAATATATTTGTTTTCTTTCTGTACATTCCAATAGAGACCATTATCTGTATTGGGGTTTTTCGTTCCTTTGCCATACTTTTTTGTGAGCAATTGCTTTACTTCGCTCTGATTTTTTTCACCTTTGATTTCAGCTCTGAAACCAAAAATCTCAGTTGAACCATTCTGCTTTTTTAAGATTTTAAGGTTATTCTCCAGTTGTTTTCCAGTTTTAAAAAAGGTGCTCTCGAAATGTCCTCCCCCGTTTTTCATAACGCTGTCATTATTAACTTTTGCCGATAAAAGAAAATAAACCTTATCCACAGGAATGCCGGAAAATACAAATTTTGTACTGTCTGTATCTTCTGCCAAAATTGCAAAAGGATATTCTACACTGTCTGTTCCAATACTTTTTCGTGATGTTTCACTGAGCAGATTCTCAACTGGTTCGTTCAGTTTCAGTTGAGCCAGATCTGTCTGTTCAGCTTTGCTGCAAAAGGTAATCAGTGGCAAGATCAATATCAATAATAACTGTTTCATTTATTTTTAATTCTTTTGTTTTGGCCTCATTTAGAATTCAAATAATGCTCGGCGGAGAAAATTTTCTCATCTATTCTGCAAGATTTAAATTCTGTTCATAGGTCTTATCTGCATCCAATCCGAAAAACTCAAATATTTCTCTTTTAACATCAATGTTCATCGGGTTTCTGAGATCGTATCTGATGTCATACAAGTGTCTGCTTTCCCAATAGGGTTTATTGGATTGGTCTGCAATACAATCCTGAAGTTTTTCAGTATCCAGGCCATAGCCGATCGATTCATTTCTGTATGGGTTTTCATTGTAACCTGTATGTAAATTCTTATCCTCTATTTTCAGGTATTTATTAAATTTGGCAATGTCATCCTCTCTATAAATAAACCCATACTGCAGGTAGACCGTGTTTTTATCATCTGAACTGATACTTTTGCTATACGAAATCAACATATCATATTCTGAAATTTCCAAAGGCTGATATCCTATAATCTCCTTTTCTCCATAGAAAAACTGGTTGTCCATTACAGCCTGCGACGGTAAAGCCAACGTCTGTGAAAGTTCTGCCAGATCAATATCCGGCGTACTGCTTATTTTGTGATACAATTTCACAATCAAAGCTTTGCCCATCAGCTGGGTTAAGCCGTAATTTTTATTGGCTTTGAGGTTCTCCGTTTTTACCCGTTTAGCAACATCAATCAGGATTCTGCCAAATGCATAGTGTCTTCGATCGATCTTAAAAGCAAAAAAGTCGCCTTCTTTATATTTATAGCGTTTTCTTTCTGCATTTTTAAAGGCCTCGATTTCGATTAAATCTTTTTCAGCTGTTTCCTCAATCCATTTTGTAAGCCATCTGTGAAGCGTTTTGAGATCTCCTTTTTCTTCAAAATTTTCGGAATGATAGGCCGTCTGTGTGGTATAATTTGCGATTCTTAAATAGTCTTCTGAAAAACTGAAATATACGCCAAGCGAACTGAATGACTGCGTTGCCGTAAAGTTGAGCTTTTTAGGTTTTCCTTTTGATGTTTTGGGCAGTAAAATAGTTCTGTTTTCTGCTGTTTTCTCATTTAACTCCTCCTCTGAATAGGAGTTTTCGGTAACTGATATTTTTTTTCTGATCGTATCGCCTTCAAAGTACAGATACATATCATTTAACTTTACTATTTCCCAGGTGCTTTCCACAGGAATCAGCCCCAGGTATTTTCTTTGTTCATTGGTTAATTCAAAAATCATTTTCACATTTTTTAAGCTTATGCCTTTGGCTTTAGAATTCTCTCTAAAAATTTCATGGCTTTAGTTTTTGCAGTATCTATCTTTTCTTGATCAACTTCGTCTAATGCGGTTTGTGAAATCCCAAGTTTAGTCTTTCCTAATTCCTGAACAGAACTCAGTATAACGGACAGTACAAAATAATCCTTTTCATTATCCAGAGCCTTTTTATAGGCTTCAAATGCTTTCAGTTTTAGCGCATCCCTCTTGTTTCTGAACCACATCTGCATATAGGATGATGCACTCCAGGCCCTGCAATTTGGATGTTCATCTTCCAGTAAATGTCGCCTTAAGATATCAGTATCGTTCATAGTTCCGACCCATCCTAACACAATGATTGCCCGATCTCTCGTATAATCGTCTTCACTTTCTGCAAACTTTCTGGCAAATGCCAAAATTTGGTTCTTGTATTTACTTTTTTCGCTGATGCTTCCTAAGATGAAAATAATTTCTGCCTGAAAATCAATATCTTCATCATTTTCCAGTTTTCCCAGCAGCAAAATTTCAGCTTTCTCTCCGTGTTCTTGAAACTTGTTTTGCAGCTGTTTTCTTAATTCGACATCAAGGTGTCGGTCTGTAATCAATTTATAATGAAATTCCACAAAAGAACTTCTTGTAACCGATGTAATCAATTTATTTGTATCGCTTCTATTTCCATTTTTAATATCCCTAACCCATTGCTGCAGTTCTTCTAAGGTGTGGAAATTAATGTCATCAAGTATGTCTTCTATATCATTTTTCAATTGCTCATCATTCATATTCTGAAGCTTATCTTTCAGAAAGTAATGTGCTTTTTCTCTGTTTTGTCTGAAACTGAAATACAGTTTCAGGTTCGGTTGAAAATACCTTTTCTTTTGTTCCAGTAAAGAAAAATGAAATGTCAAATATTCATCGTCGTCTGAATCGGTTAACTCAGAACAGAATTGACAAACGTTCATTGAAGCTTTATTTTTTAACGTATTTATTTCGTCAAAAAGTATTTTCAGTTCAGCTATTTCTTTCATTTTTATTTTCAGCAGTTTACAGCGTTTTTTTTCAAAATTGTTTTCCCGGTGAATAAATCTGAAGATCTTCCATCGTTCGATATTTCTGTTAAATCAACAAACTTTTTGTCTTGAGAATTGCAGGAGGTAATGATCAACGATGTCAAAAGAAGGAAAATTTTAATAGTATTTTTTCATAAATAATATAAATTTGGTAGTGTTTTTTTATTAAAGAATATATTAAATAAACATTTTTGCATTTGGTGTTATGATTTCAAATTTTTCAATCACCTGCCCGGGATATTTGGTGTCAAGAAATAACCATTTCTCTTGAGATAACGGCAGAAAACAAAGCGTATCATTTCCGAGACTTTCTTTACAAATCCTAATTTCAAATTCAGGCTGGAGGACCTGATTAAGGGTTATTAACGTGGTATCTCTGTCTGCACCAGCTCCTTTATACGGAATTAATGTTTCCTGACTTTTGTAGTTTATGATGGTTTCAAATCCTCTTTCATTATCAGCGTTATTGGTTTTAACGGAAAGTACATTTGTTTGAAGTATGTCTTCACAGTATGTAATAATATTTTCATCTTCTTCACGCCAGTCAATCCACATCGCAATAGCATCAATGTCATTATCATAAAAGTTATCGTAGAAAAAATTACCGTCTTGGCTCACTAAATATTTTTCTATAAATAGCATCTTGTCTGTTTTATCTGTTTTTTCCTTCATAAGTTTATTCTCATTTAAAGAATCAGGCAGTTTACTTCCAAATATTTTTTTCAAAAAATCCATCATATCGTAATTTAATTATTTGGTTAACCTGCTTATCGCAAACCTGATTTACAGCGGTTAATGGATATTATCAATTCCTGAATAATTCCGTAACTACTTCTTCCAGTTTTTTCTGTAACCTCATTTTTCATATTCAGAAAGACCTAAAGCATCAACCGGATTTTGCTGATAATCGTATGTGGTATAAATCAAATTTCTGTTTGCCCTAATAATAGTTTTAGGTTATAAATCTTATATCGAAAAACTTTAAAGGTGAAATCTTTTAAACTTTAGCTCGAACATCGTTTCCGTAAAATTATTTTGAAGGAAATCATCTGCTTGTTGCCAGATCACATCTTCCAGATCTTCGCCTTCTTGTATGATACCGGAGCCTTCATCTTCTGAAATCTCTCCCTGGGAATAGATATATTTCCGCTCAAGTTTCCCACTGACATACTTTTCAAAATAATAAGTATCTGAAATGTCGGAAATGATGAATTGTATAATTTCCCCATCGAAGTTTGAAATGTCGTACAACGTACCAAACTCCGTAAATATCAGGGTTCCCGTTTCCGTCTGTAAAATATCAATCGTATTATCTTCCCGAAAACTGCTGGTTGCATCTTCAAAACCTATTTCCTTAGAAAAACTAATTTTGCCGCCCAGAAGATTTTCGATGATTGTCTGGTCACTTTGACTTTTTATAAGTAAGCCTGCGATATTATATCCCATATTTTAATGATTTGATTTACTTGTAATTTTGTAATTAAAACTTCTATTGCCGGTTTGTTTGGTTACAATTAATTATTAATTTCAGCAAAAATGTTGAACAGGTTTTTCGTTTTAAAAAATTTCACTTGATTGAATATTGGTTAGACTACTGCGCAAAATTTCATTAAACAACCAGATTTCATTACAACATCGGCCACAAGAATTTTCTATATTTAATCTAGTTCGATTTTGTTATTGTCTTTTTTAATTTTTTCTTTTATAGACGCTTCCTGATCTTTAATGTTAGAACTTTGCCCGTCTTTCGTAACCATTATAGCACCACCCATCTGTGCCTGTTTAAATCCCCTTGCAGGATCATTCTCATAATCCTTCAATATTTTACTGTATTGCTTTGCGTTAACTGAAATTTCATTAGCTCCAAAAACATCTTTCGGAATTGAGCTGATGTTTTTTACAGCTTTTAAGGTGAAGCGGTGAGATTGGGTTTGATCTTCCATTTTTACCATGAGACCGGGAAGTCCGTGAAATTTATAAGGTCCGTCCTGAATAGGAATATCTGTTGTAAACCAGGCATACCAATGTCTTCCGGCAAAATCAGTTTCTGCTTTTTGGGTCATCCATTCACCGACTTTAAGTTTCTCAGAAGTTATTTTCCATACGATGGGTCTCTCTTCAGAAACGTTATACTGATCCCTCAATATTCTATTTTGTAAGAACACCTCATATTTGGGATATTTCTTAGTAACAGCATATCTCACCAAACCTCTTCGATTGTTAGATTTAAGATTGAGCATTCCTCCTGCTGCCATCTGTTTTTCCACATCAATTTTCATCAGAGAATCGGAATTATAAACCGTGTAGCTATAAAATTTAGAGCCCGATTCTGAAACGTCTAAATTCATTACTTCATTTTTCAAATCAGAAACATTAGTAGAATCCGGCACAAATTGGTACTCATAAGTAAAACGTTTGTTTTGTGCATTTGCAAATATGCCAAGCATAACTAAAGTGAATGTGATAAGTATTTTCATAATTTTTATTTTTTTTTGCATAAGTGAACTTTTAGTTATAAATAAACATTACAGTAATAAAAACACTTAGATGTTTGTCAAACTTCTATAATATCAATTACTTTAATAGTTCTTCAGTATTTTTCAGTCAAGATGTAAATATAAATATACCGCAAACCTTGTAATTGTATAAATGGAAAGTATCAGAAAAAAAATAATTATTTTTTGTAAATCAAAGTTATGAGATAGATTTGGATTTAAGTTTCTCAAATAATTGATTGGTGATTTCAAAATTCGATAATTAAACCCTTTCTATTTCGACATCTTTTGGCTGAGTTTACATTTTTACAATTAGGAAACAAAAACTATAAATAGATTTGTAGTGGTATCAAGATAAAATAATTCGTGACCTTATGCGACATGCTAAAATAAGACAAGTGCAAAAACATACAATTAAGATAAAATGAAAACATTAAAAATAACTCTTTTGATCATGACAGTTATTGCAGTGGTGGCAAGTTGCACTAAAAAAGGAGAACCTAACAAACAAGGAGAACTTTTGACGACGGAACAGATAAAAACATTGTCGACAGACCAATCTATGAATGGAAAACAAATAACAGTTGAGGGATATGCAGGACTTTGCAATTCAATGTTTGTCACTGAGGGTACAAAAAATGAAATGACAGTTTATTCGGACGGATTTTGCAAAGGAGAAAAGCTAATCAATTTACAAATTAAAATCAGTAAAGGAGACATTCCCCTTACCGGAGATGAACCTCGTAATTTTGGCAGTTTTGCTGATGATAAAAACCTTTCAAATGAAGCACTTACTTTTATGACAGATGATTATCAGGAAGTAAAAAACGGCAAGCTAAAATTTAGCGGAACAGTTGTTTACAACGGAAATGATTTTTCTTTGGACAATGTAACTATACACAAATAAAATATAAAATTATGCAAACTAAAGGAGCAAAAATCGGATTTTTAGTTTTACTTATTGTTTTTGGCATTGGAGCTTATTGGTTTTATAACCACGGACCTTTCGCAAAGATGAATGATGAAGCAAAAAAATCATATCAAAATTATGTAAAAGCTGAAGCGACAATCATCAGTCAGGAAGGAAATGGACGGGTTGGAAAAGGAGCCGCTCAAATATGGAAATTACAATTCAAAGATCGTACAGGAACGCTTCATACAGCAACATTGCAACAAGATTCATTCATGGGAAAAGATAACAATTCTGTAGTCAACATCTATTATGACCCGGAAAACCCAAATGCAATAACAAGCGAAGCTTCCTATGATGAAGTAATGAAGTAAATAACTTACCGGTTGTGCATTTAAGAACTAAAAAAAGATTGTCCCGCCGCATTGAATATTACTACAGAATAGATGTCTGTTAATTCTGAATTACAACTTTTTAGATGCATCTTATATTATAATTAATATGTAAAGATTTATTTAATTTCAATCAATACCTACAAAGATTATTATGAAAAAGACTTCTATAGCACTACTATTACTTTCAATATTATTCTTTTCTTGCCAACAGAAGAATAATGATGATAATGTAGCTATGAAGGACTCAGATTTAAAGAGTCCGGAAGAACTGATAAAACCATTTTTTGCAGATAATTATCCAGTTACTGACAAAATGTTAGGAAAACCAACTGCAAACAGACCTGTGACTACCTCTCATTTACGTTCTGAAAATACGGCTTGGTTTACGAATGACAGTCTAAAGCAGACATTAATGTTTATTTTGTTTTCTGACAATTCAAGGATTGTAACTGCCTGTTTCGACAATAATAATGTCCCAAGTGAACTCATTAAAAAAAAAGATTTTAGTGACTTTAGTGACCATAATAATTATCCATCAAGTGAAGAAGATCGCCTTCTATATTACAAGGAGTTTTTTTCAACTGCAAAAAAAATTGATACAAAGTATTTTACTTCAAACATGGGATTTAAAATAGGTGACTCAAAAGAGAAAGCTATTAAGAAGTACGGTAAGCCAGATAGTATTAGAGTGGTAGAGGGTTTTGATAAATATTTCTGGAATCCGGCAGGAGCACAAATTACCAGACAAAATGTCCCTGAAAAGGATCTATTGCTTATTGATGAAAAGAAGCAATTCATTACAATGTACTTTAAGAACAACAAGTTAGCAACGATGATTCTTGATAATACTTCCAGGTCAGAACCCTAATTTTATATGAACCAGGCTTTAATACTCTTTCACATCATTTTAAAAAGCCGCTATATAGATGTAATTTATTAATAATGATTTTATTAATATTATTATGGAAAGAGAAAAATGGAAATTACAAATTTCTGGTAAATAAGACTATCTGATGCCATAATGCTATATGCGACAGAAAAAGGTCTCACAATTTTTGATAATTCAGGGATATTTAAAAAAACATGAAATCAAATCGATTAAAATCTTTAGTAGTAATCTTCACCTTACTAAATTCAGTATTATTCTCCCAAGATTCAGTGATAACACAAATTGCAGGGAAAAACATGACAACGTTTTCCGTAAAAAACCAGTCTTTCGAAGGAAAAGGTTGGGATACCATAGTATCTAAAGTACAAAAGTCAGATTTTGTACTTATCGGCGAAGATCATTTCATAAACGAAATTCCTTTCTTTTTTTCAGCACTAACAAACAAAGTTAAGTTTGATAATTTCTTTTGTGAAATAGACCCTTACTCTGCGAAAATTATTGAATCCAAAATCAAAAATTTATCCGACACCCAATTGAGAAATTATGTGGCTGATTTTGGAAATGTATTTTCCTTTTATGCTTTTGATCCTGAATTTAATTTATTAAAGCAGTTAGTGAATTCAAAAACTTCTATTTACGGAACTGACCAAATATTATTGGTAGCAGACAGGCTGGTCTGCAGTGAACTGAAACTAAAGACAAAAAACGCTAAAGCAAAGAAAATTTATGAGAATATTGAGAATAAATCAAAATCATATTTCGCTGAATTTTTAAAAGACCAGAACAAACCGTTTTTCATGAAAACTGTAGAGTTTGAAAGTGAAATTAAAAAACTTTTACTATTAAATTTAAGTCAGGAGGAAAAGGAGAAAGCCGAAGCACTTCAATTAACAGCAAAAATATATAATGATGAAGACAGCCATCATCTACGAATTCAATTAATGAAAAGTAATTTAATGAAGGTCTATCCAGAATGGAAGGATAAGAAAAATTTATTCAAATTTGGAGCAAACCATCTTGCAAAGGGTGAAAGCTTATTGAAAATATATGATATTGGAAACTTAGTTAATAATGTTGCTGACAGCGAGTTTAAAAATTCCTTACACATAATGATATTAGGAAAATCCGGTACACAATCATCACCATTCCAAGGCTTCCCTGATGAGATTGTAGATGAAAATAGCGGAAGCTTCAAATTATTAAAGCCTTTCTTTGATCATGTAAATTCCAATGAATGGTCTTGTTTTGATATGCTTCCCCTCAGAATGGCCTTAGAAAATGGAAAATTAATCGTTAAGGATGTAAAATTAGCCAGAATAATAAAGGGATACGATTACCTGGTGATTATTCCGAAAGTGACCGCCTCAAAATTCCCAAAAACAGAATAGATTGTACCAATCAATACTTCTGAAATAGTAAAGTTTGACCAATGCGTTAGATAGGAATAAAAACGATCATTAAAATAGTAAAAAGTATCAATTGATTGAGGTTTGAAATCACTTTAACAAATTAGAAAGTCATCAATAAAATTTTAAAGTTAACCTACAAAACGAAGAATAATGATCAATTTGATCCCGAAAATTCATAAGCAAACTCTACTATCTGCAATTGCTAAAGGAGATCTTAATGCCGTAAAAATTGTGGTTGAAGAAAATAATTTGGATCTTAATGTCTATGAAGAAAGGTCATATTCACCATTGATAATGGAAGTTCTTACCTCTTATGGAATTAAAAATGAGGATGACAGATTAATATTTCTTCAATATTTTTTAGATAACGGTGCAGATCCCAACATGAATTGCAAAGCTGGTTATAATTCTCTCCATGTAGCCGTACAACAAGAAAATTTAATTAAGGCCTTAGATCTTTTTATTGATTTTGGTGGCGATGTAAATGCATTGGACAAAAACGGAGCATCTGTTGCATATTGGGCAATTCAGGGATTTCCTTGGCGGACTGAGGGAGAAAAAAGAGCGTTCCATCTGCAAGTTCTTGAAAAAATTCTGATGCTGGGAGCCGATCTTGATTGCCAGAATAAATTTGGAGTCACACCTAGAAGCTGGTTAGAACATTCACCGGAAGATGTGAAGTTGTTGGTTGAGAAATGTGAACAGCTTCAGCCCGTTTATAAACCCTCTTCTACCCAGCAACCTGAATTCCCTACCAGATACACCTATCCGGAGATTGTGAAAAATATTCGTGAGAATATGATCCCCACAACCGGACAGGCAGAATCATTAGAGGGTGAAATGCTTCGCAATCTGGATATTCTGAAAGACGAAGCGTATCGAAATGGAAATGTGAATTTTTCTGATTCTCACAAAGCATTTGCTGAATTCATTCTTGATCATCTTACTACATTTACCAGAACAGATAAACAGGATGTTGAAAATATTACCGCTGCGGTCAAAAAATTAATGGATCCGCAAAAACCTTATTTGGAAGATGATGTTTATGATTATCTGACGGATCAAATCTGTATTTTTCACCAGAAAATAAATAACGACGATTTTATAGTAGAAACCAATAAAAAATGGTGGCAGATTTGGAAATAAAAAACAAAATCTTCTCATTTTAAACTCCAATTTTGAATACAAATTATCTGCCTGTTTATGAATATCTATTTAGTAGAAATTTTATCAAATTTAATGATCATCTTTATTCAGGTATTTATAGTATTTGAGATAGAACGTTTATGGAATATTTTAAAAGGAAATAACAGCAATACAGCAATAAAATTACTTCAATATATTGAGCTGCCTTTTTCCGGCTTTATCAAGGATAAAAAGATGCTGAGATTCCTATCAATATTGGTTTATCCTTTGATTATGGGTTTGTTTTGTGCTGGAGGAATTCCTTTTTTAAATCATTTTTCAGGAACTGATATCAAACTTGGAAGTCCATGGGGATATATTGCGATGTTTGGTACAGGCTACATAGGAATGAATATTTTGATTATAACAGCATATATTCAAAGAAAAATAGCGGTAAAGAAAATATCTATTGATACCTCATCTTATATGATCATGTTTTACATTGCTTTACTCATGGTTAGTTTTTATGTTGAATTAAAAATATTTTTGAGTTAAATAATTTAATTAAAGAGTTGGTATATAATCAAAGAGTTAAAAGATATCAACTATAAAAAAAATGAAGTGTCTAAATCAATTTGAGAAATGAATAATAGTGGCAAAAAAGAGTTTTGGATAAAAAGAATCCGTTTGATAAAACGTTATGTTTTAGGATTTATCATTGCATTTTCTTTGCTGCTAACAGCTTCTGTCGTCTTATTTATAAGTTTTAAAATACCATCGAGTTTCGTCTTGATTTTAAGTTTACCCCTGTTATTAATGATGTATTTTTTATTCAGAAGATATTTTACAAATTATGAAAAAATGATCAACATGTTGGATGATAATGAGGTCGCAGAATTACAAAACGTTAATGATTCTATCTTGAAAATAAGTAAATATTTTCCTTCCTTCATCATTACGTCCGGTAAAATTATAGTTATTAAGGCTATTAATATATTTGAGATTAACATAGATGCCATCACAGAAATATCTTTTAACTCGTTCTATAACAGAAGTGGAAGAAACAATGTTGTTATAATTAAGCAAAATAACAGTAGTCCCTACTCTTTTATTATCAGCAACAGATTGGACCAGCAAAATTATTTAATTAAAAAAGTAAAAGGATTTAACCCAGAAATCATCATCCATTATAATTGAGTTTATGAAAGAATCACACATTAATTGTTGCGCTTATCATTTGTAATATTGACAGCGATTTTCAGTATTTCAAATATTTCAATTACACATTGCAGTCATTTTGATATTCAGTATAACAAAAACTTAAAAAAATGAATAAAGTTCAAAAAATATTTTTAGCTATTGGTATTCTGTTTATCGCATACTGTTTTTTTTCTTCCATAATGGCACAAGTTGGGCGAAACGTGAGCCGGATGCAAGCCTCAAAGTCATTTACAGAAGATGATTTTGTGGAAAACACTTATCAGGTTACAGAAGTATGGCAAAGAACATTCGAGAGGCAACATATGCCAGGCAGCAAATCATCATATATTTATCTGAAAGTAAAGGGTGAACCTTTCAATTTGAATTTTGGTTATAACGCAACAGACTATGGTGACTCGACAACAAAGAATGACTTATTTTTAAAATATCTGCAAAAAGGCAAAATCATAAAAGTAAAAATCAACAAAGGTGACCTGGCATTTGCTGCTGACAAAAGCTTTAAGAAATCAGTCACTGATTTTTTTGCAGGAACTAATAAAGAAGTCGAAATTTATAAACTCTCTGTAGATGGAAGACCGTTATTTGAACAAAGTATTCTTACACCCACATTTGCTAACAGGGATTTTGCGGATATTGCAATAGAACATAACCTACTAAGGCTTGGGCTAATTTTGGCCTTACTTTATGCGCTAATATATTGGATACCAAAACTTGTAAAAAAATTAAAGACTTAGCCGGGATTGGTTTCAAAAATCTTTGTGGCTTTCAAAACTTCCATTATTTGTTAACACCCCTTTGTCACTAATCAAAAGTAATCCTTTTGCCATTTTTTGTTTTTGACGGCCATTTTCCAATCAGCAACACTTGTTTCCTCAGTTCTCACCTCATAACTTAAGCTCCATCCAGTTATTTTCCGGTCATACAAATCAATAATAGTGGCCAATTCTTTCGTTTGAATATAATGGATGTGTGATCGCCAAACTTCGATATTTTACTTCATAAAACAATCAATGGTAGCTATTCATTGGTTATCTATTATTTATCAAAGGCATTAATTGTCAAATTTCCAGACAGTTACGATGGATCTGTTTCGGCTAGAAAACCAGTCATTAACCGGATTTTGTCGTTTAATAAATCTTAGTAACACTTTCGCATTAATTTTGTAATTTGGCTAACGAATTGCTTTATCATTGTATATTATTTAAATATAAATGCTTACTTATATTTAAAATAATATTATAAGCATATATTGACGCTAAAAGATAAAGGCTAATCTCATTTATGGAAGTTGATTTTTACAAACCGAAAAATATGTTTCTAAGAGACTATATTGAGGGCTATTATTTTTTTTCAGAGGACAGAAAATCTAAACCTGTCAGCTATTTCACCTTCCCCAACAATTTTTGTATTCTGTCAATCTATCAAAATACTGAAGAATACTTCTCAAAAAATCAATATTTGGTAAAATCATCAAAACAGAAGAATGTAGTTTCAAGTTTATTTACCAGATATTCAAAGCCTTTAGAAATTATTTATGAAAACCTGGTCAATGAGATAACCATCTATTTTAAGCCAATTAAAATAAATCATTTTATCGAGGATTCTAAAATTTTCGAACAAGGTCAAATTTCAAACTTTACCCCTTTTCCGGATTTTAAAGAAAAAATAGAATTGATTTTCAACTTTTATCATGACAGAGACAATCAAATTGAACTTTTAGAGGATTATTTATTGTCAAAATTTTTAAAAAAAGATCTAAGCCTCGCCGAGCAGATATTATCAGATGTTAATAACGGATTAAAGCTTGAATATATAGCTGAAAAATATAATTTTACCCGACAACATATCAGCAAAATATTCCTTAAAAACGTTGGAAAAACAGTGTCCGAATACAGAAAAATCCAGCGGTTCAGGAATGCGTTGACTTACCAAAAGATGAGCACAAACCTTACAGATCTATCCAACGATGGTTTATATTTTGACCAGTCTCATTTCATCAAACATTTTAAAGAATTGACTGACAAGAAACCAAGTGATTTTTTCAAAATAGTGGAGACCGATAAAGAAAATGTCTGGCTTTATATTTAATGCACTAATAACAATTCATGTTCTATAAAATATTTTATTTATGTAATTTTATTTTCCTGTTTTTGCGTAGTCAATTGCTCTTTCCAAAACCGGATCTTTGTCGTTGATGAAATCCGAGATGGTATATTTTACTCGTACGAATTAAAGATTCTTTTATCATTGAATAAATAGCAAAAACGATAAGGGTTTGTATGACTACGGATTTCTTTGATAGTCTTTCTTTTGCCAAATAATAAAAAGTAAAAAGGGCTAATACAGAAAACCAGGTGTTCAATAATTTAGGGATTTTTGGTACGGGGCTGTGGTCGGGAAAGCCAACGCCAATTACCTGGAGCATTACAATATGAATGCTTAAACTTATGAAAAGCGTTATTAAAAATCCAAAAAATAAGATGCTGTTTTGCTTACTCATATTTTTGTTAGTTTATCTCCAATACAATTTTCCCATTCACTCCTCCTTTTGAAACCAAATCCTGTGCTTCGGCTGCTTGTTCTAATTTCATAGTCTTTGATATTTGAGCTTTTATTTTCCCTTGCGCTATCAATTCGTTGAAAAAGTCCAGTTTTTTGTATGATGGATTTGACATAATAAACGGCGCTTCCACTTGATATTTTTCGGCCAGCTCAGCAGAAGGAGGCATTACCGTGCTTATTAGTTTTCCGCCTTTTTTTAATACTTCAAAAGATTTGGTTTGTGTTTCGCCACCTACTAAATCTGCAACAATGTCAATGTCTTTAACCATCGCAGTGAAATCCTGGGTCTTATAGTCCATCACTTCATCTGCTCCAAGCGCTTTCACCCTGTCAAGTTCGGCTCCTGATGTTGTTCCGATGACATAAGCACCCATTGCTTTTGCCATTTGTACCATTATGCTACCAACGCCGCCCGAAGCACCGTGTATCAAAACTTTCTGACCATCTTGTAATTGACCTGCTTCTACTAAAAGTGTGTATGCCGTAGTCAGAGGTATAGCCAAGGCAGCGGCTTCGTTGAGTGAAATATTGCTTGGTATTATTGCTACTTGGTCTTCATTGAGGGAAATATATTCAGCATAAGTTCCACCATAGGTAGTGGCATACACCTTATCACCTGCTTTAATCCGGCTTACATTATTGCCGACAGCTTCAACAATTCCTGCCACATCAGAGCCGGGAGTGTATGGAAAAGTGATGGGCATCGCCTGTTGTAAATAGCCCTCACGTATTTTCATTTCCAAAGGGTTGATCGTTGTAGAGGCTATTTTTATCAACACTTCATTTTCCTG
Organism: Chryseobacterium luteum; assembly: GCF_000737785.1. Taxonomy (GTDB): domain Bacteria; phylum Bacteroidota; class Bacteroidia; order Flavobacteriales; family Weeksellaceae; genus Chryseobacterium; species Chryseobacterium luteum. The sequence goes on along the minus strand of NZ_JPRO01000010.1, from coordinate 34,667 downwards.
AATGGTTGGTTTATCCATTGGGTTTAATTGTAAAACGTCTGAATGACCAAATGCTGTGTATTGAATCGTTATCATTTTTATTGATTTTTAGGTAGATAATTTATCTTTTAAAAAGTCGCTTGCTATCTGCATTGCTTCTTGTCCCATTTCACCTGTTCCGAAAAAGCCGTGTACATTTTCATAGTTTTTGTAAATGGTTTCAACTCCCGCCGATTTTAATTTGTCAGCATAGGCTTTTCCTTCGTCTCTTAATGGGTCATAATTGGCTGTCATAATCAATGCGGGTGGAAGTCCTGAAAAACTGGTTGCTCTTAACGGCGACGCTTCTGTAAATTTTGTAGCATCAGTTAAGTAATTATCCCAAAACCACTTCATCATTTCAGCCGTCAAGGTGTAACCAGATTTGTTTTCTTCCCAGGATAAATGTTGTGAAGAGTAATGGTCGGTAACGGGATAAGCCGCAAACTGTGCTTTTAGTTTTATGCCTTCGGCAGTTAGTTTTTGTGCAACCCATAAAGCCATATAACCGCCTGCACTGTCGCCAGCCACAGCCATTCGTTCGCCAATGCCTTTGTATTCAGCAGCATTTTTAATCATCCATTTGGTTGCTGTAACAGCGCTTTCAGGGCCCTGTGGATAGGGATTTTCAGGAGCTAATTTGTAATCAACCGACATCACTACACAACCTGACTTTGCACAAAGCTGGCGGCAAATTTCATCGTGTGTCTCTAAACTCATCAACACAAAACCGCCGCCGTGAAAGTATGAAATGACCGGAAACGGACCTTCGCCCATTGGAATGTAAATCCGGACAGCAATGTCACCTTCAGGAATCATCGTATTGATAACCTCACCAACTTCTGTAGGGTTTTCGGCAGGAGGAGCGTGTTTCATTGCTTCCCTTGTTTCTGCCGGTGGTTGCAGATGTAGTTTTGTGAAACCCATCTTTTCTGCAAATGCAATGGTGTCTAAAACTTCCTGTGATAATGCCATAATATTTTTTGATTTTTTGAGCTGAAATTCTACTTACTTATTTTTTTTCAAAGTAATCTGGTGGAAAAACTTCCTGGTTATATTTTTCAGCAATGGTTTTTAGTCTTACCGCAGCCTCAGAATTCATTACCGGTGGCGGTAAAAACGCTCCGTATGCTACGGGTTGTCCTATTTCTTTAAAAAACTCTTCCAAACCCGCTGCCACTACAATGCATAAGATGTGTGCATTCACATCAGTTTCATTTTTAAAGGAATGGATAGCGCCGCCTTTTGGAATGCTAACAAACGAACCTGGTTTAGCAACATAAGTTTGTTCTTCGGTTCGCACTACAATTTCGCCTTCTATCACATAGAATGATTCCTGAAAAGTTGTATGTGCGTGAGGCATCGGGCCACCTTTTGGGGGAATCAGCATATCAATTACAGCAAAGGCATTTTCTGTTTCCTTGCCCGTAATAAGTAATCTATAATTGTCGCCTACTACTGATAAATCCTGTCCTTCACGGGGATTTACGGTGATGATTTTTGTTGGTCTCATTTTTAATTTTTTAGTGGTTAAGAATATTAGCTTTGTAGAGTTGGATAGTCCGTATAACCTATTGCATCAGGTGTTGCATACAATGTTTTAAAGTCAACAGGATTTAAAGCAGCGCCTGTTTCTATCCGTTTATCAAAATCGGGGTTGGCTAAAAAAGCTTTGCCGAAAGCAACCAAATCAGCAGAACCGTTTACCAATGCCTGTTCGGCTGTTTCGGGAGTAAATCCACCTGCCTTGATAATGGTTCCATCAAAATTTGAACGAATGGCATCTAAAGTTGCCTGTGGGATTAGCGGATTCATAACAATATGTAGGTAGGCAACTTTCATTTTGTTCAATTCGGTTGCTAGAAAGGCGTAAGTATTATGAACTTCACTTTCATCATACGGCTGTAAATCGCCTGTCTTTGAAAATGGCGACAAGCGGATACCTACTTTATCATTGCCAATTGCTGAAACTGTTTTTTCGGCTACTTCAAGCGTTAGTTTCGCTCTATTCTCAATACTTCCACCATACGTATCTGTTCTGTTGTTTACATTCGGGTTCAGGAATTGTTCCAATAAATATCCGTTGGCACCGTGCAATTCTATGCCGTCGAAGTTGGCTGCTATGGCATTGTCTGCAGCCTTTACAAAACCTTGAACAACTGCTTCTATTCCATCTATTGTCAATGCTTTGGGTTCTGAAAAATCCTGCAAGCCGTTATTGTCTGTTTGAATTTGCCCCATCGCCTTTATATCAGAAGGACCAACAAGTATTGCACCTTCTGGCAAATTGTGATAATGCCCAATGCGACCAGTATGCATTATTTGAAGAAAAATCTTAGTGCCTTCTTGATGCACTGCCGCGGTTGTTTTTTTCCAACCCTCAATCTGTTCCTGACTAAATATGCCGGGGATTCGGGCATAACTCAACGCATCAGCTGTTGGTGCGGTACCTTCTGTAATGATAAGCCCAGCACCGGTTCGCTGCCCGTAATATTCCGCCATTAAATCATTGGGTATGTTATTGATGGCCCTGCTTCTTGTCATAGGAGCCATCACCAAATGATTTTTAAGATGGAGATTGCCTTTTGAATACGGCGTTAAAAGTGTTGCTATTTTACTTTGCATATTATTCGTTTTTAATAATACAAAGATGCGCTGATGGGCAAGGATAAAATAGCGATGTAAGACCGTAAAATAGTCCTATCCGACAACAGAGTATTTCTTTGGCTTAACGCTGATTTTTTAGTTTTTTTCTTTTTTTAAGTGATGGCTGGTCAAAATATTCTGTAAGTTCTAATGAATAAATAACACTTGTAATCCTCCATATTCCATCTGTTTTAATTAAGGTTAAATATTTACTTCCCCAATTAGTCATTTTGGAATTTGCCCAAAAACTGTAATCCATAGTTACTGATGCAACAGTACCATCTTCAATAATTTTGATATTATCAAACCTGTCTTCGGTTGACTGGTATCTAAATAAAGCTCTAAAAAAGCCTTTGTAAGTTCCTGAAAAATAATTAGTGCCTGCTTCTTTTATTCCTTTAGTTTCAATTTTTTTAGCTTGGGATTTGTCTTTAGTTGCTGCACACCAAGTAACATTACCAGCTTTAAACAAGTCATAGAATTTAATCGAATCTCTTTCGATTACACTTTCACTATATTTATTTACAATTTGTCTTATTTCCTTTTTATTATTTCCTTCTTGTTGCCCATTATATTGTTGAATAGTTATCAAAAAAATAATTGACATAATTTTTAAGATTTTCATTTTGTTGTTATCTATTAATTTTCACGGATTGGTTTAAACAGGAAATATCACTTTGTTGCATTGTTTATAATTTTATTATTGATAATCTTATATTCTATGGTTAATCCTTCATAACCATAGGCATCAGCTTTCATCTCCTCAATAGCTGTGTAGCTTACAGGATGAATATCTCCAAGAGAGGATTTCAATAATTTGTGGATCGTATCAATATACTTTGACTTATCATCTTTGAGATTTGTAGAATCGGAAATCTTTATGGTAAGATGAAAGCTTTTCTGTTTTAATTCAGCTAAAGATTCTGAATTAATAAACCAAAGGTAATCTGGAATAAATGATATGGTAACTACCGTGACTTCTGGTCTTTTGTTTAAAACATCTTTTGTAAGATTACTAATGTTTTTTGCTAATTCTTTTGCTAAGGAAGGGTCTTCGTTACCGCTTACTTTTAGATTGATTATTGGCATACTTCAAAATATTTAATTAATGAAGTACAAAGTAAAGTGCAAGTTTTTTTTTATTTCTTGATGTATGTTAAGAGTTTTATTCTACTTAAAGATTCGGGCTTAATCCCCAAATAAGAAGCAATATGGTATTGAGACACTTGTTGCTCTATCCCAGGAAATATTGTGGAAAGGTTTTCAAGTCGTTCTGAGGCCGTATTTTTTAAAAAAGAAGTTTCTCTTTTACATTTTCTAATAAAATAATTATCAGAGATATATTTTCCTAACTTAAGAAAATCACTGTCTTCGGCAATTAATTTATTTAACTGGTTATACGTAATATAATTGATTTCAACATCCGTTAATGCTTGTATGTTGCAATTGGTAGGCATCTGGGTTAAATAACTTGTATAGGCACTCACAAAACTATTCTCAAGATAAAAATCGTTATTAAATTCCTCGCCATTGTTCCGAATATAAGACCTCAATGTACCTGAAGTAACGACTCCAATAAATTTACAAACCGAACCTTCGATAATCAGATGCTCTTTTTTCTTTACTATTTTGGTGTACATTTCGTTACTGAATTTTTCAAAATGGCGCTTTTCAAGACCCAATTTTTCTATAAAAATAGTGATTAAAGTTTCCATGGCTTTTTATTAAATAAAAATTTATTGAGTTTAAACTCACTTCAAAGGTACAAATGATTTCACTTTCCTATCCGACAACAGAGTATTTCTTTGGGGTAATGCCAAACTGTTTTTCAAACAACCTGCTGAAATGACTAAGGTTTGAAAAGCCCAATTGGTAGCCCACGTCTGAAACGGAATAGCCAGCCTGTTTTAATAAAAATGCAGCTTCTTCCATTCTTATTTTTTGATAGTAATTGTAAATAGTATCTCCAAAAGTTTGTTTGAAAAGTTGTTTCATTTTGGTTTCACTCATTCCAATTAACTTAGACAGCGCACCTAATACAGGAGGCTTGCTTAAATCCTCTAAAATGATATTTCGCAACACCAATAATTTTTCTACATCAGCATTATTTATGAGTTGATGTGGTAGATTTACTCTTTGCAAAAGCTTATCAAATAAATGATATAACAATTCTTGTACTTTTATTTGATAATAAAAATTACTTAAATTGTTTTCTACATTAATTTCAAAAAGTTGCTTTAAATTTCTCAACATCTCTTGATTCATACTTTCAAAGTAGGTAAAAGAGTCCTTACCGCTTGTTATTTTTTGAATAATTGAATTGGGTTTTTCAATACGCAAGAGCGTGGCTAATTTTTCAGATGTAATTCCAACAATACATTTATAAATTTCGCTATTGGCTGGAAATTTAATAACAGAATTCATATCACTTGTGGTTAGCTGAATTGCTGATTCATTATTTTGGGAAAATGGGACTCGTTGATCTTGGTTATAAACCAAATCAATTAAATTTTCATTATTATAAAAAAAGATGCTAATTAAATCATTTCGTTCTAAGGATGCATTACGTTTTATGGTAAAATCTTCGTTTAATTTATAACGGTGTATAATCAATCTAAAATCCGTTCCAAAAACTATTTTTTTGATGTAGCCTTTTCCCATTGAGGCAGGAATTGTCAGACAATTGTCGAAGACAGGAATGTCGAATTGTGCCGAGAATTCAGCTATAAAATCGAAATTGGGTTTTGATGTAAACTCAAAAATCATTTTTCCGATATGTTTATGGGATTATTCGTAAAGATAGCATTTTCGTTTTGGAAACGAATGAAGGAATTCATTTTCTGATTACTGAGAACAGGAAACAGGATATTTGAATTTACACTTTCCGGATGATTTTCATATTTTAAAATTAGCTCCTGGGCTAAAGGTAATAATGGAACTCTTGTAGAGGTGTCGGTTTCTGACGATGTGTGAATATCCATTTGGCATCATCTATTCCAATATTAACATGAGATTTTGTCAATTTCTTTACATCCACATAGGCGAAACCGGTATAAGAACTGAAAAGAAAAATATCACGAACCTGGTTCAATCTTTATGATTCTTTATTATAAATATCCGGGCTTTACTCAAAAAATCAATTTTCTATAGTATATAAAACTAATTTTATTTTTTAAGTAGTATAATTATCCAAAGACAACATCATATTTTATCCTTTTTACAGTTTTGATTAGGTAATCTCTCAAAACCCTTGAAACGAATATTTCAAGTACAGGTATAAAAAGATGGACTTTTAGCTTACTCAGCAATTTAAATGATGAAAAAGAAAATCTTAAAGCTATATCGGCTAAAATAGTCCATTTTTTTTACCGATAACGCCAAATCTACTACTGTAAAAAGTCTAGTTTTTTCAATGCTAACAACTGTGAAATTCTCTGTAAATCTTCCACTAAATATTTCGATATTTCTTCTGTTATGACTACAGAACCGGAAAGAAGCGATATTTCTCCTTTATTTCCGATTATATTCCATGCATGTTTATCAGCAAAATATAAAACAATAAAACAGTACTAAATGCGGTTTGATATTTATTTCCATTAGTAGAAATTTTCACTATTTCCAAAGAATAATAAAAACTCCTGAATGTAAATGCATTCAGGAGTTTATGATAACATTGGATGAAGCTTACAGGATGAAAGCTTCTCAATTAATTTGGTAATACCATTGGGAAATATTCTCACCGATTAATTCTTATTTAACATAATCACTATATTCCGCTTCAGGGTAATCAGCATATCCATTTTCACCACCAGTATAGATTGTGTCCTGATTGCTTTCTGACAGCGGAATATTATACTTGAAACGTTCTGCCAAATCGGGATTGGCAATAAACGGCGTACCAAAGGATACCAGATCTGCTGTTCCTTTTTTCAGAATCGCATTGCCGCTTTCCTGCGTAAAGCCCAGGTTGGCCATTAGCCGGCCGCTGTAGTTTTGACGGAAATGGCTGAAGTAATTGTCCTGTAATTCCGCTACAGGCGTACCGCTTAAATCTTCCGCAGGTCCTACAATATGTAAATAGGCCAGATTATATTCACTCAATCTTTTTAAGATATATTGAAAAACCGGGATGGTTTCTTCATCCGGCGTCATGATTCCTACGCTGCTTAATGCGGCCGGGGAAAACTTAATAGCGACGCGGGTACTCTCCCAGACTTCGATGACAGCATCTAAGATCTCAAATACGATACGGGAACGATTCTCAATGCTTCCGCCATATTCGTCGGTGCGCTGATTGGTGGCAAGGCTTAGAAATTGCGGGATCAGCATTCCAGCCAGTGCATGTATTTCAACACCGTCAAACCCAGCCTCCTGAGCATTTTTTGCTGCCAGTTGATAATCCTGTATGGTTTGCTTAATCTCTGCAACCGTGAACTCACGCGGTGTCAGGGAATCTTTAAATCCTTCGGGAGTAAAAGAACGGGTTTGCGGATTGACGGCTGATGGTCCTGCGGGTAGCTCTCCTTCAAAGAAATCCGGGTGTGATGCGGAACCGATATGACCTAATTGTGAAAAAATCAACCCGCCTTTATCATGTACTGCCTGGGTCACCAGCTTCCACCCTTCTACCTGTTGCCTGGTGTAGATTCCCGGAACATTTATAAATCCTATAGATTTTGGGTTGACCCAGGTGCCTTCAGTAAGAATTAATCCGGCAGACGCACGTTGAGCATAATATTGAGCCATTAGAGGTGTAGGTATAAGCTCTGCATTAGTAGCACGCCCACGGGTAAGTGACGACATTACGATTCTGTTTTTCAACTGCAGATCGCCTAATTGATATCCTTCTAACAAAGGTTGTGTTGTATCTTCCATTATTTTTTTTAACAAATTTCCGATATTTGCCAGGGTAAAACAATATAGGGTAAACTAATACCGTAGGGATAAATTTATCCCTATCCATAGATTCTGTTAAATTCGTATTTTTGTATAAATAAACGTGCTATGTACGAAAGAAAAATTCCCCTTACTATAGACTGCGGCCTGCATCTGACCAGAGAGGTGCTTAACGGCAAATGGAAACCGGCACTGCTGAATGCCATATCTATGAATGTAAAGCGTCCGAGCGAAATTCAGAGGCTTTTGCCCGATGCAACACGCCGGGTACTGAACGTGCAGCTGAAAGAACTGGAAGGCCACGGGATGATAGAAAAGAAAATTTATCATCAGTTACCGCCTAAAGTGGAATATTCATTAACAGAAATCGGATGGTCATTGATGCCCATTATTGATGCCATGAATCTGTGGGGAGACACCCATCGATCTTTTTTAGAGGATGTGATTGCAAAAAATCCAAAGATTACGCAAACTTCAAAATCAGCCTGCGATATGCTTCAAATGATGGATGCAGAGCAAAAAAGTGATGAATTTCTGAATTAAAATTCAGGGATCATATCATTTAGACCCGCTCCTATTCAGTTTCTCAGAATTCTTTCTCAATCTTCAAATAATAAGGCATTTCTCCGGACTTGATACAAAACTGCTAAAGATGAAATATGCCAATTTCGCCTGTTTTATTTTTTTCAAACTAAATTGTAATAAAGTTTACCCTATTTTAATTTACTAGTTTATTAGAAATTCCATGGTAAAAAAGAACTTTGTAATTCACTTTTTATATGGATGAACTAATTGGCCAGATCATTATTCTGGATCTTACGCTTTGTTTCTTTGAATTCGTCCCTAAGCTTTCCGAATTTGTAAGTGATATTGAAACCGAATGATCTGTAATAATCCCTTACATAATTATTCTGATAGAAAGCTGTTCCGTTAGTTTCTGTAACGGCTTTTCTGAATTGATTAAAAGGATTATTGATATACGCTGAAAAAGAAAGCTGATTATCCAGAATACTTTTGCTGAAACTGAAAGAAGAACCTGTAAAAGCATTGGTCGTACTTTGAAGGCTTGCAGGCATTCTGCTGTTGATTTCAAGATTTGAACCGACATTCCAGTTATTTTCAAACTGATAATTAGCTGAAAAGTAAATATAATAAGTAAAAAGATTGTTTTGGGTTTCAACTTCATTGACTTTTCCGTTAATAAAGAAATAAGCTGAATTTCCGTTGACACTTACTGTGAACTTCTTTGTAACCGGATAATTCAGGTTATAATCCAAGCCCAACCGGCTTACACTGCTTGAGTTTTCATAAGTTGTTTTGGTAATATTTGTAGCAGGATCATAGGTAGAAACTTTCAGATCAATTTTATTTGAAAAGGAATATCCAAGCCCAAGATTCAGACTGATCTTATTATTGTAAGAATAGTTAGCCATCAAATCGTTGTTGACAACAGGTTTCAGGTAAGGGTTTCCACTGATTTGAAAATAGGGATTTGATTGATTGACGAATGGGTTCAGACGGATGATCCCGGGTCTTTTGATCCGTTGGGAGAAACCGAAATTGATGCCGTGGTGTTCTTTCCAGTTTTTACCGACGGAAATATTAGGGATCAGGTTAAAATAATTCTGATCAACTTTCGTATTGGTAGAAGTGAAATTGACATTCGTATCCGTACTCTCTAATCGTAAACCAGTCTGGAAATTCCATCCGAATAGACTGAACTTTGTTGTTACATAAGCCCCGTAAATATTTTGTTGATTTAAAAATTCATCGGAATTCAGAAGGTTTTCCGGAACCGATGTGTATTGGCTGCCGTTTTTTCTGAGTATGGCTTTCAACCCTGTTTCCAGATAGACTTTTCTGATATTTTTCACAAAATCAATCTGAAAAGTATTTTCGCTGTTCTGATTGTCATTATTTTGGTTAATATTACTGGCAGAGTTGGTCATTCTATTCTGAAAATCTGTCATACTGTTAACCGCATAATCGTAATTATTGAATCTGTAAGAAAAAGTCAACAGCTGGCTTTTATCATTCCTGAAACCGATCTGATAATTTGCAGAGGCCTCAAATCCTTTTCCGTTGCTGTCAGAATTGTTGATAGAGTTAATATCTTCTGTGAGAATATTTTGTTGAGAAAAATTAGAATTGAGGAAATCTTTTGATCTGTTATTGGCGAAATTTGCCCCTAGCTGAACGTTCAAAAGATTCAGACTGTCAATTTCATAGCTGGCGTTTACATTAAAATATCCGCCGTTTCCTTTCCCTGAAGTCCTTCCATATTGCTTCAGATCATTGGAAGCTGTCTGTTGGGAATTTTGGTAACCGATTTCAGGATTGTTTTTGAGAAAACCACCACCGTAAGCCGAAATTCCTAATTTATTTTGTTTAATATTCAAAGAAAATCCTGCGTTATGCTCCTGTTTTGGAAACCTTGATCCAAAATTTACAGAAGCGTTGTAACCATCACTCATTTTATTTGCCGTGATAATGTTGATGATTCCGGAAGCTCCTTCAGCATCATATTTTGATGACGGATTGGTAATAATCTCAATATTCCGGATCGTGCTTGCAGGAATACTTTTCAGGACATCTTTGGGATTATTGGTAAGGAGCTGTGTTTCTTTTCCATTGATTAAAATTTTAAAGTTGGTATTTCCTTTAAAAAGAATGTTTTCGTTGGCATCCAATGAGAGATAAGGCATCTTTCTCATCATTTCCAGAAGATTTTTAGATTTACTTTCCGGGTCGGACTGAACATTATAAACCAGTCCATCAATTTTTGTTTTGATCAAAGGCTTTTTTCCATTAATAACAACCTCCTGGATGGAAGTTTCCGGCTTAGGCACAAGAGAATCTTTTACTTTTTCCTGAGCATTCAAATGGCTTAATAATAAGATAAAAAAAAGCGCTGAAATTATTTTTGTTTTCATAATTATTGTTTAGAATTTTGGACATAAGAATCCTGAGAACAAGGTTTTTGTTCTTAAAAAAGTGGAATGTTAAGATTGATTATTTAAGTGAAGAAACTATTTCTTCTGGTTTTTCATTAGAAAGTAATAAGTCAAAAAGCCTAGTGATACAAAGACGGTCATCACGCCATAAGGTAGCGGCGAATTTTCATTGTACGGAAGAAATTCCAGAACGATCAAACCGATGCCTCCAAAGAGTAAAATAATTCCCCATTTCAGCATTTCCGAACTAAAACCGGTCAGATTATTAAGAATGATAAACATTTTATCATCAATATTTTCTTTATTCAGGATCTTCTTTTTCAGGTCATAATTCGTTAAAACTACGATTACAACGGAGATTGCAATCAATATTGCGATCATTACTATAAAGGGTGCGAGATTTTTCATTATAAATGATTTAACCAATAGACAAATAAATGCATTTCAGGTTACAAAATATTGAATATATTAGAAAATTGTAACCGATATTAAAAAATGATGTCTAATAGAATATGTTCGATGAAGAGAAAGTCATTTCTGATATTTTAAAAGGCAACCTGAATACTTTTCAGATTGTCGTAAAACAATATCAGAATCTGGTCTACTCTATTCTGAACAGGATGCTGACCAATGACGAAGATATCGAAGATGTCGGTCAGGAAGTGTTTATCAAAGTCTTTGAAAACCTGAAATCATTTAAAAAAGAATCAAAATTATCGACCTGGATCGCCAGGATCACCTACAATATTGCTATTAATTATCTGAAAAAAGAAGTTAAAAAGAAATATGATAATCTGGATGACAGTATTGATTTTCAGTTTACTTCGGAGACACCTGAATCTAAGCTGATCGGGAAAGAATTTGAGGTATATCTGAATAAGCTGATCCGTGAACTTCCGCTGCAATACAGAACGGTGATCACGCTCTATCATCTGGATGAACTTAATATTCAGGAGGTTCAGAAGATCACAAAATTCCCCGAAGGAACAATAAAAGTATACCTTCTGAGAGCCAGAAAATTATTAAAAGAAAAATTACAGAAAGATGGATATCCCTAGGAAAAAAAATATCGAAGATCTGGAAGAAAATAACAGTTTTCAGGAAATTTATGATTTTCTGGACAGTCACCTTGAAAAAGAAAATTCCGATGGTTTTTCCCTGGGATTTTCAAAGAATATTATCCGGAAGATTGAAGCAAAACAGCAGCGACGGTTTAATGTAAAAATTTATATCCTGATATCAATTTTAATGTTAATGAGTATTCCGATGTTTGTTAGTTTTATTAGTTCAGATTTTATTCTGATGCTATTCTCTGTAGTCTCAAAATATAAATTCACTTTTGCATTTTTTATCATTGCAGTGATTTTAATCCAATTGGGTGAAAAAATGATCAATTCCAGGAAAGATATTCGCTGATGAAATATTAAAAATTATTTTTATTTTATTTTCGATGTAATAAAAGTCTCATAGAGTTGTTTTAATTGTATGAGAATCTACTTTATATTGCTACTCATTTCGTTACAATTTACTGCTCAGCAAACCAAGACCAATGTTGATGAGATCATTCATAGAGAAATGAAGGAAAGGAAAATCCCAGGATTGCAGTTGGCGGTTGTACAAAATGGGAAAATTGTTTTAAGCCAATCTTATGGAATCGCAAATCTACAGGACAATATTCCTGTACGCAATACGACCATCTTTCCTATCAATTCCAACACAAAGGTTTTCACAGGCGTTGCGGTGATGCAGTTGGTCGAACAGGATAGAATCAAATTGAATGACCCAATCAGCAAATATCTGGGTGACCTGCCGGCTGAGTGGCAAAAAATCACTGTGGACCAGTTGCTGACCCATATTTCAGGATTACCTGAGATCCTGAAACTTCTTGATCCTATGACCGGGGATATAGGACCTTTAAAAACTGAAGCAGCAATTTGGGAGAAACTCAAGACACTTCCTCTGGAATTTAAAACAGGAGAACAATTCAGTTATAATCAAACCAATTATTATTTGTTGGGGAAAATTATTGAAAAGCTCACCAAAAAACCTTTTACAACCGATTTTGATACTAATCAGTTTAGAATTGCACATCTTAACAATACGGTATTTGGAGATTCGAGAGATATTATTCAGAATTATGCTCCGTCATACAGCTACAACAGCTTTTCTGATGGCAAAAAAATTGAAAATAAACTTATAAATGTCTACACAGAATTTCCGGATTTCGTAAGAACAGGATCTGGCCTCAACAGTACCTCTGAAGATATTGCGAATTGGATTATTGCTTTGCAAAATGGCAGGTTATTTCAAAAATCATCAACATTGGATATGATGTGGTCACCAAGTACATTCAATAATGGAACTCCTACCAATTGGGCACGTGGCTGGGGAATCGCTAAACTTCGGAAAAACCACAAAGCGATTGGAATGTCCGGAGGAAACAGATCAGCTTTGCTGGTTTATCCTGATGATAATCTTGCAATCATCATACTGACCAACCTGGCAGGAAGCTCACCCGAAGACTTTATCGAGGAAATAGCAGGATGTTATAATCAGGATATAGTGAAGGCCGATCCATTAACCTATTTAAGAAAAAATCTGAGAGAAAAAGGATTTGATAAAGCCATTGAATTTGTAAAAAAAGAACAAAAGGTTAATCCAGAATTTGACCCTAAGGAAGATGAACTGAATAGCTGGGCATACCGAATGATGTCAAATAATCAACAGAAGGAGGCTTTGGAAATCTTCAAACTCAATATTCACCTATTCCCAAAAAGTTGGAACGTTTATGACAGCTATGGGGAAATTTTATTGAAAATGGGCGATAGGAACAAAGCAATTGAAATGTACAGAAAATCCATTGATTTAAACCCAGCAAATGAAAATGGGAAAAAAGTTTTGAATCAAATGCTGTCCAAATAAAATTTGATTAACAAATCGGGGGTAAAACTCTCTGAAGCAAAATATTTGATATTATAAATGTTTAATAAAGATCTATCAAGCCTATTTTCATAGTTTTACAAAATGAATCAATCTATAACGAGTATTATGTCAATGGTGACATTGCCAATTTCATTAAGAAACTGTGGATTTTAGACAACCCTGAAAACCATCCTCCTATATTAAATAAAGGAGTTCCTCCTAACGGATGTTTTACGATTGCTATCATTCAGGGAAATGGATTACATATAAAACATAAAGATCATACCAAGAGATTATCTGAAGGAATCTACTTCTGTGGTCAGATCACTGAAACAATGTCTATTGATGTTCTTTCCGGCACAAAGGCAACGATGATCCAGCTTTTTCCCTGGACACCGGCACATTTTGGAATTTCAGATGCATACTTATTTACTGATAATATTTATCCTGCTAATGAAATACCAATACTGAAAACTTTAAATTTAAATATGATGGTTGGTTTAAGCAGCAGATTGATATGTCAATATATTACGAAAACTTTTACCCCATTGTTCAGAACTGACAGCAATACAGCTTTGATTATTGAAAGTACACGAAAAATTATTGCTAATAAAGGAAGCATCACAGTTGCTTCGATAGCAAGATCATTGAATTGTTCTGAGCGCCATCTGCAAAAATTATTTAAAAACTTGATCGGTATAAGTCCAAAGCTTTTTATTAATATCATAAAATTACGTGAAGCCTTAGATGATATTGTAAATCCGAATCATAAACCTGCAACAATGACCCAACTGGCTTTATCCAATGGATATTATGACCAGCCGCACTTTAACAGCAATTTTAACTCTTTTATAAAAACTACACCAAAAAATTTCGTAAAGGAAGATTACTTTCTTACGATAAAAAAATAATACCGTGTTCGCATTTATACAATGACTGCACTAAACGTTGTAGTAAATTCGTCGCATTACAATCGAGAAAAGATGAACCTACCAATCTCACTTCCAAATTCTTCCGCATTTTTACCAAAATCAAAATTTACTTTTATAGAAAGTAGAAAATTAAGGAGAATAATTTTTCTGTTTACTTTGATGCCTTCGATGTTTATTATTAAAGCGCAGAAACCCAAAGCTAATGGTGGCAAGGCTGCTTTTGGAGATTGGGGAATTGAAACTCGCTTCATCAGTAAGTCGGTCAAACCTGGTAATGATTTTTACACTTATGTGAATGAGGGTTGGTTAAAATCATCATCAATTCCTGCCGGTACTTCGGGCTTTAACAGTTTCAGTGAAGCTAAAGATAAAATTAATCTAAGGATCAGTGATATGATCCGTGAAGGAGCTAAAACAGGTCATTCGGCAAATAAGTCTCTAGGGCAGATCAGCTCGGTTTACTTAGGATATTTAGATACGGATCATATGGACAAACTGGGTATTAAGCCCATTGAGAATGATCTTAAAAACATTCTCGCTGTTCATAGTTATGAAGAAGTTGCAAAATGGATGGCCGATCCAAAATCTTTCTCGATCATTGCTATTCATACAGGACCCGACCTTAATGACAGAAGCCAATTTTTAGTTTCTTTAAATGAGAGCGGCATCGGATTACCTGCTCCCGACTATTATACGAAGGATGACGCTGCCAACATCAAGCACCGAAAAGCTTACAGAGAATACATCATCCGTACATTTAATTTGGCAGGTATAAAAAACGCTGACCAACGTGCTGATGACATCCTGAACATTGAAACAAAATTAGCCGCCTTACAATGGACTCCGGCTCAGATGCGTGACAGCAAAATAAATTCCCACGTGATCAATACTGTAGATTTAAATACGTATGCACCAGGTTTTCCGTGGAAAATATTTCTTACCGAAAGACAGGTTGCCGATGTAGATCAGGTGATTTTACAGGCAGATTCAGCAATTAAGGCAAAAGCGCAGCTATTTGCCGAAACACCAGTGGATGTCTGGTCATCCTATCTTGCATTTCATTGGATTGTCAACTACTCTACCATTTTATCAAAAGACTTTCGACAGAATCATTTTGATTTTTACGGAACTCAGCTCAGCGGTATTCCAACCGATGTTCCCAGAGAGCAAAAATCAATTCAGTATGTAAACAATCGCTTGGGACAGCTGGTTGGAAAACTTTATGTTGAAAAGTATTTTCCTGAATCCTATCTCAAAAGCATCAAAGATCTGGTTGGATATGTTCGCAGAGCATTCTCGGAAAGACTTAAAAAACTGGATTGGCTGGATGAGAAAAGCAGAAAGGAAGCAATAGATAAACTGAATGCAGTAACAGTCAGAATTGGATATCCGGAGGTTTGGCGAGATTATTCATCATTAAAATTTAATACAGAAACCCCGGTTGACAACGAACAGCTGATCGCAAGAGCGAATTGGGATTATGAAAGATCACTTCTTGATAAAAAATTCACCAGTAAGGAATGGTATCAGATGCCGCAGACTGTTGATGCCACAAGCAGTAAATTATATAATTCGATAGAATTCCCCGCTGGTATTCTACAGCCCATCTTCTTTGACCCTTATGCAGATGCAGCGGTTAATTTCGGTGCAATAGGTGTTACTATCGGGCACGAGTTAGGGCATTGTTTCGATGATCAGGGGTCTCAGTTTGACGGCAATGGTGTAATGCGCGATTGGTGGACATCGGAAACAAGAAAACAATTCGAGAACCGCACTCAGCTTCTGGTAGAACAATATAACGACTTTTCGCCTTTAGAGGGAATTCATTTAAATGGAAAACAAACACTTGGAGAAAATATAGGTGACCTTACGGGTGTTGTCGTTGCTCACGCAGCCTATCAACTCTATCTGAAAGATCATCCGGATGAAAAGAAAAACCTCAACGGTTTTACACCTGATCAAAGATACTTTTTGTCTTTTGCACAAGTGAACAGAAGCCTTTATACCCCAGAAGCATACCGTTTAAGTGCCGAAAAAGATTATCACGCACCTGCCCAATACCGTGTAAATGGTGTGGTGAGAAATATTGATATTTGGTATAAAACTTTTAATATTAAGAAAAATGACCAACTTTATCTTAAACCGGAAAGCAGAGTAAAACTTTGGTAGCTAAAGTATTCATTAAGTTAAATGGAATATTTACTTAAAGGAGAAATTACCATAATGACCTTTCAGCGGATGCATTAGTTTTAAATTCAGATAATTATAGCAACATCAAACTGAGCTTGCAACAATCAGATATCAACTGTTTTTTTATTTTAACCCTATAAATTTTATTACAGAACAAACCATAACCATTGCTGAAACGTTTCATTTTAGCACTTTAGCTTTCGTAGTGCCCAAACGGTGTATTTGGGTTTTATACGGGCATTAAAATTTTCTTTCAAAAGACTTACCATTGAATTGATAAACCCCATTTCCGCCAAACCATAATTCACCTTGTTTGCTTTTATATATGGTCGAAATGAACTTACTCCCAAGTCCGTCCCGTTCAGTAAAATTTTTAACAGAAGTACCATCGTATCTCCATACTCCAGATTCTACTGTTCCAATCCAAATATTTCCTTCAGCATCCTCTCCAATAGAATAAGCTCTTTCAAGTGAATTGCCTTTGGTGTCCTCTTTTTTCAATTTGTGTTGTGCTGTGAAATTAATTACTTCTTTACCGTTATATTTGAAAACACCGCTACCATTATTGGCAATCCACAGATTTCCTTTGCTATCTTCTAAAAACCCCCGGATATGTAGAAAACCTGTCGTTTCGTCGAGACCAAGAGATTCATCAGTTATTATTTTAAAATCTGAGCCATTATATCCAATTAACGCTTTGTAAGCTCCAAACCAGATTGTGCCATTTTTACCTTTTAAAAAAGGTGTTGAAATAGCATAATGAAACCTAAGCTCATCTGCTGATTTTGGTATTACAGGAAATGTGCGATAGGAAAGTTTTTTTCCGTCATACTGATAGACTCCAGATTTCTTTTCAAATCTGTTGTAGCCCTCCAGTTCGTCACCTTTAAACCAAATGTCCTTATCTGCTAATTTCCATTGTGTAGTGGAATCGTAATTTCTTTCTTTGTAAACAGATACTTTTTTTCCATCATAAATACTTAATCCTTTGCCACATTCAAACCATACAAGACCGTTTTTATCTTCATAAATATTTCTTACCTGATTATTACTTAGCCCATTTTCGGTTGTGAAATATTGAAACTTACCATTTTGAAATAAACACACTCCTTCATTGTGGCTGCCAAACCAAATATTGCCTTTACTGTCTTCCAAAAATGACCGCACTCCGGTTGTGTATTTCAATAATTGGGGATCAGTTTTAGTCTGTTCTGCGTGTTTTTCTTTATTTGTTTGACCTTGAATGCAAGAAGTTGTACTAACAATCAAAAATATGCAACAAAGGATAACGATGTTTTGTCTATCTAATTTTAATTTCATTTTAATGGTATTTTGGTAGTATGACACACAACGTTTTTGCTTGTGATGTGGCGGATTTTTCGTTAGAATTCTTGCTGTTAAACCTTGAACAAAGTGTAGCATATAAATACTTAAGCCGCCATATTTCCAAACCAATATTAGCTAATTTGTTTGTTTTTTGCATTTTTTATCTTGTTCAGCTTGTCCGCTGTTATTATTCTGTTTGTGTAAGAGTTAATTGTCAGTCTGATGTTTCT
Source organism: Chryseobacterium luteum (assembly GCF_000737785.1). GTDB lineage: Bacteria > Bacteroidota > Bacteroidia > Flavobacteriales > Weeksellaceae > Chryseobacterium > Chryseobacterium luteum. Next base: position 16,553 of record NZ_JPRO01000010.1, on the reverse strand, counting down.
AATATTGTCTGTAATATAAATATTTTTACCGGTTTTTATAAAATCGTGTTCGTCTGTTTCTGAAATAATTGCTAAAATAAGCTCTTCAATTTTGTCATTTGTAAAGTCAAGTGTTAGTTTCTTTTTAATTCGTCCATAAACAAGTTCAGTGTAGCCAATTTTATCGATAAGTTCTTTTTTATAATTCTTCATAAAGCATTTGTCATATTGGATTGTTTGTCTTTATTGGCAAATAAATGTCAATTTCAGAATTAGGTTTGTCCCTGCTACCGCACGAATCCTTTCGTGTGGTTTTACTATAATAAATCTTAGCCTTTCCAAAAGAATTTCTTTGTACTCATGGATTCGTTCTATAGCATTTAGTGCCCCAGCTTTTTCACCTGACCTGTCTCATGCAGAAATTCATAGTACACATCCTGAAGCATGTAATCGCTGTCTTTTTCTAACAGAAGATTGATGCTGTCGCCATATCCATTTTCGGCAATGACAACCGATTTATAGCTTTCAGGCGTTCTGCCCACATACTCGTTATCGCTGTAATAATTCGCTGGCTTAAGCATTTTGTAGCCTCTTATTTTCAGCTTCTTAGACAGTATCTTGTCCTTAAATTCCTCGGGAAAGAATACGTTTAGCTCCAATTCTTTCGCACGGAAAGCATCATCCGTTGTCATTTCGGGGGTGATAACTTCTTTCGAATTCTCAAGGCGCTGCATTTTTGCCTGGAAGAAAAGATCGGCTTCAGATGGGATATAGATAGGTTTTGCGCTTATGCCCTCACCACGGTTAACCAAAGCCTTGCTGTCGTACATTTTCTGGTCCATTTTTATGGAAACCAGTTGTGCCGACTTAAAGTACATCTGATTAGGGAATGCTTTTTCCAGTGCCTGCTTCAGGAAGTCGTTGATTATTATTTTCCTATGGTCCGGCTGGGAATACATATCCTTGTCCGTTCGCAGTAGATATACATCCGGACGCACTTCTATATATTGGTCATATTTCTCGCGAAGTTCCTTTTCTGTTTCAACGAGATGCTCAAAGTTTTTAAGCGTGTAACCCAACGGTTCATCCAGAGCCGATTCCTTATCTGCATAAGGGCTTCGGAATCTGAAACTGCAGTTTTCAAAATCTAGGTCTTTGAGTATTGTATTACCCGCAACCTGAAAGATATAATACCGGGTGTCCGATTTTATTTTGCGGTGCTGCATCTTTACCGGGTGGAATAGATGCTCTTCAGGCAGGCTGAACCTTTCAAGTACTGCTTTTACATTCTCACTCACCAGCAGTGTGGTATCATTGTAAACACGCTCAAGACGAAATCTCGGCACTTCCAACAAGCGGTCGGGACCTTCCTGCAACGAGCCGTTCCTGAGAGTAACTTCCTCTTTTAGCAGTCCTACAAACTGTCCATTTATAAATTCTGTAAAGTTCTCAATCTTTTTTACCGGTTCAAATTCAGGCGTAAGCCCATGTATGTCATGGTCCTTTGCCTCAAGAAAATAGTACCGCTGGCTGTAATCGAATTTGGCGTTAAATATCGCCTCTATATTGCTTTCCTGTACAACAGGCAGAAATAATTTTTCATAGAGAGCTGCCTCATTATTGCCCTTACCCAAATTGTGCAGGTATTCTGGCAGATTGTCTTCCAGTAACGGATCTTTGGGCTTGGTACCATATTTCCTGTCAGGATAAACGGTAAGCCCGTATTTTTCTTTTAAAGTCTCGGTAAGGTACAGGTTACTGTCTACAACATAACCTAATTTTTTGCGGTATTTCTCGATAAGTGTCTCACTTAATACAAGGTTTACATTTTGCTGAAGGTAATACCAGTCGAGCCTCTTCTTAAATTTTTCAATTTTAGGTATATCCCAAATGATTGCATCATTCCATGCCACTTCATGCCAGATGAGGCGCTCCTGATACTGTTCCATAAAATCATCGTCCCAATCAAGTGTCCTGTTGCGGCTTAGCGACCGCCAGTTGAGCTCATACTCCCATTGTGCTATAAAACTTTTTTCGAGCGGGTAAAATTCGCAGATATGCCCTACGAATTGCTTCCAATAGTTGTTTAAAATAATTGTAGAATCCATTGTTATTTTGTCTGTCGGTTATCAGATTGCCTTAGCTGTTGCAAAGCATCCCAAATATAACAGAAAAATTGAAATAGTATATAATTATCACAGCATCATTAACCTATCTTTAAGCAGAAGTTTACTTTCGCCAGTTTTTACCAAGCCCGATTTAGTATATGTCATCCAACAAAACTACGACACTACATCTTTGTAAAGTTTTACCTTAATAAACCAAAGATAATTACTTTGTGCATTACCCATTTGCTATATTGCTCATTTCAAGAAGGGTGTTTGCCTTATGTGTATATATCAATTAAACAACTGTCTGTAGCTTAAAGGAGTTTTATTTGTTTTCTTTTTAAACAGTTTATTAAAAGACTGCGGATGCTCAAATCCCAAAGCATAAGCCACTTCCGACACTGAAAAACTGGTAACGGTAAGATATTCCTTAGCCTTTTCAATAAGCTTCTCATGAATATGCTGCTGCGCATTCTGTCCGGTAAGATTTCGGAGCATATCACTGAGGTAATGGGGTGAAAGGTTCATTTCTGAGGCCAGGAATTCCACTGTGGGAAGCCCCCGGTTTAATGTTTCCTGCCTGTTGAAATAATTTTCCAGTATCATCTCCATTTTAGACAACAGGTCGCTGTTCATTGCTTTTCTTGTGATAAACTGTCTTTTATAAAAACGGTTGCTGTAATTCAGCAGAACTTCAATATAAGAAACAATAACATCCTGGCTGATCTCATCAATAGCCGTATTCAGCTCATTGCTGATATGGTCCAGCAATCCGGTTATCGTTGTTCTTTCCTGATCGGACAGATGCAGTGCCTCATTGGTATCATAAGAAAAGAAACCGAATTTTCTGATATTCTTGGCCAGTGGATAAGTCCGTATAAAATCAGGGTGTATCAGCAGCGTATATCCGCAATATTCTTCCTCCGAATCGGTAGAAAGAATCTGTCCCGGAGAAGTAAAGAGCATGCCTCCTTCATTAAAATCATAATATCCCTGTCCATACCCCATCTTTCCATGTTCGGAAAATTTGTACGATATTTTATAAAAATCCAGGTGGAAACTTCTGTTCAGCATTTCTTTGTCAACTGTCATTTTCGTATTATCTACCAGGCTCACCAAAGGGTGCAGCGGTTTGGGAAGCTTCAAAAGATGGTGAAGTTCCGATATGGACGAAATTTTCATAGGAGTATCTTTCTTTTCCATGATATAAATGTATTAATATTTAGCATTTGTTTAAACTTCTTTATTGGAAAATAGCAAAGGCGCAAAGTTTTTTTTAACTGTATGGATGTTTTAAAGCGTAAAAAATAAAAGATTTTCAGCAAAAATTCTATAAGTAAAAAGTTAGAGCCTGTTTAAATTGTATTCAATAAAATTGATGGTGCAGAAATAATTACTAAAGAAACAGATTCCTCACTCAGGCTAGGGAGATTGAGCAGATTTATTTCAGTTATAAAAACCTGCGTAATCTGCCAAATCAGCGAGATTTTAAAAATTTCTGTTTAAATTTTATCGCAGATAAAATCTTTGCGCCTTTGCGATTGGCCAGCTAAGTAAAATATAAGTTTAAACCGGTTTTTAAATTTAAAAGACAGCATAAATGGATTTATGCTGCCCCCATATTTAAATTTCTTAGATAAACTGTTTACCGAATTGTGCTCTGAAAACCTCATCCCCCATTTCAAGACGTTGTGCATATAATGCTTTTGCATCTTCTCCTGCTACATATCTCAACTGTTTCTTGCCGTCTGTAGCTGCTTCATACACCACCTCAGCAATCTCTTCAGGCTCGGAAGCAGCCTCCATCATTCCTTCCATATTGGAAAAAAGGGAACTGGTCATTTCTTCGTATTCCGGACTCGTTGCCGCATCCAGGGAACGGCTTACAAAATCGGTCTTAATTCCTCCGGGAGAAACCGTTTTAATATCGATGCCAAACCTGTTCAATTCGTAAGCTAAACTCTCGCTCCACCCTTCCAGAGCCCATTTGGTGGCATGATAGGTTGATCCAAGCGGAAATGCAATCAGTCCTCCAATAGAAGTGGTGGAAATAAACAACCCGCTTTTTTTCTCTCTGAAATACGGGATAAAAGCCTTCGTTACGCGGATCACTCCCAGAAGGTTGGTGTCCAGCTGTTTTAAGATCTGTTCATCCGTTAAAGCTTCCAGCGGACCAATCAGTCCATATCCTGCATTATTGAAAACCACATCCACATTACTCAGTTCCAGAGCTTTATAAACAGTTGATTTTATCTGTTCCGGATTGGTAACATCAAGGGGAAGAACCGTTACATTCTCCAAAGCCGCAAGCTCAGGAGCCGCGTCAGGATTTCTCATTGTAGCAATAACATTCCAGCCTCTGCTTTGAAATAATTGGGCTGCTGCTTTTCCTAATCCTGTGGAAGCGCCTGTTATAAAAATTGTTCTCATGTTGTTCTGTATTAAATTAACAGGACAAAGTTGCAAATTAGGATAAAGGCTGAAGTTGCCAAATTGGACTAACCTGTAGCCAAAAAGGATTTTAGAATAATTTATATTTTTCGGGAAAACCTGCCTGATCAATAATGAAAGGCCCAGATTTTAAAATCCGGGCCTTTTTTCAAAAGAAGAGAAATAATGAGTATAAACTGTGATTCTCTTCCGGTAAGTTATATTAGAATTTATAGACAAATGAATTGATATTCATCCCTGCTCCCACAGAGGCAAACAAAACCACATGTCCTTCTTTTATTTCATGGGAAGGAAGTTCTCCGTTCAGGATCATCGTAAGCAAAGTTGGAATCGTAGCTACGCTGCTGTTACCTAATTTATCGATCACCATCGGCATAACATTCTCCGGCATTGTTAAATCATAAAGCTGATAAAAACGTTTTACAATCGCCTCATCCATTTTCTCATTAGCCTGATGGATGATAATTTTGTCGAGTTGATCTATAGAATATCCGCTTGCATCCAGGCACTTTTTCATAGCATCTGCCACATTGACAAGGGCAAACTCATAGATTTTCCTGCCTTCCATTTTGATATATTTCGTATCAGGACAGCTTTCATTATTGTATGACTTGCCAAAGAAAAGATAGTCTTTTTCATTCAGGGTATAAGAAGCCGATAAATGGGACTGTATGCCTCTATCATCTTCACTGATTTCCATGATAACTGCTCCTGCACCGTCCGCATAGATCATACTGTCTCTGTCGTGAACATCAACTACTCTGGAAAGAGTTTCAGCACCAATAACAAGGCATCGTTTTGCAATACCCGATCTGATGAAGGCATTAGCCTGTATCACCCCTTCTATCCAGCCCGGACACCCGAACAGAACATCATAGGCCACACAGAAATTATTTTTGATCTTCAGCAGATGCTTTACTCTTGAGGCAAGGCTCGGAACACTGTCCGACTGAATGGTGCCAAAACGGACATCGCCAAAATTGTGGGCAAATATGATATAATCCAGTGTTTCAGGATCTATTTTTGAATTTTCTATTGCTCTCTGTGCTGCAATCAGTCCCAGATCTGAAGTCACCTGGTCTTCAGATGCATATCTTCTTTCTTCGATGCCGGTAATTTCCTTGAGCTTTCTGGCAATAATATCATTTGCTTCCTTTAATGACTCTCCGTTTTTATTAATAAAATGATGCTGGTCAAAAAATAAATTTGTAATTGTCTCCGGCGGAATATAATTGCCGACTCCTATAATCTTGCTTGTCATTAAAAAAAAATTATAATCTTCTTAAATTCATTTATTTTATTCCTGAATTTAAATATTGTACAATAATAACGATAAAATATTTATTATTCGTATGATAAAACAGAATTGAATAGTATTATTGGTATTCAAAGCATACGATAAGGCTTTCAGTTTCGTCAAAACACGCTCTATCAAAGGCTTATCTATTCGTTATCATTATATTGCACTGTTGCTGTACTTTTTTGTAAATTCGCGTGTTCATGGCAGCATATATTCTTGAAAATATGAGCATCAGCACACTTTCTGTGTATGATCTTCTGAAACATACCTCGGGAAGTGCATTCCTGGAGACCGGGGATTTTAATAACATCTACCCTGCTGCCATTGAAAATAATAACGGGGTTTTTTCCAAAAGATCTCCGCTAAAAGATTTTCCGGATGTTTCTGTAAGCCAGATAGGCAGCTCCATAGTAAGTACTTGTACCTGCAGCAGTTCCAAAGAAAAACTTTGTGAGCATCAGGCAGAAATTATCCACTGCATTATAGAGGAAAAAAAATTCAGGACTTTTTTTGATCCTTTTCTCCGTAAGAAGCTGTTCATTGCCAAAGCCAAAAATTATGGTTTGGAAAATGAACCGGACCTTGATCTGTATTTTGAACTGGAATATACTGATGATCAAGTTGAGGCCCGGCCTAAGATCAGGGAAATGCTAGCTATTGATGAGGATGTTTTTAAGCAGCATCTTCTACCCCGCCGATCATCAGTAATTCATGAACTGGCATTGCAGGACGGCGGAAAAAGAAAAATACTGGTCATAGGCAGGCACCGCTATTACAGTCATCTAAACTTTTCCCTGATGGAAGCTGAGGCTACACAGTCCGGGAAAATTAAAAACCCGGTAAATCCCGTTGATGCCATGCAGCTTATCTGGAAAGCTGAGGATCCTCTTCATATTAAATTCTATACCGCTGTTTCGGCGTTTCAGAATAATTATAATGAAGAGTACAATACAGCAGAACTTGAAGCTCTTAAAATCATTGTCCTGAACCCGCTCGGGCTGGAGACTTATTATCATGACCGGGAACTGTCTGAAACAGTTTCATCAAAGTCTCTTGTTCCTGTGCATCTTGAAGTTTTACAGGCAGAAATACAGCTTTCAGTATTTAAAAAAGACCCTTTTTATGAAGTGACGGGCGAGCTTCAGTTCAATGATATTTCCATTCCTTTTAAAAATGTAATGATCAGGAATGATTATTTTGTTTACAACAGAAACAGTTTCAGCTTTGTGGATGATCCTGATATGCTTCGGGTGATTAAATTTTTTAAAGCCAATAATGAAATTCTTCTTGTTCATGCCTCCAAATATGAAGCATTCATGCAGAACGTACTTTCTTCACTTGAAGAACGTATTCAAATCAATTACAAATATATACAGCCCGCAACGCCAGTACAGCTTGAAGAAGAAAAGCACCGTAACGAACGCATCATTTATCTCCGCCAGCAGGGAAATTATGTCGCTTTAACTCCGGTTATGAAGTATGGACAGGCAGAGGTTCCCGTCTATTCCAGGAAACAGCTTTTCGGTACGGACCGGAATGGTAATGTATTTAAAATTGACCGGAGTGATGCAGAAGAAGCCCGCTTTACATCTCTTATCATGAAGCAGCACCCTGACTTTGAAGCACAGATGGACGGTTATGATTATTTTTATCTGCATAAGGATAAATTTCTGGATCAGGACTGGTTTCTTCATGCTTTTGAAATATGGAGAAGTGAAGGGGTTGTCATTCTGGGATTCAATGAGCTTAAAAACACTAAACTCAATTCACACAAAGCCAGGATCAACATTCAGATTACCAGCGGACAGGATTGGTTCAATGCTAAATTAAAGGTAAGCTTCGGGCAGAAAGAGGCAGCCCTGAAACAGCTTCACCGCGCCATCCGCAACAGAAGTAAATTCGTACAGCTGGACGATGGCACGCTTGGCGTTCTCCCGGAAGAATGGATCAACAGGATGAATGAATTTTTCCGGATCGGGGAAATTGATGCGGAAGATCTTAAAATCCCAAAGATCAATTTTACTGAAGTGTCCTCACTGTTTGAAAAAGATATTTTAAGCAGCGAGGTACAGGAAGAGCTTTCCTCTTATTCTCTTCAGTTCTCGTCTGTTAAGGATATTCCTCAAATCAATATTCCTTCCGGATTAAATGCGGTGCTGAGGGATTATCAGCATGACGGATTGAACTGGCTGAACTTTTTGGACAGTTTCAGCTTCGGAGGATGCCTGGCCGATGATATGGGTCTCGGAAAAACGCTTCAGGTAATCGCATTTATGCTTTCCCAGCGCGAAAAACGGGGACATGTTACCAATCTTGTGGTGGTTCCTACTTCCCTGCTCTTCAACTGGCAGGAAGAAATCAGTAAGTTTGCTCCTTCTATAAAGATAATGACCCATTACGGAGCGGACCGGCTGAAAACCACGGAACATTTTTCTGAACATGAGGTAATACTTACGAGCTACGGAATGCTGCTTTCTGATATCCGATTTCTGAAAGATTTCCGGTTCAACTGTGTTTTCCTTGATGAATCGCAGACTATTAAAAATCCTAATTCGGAAAGATATAAGGCAGCAAGACTGCTGAATACAAGAAACAGGATCGTTCTTACGGGAACTCCTATTGAAAATAATACTTTTGATCTTTACAGCCAGCTTTCTTTTGCATGCCCGGGACTTCTGGGAAGCAAGCAGTATTTTAAAGATATTTATGCCGTTCCTATTGATAAGTTTGAATATGGTAAGCGTGCTCAGGAACTTCAGCAGAAAATAAAGCCGTTTATTCTCCGGAGAACAAAAAAGCAGGTTGCGAAAGAGCTTCCGGAAAAAACAGAAATGGTGATCTACTGCGAAATGGATGCTGAACAGCGCAAGATTTATGATGCTTACGAAAAGGAGCTCCGCGAATTTATTGCAGCCAATGATGACGATGATCTTAATAAAAACAGCATGCATGTCCTGACCGGACTTACAAGGCTCAGGCAGATCTGTAATTCTCCGTTGCTTTTAAAAGAAGGCTATTCCGGCGATCATGCCGTGAAAATAGAGATACTGATGGAACAGATCCAGAGTAAATCTAAAGATCATAAAATCCTTGTATTCTCACAATTTGTGGAGATGCTGGATTTACTTAAAGCAGAGCTTGAACATAAAAATATTCCTTTTGAATATCTTACAGGGCAGACCAAAAACAGAGGTAAGGCAGTTAGTAATTTTCAGGAGAATGAAGAAATACGGGTATTCCTGATCAGTTTAAAAGCCGGCGGTGTGGGCCTTAACCTTACGCAGGCAGATTATATCTACCTCGTGGATCCATGGTGGAATCCTGCGGCTGAAAATCAGGCTATCGACCGGAGTTACCGGATCGGGCAGACGAAAAACGTGATCGCCGTGCGGCTTATCTGCTCAAATACTGTGGAAGAGAAGATCTTAAGCCTTCAGAAAAGGAAAAATGAACTGGCTCAGAATCTGCTCCAGACTGATGGAACCGGCATCCGGAAGCTTTCAAAACATGATTTACTGGAAATACTGGAATCAAAGCCTTTATAAAAATCTCTTTCAATATCCTGTTCAGACAGATCTGCTCAAAAAAAGAAACCGACAGATAGAATCTGCCGGCTTAAAAAACAAAAATTGATATGGATATGATTAGATAAGTGTTTATTTTGATGAGACAAATTTATATTTATTTAGAATCAATAAAAATAATAAACAACTGATATTTATCAGTTTTACAGAATACTTTAGAAATACCGGAGAAAAACAAGGGCAATAAGCAATTATTGCTGCCGGATATAGAAATCAAACAGATTCTTTTGTTATGCAAAAAAATTATGCTCTGGAAAGCTGATCCAGTTTTTTCAGTAACGCCGGTATCCGGAAATCTCCGTGCATTTGTTCTATTTTAGGCAGTATTCCGTCTACATCGGTTCCTTTTGCTGTGAGAAACAGTGGCGTTTTGCTTTGTCCTCTTAAGACATTTCTTCTTTGGGAGTCGGGGGATGCAAACTCATTTTTTGCAATTCCGATAATTATATATTTCTGATCTAAGGCTTCATAGAGATAACCTCCAAGACCTGTTTTACCTTCATTATCAAGGGTAACATAGCCGTCAACTATGATAATATCTCCTTCTTTTAATTCTATTTTCTTTAATAAGCTCAAAATACAGGGCAGTTCTCTTTTGTAAAAGGCACCACTCTCATATTCTGAAGAAATTTCTGTTTTTTCAATAAAAATATCGGATTCATTTTCTGAAGTCCAGTCTTCAAATGCAATACATACCGTATTCGCGTGGTCTTCATAATAATAGGTATCAAAAGCGTAAATCATCCGTTTTTATTTATTAAAAAATTCGCCGAAGTGCCACAGGATTCCGGACGGATCATGTACAAAGCATTCTTTCCCCCACTCCATTGTTCTCATGGGTGTAAGTTTTACTTTTTCATATTTTTCAGTAAGATTCAGGCTCTGAAGCTCTGTCCAGAAATCATCAGTATTGTCTACTTCCATAAAGATCATGGTATTGTCCACCCAATCTTTAGCATAGTAATCCTGAAGATAGAATGCGGTTTCCTGCCATTTAAACAAGGAAAATTTAGGATCAAGAACCACTTCTTCAAACCCTAGATCCCTGTAAAAGTTTCTGCTTATTTCAAAATTTTCAGCCCCGATAAACGGCCTGATGGATTTTACATTTTGTTTCATTGCTTTCTGTTTTTCCAGTTATTATACGACATTTCAAACCTGATCTCATTTCCATGAGTTCCTGTTTCGCTCCAGCCGGATTTTTTGTAGAATGTTGCAGCTCTTGTTCCCGGCCAAACATCTTCCCTGGTTTGCTCAAAGTACCAGTCAAGCATGATATCATGAAGCTTCCTTCCGATTCCGAGGTTTTCAAAATCAGGATGTAAAAAAAGTGCCCAGATATTATTTTCTTTCAGATCTACAATAGAAAAACCGACAATCCGGGATTCGGTTTCAGATACCCAGCCTTTTCCTCTTGTGAACAGAAATTCTTCGCAGTCTGCGTCGGTTACCAGCGCAGGATCGGAAAGGATATTTTCTTTTACGGAGTTTCTAACGGTCTGAATCTGTGGGATATCTTCCAGACTGGCTTCGCGGATGGTTATATTCATTTGATATTTAATAAATTAGTGGTTAAAGCCCGTTTCTATTGATACAGGGATAAGGTTTATGCCGGTCAACGCAAAGATGCAAGAATTTATTAATGTTCTGAATGTGCATTTATTTTCAATAAAATTTTATGCTGTTAAAACAATTTTCCTCCTGCAGCTTTGCGGTGAACAGGCAAAAATAAATTATTTCTTATCTACTACAATTCTTTCTGCCCTGTTAGCAATTTCCCATGCCGTGGCAAAAACCAGCTGGGCTCTTTTCTCCAGCAACGGATAATCAATTTTCTCAGGATCATCAGTCGGCTTATGATAATCTTCATGAATACCATCAAAGAAGAAAGCTACCGGAACATTATTTTTAGCGAAATTATAATGGTCTGAGCGGTAATACAGCTGCTCGGGATCAGCCGGATCATCATATTTATAGTTCAGTTCTAAATTATTGGTCTTTTTATTGGCAGCCTCATTGATGACTTTAAGCTGGGAGCTCAACATTTCGGAACCGATTACATAGACATACTGTTTTCCTCTGTTTTCAGCATCATCACGGCCGATCATATCAATATTGAGATCAACTACCGTATTGGCAAGCGGGAATATGGGATTGCTGGTGTAGTATTCTGATCCGAACAGACCGTGCTCCTCTCCTGTTACATGAAGAAAGAGAATGGATCTTTTCGGGCCGTTTCCAGCCTTTTTAGTTTCATGAAAGGCTTTCGCAATCTGCATAACGGCGACAGTTCCGCTTCCGTCATCATCGGCTCCGTTGTAAACCACTCCATTTTTAGTCCCAACGTGATCATAATGTGCAGAGATCACTACTATTTCCTCAGGTTTTTCGCTTCCTTCAATAAAAGCAAGGATATTTTCAGAATCAGGAAGGTTTCCGCCGCCTCTTTTCTTCATGAAATCAGCCGGAACTTTCTGATAATACGAGCCTAATGCTTTTGGGAAAGCAATTCCCAGATTTTTATAATAATTTATCATGTATTCACCTGCTTTCTTCTGACCCGGACTTCCCGTATCTCTTCCGCCCATTTCATCAGAAGCAATTACATACAAGTTTTTCTTTAGCTCACCAGCCTTAATAGTCTTATATGCAGAGAGAAATGCTTTATCACCTTTTGCCACAGATGTGGATTGGGCAGAAGCTCCTTCAGAAGTTTTCGCTGTTCCGCAACCGACGAGTACCGCCAGCCCCAACAACGGGATCAGTATTTTTTTCATATGATAATAATTTGCTTAAAAATAACAAATTTTATTTAATCTTCAACGAATGTCTATTTTCCTTATATTTGATATAAGTGCAATACAGATGGAAAAAATTTACGGATTTACACATTACTCCTTTTTCACGGAAATGTCTGAGCTGGCCAAAAAGCATAGCAGTTTTGACCTGTCTTTAGGCCTTCCGGATTTTGATATTGATGAACGGCTGAAGTTTTTTCTGAAGGAGGCAATAGACTGTGACACGCATCATTACGAACCGCTTGCGGGAAATCCTCTGCTCATTCACAATATCATCTTATTTAATGCTGCCCGTAAAAACAGCATCAGACTTAAAGAAAATGAAATAACGGTCATCCCGTGTGCAACTTTTGCTTTACATACGGCTCTCAAATCTGTTTTAAATCAAGGAGATGAGGTTATTATCATTCAGCCTTCCTATTACACTTACGGCCCTTCTGTGGTTCTGAATGGCGGCGTTCCTGTATATTATGATCTTGATCAGGATTTTACCATAAACTGGGAAAAGCTTCAAAAATGCATTTCCGGAAAAACAAAAGCCATTATTGTCAATTCACCGCAAAACCCGACCGGAACAGTCTGGAAACAAAACGACTGGAACCAGCTGTATGAATCTATAAAACATCAGGAAATTTATCTTATTTCAGAAGAGATCTATGATACCTACTGCTACGACGGAATCGAACATTACAGTTCTTTTCTTCATCCTGAACTGAAAAACAGGACATTCTGTATTTTTTCTTTCGGGAAAATGTTTCATACTTCCGGATGGAAAGTCAGCTATTTGCTTGCTTCGGAATATCTTACATCAAAATTCAGGTGTCATCAGCAATATATTTCTTACAGTGCCAATGCTCCTGCCCAATATGCGATTGCCAGATACCTGGAGGTATTCGATTCCTCTGAAAATAAGAATGCAATGGAGCGTAAAAGAGATATTTTTAACGAAATGATTGCATTTACGCCTTTAGAAGCGACAAAAAAGGCTGAAGGAAGCGTCTTTCAGATCGTCAATTTCAGAAATATCTCTAAAACCATGACTGATGTAGAATTCTCAAAATGGCTGACGATAGAGAAAGGAACTGCATGTCTTCCGCTTTCTGCCTTCTATAATTCACGGCAGAACTCCGATTATGTACGGTTCAGCTTTGCTAAAAAGGATGAATTGATCATCGAGGCTTTGGAACATCTCCAGAAAAATCTTTAGCCAGATATCAAAAAAGCACCGCCTCGGGCAGTGCTTTTTTATTGAGTTTATTTTGATTTAAAGAGCAAGAACTCTTACATCAATTCTTCTGTTCTTTGCTTTGCACTCATCGGTGTCATTCGCTTCACAAACAGGGTACCGGGAGCCATAGCCTTCCGCTTCTACCCTGTCTGATGAAATACCCAGTTCCAAAAGCTTCAGCTTTGCTGTCTGGGCTCTCAGGTTGGATAATTTCTGATTGTTTTCTTCGTTTCCGGTGTTATCTGTATAGCCGCCTAGTTTTATTTTCAGATCGGGATAGTCATTTAAAATTTCAGCAAGATTATTCAGCTGTATATCTGAACCCGGCTTCAGATCACTTGATCCGGTTTCAAAATAAAGATTTTCCACCGTATACCAGTTATTAGGGTCCATTAGAGCCTGATCTTTCTGTTTTACAGCATTGTACAGCTGAAACAGTCTGCTTCCTTCTCCCAATGTGATTGTTTTTCCTCCTTTCAGCTTTATTTCCTGTATCGTTCCGGTATCATAGACAAAATCACCGTTTTCATTAAGGTGTCCTTTGATTTCTTTTGGAGAACCAGGAACAACGGGTTGAAGACCTGCACCTGCCGTGGATAAGGTGGCATTATATGCTTTTGTCAGACTTTCCAGTTTAGCTTTTCTGTTAGCCTCAATTTTATCTTTATGAAGGACTGCCAATGTGGGCGCAATAACCAGTGAAACAATAGACATCAGCTTGATCAGGATGTTCATTGATGGTCCTGAAGTATCTTTAAAGGGATCTCCAACTGTATCTCCCGTTACGGAAGCTTTATGAGGCTCTGAACCTTTATAGTAGGTCTGGCCATTGATATCAACACCTTTTTCAAATGATTTTTTAGCATTGTCCCAGGCACCTCCGGCATTATTCTGGAACATTCCCATCAGAACACCACATACGGTAGCTCCGGCTAAAAATCCGCCCAAAACTTCAGGCCCGAATATGAAACCGACTAAAATAGGGGAAATAATGGTAATAGCTCCCGGAAGCATCATTTTTCTGATGGAAGCATCTGTGGAGATAGCAACGCACTTTTCGTATTCCGGCTGTGCTTTTCCTTCCAGAATACCCGGAATTTCACGGAACTGTCTTCTCACTTCTTCTACCATGGCCATCGCTGCCTGTCCTACAGCGGTAATGGCAAGTGAAGAGAATATAAATGGTATCATTCCTCCTACAAATAATCCTGCGAGAACATCTGCCCTGTATATATCAATTCCATCGATTCCTGCAATGCCTACGAAGGCAGCAAATAAGGCCAATGCAGTTAATGCTGCAGAAGCAATGGCAAATCCTTTTCCACTCGCTGCTGTGGTATTTCCTACAGCATCAAGGATATCTGTTTTTTCACGGACTTCTTTCGGCAGTTCACTCATTTCAGCAATTCCTCCGGCATTGTCCGCAATAGGTCCAAAAGCGTCAATAGCAAGCTGCATAGCAGTAGTGGCCATCATTCCGGCTGCTGCAATAGCCACTCCGTAAAGGCCGGCACACAGGTAAGATCCGTAAATACCACCTGCCAGTACAAGAATGGGAAGCAGTGTAGACTCCATTCCCACTGCCAGACCGCCTATGATATTTGTTGCATGACCTGTAGAGGACTGTCTTACGATACTGGAAACAGGTCTTTTCCCCATAGCCGTATAATATTCTGTGATGATACTCATTAAAGTACCTACTACAAGCCCTACCATTATAGCTCCAAAAACACCCATTTTAGTGAACTCATGTCCTCTAAGCGTCATTTTTTCGGGAAGAAGATAAGTTACTAAGAAATAAGAGGATATAGCTGTGATCACAATGCTTCCCCAGTTGCCTAAATTCAAAGCATTCTGTACGCTGGAAGTAGATGAACCTTCATTGTCATTGATCCTTACAAATAAAGTTCCTATCATAGAGAAAATGATCCCTGTTCCGGCAATAAGCATTGGAAGGAGAATAGGCGCAAAGCCTCCGAAGGAATCATCAGACATTGTTTCCCTGCCCAAAACCATTGTCGCCAGTACCGTGGCAACATATGATCCGAAAAGATCGGCTCCCATACCCGCTACATCTCCTACATTGTCACCTACGTTGTCGGCAATAGTAGCCGGATTTCTTGGGTCATCTTCGGGAATTCCCGCTTCCACTTTTCCTACAAGGTCGGCTCCTACGTCTGCGGCTTTTGTATAAATACCGCCGCCTACTCTGGCAAAATTTTTTGGGCAATGGATTCTGCACCCAGAGAAAATCCGGTAAGAATTTCAATGGTCTTTTCCATTTCATGAGAATCTACTGTTGCATCAGGAGCAAAGATCTGTTTAATGATGAGAAACAAAGCACCTAAACCAAGAACCGCTAGTCCTGCCACTCCCATTCCCATAACGGAACCTCCTGTAAAGGAAACCTTCAGCGCTTTGGAGAGTGAAGTTCTTGCCGCCTCTGCAGTTCTTACATTGGCTTTTGTAGCGATCTTCATTCCGATAAATCCTGCCAGAGCAGAAAATACGGCTCCTACGGCAAAGGCAATACCAATACTCCAGTGGGAATTGGAATTACTGGCTCCCATCACAGCCAGCAATATGGATACTACAACTACAAAATAGGTTAAAATCTTGTACTCGGCCTTTAGAAAAGCCATAGCACCGTCAGCAATATGTCCGCTGATTATTTTCATTTTTTCGTTGCCGGCATTCTGCTTACTTACCCAGTTGCTCTGGAGGAAAGTATACAATAAAGCAACAACACCGAAAACCGGAATTAAATAGAACAAGTCCATAGTTTATTATTTTAATATTAATAAATAGTAATTAGTTTTATAAATATAATAAAAATTCCATTGTTTTATTAAATCTGTCCGATATTATATTTCTTCATAATTTAATGAACACAATCAAGCATAAAAGCATTCCTTGATGGGAAAACCGTCAAGTGAGTTACAAATAAGAAAATAAAAAAAGGCAGATGAAAATTCATCTGCCTTTAATATAATTTTGGAATGCTGTTTTTTAGCCTCCGAATTTTTCTGCGTAATCTTTTTGGGAAGCTTTGATCACTTTTCTGGCATGCTCAGCTCCGTAAACCTCATGGATTCTGCATTTTGC
>NZ_JPRO01000009.1 GCF_000737785.1 Chryseobacterium luteum | reverse complement strand
CTGAATCAGTTGTACAGTAATGTAGTTTTGCTTCCCATAGCTTCTACGAGAACCATTCAGGATAAGATCTTTGTGTTCTCTATCAAAGGCGGAAAAGCAGTAATGCTTCCAGTAGAAGTAACCGGAAAAGCAGGTGATAATTTCATCGTCTCAAAAGGACTGGAAGCCGGTGACGAGTATATTGTAGCCGGTTTCGACAGGCTGCAGCCAGGAACGCCAGTAGTTGCTCAGAAGAAGAATGCCCAACCGAAAAAATCGTAAGAAAAAAATCATGTTAAAGACAATTATAAAAAGACCCGTACTTGCAACGGTAATCTCCGTGTTGCTTGTAATTCTGGGTATCGTAGGTATGGTCAGCCTTCCGATCACCAAATTTCCTGATATCGCTCCGCCTACCGTAATGGTAACCGCAGCGTATCCCGGAGCCAATGCAGAAACGATTGCCAGATCCGTGGCCCCGCCTTTGGAAAATGCCATCAACGGGGTGGAAAACATGGATTATATTACATCCACAGCCAGTAATGACGGTACTTTAAGTATTACCGTAATCTTTAAACTGGGTACGGATCCGGACCAGGCTGCGATTAACGTTCAGAACAGAGTGGCGCAGGTAACCAATCAGCTTCCGGCAGAAGTTATTCAGGCCGGAATCACAACAGTGAAAAGACAGAACAGTATGATCGCAATGGTTTCACTGACCAGTAAAGATGGTACAATGGATGATCTTTTCCTTGAAAACTATGCGAAAATCAATATCGTTCCCGAATTGAAAAGAGTAAAAGGAGTAGGGGATGCTATGGTATATGGGAACAAAGATTACTCCATGAGAGTATGGCTTGATCCCAATAAACTGACTTCCTACAACCTTACGCCTTCAGATGTTTCACGGGCGATCCAGACGCAGAACCTTGAGGCGGCTCCGGGAAGATTCGGGGAAAGAAGTAAGGAAGCGATGGAATATGTCCTTCGTTACAAAGGAAAATTTACTGAGCCAGAACAGTATGAGAATATTACAATTAAAGCATTGAACGATGGTTCTGTTTTAAAGCTAAAAGATGTTGCCAAAGTAGAATTTGGTGCATATAGTTATACCGTTTCTTCTAATTTCAACAAAAAACCGTCGGTAACGATGGCGATTTTCCAGATGGCCGGATCTAATGCCAACGAAGTACAGATCGCCCTTCAGGAAAGAATGAAGGAACTTGAAAAATCGTTCCCGGAAGGAATGAACTATGAAATTCCCTATGCTACAAAAGAAGCACTGGATCAGTCTATTGATCAGGTAATCCATACCCTGATTGAAGCATTTATCCTGGTATTCATCGTGGTGTACATCTTCCTGCAGGATTTTCGCTCTACGCTGGTCCCGGCTATTGCGGTTCCGGTGTCTATTGTGGGAACTTTCTTTTTTATGAATTTGTTTGGTTTTTCTATTAATATCCTGACGTTGTTCGCTCTGGTACTGGCCATTGGTATTGTGGTGGATGACGCTATTGTCGTCGTGGAAGCAGTCCATGCTAAAATGGAACATAAAAAGCTTAACCCAAAGGCTGCGACCATGTCTGCGATGAGTGAAATCACAGGAGCTATTGTCTCCATTACATTAGTGATGTCTGCGGTATTCGTCCCGGTAGCTTTTATGAGTGGCTCTACGGGATTGTTTTATCAGCAGTTTGCGTTGACATTGGCGATTGCTATTGTGATTTCAGCTATTAATGCATTGACGTTGAGCCCTGCTTTGTGTGCTGTATTCTTAAAACAGCATCATCCGGGAACCCATGAGAAAATGAATTTCAAAGACCGTTTCTTTGCCGGTTTTAATACAAGTTTTAATAAACTCACCTTCCGTTACGGAAAAGCAATTCTATTCCTATTAAAGAGGAAATGGGTAGCGGGGATCCTCATTCTTGTATTCGGAGGACTGTTTGTATGGATGTCTATGACAACGCCTAAAGGATTTATTCCTGATGAAGACCAGAGTTTTATCATCGTAACGGCCAATCTTGCTCCGGGAGCATCCAAGGACAGAACGACCAAAGTAGTTTCTGATACCGAAGACCTGTTAATGAAAAATCCAGCAGTGGAAAAAGTAATTTCTGTGGACGGGCTGAACTTATTCAGTGGATCCATGTCATCTTCCGCAGCTTCTATTTTCGTTAAACTGAAAAAAACGGAGGAAAGAGGAAACGTAAGTAATATCAATGACATCATCGGTCAGGTTCAGGGAACACTTTCACAGGATAAAAGAGCAAATTTCCTTGTCATCAATACGCCTACAGTAGACGGTTTCGGAAATACCAGCGGAATGGAACTTGTGCTTCAGGACCGTACGAACGGGGAACTTCAGAATCTTGGAAATATTTCTTACGGAATGATGGGTGCCTTGATGCAGAGACCGGAAGTAGCGGTTGCGTTTACAACATTTGATGTAACCTATCCGCAGTTTGAAGTGCTGGTAGATGAAGTGAAAGCAGCGCAGCTTGGCGTGAACGTTTCCGATGTATTAGGTGTAATGCAGGGTTATTACGGAAGTATTCAGTCTTCGGATTTCAACCGGTTCGGGAAATACTACAGAGTATTGGTTCAGTCTACTCCGGAAATGAGAGAAGATAAAGAATCACTGAACGGAATTTTCGTTAAAAATAATTTAGGAGAAATGGTTCCTATCAACACATTGGTTAGCTTAAAACAGGTAACAGGAGCAGAAGTTTTTTTAGAAGTAGTAGACCGTTTCAATCTGTTCAACTCTTCGAATCTAACAGTAATGCCGGCTCCCGGATTCAGTACGGGACAGGCAATGGCAGCTATTGATGAGGTAAGCAAGCAGGTGCTTCCTCCGGGATATACTTACGACTATAAAGGAATGAGCCGTGAGGAGGTAAGTGCAGGTTCACAGTCGGTGATGATCTTCGGACTGTGTATCATCTTTGTTTTCTTTCTTCTATCGGCCCAGTATGAAAGTTATGTACTTCCATTGGCGGTACTTATTGCCATTCCTGTAGGTTTATCAGGTGTATTTGTAGGAATTACGATGGCAGACCTGTCCAACAACATTTACGTACAGATCGCTTTGGTAATGCTCATTGGTTTATTAGCGAAAAACGGAATTCTGATTGTGGAATTTGCCATTCAGCGTAGAAGAGCAGGGAAAAGCCTTATCGCTTCTGCGGTAGAAGGAGCCAAAGCCCGTTTGCGTCCGATCCTGATGACCTCATTGGCATTTATTGCCGGACTTCTTCCCTTGCTGTTTGTAATAGGACCTTCGGCTTTAGGAAACCATTCTATTGGATATGCCGCAGTTTCAGGGATGATTTTCGGAACTGTTTTAGGGGTATTTGTGGTTCCTGTACTTTTTGTAGTCTTCCAGGCTTTACATGAAAGAATGAGCGGGAAAGTAGTGACAGCAGCAGACTGGGAATATTAATCCAAATGATTATTAAAATGAATTCAATTAAAAACATAGCGTATTTCGCATTGATCTCAGGAGTTGCCGTTTCGTGCAAAGTTCAGAAGTATGAACAGCCTGAAATGAAAATACCTGAAGTCTTCAGAAATGAAAACATTGTTGCAGAAACTCAGGAAAACATAGCAAAGATCAGTTACAGAGATTTTTTTAAAGATCCGGTTCTGGTCAACCTTATTGATAAAGCCATTGCACAGAATAATGACTTTCTTGTCGCATTGAAACAGATAGAATATGCCTCCCTTGCTTATAACCAGAGCAAGTGGGGCAATGTTCCCACGATCAGTGCAACCGTTGCGAATGCAAGTATCAGCCGCCCCTCGGACAACAGTATGAATGGAATAATGGCCGGGCAGTTCATGGGGAAAAAATATATAGAAGATTATACAACATCTGTGAACATTTCATGGGAAGCAGACATCTGGGGAAAGATCAAAGGAAGAAAAGAGCAGGCTCTGACAGAATATCTGAAAACCCAGGAAGCAGCCAAGGCGGTTAAAACCCAGCTGGTAGCATCTGTTGTACAGGGATATTATAATTTACTGATGCTGGATACCCAACTTCAGATTACAAAATCCAATCTGGAATATTCTGATACAACGCTGAAGTTTTTAACCAAGCAGCAGGAATTGGGCTTAACGACCGCTTTAGCCGTACAGCAACAGGAAATAGTGAAAGATCAGATTTTAAAAACGGTCCCTGCTATTGAAAGTTCTATTGCGGTTCAGGAAAATGCACTAAGTCTGCTTACAGGCTCCATGCCTGATAAGGTTAAAAGAAGTACAAGCCTGAATAATGTACAGTCGCCAGACAGGATTGCAGCAGGAATTCCGTCAGAATTATTAAGCTACCGGCCTGATATTAAAACTGCTGAACTTGAAGTAAGGAAAAGCGCAGCAGCTATTCATGTCGCAAAAATGAGTATGTATCCTTCCCTGAATATCACGGCTCAGGGCGGACTGAATGCATTTCAGGCAAGCCACTGGTTCAGTGTTCCCGGTTCCCTTTTCGGAATGGCGGCGGGCATGATTGCACAGCCTATTTTAAATGGGAAACAGTTGAAAACACAGTATGAGCAGTCTAAAGTGCTGGCAGATCAGGCTGAAATTAATTTTAAGCAGTCCGTTTTAAAAGCGGTTGGAGAAGTTTCTGATGCACTGGTCCAGATTCAGAAGCTGGAAGAACAGCAGAAAATTGCAGAAGGGCTGGCCGTGAAATCCGGTGAGGCCGTGAAAAAAGCTGATATTTTATTTAAATACAATTCAGCGACTTATGTGGAGGTGATCATTGCGCAAAGCAATAAGCTTCAGGCAGAACTGGATCTGGCTTCCCTGAAAGCACAACGATTGAATGCTATCACTTCTCTGTACAGAGCGGTTGGCGGCGGCTGGCAGTAAAGTAAAATTAAACCTGCTTCGTCTATCATAATGCAGCAGGTTTTTAAACTATAACTATTATGAAGAATATAAATATACATGAGGGTATTATTCTTATTCCTGATTTCAGTGGATTTACCGAATTTGTATTCAATACCAAACTTTATACGGGAGAATATATTGTAAGGCAGCTACTGTCTACACTGATCGATATGAATGAAGGGTATTTTGAAATTTCCGAGATTGAAGGTGATGCCATTTTATTTTACAGATATGATGACAGGCCTTCCTATCAGTCTGTTTCAACGATACTTTGGAGGATGCGGAATGCTTTTAACCGGAAGATTAAAGAATTAAGGAAAGAGCTAAGCATGTCCATTGATATGTCGCTGAAGTTCATTGTACATTATGGAAAATTTTCACAGTATACGATCGGGAATTTTAAAAAGCTTTACGGAAAAACCATCGTGGAAGCTCACCAGATGCTGAAGAATAAATTCGCCGAACAGCCTTCTTATGCTCTTTTCAGCAATTCTTTTTTAGAAAACAGCGGAAACGGCGAATCAGAGATTAATACAAAAAAATACCATCTTCCTGAAGGTGGGATGATTCATTATTTTGAGAATGTGAATAGCCTTTCGGTGTAAATTGCTGTAAACCTGCTGTGAGATGCCGGGAGAGATGCGGGCATTTTTTATGGGTTAAACTGGCTGAATACTTTTGATAGTATCATTTGATACTATCAGGTAGTAGATTATATTGTTATACTTTTTCTACTCTTGATGTCTGGTCCTGTAAATTAAGGCTCAGTCTCACCATACTTTCCTCTAATGCTATAAGATCATGGATCTGGCCGGCCGGAAGAACGATCATCATTCCTTTGCTTAATATATAACGCTGGCCGTCGGTTCCGAAATCAATGCTTCCAGAATCTGTACTACGATGGGATAGGGAGCTTTATGTTCTTTCATTTCCTGACCTTTGCGGAAAAGGATTCTTATTTCTTTAGCAAGATCTGTTTTAACCATTACTTTTACTGCTGGTTTGCCGCCTTCTTCGTAATGTAGCTGTTCGTAAAATGATGCGGTGTGTACCATAGTGTGTATTTTGGAATTTAATACCAGTAATTTACGGAAAATATTACTGATATTATATATGATTATACCCATGCAGAGGTTCATTTTGACGAAGAAATTGAATATAAAAAGAAAACTTTATAAGAGCCCATTTAATTGTATTCAATAAAAATTATCGTGTAGAAATATTACTAAGGAAAATATTTCTCTCGCAGATTTGACAGATTGAGCAGATTTTCATAACTGAAATAAATTTGCCCAATAAGCGAGATTTTAAAAATTTACACAGCCTTATAGTATCGAACAGTAATCGACCTAAGAAACTGTAGCGTTAAGAAATTGAATTCTGTGAACTTTAAAAATACTATCCTGTCTGAGTGCGGGACAAAATAATGATTCTTAACATAGAGTGCTGTCCTGAATTTTGGTTTCTTTTGTTCCAAGACAGAAGAACATATTGAATAGAAAAAGCAGATTCCGTAGAACCTGCTTCGATATTTAAAATATATTAATAATGAAATTATTTCAACGTAAACTTCACCTTCGTTTTAATCGCATCCGAAGAATTCCCGATCTGAGCCTCAAAATCTCCTGGCTCAGCCGTCCATTCATGCTTATCGGCATCAAAATAGCTTAATGCTGTTTTATCAATCGTAAAGGTTACTTCCTTTTGCTCACCGGGATTTAAATATACCTTTTCAAAACCTTTCAGTTCCTTGGCAGGGCGCGGTACAGAGGCTTTTATATCACTGATGTACAGCTGTGCAACTTCAGCACCTGCTCTCTTTCCTGTGTTTTTTACAGTTACTGTGAAAGAAATCTTATCATCCTGGGCCATCACTTTTTTATCGGCGGTTGCCTTTCCAAACTCAAATGTAGTGTAGCTCAATCCATGTCCGAAACTGAATAAAGGTTTGATCTTTTTCGTGTCGTGCCAGCGGTAACCTACGAAAACACCTTCGTTGTAGGTAATATTGATCGGGTTTTTCTGGTCTTTTCCTTTTCCGGCGGCCAGCTCATCTTTCTGTCCCGGATATTCTCCCAATTGGTGCGCCGAATTATCTTCCAGCTTTACAGGGAAAGTAAACGGAAGTTTCCCGGAAGGATTGGCATCACCAGCCAAAACGGAAGCGATGGAGTTTCCGGCCTCGGAACCCAGATACCATGACTGAAGAACAGCTGGAACTTCTTTGATCCAGGGCATAGCTACTGCATTCCCGGAAACCAGAACCACGGCAAGATTCTTATTCGCTTTTGCCAATGCTGAAATCACATTGTCCTGATTGTACGGAAGACCGTAGCTTTTTCTGTCGTTGCCTTCACTGTCCTGGAAGTCAGATTTATTCAGTCCTCCTACGAAAATCACATAGTCGGATTTTTTGGCCAGTTCTACAGCTTCGTTAAGCAGTTCAGCCGGAGAACGGTCGTCTTTTAAGTTTTGCCCGGATTTTACCCCGTTGTATTCTCCGCCGATATCACCAACATAACCCCTCGCATACTGTACATCCGCCTGTTTTCCGAATCTGGTTTTAATTCCGTCTAAAGGAAGTGTTTCATATTTTACTTTTAAAGAGGAAGAACCGCCACCCACTGTCATGATCTTGATGGCATTTTCACCGATCACCGCAATTTTTTTTGCCTTATTAATATCGACAGGAAGCACGTTGCCTTGGTTTTTGAGCAATACAATTCCTTCTTCCCCGATCTCTTTTGCTACGGCTTTATGTTCTTCAGAAGCAATATTCCCGAAAGGTTTGTTCCTGTTCATCGTAGTTTTGTAGGCTAAACGAAGTAATCTTGTTACCTTGTCGTCAAGTTCCTGTGTACCGACTTTTCCTGCTTTGATGAGGTCTGAATAAGGTTTTGCCAAATAATAATTATCATAAGCATTTTTCGTCCCGGCAGAAAGTCCGTTCGTCCAGCTCCCGAATTCAAGGTCCAGTCCGTTGTGGATCGCCTGTTCCGTATTATTCACTGCTCCCCAGTCGGAAACAACAACCCCTTTATAGCCCCATTCTTTTTTCAGAATATCATTTAAAAGATATTGATTCTGGCTGGCATACTGGTTTTTATACATATCATAAGCGCCCATGATCGTCCATGAATCACCTTCAGTCACGGCCGCTTTGAAAGGCGGAAGATAGATCTCATAAAGCGTTCTGTCATCAATATTGACATTGCTCGTATGACGGAACATTTCCTGGTTGTTTAAGGCAAAATGCTTCACAGAAGTGGCCACCCCATTAGACTGTACCCCTTTGATATAAGGCACCACCATTTTTGATGTTAAATAAGGGTCTTCACCCATATATTCGAAGTTTCTCCCGTTCAGGGGTGTTCTGTAAATATTAACACCGGGTCCCAGAAGGATGTCCTTTTTTCTATAACGGGCTTCTTCGCCAAGAGCTTTTCCGTAGTTCCAGGACATTTTTTTGTTCCATGTTGCAGAAAGCGCCGTGAGGGCAGGGTAGGCGATGATAGAGTCATTGGTCCATCCGGCCTGGTCCCATTCGTCCCACATTACTTCAGGACGTACTCCATGAGGCCCGTCTGTGGTCCAGAATTCAGGAATTCCCAGCCTTGGAACCCCGGGTGAACTGAATTTTGACTGTGCATGCAGCATGGCCACTTTTTCTTCCACGGTCATTCTCGAAAGAGCATCCTGAATACGCTGCTCTACAGGCTTCGATTCATCTAAATAAACGGGTTGAGTATGATTCTGAGCCATATATGAAGCAGCAATAAAAGTGAATAAACTTACAATGGCGGTTTTCTTGAACATAAATGCCTTTTTATTGATTAACAACAAAAGTAAGTAAAATTTTTATTATCTCAAATTGAGAAAATGAAATTCAGTCAATCAATATTTGGTTTCGGGGTTGGAGTTCCGGGGTTTGAGGGTCTGAGAGTTGGAGGGTTTTAGGTTCGGTGTTTGGGGTCCCGGGATTTGAGAGTTGAGGTTGGGAATCCCTAAATATTAAATGAAGAACAAATATCTGGTGGCTTCGAGGATCTCAGCCACCAGTTTCGTGTCTCTCATCAGAAATTTAAACCTTATTTGGAGTTTTGGCTTTGCGCGATTTGTAACCCGAATCCCCAAACCCGTATCCATAAACTCTCCAACTCCAAAACTCTCCAACTCTCAAACCCTCTAACCCTCAAACCCTCAGACTCCGCAACCCGCAACAAACCCATCACCTACCAGCCTTTCACTGCACCGCCCTTGAAGATCTCTTCAGCTTTTTTAGCCACTTCATCGGATTGGTAAGCTTTTACAAAGTTTTTGACTTTTGCGGAATTTTTATTGTCATGTCTGGCAACGATTACATTAACGTATGGAGAATCTTTATCCTCGCTGAAGACACCCTGTTTATCGGCATTTAACCCTGCCTGTGATGCAAAATTATTATTGATGACCGCTATAACGACTTCTTTATCATCCAGTACCCTTGGAAGCTGCGGGGCTTCGATCTCAAGGATTCTCAACTGTTTCGGATTCTCATTGATATCGGTAACTTTCGGAAGAAGCCCGATGCCTTCTTTTAATTTTAAAAGGCCGTTTTTCTGAAGCAGTAAGAGGGAACGCCCGCCGTTGGTAGGATCATTGGGAATCACAACCGTGCTTCCATTCTGGAGCTGACTGATATTTCTTATCTTTTTTGAATACGCTACGATAGGATAAACAAAAGTATTCCCCACAACGGCCAGTTTGTAGCCTCTCTGCTTCGCCTGTTCGTTCAGATAAGGGACATGCTGGAAAGCATTGGCTTCGATATCTCCGTTATTCAAGGCTTCATTCGGAACCACATAATCATTGAAGGGAATCAGTTCCACATCAAGATTGTACTTTTCCTTCGCTACTTTTTTAGCTTCTTCGGCAATTTCCAGTTCCGGACCATAGGTAATTCCTACCACGATATGATTCGGATCGTTTTTCTTTCCTGAACATGCATTGAATATCAGAAGCCCAGCCGTTAAAAAGGCTGTGATTTTTATCTTTTTCATTAGATTTTTTTATGATTAAAAAGCTGCTGAGGTGCTTGAAGCCACCTTCCGTTATTTCTGTTTAAATTAATTCCTGGGACTTTATTTACCTGTGATCAAACTTTCTCGCTAATCTGTCTCCCGCAAACTGTATGGTAAATACCAATGCTACCAACAGCACCAATACCACATTCATAATCACAGCATCGTAGCCGATGTAACCGTATTGGTATCCGATCTGTCCCAATCCACCGGCTCCCAGTGCTCCGCCCATTGCAGAATAGCCAACCAGAGTGATCAGCGTTATGGATGCATTGTTAATGAGGGAAGGAAGTGCTTCGGGAAGCAGTACTTTCCGGATGATTTGTAAAGGGGATGCGCCTAGTGCTCTGGCTGTTTCAATAAGGCCGTGAGGGACCTCAAGAAGACTGTTTTCCACCAGCCTGGCAATGAACGGGGCGGCTCCGACACTTAACGGGACCAAAGCTGCATTCATTCCTATGGAAGTTCCTATGACCACTCTTGTAAAAGGAATCATCCATACAATTAAAATAATAAAAGGAATAGACCGGAAAATATTAACCAGAATAGAGATCACTCTGTAATACACTGCGTTTTCCAGCAGTTGTCCTTTTCTCGTTAAAAACAGCAGGATTCCGACCGGAAGCCCCAAAATAAATCCAAAAAACCCTGAAACAAATGTCATATAAACCGTTTCCCAAAGTCCCTTTCCCAAAAGAGAAATTACCGAATCACTAAGCATATCCTTTTATTGTATTTTGAATTTTATTCTGGTTAAAATAATAGATGGCCTTCTGATTTTCTTCAGTTCCTCCCTGTAGCTGCAAAAGCAGTTTTCCGAAATTTGAATTACCGAGATATTCTACATCAGCTTTCAAAAGTCTGTAAGGAATTTTATATTGGTCATAAAGCGTTGAAAGCAGTTTTTCAACACTGATATTTTCATTAAGTTCTATTTCAATAAGCGGAAATAAGCCGTCTTGCGGTTCTTTCTGTAGTTTTTTATTGAGTTCCTGGGGTATGGTCATGATATCTGAATTTATAAATTGTCGGATCACCGGATTTTCTTTATCAGAAATGATCTCGCTTAGTGTTCCTTTTGCTAATAATTTTCCTTTGTCGATGACAGCGACATGATTGCAGACTGCCTTGATGACTTCCATTTCGTGGGTGATCAGCAGAATGGTAATGCCAAGCCTTTGATTAATGTCCCTTAAAAGCTGCAGAATAGACTGTGTAGTTGCCGGATCCAGTGCGCTGGTGGCTTCGTCGCAGAGAAGGAGATAGGGATCATTGGCCAGTGCCCTTGCAATGGCAACTCTCTGTTTCTGCCCACCGGATAGGCTTCTTGGATAATCATTGGCTTTGTCCTCCAGTCCTACGATTTTCAGCAGCTCATTTACTTTTTGATGGATCTCATCTTTGCTGACATGATCAAGCTCCAGCGGAAGGGCTATATTGTTAAAAACAGTTCTTGATGAAAGCAGGTTGAAATGCTGGAAGATCATTCCTATTTTTTTACGTTCACCTGCAAGCTGTTTTGAGCTTAATTTGGTGAAATCTCTTCCATTGATGATGATCTGGCCTTCATCAGGTCTTTCAAGGAGATTCACGGTCCGGATCAGCGTACTTTTTCCTGCGCCTGAAAATCCGATGATCCCAACAATATCTTCCTTTTCAACACTAAGACTTACCTGGTCCAGTGCTTTGAAAGACTGTTTTTTCTGATGGAATGTTTTTGAAATGCTTTTGATCTCTATCATTTTAATCTCTGTTTTTAATTTTAAACAACTGAAAGGGTATTAAAATAAAAAGGCCTTACAACGTGGTAAGGCCTTTAGAATATGGTATATTTTAATTTAAGGTCAGCCACGGGATTTCTGATGCACAGGCATACAGCTGCACATCATCATAATTCTGATGGTCTGTTTCTTCACCGGCTGATGTTTAAATCCCTGTATCATTTCATTTTCTTTTCGTTAATACGGTTGCAAATATAGAACATATATCTTTTATAGTCTACTAAAATAATAGACTTTTTAATATTTTCTGCTTTATTAATTTTTAATTAATTGTTTTTCAGTGGATTATTTTGTTTAATTTTTGATATTGCTCTTGAAGATTAATTTGATATTTAAATTAAAAGCTGTTGTTATTTAAAAAATTATGGTTTCAGATCTTCAAATTTCTTGTCAGCAGGAAAAACATGCTTCCATTTTCCAACCGTCAGTTCGAGTGTTTTTCGCAGCGAAGCGGAGAAAAATGTATCGAGAACGAGTGAACTACAGACACCTCAAGAATCACAAACTTCCCGATACGATTTTTTCCAAAAAACCATTCAGAAGTGACGAATATTCACTTTAAATTAAAGAGTGTACACCTTTACCCCAAAGAAATAGAAAACATATCTGTTGGAAAGTCAGTACTTATTTTAAGTTCAGGAAATGGAATTGCAAAAAACGAATAAGAAATAACAGATTTTATTTTCATTAATATTAAATCTGTTAAACTTATATTTTATACAGTTGGCCAATCGCAGAGGCACAAATTCATTGTGAAAACTCTCTTTTTGGGAAGCTTTTTTATTATATTTATTTTTCAATAAAATAATATGGGGCGAGGGCTTGAAATAAGTTTTGTATTTGATAAAAAGGAACCTTTACAGCAATATCTGGAACTGATGGAACAATACCACTTTGACGGCAGAGACGGTTTGAATCTGGTAATGTCGGGTGATGATGGTTTAGAAGGAGATGACAGATTGTTGTGGCAAATAGAAACAGCTTTAGATATGGATTTGAAGGTACTGGATTTCTGGAATTTTTATGAAGAATATATTGATCTGAAATTTTTAAAATCTAATCTGGCACAACTGCGAAATACATTGAGAAGCCAACCTGATTTCTATAAAAAAATAGCTTACGGGCATGATGTTGAAGAAGGTTATCTGAAGGAAAGGTTTGCTGAGGATATTCATTTTCTTATTGCAAGACTGGATCTGAACATCATAAATGGATCTGAAAAAGTAATGTTCGTTACCTTGTAATTATTAATACTGCTGCCAGGTGTGGAACGTCCGGATCTACAATTTATCAAACATCAACTGCCTGCTAAATTAGCTTAATCCAAAAAAAATCCCGACTTTTGTTCCCCTTCAATAATCCCGAAATTCATGAAACTTTGTATTGCAGAAAAGCCCAGTGTTGCCAGAGATATTGCCAAAGTATTAGGTGCTACCACGCCTAAGCAGGGCTATATGGAGGGTAACGGATACTGTGTGACATGGACCTTTGGACACCTGTGTACCTTAAAGGAACCTCACGACTATGGCCCTCAATACAAATCCTGGAATTTATTTTTATTGCCAATTATTCCAGCCAGTTTTGGAATCAAATTAATACCCAATAAAGGCGTAGAAAACCAGTTCAAGGTTATTGAAAGATTAGTGGAAGAATGTGATGAGGTCATTAACTGTGGTGATGCCGGGCAGGAGGGAGAGCTGATCCAGCGATGGGTTTTACAGAAAGCAAAATGTAATAAACCTGTTCAGCGTTTATGGATCTCGTCCCTTACTGAAGAAGCGATTAAAGAAGGCTTTGATAACCTGAAACCGGCTGAAGATTATAAAAACCTGTATCTGGCGGGAAATGCAAGAGCGATCGGCGACTGGCTGTTAGGAATTAACGCAACAAGGTTATTTACCAAGAAATTTGGCGGTAACAAAGCAGTTCTTTCCATCGGAAGAGTACAGACGCCTACGCTGGCGATGCTTGTCCAGCGTCAGAAGGAAATCGATGCCTTCAATACGGAAGAATATTGGGAACTTAAAACCAAATACCGGGACGTTATTTTCAATGCAGCGATTGACCGTTTAAAAACTTTAGACCGTGCCGAAAAAGGACTTGAATATCTTAAATTAAACCCTTTTGAAATCGTCTCTTTTGAAATCAAAGAAGGAAAAGAAAAAAATCTGAGACTTTTCGACCTGACAGGACTTCAGGTGGAAGCCAACAAAAAATATGGCTATTCCGCAGAAAATACCTTAAATTATATTCAAAGTCTCTACGAAAAAAAGCACGTCACTTATCCGCGTGTTGATACCACCTATTTATCCGAAAGTCTGTATCCGAAAATAGAAGGTATTCTTCGCAAAATGCATTTTTATCAGGATCTGATTTCCCCATTGTTGGAAGCGCCTATTCCTAAGTCAAAAGCAGTTTTTGATGATGCAAAAGTGACAGATCACCATGCGATTATTCCAACTGAGGTTCCCCCTTCTCAAAATCTGAGCAGGGAAGAGAAACTCATCTATGATCTGATAGCAAAACGTTTTATTTCCGTTTTTTATCCCGAATGTAAAATTTCAAACACATTGGTGGAAGGAAAAGTAGGAACCATTCCTTTCAAAACAAGTGGGAGACAGGTTCTGGAGCCTGGCTGGAGAGCAGTTTATGCAAAAGAACCGAAAGAAGAACCCACGGATAAAGAAAAAGAGAAGGAAGAAGAACAGACCATTCCGGAATTTACCGTTGGGGAAAGCGGACCTCACGACCCAATGATTCACCAGGGAAAAACTTCACCGCCTAAACCCTACACCGAAGCAACTTTGCTGAGAGCGATGGAAACGGCCGGAAAACAAGTAGAGGACGAAGAATTACGTGAACTTCTGAAGAATAACGGGATCGGAAGACCATCCACCCGTGCCAATATCATTGAAACCCTTTTCAAAAGGAAATATATTGAAAAGAAAAGAAAAAATCTGATCGCCACTCAAACCGGGATTCAGTTAATTGATACGATCGAGGATGAACTTCTCAAAAGTCCTGAACTGACGGGAGAATGGGAACAGAAGCTCCGCAAAATTGAAAAGGGAGAATATGAAGCCAACCAGTTTAAAGAAGAACTGATCCAGATGGTTTCCGACCTCACCCGAAAAGTGGTCTATGGGAAAGGAAAAGTAATTATGCTGCAGGAAGAAGAGAAAGAAGAGGTTAAAGAAAAGAAAAAACGCGAGCCTGCCATAAAAAAAGAGCTTCAGTCCTGGGAAGAAACCCAATGTCCGAAATGTAAAGAACATCATCTGATCAAAGGTAAAACAGCAGTTGGTTGTTCCGATTTCAAAAACTGCGGTTTCAAAATTACTTTTGATATTTTCGGAAAAAAATTGTCGGACAAACAGCTTTTAGATCTTGTTTTAAAAGGGAAAACTTCAAAACTGAAAGGATTCGCAACCCATTCCGAAGCTTTGACGGAAGGCGTTCTGACGCTTGGAGAAGATTTCCAGGTACAGCTCAGTTAATCCATCCAATCATACATATTCAGTTTTATCGTATAGGCTTCCGTAATAATTAAGCTGTTCTTTTTATGGTCAGTTCTTACCTTAAGCGCGAAAATAGAGTGATATATTTCAACTTTATTTTCTGAATTTTGATGTGAAATCATATCACTTTGTTAAAAATCAATAAAATAATTCACTAAATGTTGTGTAATTGAAAGTAATTTTGGATATTTACTTACCAATTCAATTATATCAATTATGAAAAATCTAAGAAAATTAAGCAAAGGAGAATTAAAGATTATCAAAGGTGGAAATCCTCCTGCCGGATGCAATGGATGGAATCAAAAGGCCATGTGTTGCAGAGAATGGGCTGCTGACTATTGTGGCAATGCTACCTGCCCGGATTCGCCTCCTCCATTTTGCTAGTTAGCTTTCTCGAAAGCTATTGACAGATAAAGTTCCAGTGCCTTAACCTTATGGCATTGGACTTTTATTAAATAACCGGTCCACTCTTAATGCAGCTTCAATATATCTAAATTACTGTGAAACATTTAATGAGCATGAGTTTTTTCTTGTGTAGAAACGGAATTTGAACCTTTGACCTTTTGACTGTCAATCAGACGTACCGGAATTTTTCGATCAACCATGTTTAGATTCCTTACATCTGCTTGTTTATACTTTACCGGAAAAGTTTATCATACCATCCGCCAATGTCCTTCCTGATATCATCGTGGTATTGGCATAAGACCTGGGCCAATTCCAACTCTGATCTTTCGGATTTATATGTATTTAAAGTAAGATATCCGTAAAATTTACCGTCCTGATCGACAATAGCCGGTGGATAGGAAGCATAACTGCTCCACGGAGAATACGTGCTGTATGAACTTCCGTAGTTTCCATAACCGTTCCATATGGACTTTGAGCTGAATACATTCCCATAATCACTGTAGGAATTCCAGATCGAATTTTTATCAAAAGTATCACAGTTTAAGCAGCCCAGATATTCATCCTGGCCGGAACCGCCGTACAGATGTAACGTTTGTGCCTGAAAAATGCAGCCTATCAGAAGATTTAGAAATATGAAGATGTTTTTGTAATTCATTGGGCTATCTGTTTATCGCAAAGCTACTATTTTTTGTAAGTGTAATCTTCCCTAATAACCGTAGCAATTAAGATGTATTTTTTTAATCTCCCACGGATTTCCAGGATAACACAGATTTTATTCTAAACTTTTAGAAAATATGAAGTGCAGTGGAGATCATAAGAAATAAATAGTTAAGGAAAATCAAATGATTGCACCTTAAAAGTGAAGCTCTCCTTAATATTCTTAAAAACTTAAAAATGCTTAACGGTTTAAAATTTTCTTTTTGGCAGATAAAACAGATGGAGTCGATTCTTGATTATAGTCAAAAAACAAAGATTTTATGTAAAACTTGTCCCGAATTTTCTGGTATTTTAAAAAACATTTGTGTACTTTGTATTTGCATTCAGATTAAATTACACATCATGACGCCAGAAAAAAAGAAACTCATTACAGACAGTTTCAGCCGTTCCGAAACATTGAAATTCTACAATGCCGAATTGCTGGAAGTGGAAACAGGTTTCGTCTCCATCAAAATTCCCAAAATGGAGATGATGACCCGGAAAGCCGGAATGTTCAATGGAGCTATGATTGCATCGCTGGTGGATGTTTCTTCAGGATATGCTTCGGTAAGTCATTATAAGGAAGACTGTTATGTGGTAACGGTTGAACTGAAGGTCAATTATCTTCGTCCTGCACTGGGAGATGCCCTGGTATCGCGGTCCTACGTCATAAAAGGCGGGGCAAAGATCATTGTGGTAAGGACTGAAATTTATGTTCTTGATGAAAATACCGCTTCGGAGAGCCATGTTGCGACTTCGCTGGTGACCATGATGAGGATTAAATAAATACAGATGCAGTAAATATTCCGTAAATAAAGGTGTTAACAGCATTTTTACGGGGTAAATGGAAC
Organism: Chryseobacterium luteum; assembly: GCF_000737785.1. Lineage (GTDB taxonomy): Bacteria > Bacteroidota > Bacteroidia > Flavobacteriales > Weeksellaceae > Chryseobacterium > Chryseobacterium luteum. The sequence goes on along the minus strand of NZ_JPRO01000009.1, from coordinate 74,191 downwards.
AGGATTTGTAACTTAAAAAGCATAACATTAAAAATAAAAATATGAACTTAATTATCAGACTATTTGTTACAGCAATTGTTGCGTATCTTCTGACCAAAGTCCTTCCCGGCGTACATTTTGAAGGATTTTCTTCAGCGATTATTTTTGCCATTGTACTGGGGGTACTGAATATTTTTGTAAAACCTATCTTGGGACTTTTAGGACTGCCGCTTACGATCATTACACTGGGATTATTTGCTTTAGTAATCAACGCAGTGATTATTTTGATTGCAGATTATTTTATAGACAGCATGGTAGTAGATGGCTTCTGGTGGGCATTGATCTTTAGTTTACTGCTGTCCTTTGTTACTTCACTGGCCAATTCCATGTTTTCAGATGGAGATTAATTGACCGGTACATAAACTTATATCACAAGTCTGCTGTTTTGTACAGCAGACTTTTTTATTGTAAAAATTAAACCCTGCATATTAAAATAAGTGGAGCTGTTTTGTCTGTCTTTATACTTGTCATTCCTGCTTTATCATTCATATCTTGGCGGTAACAATATCGTTAAAACTAAATCTTTGAGTTTCGCCCGATCCTGTTTAATCGTATTTGTCATTTTCAAAAATATTGTGCGGACTACAGAATACATCAAAACTTTAATGTTAATTCCTTCGCTCTTTTTATTTTAAATATTAACTTTGGGCATCTTTGAATTAAATAAAGGAATTGATAATCATGCTGATTTCATAGTTCCGTAAAATCAATATCAACATATGAAACTTAAGTACAGTCTGCTGACTCTGGCAGCTCCGTTTTTAATGAATGCACAACAGTTAATGACGCCTGAAATCCTTTGGACTTTGAAAAAAGTAGGAGTACAGGCAGTTTCTCCGGATCAGTCTTCACTTATCTATAAAGTAGGGCAGGTAGATCTGAAAACAGAAAAAACAAAAAATGAGAACTATTTTCTCAATGTCCTTAATAACCAGTCTTCCAAAATAGATTTCGGCAAAAAAGCCCTTATTCAATGGGATAAAAACGGAATTTATGCACAGGAAGGCGATAAAATTTTTCTTTCAAAAGACAATGGGAAAACCTGGTCCGAATTTTATACCATCGGGGAAGCTGATAATATCGTGATCTCTCCGGACGGTAAAAAAATTGCTTTCAGCAAACAGGTTCTGGTGGAAAAATTAATGGGGAAAGACAAATACAGCGATACCCCAAAAACTACTGGCCAGGTCTATACAGATCTGAACCACAGGCACTGGGATTATTTCAATGAAGGAAAATACAACCACGTATTTGTAGTCAATACAACAGATAAGGCAGAATCTGCAAAAGATCTTTTGGAAGGTAAAGCCTGGGATTCACCTCAGAGACCTTTCGGGGGAGCAGAAGATTTTATCTGGAGTCCGGATTCTTCTCAGCTTTTATACGTTACCAAACCTAAAAGCGGAAAAGAGTATTCTACAAGCACCAATACGGATATTTTTGCATACGACCTGGCTTCTGGAACCACAAAAAACATAACGGAATCCAATAAAGGCTATGATGTTAATCCAAAATTCAGCCCGGACGGGAAATCCCTGATCTGGCAGAGTATGGCCAGAGACGGTTATGAAGCTGATAAAAATGATGTAAAGATCATGGACTGGAAGTCTGGCAAGACAGCAAACCTTACTGCCGGCTGGGATGAAAGCGTTTCCGGAGATGTATTCTGGGGCGGAGATTCCAAAACCATCTATTTTACGGCAGCATTCCGAGGTACGAAACAGCTTTTCTCCTTAGATCCTAAAGCTGCGAAAGTACAGCAGATCACAAAAGGTGACTTTGATGTTAATGAAATATTCACCGACAATAAATCTTCACTTTTAGTAGGAAGAACAGACATCAACCATGCAACGGAACTATTCTCTGTCAATGTGAAAAACGGGGAAATGAAACAGGTGACCGAAGCCAATAAAGAAACTTATGCTAAACTGGCGCAGGGGAAATCCGAACTTAAAATGGTGAAAACAACTGACGGCAAAGAAATGGGCGTATGGTTCCACTATCCACCAAATTTTGACCCGAATAAAAAATACCCTACACTGGTATACTGCCAGGGAGGACCACAATCTGCCTTAACGCAATTTTTCAGCACAAGATGGAACTTCTCCCTGATGGCAGCCAACGGATATATCGTAGTGGCCCCCAACAGAAGAGGAATGCCGGGATGGGGAACAAAATGGAACGAAGAAATTTCTAAAGATTGGGGCGGACAACCGATGAGAGATTATCTCGCAGCAACAGATTTTGCAAAAACATTACCGTACGTAGATGGTGAAAGAGTAGCGGCAGTAGGAGCCAGCTATGGAGGATACAGCGTATTTATGTTAGCCGGAATCCACGAAAACAGATTCAAAACATTCATTGCCCACGATGGATTATTTGATATGAAATCCTGGTACCTTACCACCGAAGAGCTTTGGTTTGCCAACTGGGACCTTGGTTCCCCGTGGGAAAAGCCGCTTCCTAAAGCATACACAGAATTCAACCCAAGCAATTTTGTTGATAAATGGAACAAGCCTATCATGATCTTCCAGGGAGGAATAGATTTCCGTGTACCTTACGAGCAAGGACAGGAAGCTTTCCAGGCAGCAAAATTAAGAGGACTGAAATCCAAGCTGGTGTATTTCCCGAACGAAAATCACTGGGTACTTCATCCGCAAAACGGATTGGTATGGCAGAGAGAATTCTTCGATTGGCTGAAGGAAACTTTGTAATTAAAAATGTAAATGAAGAGACGGGAATATCAATTTCCAGATGTTCAAAATTCAATAGGAACGGGCTTTAGCCCGTTTTTTTATGGAATGATCCAACGGCTTTAACCAAATTTTATATATTTGAATATGCAAAACAGAATTTCCTCATTTCCGCCGGTCATTGACGACCAATCTGAAATTTTAATTTTAGGTTCGATTCCCGGAGTAAAATCTTTGGAAAAGCAGCAATATTACGCCCATCCGCAGAATAAATTCTGGACCATTATTTTTTATCTGTTCAATGAAGAATTGACCGAAGATTACACTGAACGGTTAAATATTTTAAAGAAACACCACATAGCCGTCTGGGATGTCATCGACTCCTGCGAGAGAAAAGGAAGCCTCGATTCCGAGATCAAAAATGAAGAAGCCAACCAAATTGCAGAACTTTTGGAGGAGCATCCCAATATCAGAGCTGTTTTCTGTAATGGTGGTAAATCTTACAAAAACCTGCAGAAGCTTTTAGGTAAAAATTACAGGCTGCCTATATTTCAACTTCCTTCCACAAGTCCTCTTCATACCGTTTCGTTTGATGCTAAATTGGAGGAGTGGAAGAAGGTTTTAGAGTACTTGCTGTAAATTTTTGTAAGCCTGTTTAAATGCATTCAATAAAAATTATAATGCAGAAATAATTACCAAAGAAACATATTCCTTTTGCAGATTTTTATAACTGAAATAAATCCGCTAAATCTGCGAGATTTTAAAAATTTAAACAATTTCTTGGTCTCTTGAAGATTCAACAGCTGCTTAATGTCAGAGAGCCTGAAAAGTCTTTGATGCGGATTGCACTTCAAAATATGGACAAAGAGGAAGGAAATTAAAAATGGCTGCCCGGTTTAGGAAGCAGCCATTTTATACGTTCAATTTTATATTATTTCTCTGTGAAATATACTTCCTCATAAGGCTGGATCAGTACCCATCCGTTACCGGAGAACTTCATCTGGAATTCCTCGCCGCTTCCTCTTCCGATAAGGCTTTTGAAAGAAACATTCGTTTTCAGATCGGGGCTTAAGTTTCCCGACCATGCCACTGTTGCATTAGGATCTGTAAAAACAGGATTGTCAGGAGTTACCATCAGTGTCAATGGTTCACCATGCGTTGTTATTGCAATATGCCCGGTTCCCGAAAGTTTGACCTGGAAAAGACCGCCAGCCATCATACCCGCAACACTTTTAAGCATGGTAATATCGCTTTTTACACTCTGCTCGTGGGCCAGAACATCATTTCCGTTCACACAAACCGATTCATTGTTCAGATAAAGGATTCGTACTTTCTTGCCCGAATCTGCCACATACAGTTTCCCGCTTCCTTCTGCTTTCATCAGTTTAGCTCCTTCACCGCTGATCGCTTTCTTTAAAAGATTGCCGATGCCCCCTGCCAGCATTCCCTGTCTCTCGAAATTGATGCCGCCTACATAGCCAACCATGCTTCCTCTTTTTGTCCATACCGCCTGGTTATTAAGGTTGATTTCTAAAAGATGCGGAGTTTCAAGTTCAAAATAATCTCTCTGCTGTGGATTTTCTTTAGTTTCGTTGACAAAAGCTTCCAGTGAATATTTGCTCATAAATGTAAAAATTTTAAATCATTCCAAAAATAACCTTTTATTTCTTTACAAATCACCGTAAATCACGGTTTTATATTTGATTTTAAATAATACTTGACAAAGGGGTGTTCAATGTCGTATATTTGCACACCGAAAATTACACTTGTAATTTTGAATAAATTTTTAAACCGTAATTTAAAAAAATGAAAACATCAGATTTTAATTTTGACCTTCCTGCGGAATTATTGGCAGAACACCCATCCGAACACAGAGACGAAGCCAGATTAATGGTTCTTAACAGAAAAACAGAAACTATTGAACATAAGCTGTTTAAAGATGTGGTTGATTATTTCGATGAGAAAGATCTATTCATTTTCAACAATACCAAGGTTTTCCCTGCACGTCTTTATGGGAATAAAGAAAAAACAGGAGCCAAAATTGAAGTTTTCCTTTTAAGAGAACTTGATAAAGAGACCAGAGTATGGGACGTTCTTGTGGACCCTGCCAGAAAAATCAGAATCGGGAACAAACTGTTCTTTACTGAAGACGAATCTTTGGTAGCTGAAGTTATCGACAATACTACTTCAAGAGGAAGAACCTTAAGATTCCTGTTCGACGGATCTTATGACGAATTCAGAACAAAACTGAAAGAACTGGGAGAAACTCCGCTTCCGAAATATATAAAAAGAGCAGTAGAGCCTGAAGATGCAGAAAGATACCAGACCATCTATGCGAAAGTAGAAGGGGCAGTTGCTGCACCTACAGCCGGTCTTCACTTCTCTAGACACCTGATGAAGAAACTGGAGATCAAAGGAATTGATTTTGCTGAAGTAACGCTTCATGTTGGTTTGGGAACTTTTAACCCTATTGAGGTAGAAGATCTTTCCAAGCACAAAATGGAGTCGGAAGAAGTGATCATCGACGAGAAAAATGCTGATATCATCAACAAAGCGGTAGATGCCCACAGAAGAGTATGTGCAGTAGGTACTACAACAATGAGAGCATTGGAAACTTCTGTTTCTTCAAACAGAAAAATCTCTGCTTTTAACGGCTGGACCAATAAATTTATTTATCCGCCTCATGATTTTGGAGTTGCGAGTGCAATGATTACCAACTTCCACACACCAAAATCAACATTACTGATGATGATCGCTGCATTTGCAGGAAAAGAGTTTATCATGCATGCATATGAAGAAGCTGTAAAAGAAAAGTATAAATTCTATTCTTACGGTGACGCAATGCTTATTTTATAAATAAATATCAGGTATAGGCTGCAGATATTGGTTTGTCTGTAGCCTGCAACCTGTCATCTGCAACCTATTACCACAATGAAAGATATCCGGGTTTTATCACTTGACCAGCTTAAAGACTATTTTTTGACTTTAGGGGAAAAACCGTTTCGTGCGAAGCAGGTTTATGACTGGTTATGGAGTAAAAATCTCCATTCGATTGATGAAATGACGAATCTTTCGAAATCTCTGCGCGAAAAAATTTCCGAAGAGTATACCATTAATCCCGTTTCTGTAGACCAGCTTCAGAGAAGCTCAGACGGAACAATTAAGAACGGTGTGAAGCTTCACGACGGACTGATGGTAGAATCTGTTCTTATTCCAACAGAAACAAGAACCACAGCCTGCGTTTCCTCACAGGTAGGATGCTCATTAAACTGCGAATTCTGTGCAACCGCACGACTGAAAAGAATGCGAAATCTTGAAGTTGCCGAAATCGTGGACCAGGTAGCTCTCATTGACAGCCAAAGTAAAATGTACTTTGAAAGACCCCTTTCCAATATCGTTTTTATGGGAATGGGAGAGCCGATGATGAACTACAAAAACGTAGTAGAATCCATCAGGAAGATTACTCAGCCTGAAGGTCTGGGCATGTCACCCAGAAGAATTACCGTTTCTACATCCGGAATTCCGAAAATGATCAAAATGCTTGCAGACGACGATCTGCGGGTGAAATTAGCATTATCGCTGCACTCTGCCATAGAAGTAAAACGGAATGAGATCATGCCGTTTTCTGATAAATTTCCATTAACAGATATTATGGAAGCTCTTCAGTACTGGTATAAGAAAACCAATTCTGTAATTACTTTCGAATACTGTGTCTGGAAAGGCATTAATGATGGAGACGAAGATATTAAAGCACTTATCAGATATTGTAAGCAGGTTCCTTCCAAAGTGAATCTTATACAATACAATCCGATTGGAGACGGAAAATATGACAAATGCAACAAACAGGCAGAAGAAAATTATGTTCGTCAGCTTGAAAATGCAGGAATTACTGTTATGATCAGAAAAAGCCGCGGAGGAGATATCGATGCTGCCTGCGGACAGCTGGCCAACAAAACAGCTGATTAAAATTTTATTAAAAACAACAGGATATTTTCTTAAAAATTTCTTAAAGCCTTACCTTTACAAAAACTAATAAGTAATGATGGATTACTTTATGGGCGAGGACGGGTTAGAGAATATCTATGCATGGTCAATTCCTCTTCATGCTACTGTCATTTTAGCTGAAATGATCTACAGCCACATTTCAGAGGCTAAACTATACAATGGAAAAGATGTTGCCACCAGTGTTTATCTTGCATTGATGAACTTCGGACTAGACCTGATCATGAAGGTATTTGCCATGGGCGTTATGTTTTTCTTTTACAACCATCGCCTTTTTACCTGGGATTTTACAGTAGGATATTGGTTGATCTGTTTTATCATTACAGACTTTGCTTATTATGTTCTTCATTATGTAGACCATCATTCCAGGGCATTCTGGGCAGTTCACATTACCCACCACAATTCAGAATATTTCAACCTGACGACGGGATTCAGAAGTCCGGTGCTTCAGCCGCTCTACCGATACCTTTATTTTTCTCCTCTGGCTTTTTTAGGCTTTAATCCCTGGCATATTATGGTGGTTTATGCAATAGGGCAGGTGTATGGAACCTGGGTGCATACACAGACCGTGAAAACGCTGGGGATTCTGGAATATATTCTGGTGACTCCTTCCCATCATAGGGTACATCACGCATGCAATATCAAATATCTGGACCGGAATATGGGAATGTGCCTGATCATCTGGGACAAGATATTTGGAACTTTCGAAAAGGAAGACCCTGATCTGCCTGTGAAATACGGAATCTATCCAAAAATGCCTGATAATAAACCGGATACCGTTCTTCTCTATGAATGGAGAAAGATATGGAAAGACATCAAACAACCCGGACTGAAATTTTCAGACCGGATTAATTACATCTTTAATTCTCCCGGATGGAGGCATGACGGAACGGGAAAAACAGTAAGGCAGTACCGGAAAGACTACCTAAAGAAGCAGGCTAAAAGACAGCAGGAACAGAAACGAAAAATAAAATCTGTCTGATGTATCTATTTTATTTAAAGCTATTTATAAATACTCATAAGAATTTTTCACGGGTGACTAGAACAGAACAGTTTTAGTCTTTTTCAATTGCCCGCAAACCCTTATTTTTACCCTATGAAAAAAATTCTCCTTCTCACTGCTGTTATCATTTTTCAGTCTTCATTTTCCCAGCAGACCGACTTTTTGAAGATAAGAAAATACCGGGTTGATTATTTAGAGGATAAGATCCGGGAAACATCCGGGCTCAGCATGATGAACGGAAAACTGTATACATTCAATGACAGTGGCAATGCTCCGGAACTTTTTGAACTGGATGAAGATTCTGGCAGCATTAAAAATACTTTTACAATCAGTAATGTCAAAAATAAAGACTGGGAAGCCCTTGCTAATGACGGGAAGAATTTATATATCGGAGATTTCGGAAATAATGGAGGGACAAGAAAGGACCTGGAAATTTATAAACTGCCTTTTAACAGCAATGAACCGAAGAATGATTCCATTACAAAAATCTCATTCTATTATCCGGAGCAGACAGAATTTATCCCAAAGTATACTGACAATGATTTTGATGCCGAAGCAATGATCTATCTCAACGGAAAGCTGCACCTGTTTACCAAAGAATGGAAATCAAAATCAACCTCTCATTATATCATTGATCCGGTTGTGTCTGAGAAACAAAAAGCCGAGAAAATAGAATCGTACAAAACTAACTTTGTGGTGACTGACGCTGCTTATTTTGACAGGAAGCTTTATCTCGTAGGGTATACCAAAAAAACGGAAGTCTTTCTGAATGTTTTCAGAGAAACAGAACCCGGGATTTTTTTTAAGGGACAACCTAAACATTATTATCTGGGAAATGCTCTGGCGGTAGGTCAGATCGAAGGTATTGCTGTCAACGAGTCCGGAATTTATATTTCGGGGGAAAAATTCAGGTCGGGATTGGGAAGCGCACAGCCTTCGCTGTATTTTATTCCAAAAGAACAACTCAAAGATTAATTTTGTCCTAAAATTGCGTGAAAAAAATTATCTTTGTGAGAATTAATAAGTATTTACCTTTCATTCACAGATTTTGGCAAACATCGTAGAAGAAATCAAACGACCGATCAATGAAGAAATGAAACTTTTCGAGCAGAAGTTTTACGAATCAATGCAGAGTAAGGTACCTTTATTAGATAAAGTAACCCGCTTTATTGTTACCACCAAAGGTAAGCAGATGCGCCCTATGTTCGTATTCCTCTGCGCAAAACTGATAGGTGAGGTCAACGAAAAAACGTACCGCGGAGCTTCAATGATCGAGTTGATTCATACCGCCACTCTCGTACACGATGATGTGGTGGATGAAAGTTTCAAACGGCGTAATTTTTTCTCAATCAATGCTTTATGGAAGAATAAAATTGCGGTTCTGGTAGGAGACTATCTTTTGTCAAAATCTGTATTACTTTCCACAGATCACAAGGATTACGATCTTTTAGGGGTGATCTCCAGGACGATCCGTGAAATGTCCGAAGGTGAGCTTCTGCAGCTGGAAAAAGCCAGAAAACTGGATATCACTGAAGATGTTTACTATGAAATTATCCGTCAGAAAACAGCCACTCTAATTGCGGCCTGTTGTGAAATAGGCGTTCTGTCCAATAACGCGGACGAAGCCCTTGCCAAAAAAATGATGAATTTCGGAACCTATACCGGGATAGCATTTCAGATCAAGGACGACCTTTTTGATTATTTAAGTTCAAATGTCATCGGGAAACCTGTCGGTATAGATATTAAAGAGCAGAAGATGACCCTTCCTTTAATCTACACGCTCAAAACGACCAGTGAAAAGGACAGGAAGTATTATTTCAATACCATAAAACGATATAACAACGACCAGAAAAGGGTGAAAGAGCTTATAGAATTTGTGAAAAGCTCCGGCGGTATGGACTATGCTATAAACGTGATGAAAGATTTTCAGCAGAAAGCCAAAGACATCCTGAACGAATTTCCGGATTCTGAACCCAAAAAATCTTTACACCTGATGCTGGATTACGTTATTGAAAGAAAGTTTTAAGATCAGATAATCTTTACGGTTACAATTATCACAGCCAGAACTATACAAAATAAAGCGGTTAAAAATAAATAATCCGCAATAGTCTCAAATTTTTTTTCCCGTTTTTCATTTTCTGTTCTGATTGCCAGGAACGAAAAAAAGCAGCTGCACGCAAACATTAGGCATGCTACGCCGGCAAATTCATCCAGATGTGTATTCCCACTGATTTTAGTGATTTTTAACGAGGTAATGATAATCAGGGAAAAACCTAAAAGATTGCTGGATGCATTCAGAATATGAGGCGACTTTTTTTCCATTATCTATAATTTTTTACAATATAAAGCACAATTCTTTTATTATCAAATTTTTAAAAAAGATTATTGAAAATTAAAATTAATTTAAAAATTGTATATTAGCGGCATACTTGAAGAATAAAAAACTTTTATATCTAGCTATGCAGACAACCTATATTGAAACACAGCAAATTTCTTTCCAGGATTTTAAAAACCAGATACTTGAGGATTACAGATTAGGAAGGATATCGCGTGAGATGTCTTATCTTGGAAGAAGAGAAGTGCTTACAGGAAAAGCTAAATTCGGAATTTTTGGGGATGGTAAAGAACTTCCTCAGCTGGCAATGGCGAAAGTTTTCAGAAATGGCGACTTCCGTTCAGGATATTACAGGGATCAGACTTTTGCATTAGCGGTTAATGCTTTAACGGTTGAAAGCTTCTTTGCACAGCTGTATGCAGATACAAGCGTTGAAAGAGAGCCGGCATCGGCAGGAAGGCAGATGAATGGACACTTTGCAACAAGAAGTTTAAATGAAGACGGAAGCTGGAAAGATCTTACGGCACAGAAAAATATCTCTTCAGATATTTCTCCTACGGCAGGGCAGATGCCCAGACTGTTGGGACTGGCCCAGGCTTCCAAGATTTATAAAAGTGTAAAATTTGAAGGCTCTGAGAAATTCTCAAAAGAAGGTAATGAAATTGCTTTCGGAACAATCGGGGATGCCTCTACAGCAGAAGGACATTTCTGGGAAACCCTGAACGCTGCCTGTGCACTTCAGGTTCCGATGATTGTTTCTATCTGGGACGACGGGTACGGAATTTCAGTTCCAACCAAAAACCAGAGGGCAAAAGCTGACATTGCTGAAATGTTAAGCGGATTCCAGAGAAAGGAAGGCGAAAACCAGGGCTGCGAGATCATCCAGGTAAAAGCCTGGGATTATCCTTCATTATTGGATGCCTATGCCAGAGCTGAACACTTTGCAAGAACAGAAAGTATTCCGGTTGTAGTTCACGTTATTGAAGTTACACAGCCTCAGGGCCACTCTACATCCGGATCTCATGAAAGATATAAAAATGAAGAGCGCCTGTCGTGGGAATCGGCTTTTGATGGTATGGTGAAGTTCAAAGAATGGATCCTGAATTATTCAATAGAAATCGAAGGAAAAGAAGAAATTATTGCTTCAGCCGAAGAATTGGATGCGGTAGATGAAGAAGCTAAAAAAATAGTAAAAGCAGGTCAGAAAAATGCCTGGGAGAATTACCAGAAAACCATTACAGATCTTATTCAGTCTATTCTTCCGTCAGTTGAAAATCTTAAAGGCCAGAATGCTGAAATTGAAGGTTATATCGGTCAGTTCAATAAATTGGTTTCAAAAGCTAAGAAAGATGTTTTCCATTTGGTAAGAAAATCTTTACTGGCGACAAGAGGAACAAATTCTGCGGAAAGAAGCCAGTTGATGCAGAAATACAATGAGATTTTTGAGGTCGAAAAAGACAACTATTCTTCTCACTTATATTCACAGTCTCAGTGGAAAGCTGAAAACGTGAAAGAAGTAAAACCTGTTTTCTCGGAAAATTCTGAAGAAGTAGACGGAAGAGTAGTGGTAAGAAATAATTTTGATAAAATATTTGAAAAATATCCTGAAACTTTAGTCTTTGGTGAAGATGCCGGAAATATCGGTGACGTTAACCAGGGATTGGAAGGAATGCAGGAAAAATACGGTGATATCCGTGTAGCAGATACCGGAATCCGTGAAGCTACAATTTTAGGTCAGGGTATTGGAATGGCAATGAGAGGTTTGAGGCCAATCGCTGAGATCCAGTACTTAGATTATATTTTATACTGTTTACAGGGAATGAGCGATGACCTGGCAACCGTTCAGTACAGAACAAAAGGCGGTCAGAAAGCTCCTGTGATCATCAGGACGAGAGGCCACAGACTGGAAGGTGTCTGGCATTCAGGTTCTCCGATGGCGGGAATTCTGAACCTTTCAAAAGGGATTCTGGTATTGGTTCCAAGAAACCTGACGAAAGCTGCCGGATTCTACAACACCATGCTTCAAAGCGACGATCCAGCCGTGATCGTTGAATGTCTGAACGGATACAGATTAAAAGAAAAACAGCCTGATAACTTAGGTGAATTCACTGTTCCTGTCGGAAAAATTGAAGTGACGAAAGAAGGAAAAGACGTTACGCTGGTAACTTACGGTTCCACATGGAGAATTGTCATGGATGCAGCGGAAGAACTGGAAAAACTAGGCATCTCCGCAGAAGTTATTGACGTTCAGTCATTAATTCCTTTCGATTTAACGAATGAAATTGCTGAAAGCGTGAAGAAAACGAACAGACTGGTCGTAATTGACGAAGATGTGCAGGGCGGAACTTCAGCGTTTATCCTTCAGCAGATTCTAGAAAAACAAAAAGCTTTCAGATTCCTGGATTCCGATCCGTTGACGATCGCAGCAAACGATCACAGACCTGCGTATGCAAGTGATGGAGATTATTTCAGCAAGCCATCTTCAGATGATATGGTTGAAAGAATTTATGCTCTGTTTAATGAAACAAATCCTCAGAAATATCCTGCGATATTTTAATTGGGAATTTAGATAATATTGAACCGCTTTCTTTTTGGGAGCGGTTTTTTTGTTTAAATTAGTTTTTAATGTTTACTTTTTATGAAATTAATATTTATTATCACATTATTTACATTAATATCTTGCAATAAGCAAATTAAAAAATCAACGATGGAATATACTGAAAATGAAATTTTAGAACAACTAGATTTAGCTTTTAAGGGGGAACCTAGCAAATATTATCCGAAAGTTCGTCCTCAAGATATTAAGTATAATTTTTTCCTTGATTTAGAGCATGGTTATTGTGAAACTGCAGGGAATCGAATTCATTTATATGCTGATGAAAAGCAATGGGCGATTGTTTTTGAGAAAAGCGGGTATCAAAATAGAGCAACAAGAGCTGAAATTGAACTTGATTACATTGGCAATTGTATCGAATATCCTGTTGATAAATATCCTGAAAGAAATTATATTACTAATGCAAACAATATTGTCCTAATCGACAGTGATGAATATGCAAGGATTGAAAATAAGCAGGCTGGTAATGATTTGGAAACATTTGAACTTATTGATGAGAATACTAAAGAAATAAAAGTTCGAAATAAATTAATTCCTTTTAATAATAATTATAAAGATTATGAAAAAATAGGAATTGAGTTAAGAGATTATGATAATCCAAAAAAATTAATTGGTTTTGGTGATTTAATTAGATATTTTAATGAAATAAATCCATCTTTAATCTCAGCATCAGAAGAGGAAATTAAAAAATACATTCCTAAAAATCTTAAAAAGTTAATGACAATTGATGAGTTTCATTATGATCCGAGCACTTCACCAAGTAAGCAAGAAACCTATAAACTTATATCTAAAATTTTAGTAACAAAAAATACTTCCTATTGGAAACCCTCTTTAGAATCGAATAATAATTGGAAAAATTGGGAATCAGGAAACTTATAAATAGAAAAAAAAGACTGTTAAATAACAGCCTTTTTTATTTTCTTCTCTTCCAAAAGAGTCTTACAATCTTTATCTTTCTCAGGATCATAAACATGATATTTCGTCTCCCATTCCTCCAGCAAATATAAAATCGGCAGCAATGCCAACCCTTTTTCTGTAAGCGAATATTCAACCCGTGGAGGTATTTCTTTAAATTCTTGTCGGATCACCAGTCCATCAGCTTCCATTTCCCTCAACTGGTCGGTCAAAACTTTTCTGGAAATCACATTAATACGCACAGCAAGCTCTCCGAAACGTAATTTCCGGTCTTTGATGACCAATACGATGATCGGTTTCCATTTGCTTCCCAGGGCAGACATTGCTTTTCCCAAAGGACAGCTGTATTGCATTAATTCGTTCTTTTTCATGCGTTACTTTTACGTTACTAATATAGGTTACTGCAAAGTTACCACTTTTTTTATTTCATAAGGTACAAATATGAACTATTATTAGTTACTTTGTGTAACAATTATAAAATGTAATTTTAAAAATGAGTACAGAATCATTATTTACCCCTTTTAAATATAAAAATTTAGAGCTTAAAAATAGAATAGTAATGGCACCGATGACCAGAGCACAATCTGACAACGGAGTTCCTACACAAAATATTACAGATTATTATGCAAGAAGAGCAGCCTCAGAAGTGGGATTAATTCTCTCTGAAGGAACCGTAATCAACAGACCCGGATCAAAAAACATGCAGAACATTCCTGATTTCTATGGAACGGAAGCATTAAACGGCTGGAAAAACGTAATCGATGCCGTTCATGAAAATGGCGGAAAAATGGGACCTCAAATCTGGCACGTTGGAGATACGAGAAGTTCAGCAGATTATCCGTTAGTTGATATGGAAAAAGCTTCTGCAATGACATTGGAAGACATTCAGGATACAATTGCACAGTTTGCAGCTTCAGCAAAATCTGCGAAGGATCTGGGCTTTGATGTCGTTGAAATTCACGGGGCTCACGGTTATCTGATCGACCAGTTTTTCTGGGAAGTTACCAATACAAGAACTGACGAATATGGCGGTAAAACTATAAAAGAAAGAAGCAAATTTGCGGTTGACGTTGTAAAAGCAATCAGAGCCGCAGTTGGAGAAGATTTTACAATCATTATCCGCCTTTCTCAATGGAAACAGCAGGATTATAAAGCAAAACTGGCCAACTCGCCTGAAGAAATGGAAGAATGGCTGCTGCCTTTGAAAGAAGCGGGAGTTGATATTTTCCACTGTTCACAAAGACGTTTCTGGGAAGCCGAATTTGAAGGTTCTGATCTGAATTTTGCAGGTTGGGCGAAAAAAATCACCGGTCAGCCAACAATTACCGTAGGTTCTGTAGGACTTGAAGGAGATTTTATGGGAGCATTTGCAGGACAGGGAACTGAAAAAGCGGATTTGACGGAACTGACAAGAAGGCTGGAAAGAGGAGATTTTGATCTGGTGGCTGTCGGTCGTGCCTTGTTGCAGGATCCGGAATGGGTAACGAAAATTAAAGAAGGAAAAACAGAAGATCTTCTTGATTTCTCCGCTGAAAGCCTGGCTGTTTTATTTTAAGTCAATGGTGAACTTTTGCTTTGCTATGATTTGAAAATTTTGAAAAAAATGGCAGGCAAAGCAAATTGATTATTCACTATTCATAATATTTTACCTATCAATTATTTTAAACGAAACCGCTTCCGGAATTTTGGAAGCGGTTTTAATTGGTTTTAACCCGGACATTCTACGTTGTCCGAAAGACATTTCCAACGGGAAGGCTGCCCGTTTTTAGGTGGAATATAGCAGGCTGTTGTTCCTGTTGGACAATCTGGCGCATTGCCACCATTAATTTTCTTTAAATCAGATTTTAATAACTTCTTTAGATTTTTCATATTTTAATTTGTTGATTGATGATAAATATACGATTATATTTTTAGCCAAAATAAAACCGTTCTCAAAAATTGAAAACGGTTTTTAACAGATTTAAATATCTAAAATTGTCATATTCTGATGACAATAGTGATTCAGTTTTTTACAGACCAATGCTTTTACTTGGTTTCAATTGCTTTTTGATGCTTTTTGGCAGTGCATCTTTATGAACCAGGATTGCAGTCGATTTATATTCAACATAAGGTCTTGTTACATAGATATAACCTTCGAAATCATTCGTTACACCCCAGGAATTCTTAACCATATAATATTCTTTTCCGCTCTGGTCTTTTGCCAATCCTACGATGTGCATTCCGTGGTCATCGGTTGTAGAAAGGTTATTCAGTGCTTTCTGACGTATATCTTCATTGATCACTTTATCTTTTTTCGGCTCTGTGAATAGAGATCCTTTGTTTTCCGCAGTGATCTGATCCAGGTCTGTATCCGGAACATAAGCTACACCGTTTTTATAGGAGAAATAAGGCTCAGAAACATCTGTTGCCCAGCCTACGGAATATCCCTTGTTCACAGCATTGTCGATAATTGCTGTTAAATCTTTCATCGGAACATTCCAGTCAGAATCGTGGCTCCAGTTATCAGGAATCGGAACTACGAATTTCTGATAGTAAGGATAATCTTTATATGAAGATAGTTCTACATAATCATCAGGATTGATGCCTACAACTTCTTTCGCAAAAGTTTGCGGAGTGTAAGATTTCCCTTCATAAGTAAAGTTGGTAGGAACTTTTCCTAAATACTGATCTAAAATTACATCAACAGAAGACATCCAGTTGTCGGAAAGTTTTCCTTTTGTTGCAGCCTGAACCAAACTGTCTAAAACAGGCTTTAGTTTACCCTGCATTTCAGAGAAATTGTTCAAAGTCTGTCCGGATCTCAATCCAGTGTAGACATCCTGAGGAACTGCACCATATTTTTTGTACATATTCACAACGTCGTGCAGTTCACCGCCGTCACCCCAGCTGATCGCTCCGCTGTTGAGTACATATAATTTGGCTTTATCGTGGTAAGAATTTCTTGCAGTGAAGATTTCTGCCAGATCAACAGGCTTTTTGCCCATTCTCTGCATTTCAGACTCAAGGAAAGAATTCCCCGAATAACTCCAGCATGTTCCCGAAGAACCTTGATTTTTAACTGAAGTTGCACCGACATCTTTCAACGTTGTGAACTTGAAATTAGCATTTTGAGACTGATTGTTTTTTAATTTGTTGATCAGGTCATCTTGGGCAAACATCATACTTCCTGCAGATAAAACAAAAAGTAATGAGGCAATTTTGGTATTTTTCATTACTAAAAAAAGATTATTTATACGAATAGTCGTTCATATTAAAGATCCGTTACAAAGGGAAAAGTTAAATTTGAAGGTGAAAAAAAATTGAATAAAGCAAAAACGGAACAGCTTATTCATAATCAGCTTATTTGCTTTTTTGTAAAAAAATAAAAATGTTTCCAACCTATCCCAAAGTTTATGCATCTATAACAGTATAAAGCCTGACTATGGAAAGAGAATTACTAATAGAATGCCAGCGTAACAGCCGCAGTGCACAGCGGAAGGTCTACGAGAAAATGGCGGGCAGGCTGCACTCGGTCTGCAGACGCTATCTGAAAAATGATGAAGATATTGAAGAAGTATTGGCCGATGCTTTTTACAAAATATTCACAAATATCACCCAGCTCCGGAATCTTGACACTTTTGAAGGATGGGCCAAAAAAATTGCAGTCAACGAATGTCTTCAGAAACTGAGAGCCGCCAAAGCGCAGTTCGTCTCTATGGATGACAGTTTTGCAGAATCTTCCGGGACTTTGTCAGAAAGCATTTCATTTGAGAAAGATATTCTGAGCCTGCTGAACTTTCTTCCCGAAGGCTGCAGGGCCATATTCAATCTGTTTGCGATTGAAGGCTATCCGCATAAAGAAATTGCCACGATGCTTTCCATAAGCGAAGGAACATCGAAATCCCAGCTCAATTTTGCGAGGAAAAAATTACAGGAACTTTTGGTCAATCAGAACATTTAAACTTTAGGAAAATGGAAAATAATCACGATATAGATAAAAGATTCAATGCTGCTTCTAAACTTTCGGAAGAGCCGGCTGTTTTTCCGGGTTTCGATAAAGTTTGGGCAAAAGTGGAAGAAAAATTAGATAAAAAAGAAGAGGAAAAGAGAATACTTCCGGTTTGGTTTCCTTATGGAATTGCGGCAAGTTTAATTATTGGATTGGGAGCCTTTTATTTTATCAGTAAAGATAAAACTGCTGAAAATTCAAAACCTCTAATTGTAGAAAACAGAGCTGAAAGCCACCCTGAAAAAAATACGATCCATACAGTGGACAGTACTGTAAAATCCAATATCGAGAAAGAAATTGAAGCTTCAAAACCATCACAGAATCCGTCTGCTTTGGCAAAAGATGAAGCTGTAAAAATTCCTGACAATACGGGTAAAACCGTAGCTGTTAATAAGAATGATGAAATCTATGCTTCAGGAAAAAGCACTTACTCAACAGACGAATATTATCTCAAAAAGAAAAATGCTGCTGATGTTCCTGTTCCGCCAAGAAGAGGTGGGCAGTGGAAAGATACTTTAAGAGAAACGAATATAGAAGAAGTAGTAGTGGTTGGTGCTATGGGAATAAAAAGAACTAGTGCAGCAACTTCGTCAAGTACCATGGTTGCTTCCAAGGATGTAAGTGCCGGAATACCTTCTGCATTAGCTTCTTTAAGTGGCAGAGCAGCCGGGCTGTCAGTTTCATCAGGAAAAGGGAAACATTCGGAAATATTGATTAGAGGGGCAAAAAGTATGAGCGTCAATAAAGCATTATTTGTGGTGGATGGAGTTTTATTTGGGGGAGAATCGGAAGTACTGAGTTTATTGGATCCCAGTAATATTAAAGAAATAAAAGTCTTAAAGGGATTGAATGCTACGGCTTTATATGGCAGCAAAGCCAGCAATGGGGTAATTCTTGTGACTACCCGGGGCCTGTCAAAATCCGATCTTGAAAAACTTAAAGAAGAAGCCTCAAAAAAAACAGAAGAAAGTATAAAAGAAGAAGAAAAAGATCTTCCGAAAGCAGGGCTCTTAACCGCCGGGGAAGTCAATGATTTTTCAAAATGGGATTATTGGAAAGATATCGCAGTTCCTACTCTTGACGAATATAAAAATATCTGGAACTTCTTCCCTGACAGAAGGGTTTCAGTACAGCTTGTCAATAAAAGCAGAAAGCCCGTGATCGGCGAAAAAGTAAAACTGCTGAACGATAAAAAAGAGATCATCTGGGAAGCTGTTTCCAATAATCTGGGAAATGCAGAATTGTGGATTGAGCCCATGAAAGGCAGTCATCCTGTTTCCGGAAAATATTATTTAGCTGACGGTTCCGGGCAGATCATCAGTACAAATATCAGGGATTTTAAGAATGGGCAAAACCTGATTATGATGGATAAAGCCTGCATTACAACACAGAATCTTGATCTGGCATTTGTAGTGGATGCAACAGGTTCTATGGGTGATGAAATTTCGTATCTGCAGTCTGAACTTCTAGATGTTTTAAAAAAGGTGGAGAGCAATCTTAAAAATACAACCGTACGATACGGATCTGTTTTTTACAGAGATCAGGGGGATGAGTACTTGACCCGCAAATTTGACTTTTCCGATAAAGCCGAAGAACTCGTAAGTTTTATTAAAAAACAAAATGCCGGTGGAGGTGGAGACACTCCGGAAGCAGTGGTAGAAGCCATGCAGGTTTCCATTGATGAACTGAAATGGAGTACCGAAAATTCAACCAAAATTATGTTTTTGATTCTTGATGCACCTCCGCACCGTTCGGATGAGAATATCAATAAGCTTTATCAGACAATAAAACTGGCGTCCAAAAAAGGAATTACTGTGATTCCTTTAGCGGCCAGTGATACGGATAAGCAGACGGAATATCTGATGAGAACCTTTGCTTTGCTGACGAATGGAACCTATACTTTCCTTACCAACGACAGTGGGATAGGGAATGATCATATAAAACCTACCATTGATTCTTATGAAGTAGAAAAGCTGAATGCGCTGTTATTAAGGCTGATTCTTCAGCGGGCAACACTTCCGGAATGCAACGACGGAATTTCAAATGACCACCTGAACAAAAAGCTTGAAACAGAAGTTAATAACCAGCGGGAATCCAAAACTGTGATTTTCCCAAATCCTACCAAAGGAATCATCAATATAAAGTCCGGATATGCCATAGACGAGCTTTTCGTTTATGATCTGGCGGGAAAAATCATTATGAGGAAAGAGAAGCTGGGAGAAGGTAAAAACACAATAGACATTACTGCTTATCCCCAGAGTATTTATCTGCTGAGATTGAGATCCGGAGAGCAGTGGGAAACCTTTAAGGTGATCAAAAATTAACCAGTTGAAAAAGAAATTTCCCCGGAAATTTCTTTTTTTTCTCTATTTTTAGAAATATAAATAATGATGAAGAAAATTTACTTGGTGCTATTGCCTCTTGCAGCCAATTTTTTGTTTTCGCAAAACTCACAGCTTTATTATTCTGGAATATTTTTAAATAAAAAAAATAAACCCCAGAATTTTCTTAAGGTTTATAATAAAAACACCGGAATATATGAACTTACTGATGAAAAAGGTTTTGCTATTATCGCTGCCAAAGAAAATGATACCCTGCTCTGGAATGATGGAAAAAGCACGCTTGTAGCCTACAGACTGACTGAGCTAAAGAGTATTTTAGAAAGCCGGATTGAGAATAAAAGTGTCTGGACACCCAGAAGCGGTGCCTACGACAGCCTGGTGATTAAAGAACTGAAAGATGAATTTAGTCTTGAAAATTCCAAAGAATATGTAATAGGAAATTCAATTTATAATTTCTCTTCGGTACGAAAGATAAAAAAGATTACTGAAAATACGTACTACTTAAGGGAACAGCCGGATAAATTTCTTGATTTCAGCGGAAGTTTTACCACATCTTTTGACGTCAAAACAAGAAATTCTATTCCTGACACCCAGAACCATTATGTCCAGGGGCGTTCCCAAAATGGACAGCTGGAGTGGCAGGGTCCTGAAACAGGTGAAATGTTCAGTTTCGGACCGGATATTTCTTCATTGGGATTTGATCATCATCCTTATGAATACGACGGTAATGGAAGGCTAATTCCTGTTGGCAGTGGAATTTCTCCGGCGAAAGCCTATAACAATGATATTTTCAAAACTGTTTTCAGCTATAATAACCAGCTGAGGCTGAATGCTTCCCTGAACAACGGATATTATGATGAAAAATTTAGGCTGTCCGTAGATCTTGGGCAGCAGAAAGATCAGATGTATTTTGCAAATCAGTACAATATTTCAAATACACTTAAAACAAAGCTGAGTTCCAAAATTCTTAAATTTTCGGTGAATCTGGGACTGAATTATGATGAAAATAAAGCTGTAAACTCCAACAGAACCGGACTTTTCAACAGAGCTTACCAAAATGCACTGCTTACTCCAATTTCATTTTCAAATGCACAGAAAATACTTCTGACAGACGGTTTACAGAGAAGTTACAGCAAGTCTGCAGATAATCCATACTTTTTATTGGATCAGGAAAATAAATACAATTACCGTGACCGCAGGCGACAGTTCAGTTTTGGACTGGAAAGAAACTGGTCCGACTTTAAATTGATGATCAATCAATCCTACGAAAGCGACAGTTTCCTGAACAGTGATGATCGCAAACCATCTGCTTACGGCTTTACAAATGGTCTTTACAACGAGCGGAGCCAGGAAAATAAACTGTACAGTTCCAATGTTTCAGGTTCTTATTATTTCGGTGAAAGCAAAGGGAGAAGCACCCTGAGCCTGAATTTTATTCTGAATGACAGACAATCTGATGTTTACAATAGCCTGATGAAGACAGCATATTCGTACCAAAGGACGTCACAGGATTATATCTTAAATTATAAGTATGATTATACCAGTTATTACAGTGACATCAGTGCAGGGTTTAATATGGGAAATGCTTTCTATATATCGAATACATCCGCAAAAAATACGTATTGGCTTCCAAAGGTCAGTGCCTATCTGATATTTCAGAATATTTTTGACTGGAACAATATAGATTTCAAAATTTTGGGAGCCTATACGGAAATAAGTTCAGAACCGGAGATCACAAAATCCTATTCTTCTTATGCTACAACTTTGCTGAATGCTCAGGATGCCTATCAGTACTTTCCGGTTTTAGAAGCTCAGACATTCAGGAATCTTTCAAATATTAACAATAAAGAAGCGAAGGCGGGATTCAGATTGAAAGCAGGCTACAAAATAAGCCTGGAAGCCGAATATTTTAATCGTAAAGTGACAGACGATATTTTCCCGGTTTTTGATAATAACCGGCTGCAGTTGAAAAATATGGCAGATCATACCTACAGCGGTTATGAAGCTAATTTTGCCTATGATAATATTTATTTGGGAACAGATTTCAAGGCCGGCAATAAAATTTCCTTCTTTAAATACAAAGATGTTGTAGACAGGGTAAATGCCGGATATAATAATCTTGCAGTCGCAGGCTTCAGTGATGTATATAAAACTTTATCCGAGGGACAGATTTTGGGTGCAGTGGTCGGAAGTTACTTTGAAAGAAATGCAACCGGAGATCTGATCATTGATGAATTTGGCTACCCCAAAAAAGCAGACGGATTAAAGATCATTGCTGATCCTACACCTGATTTCGTTGTTAAATTCAATCATAATATCAGCTATAAAATGTTTTCCCTGGATATCAATTGGGAATGGAAAAAAGGAGGTCAGCTTTGGAACGGAACCAAAGCAGTCCTCGATTACTACGGACGTTCTCAAAATTCCGGTGATGGAAGAAATATTAAAAACTATGTCTTTCAGGGAGTGAATTCTGGTGGAAGTCCCAATCAGATTCCTGTTGATTTTTACAACCCGGCACAGACTGTTTCAGAGAACAGATGGACGAGATACGGCTATCTGGGAGTGGCAGAAGATTATGTACAGAAGGCGGATTATGTAAGGATCAATACTATTTCATTGACAGGTAAATTTGATATTGGGCGTTTTAAAAGAGGCTTGGGCATTACTTTTTATATCAACAATATCCTTCTCTGGCAGGCCAATCAGGGAGCAGATCCTAACCAGAACTTTTACGATCTGGATGGTGGGAAAGGGCTTGATTTCTTTAATCTCCCTTCTTTCAGGACTTTTGGATGCATGGTTTCATTTCAATTTTAATGTATGGATTTCAAGATTATAACCTATATTTTATTCTTTGCTTTACTGTTTTCAAATGTCGGTTTGAAAGCACAGAATCAGTTTAAAGATTTCGAAAAAGAAAAAACCTATATACAGACCAGTCATGTTTTTTATAAGCCGGGTGAGGAAATGTACTTTAAAATTTATGTAGTGAAGGCTGAAAATAATCTTCCTGCGGATCAGAGCAGAGTCGTCAACTTTGAGCTGGTTGATCCAAGCGGAAGTGTCATTAAAAAAGTCAAATATGAAATTGAAAGAGGTTATGCAGAAGGATACTTCTATTTCAGTGACGACATGAAAGGCGGAATTTATAAAATCAGGGCGTTTACTAACTGGATGCAGAATGAAGAAGGGAAAAATGCTTTTGAAAAAGAAATCACATTGCAGAAAGTTGTTTCCCCGAGAATTCTGATGAAGCTTGAATTTCCTAAAAAAGGATATGGCCCTGGCGATGAGGTCTTGGCAGATTTTTCAATGCGAAGTTTGAGTAACCAGGTTATTCCTTTTTATGAAGCGGATTATACGGTGATGCATAACGGAGAAATCGTTTCAGAAGGAAAACTGATTACGGATAAAGAAGGTAAAAAGCAGCTGAAATTCAATCTTCCCGGAATTTTGAAATCTTCTGATGCCTTACTGAATATTAAAGTGAATTTCGATGGATTTACTGAATCTATTTCAAGGAATATACCAATCGTGCTGAATTATCTTGATGTGAAACTGATGCCGGAAGGAGGCACTTTTATTAATGGAATTGAGCAGAATATTGCGTTTAAAATTTTAGACGAATACGAGAAGCCTGTCGATGCCGTTTTGGAAATTTTTAATCAGAACAGCCAGAAAATAACAGAAGCTTCAGCCTACAATTTCGGAATGGGAAGTTTCCTTTTTACCCCTAAAAAAGGAGAGGCATATTATGCAAAAGTGGTGAAACCCGAAAATATTTCCCAAACCTATCAGTTTCCGGAAGCTAAAGATGAAGGTGTAGTTTTGAATATACATAAAGAAAACCGGAAGATCTATGTCAGGATCACTTCTAGCGGGCAAAGAACAGTTGCATTGAAAGGGAGCTTTCGAGAAAAAGAAATCTATAATCAGTCATTTCCGGTACAGAAAGGTGTAAATCAGTTTGAAATTTCTGAAAAAGAACTGCCGGCCGGTATCTGCAGGTTTACTGTTTTTGAAGGAGAGATCCCTCTTGCAGAACGTATTGTTTTTGCCAATGAAAACAGACAGATGAATGTGAAAATTAAGCCTTTAAAACAGCAGTATCTTCCAAGAGAAAAAGTGGTGCTGGACATTGAAACTACAGACGAAAACGGGATTCCTGTTCCTGCCAGCCTGGCTATGAGTGTTGTTGATGACAAGCTTTGGACTTATGCAGATGATAAACAGAATAATATTCTTTCCTGGCTCCTTATGGATTCCGAACTGAAAGGAAAGGTAGAAAGACCGCAGTTCTATTTTGATAAAAAAGAAGAAAAAGCAATTAAAAGTCTTGATCTTCTCATGCTTACCAATGGCTACCGATATTTTGAGCTGGCTCCTGAAATCATCAAAAATCAAAAATATAAATACCTTCCGGAAAAAAAGAATCCTGTTTATGGGATTGTTGAAGATGAAACAGGGAAACCCGTCAAAGCAGAAGTTTTTCTGATAGAAGGATACAAAACCCTTAAACAGACTACTTCTGAAGAAGGAAATTTTTATTTTTCAGATCTAAGAAAGGGGAATTCCTATAAACTTGTTGCTAAATCTTTTCAACCCAAACAGCAGGTAAAGATCAGGATTTTATCCTATAGACTGCCGGTAAATCCACTTGCAGGAAAATCTCTGAATAATGTCAATGTAGAGGAAATCGTTAAAGAGGCTGTAAAAGAAACCGGAAAGATAGAGCTCAGAAAAGATCTGGAAAGAACAGATGTAGAGCAGGGAAAAACAAAATCTGTTTCGGAAAGAAGTACAAGAAGGGCATCCAGAAGCAGTATAAAGAAAGACAGTTCAATGTCATCCAACATTGAAGAAGTGGTTGTAACCGGCAGCTATGGAATTAGCACGCTAAAAAATAATTTAGCGGCACAAACAACCATTGCAAGGGATGAAGAACTTCAGAATCCGGATGTTACTGCTTTATTAGCCGGGAAAGTGGCCGGAGTTATGGTGAGCACTACTAATGGACAGCCGGGAAGTAGCGTTCTGGTAAGAGGAACTGCCTCTGTGTCGAACAAAGCTCCATTGTATGTGGTTGATGGAATACCGGTAGAAAATTTTAAAACAGCAATTAATCCTGGCGATATCAACAGCATAACAGTTCTGAAAGATGCCGCTGCCACATCTATTTACGGAAGCCGGGGGGTAAATGGGGTTATCCTTATTAATTCTGTCAGAAACTTACGCTCACAGTTGAAAATTGATATCACGCCAAAATCATATTATGCTGTGATGGCGGTGCCGGGAGATAGCCTCGTTACCTATTCTTACAGCAGAAATTTTCAGTATCCTGTGTATCAGAGTACCAATACATCGTACCGCTTTGACTATAGAGAAACGATTTACTGGAATCCCGTGTTAGAAACCGATAAAAAAGGAAAAGCAAAAGTTGAATTTTATAATTCGGATGCCAATACCGCTTTCAGAATTATGACCGAAGGGATCTCCGGGAACGGACAGATAGGAAGAGACGAAACCGTATATGCTGCTCAAAGCCTCATCTCAATTGATGCTAAAGTTCCTCAGTATCTTACCAGAACGGACCAGATGATAATTCCGGTAGTTATTAAAAACAACTCAACGGAAACCCGGAAAATGGTTATGGATGTGATTGTTCCGAACAGGGTTAAATTAATAAAATCCGACAGCATTATTACCCTCAAACCATTAGAGTCGGGTCGGTTGTTTGTTACCTTACAGACCGATGATGTAGTAAGTTCCAATATTCAGTTTTCAATACAGTCAGGAGATTTCAGAGAGGTGGCTATTTTTCCGTTTAATGTTGAAGAAAAAGGTTTTCCATATTATTATTCTGTGATCGGTAATACCTCTGAAAATATAAAAACCATTATTCCTGAATACATCAACGGGAGTTTTTCATCATCCTATTATGTCTATCAGAACACGGCTCTGCAGCTGTTTGATGATATGGAAAGATTAAAACGTGAACCTCATGGATGTTTCGAACAACTTTCATCTACGGTGTATCCCAATATTTTTATACTGGATTATTTAAAATCTATTAAAAAAATCACACCTCAAACAGAAAGTTTTGTCATAAGAAATATGAAAAAAGGTTACCAGAGAATGCTGAGCTACAAAAACAGGGATGGCGGTTTCGGATATTTCAATTCTTCGGAATCTGATGTTTCAGTTTCAGCTTTTGCATTGCTGGAATTCAGAGATCTTAAAAAATATGTGGATATTGATCCTAAGCTGATCCGGAATCTGGCTTCTTTTATTTTATCCAGGAAAAATCAGAACGGAACTTTTGAAGTGAGACAAAGTTATGAAATGCAAAGCCCTTTTTCCGATTATGCCTGGTCGAGAAATATGTATGTGATTTATGCTTTGTCGAAAATAGGGTTAAAAAATGAATTGGAAGAACCTTATAAA
Source organism: Chryseobacterium luteum (assembly GCF_000737785.1). GTDB lineage: Bacteria > Bacteroidota > Bacteroidia > Flavobacteriales > Weeksellaceae > Chryseobacterium > Chryseobacterium luteum. Next base: position 47,813 of record NZ_JPRO01000009.1, on the reverse strand, counting down.
AATGCATTAAATAAAGCATTAGCCTCAAAAGATTCTTACCAGTTAGCGCTGATGGCTAATACATCTGCCTATCTCGGAAAAACCATTGAATATCAGAAACTCATGACGATACTGAATCAACAGTATGAAAGCAAAAATGAAAAAACGGCGGTCACTTTTACAGGCTCAGGAGGTGCTTCAGCCAACTCAGAAACGCTGTCGCTTTACATAATGGCACTTCAGAAAGATGAAAAATTCAATCAGTTAAAAATCGCGGAAGCAGCAGATAAGCTCATCAATTATAATGGATATTACGGTTTTGGTTCCACGCAGGCTACAACAATGGCTTTGGAAGCTTTGTCGGTTTTTTTTGCTAAAAATGAAAAACTGTACGGAACAGAAAAACCTGGAATTAAAATAAATAAGGCGGAAGTTGCTCCCGATGTAAGCCTGAGTTCAGCTTACAAAGTCGGAGAGAACGAAATAGATGTTGAATATGCAGGAAATAACCAAAAAGGCCTGCCGTATAAACTGGATTATCATTATTATACTTTACAGGCTCCTGAAAGCAAAGACATTCCTGTGACACTGGAAACCAAGCTGAAATCTGCAATTGCGAAAGTGGGAGAGACCAACAGAATGACGGTCACAGTAAAAAGTAAGATCAACGGACCACTGCCAATGGTCACTGCCAAGATCGGGATTCCGGCAGGACTTACATTACAGAATGCTCTCCTGAAAGATCTCATTGATAAAAAACAGGTTTCTTATTATGAAATTTTTGATAATTATCTGGTGCTGTACTGGGAGCATTTCGATGCTGAAGAAACAAAGGTGATCAACCTTGATCTGAAAGTTGAATTTGCAGGAGAATACACAGGAAAAGCGAGCAATGTATATCTTTATTATATGCCGGAAGCGAGGTATTGGAATGAAGGAATCAGGACGAGAATTGAACCATAAGAAAAGAGTAATGAGGAGAGCGTTTTATAAAGTATAATTGAAATCAAATAAAGTGCAGAGTTATTTTTCTTTACAGTACCTCTCTTTTATGGAATAACAGCCAGTCATGAAGTGCTAATTTTAACCCGGGACAGGACATAGTTTATCAATATCTTTAAAAATAAAATTTAACTTTCAAATATTATTGAAAATTCAAAAAATATAATTACATTTGTTACAGAAATAAAAAATGCAAGAACAAATGAAGCTTTCGGAAGCAAAAGAAAAGTACATCCAGACATGGGGAACCTTCGCCACCAATTGGGGGATCAACCGTACGATGGCACAGGTTCATGCCCTGCTTCTGGCCAATGGGAAACCGCTTTCTACAGATGAGGTGATGGAGCAGCTTGAAATTTCAAGAGGAAATGCCAATATGAATCTCCGTGCCTTGATAGACTGGGGCATTGTAAAAAAAGAATTTGTAAAAGGAGACAGGAAAGAGTATTTCGTAGCGGAAAAAGACATTTGGTATCTGTTTAAGCAAATCACGAAAGAAAGAAGAAAGAGGGAAATAGAACCTGTAATTTCTTTCCTGGAAGAACTGAAGAACATAGAAGACAACGATTCTCAGGAAGCAAAAGAATTTATAAAGCTTATGGATGATTTCAGTTCTGTAACAGGAAAAATCAATAACATTATGGATCTGGCGATCAAAAGTGATGATCACTGGCTGGTAGGCAAAATTACCAACCTGCTAAAGTAGAAAAGGATTGAATCCTTTTTTATTTGAATTTAATTTTCAAAAATTACTGAAAATATAATAATTATAAGATGTTTAATATAATCTCATACATCATATTCCTTACGGTGAGCTCTTACATCACCATAGATGTGGGAAGGAGATGCTTCCGGGCCGGGAAGTCTTATCTCGAGTATCTTATTCATGACAGCGAGATGTGTCTTACCATCAACAGGATACTTCTCGGATGCTACTACCTTCTGAACCTGGGATATATTGCCGTTAACCTTGCATTTTGGGACCGCGTCAGCTCGACAGAAGAAATGATGGCTGTTACTGCCGCCCGTATCGGATATATTGCTCTGATCCTTTGTGTATTACATTATATGAACATTTTTAGCCTTTACTTTTTAAGAAACAAATTAACCCTAAAATAATACAGCTATGATCGCAACAGTTTTAACCACGACGTACAATTTCTCAGCGTACATGATCTATCTGCCAATTGTAATCACTCTTACCGTATTGGTATCACAGTTTCTGTTCAAAAACTCAAAAACATTCATGATCGATATTTTTCACCAGAAAGAAGATATTGCAATGGCAACAAATTCTCTCTTCAAAATCGGTTTTTATCTCCTGAATATCGGTTTTGCTTTATGCATCATTGAATTTTTTCAGATTGAAACCGTAGAAAGGTTGGTTGTCGCTTTAAGCAAAAAGATCGGAGGCTTTTCCATCTATCTGGGACTGATGATGCTTCTTAACCTCCTCCTGTTCCTGAAAGGCCGTAAACATGCTATGAACAAAGAAAAACTCATCGAAAATGAAAACACTCATCTTTAAGATCTGGATGTATATCACCTTCAGATCCTCAAACAAAAGAACCCGAGGGGATTTCCTGACCTTTTAAAATGAATGATCATGAAAACATTTACGAAATATGACTTTTATATTCAGTTATTGTTCCTGGCCGCAGGAGTTCTAGCAGCTGTTTCAGAAGGAATTCTTTTTTTCTATTTTATAGTAGGAATTCCACAGTTGATAAGTTTCATAATAAGAGTATTTCAGAAAAATAAAAAAACAGTAGGATATATCATTTACGGAATTTTTATAATACCTGTTTGGATTTCTTTGCTGATGATTTTCCTTTTTAAGCATAATCATGATGTTACTGATTTTTTCGGATCTATTTTGATGCTATCTCTTTTTTACAGCCTGATAATGGCTATTATATATGTTTTTCATGATTCAGAATATATCAGTTTTTAAAATAATTACAGATGAAAACCTTACAAAATCATACCCTGATTTACGACAATGAATGTCCTATGTGCAATATCTATTCTAAAGGTTTTACAAAATGCGGAATGCTTGATGAGAACGGAAGAGAAGCTTTTACAGAAATATCTGCAGATAATAAATCCATCATAGATTTCAGCCGCGCGAAGAACGAGATTGCATTGATAGATCACAACAGAAACGAAGTGGTGTACGGATTGGACAGCCTTCTTCTCATCATTGGAAATTCCTTTCCTTTGCTGGAGACAATTGCAAGGATAAAACCTCTGTACTGGTTTTTCAGAAAACTGTATTCATTGGTTTCTTATAACCGTAAACAGATCATTCCGTCAGCAAATCACACTGAACAGGCCTGCATTCCGGATTTTAATCTTAAATACAGGGTAGCCTATATAAGCTTTGTAGTCATCTTTTCAGCGTATATCCTGAGTGTATTTTCCGGAAAACTGGGATTTAATCTGAATTATAATTTCATGAGAGAATTAGCTCTCTGCATTGGACTGCTCCTTTGGCAGACCGTATTTCTGAGAGCTTATTTAAAAGATAAAATCTGGGATTATCTCGGAAATATGATGACGGTTTCCATGATCGGGACACTGCTCTTAATTCCGGTTTTACTGACCAATCTCACACCTCTTTTTTATATCATTTATTTTGGAATTGTGGTATTGATTATGTTTCTGGAACATTTGAGACGATGCAGACTCCTGAAATTGAACTATCTTCCTGCTATCTCATGGATCCTCTTCGGAATAACAGCTTTGGCATTTATTATTTGGCTCACTCTTTAAAAACTGAAAAATGAACCCACTTGAACTCATCAGAAAAGTAGAATGGAAAGACCTCAGAACCCTTTCTGCTAAAGAAATGCTGATTGAAAACAATATCAGCCTCCCATGGTTTTTTATTTCAGTGCTGCTGGCATATTATGAATATTACTGGCTGGCACTTCCATTTTCAGGATTCTTTTTTCTTACGGCGCTCAGACAGGTGCATAATGGTTTTCACAATGCTTTGGGAACCGGAAAATTTCTTACCTGGCTGTCCCTTTATCTGAACAGTATTTTGATGATGGCATCTATTCATGCCGTGAAATTCAACCATATCAGGCATCACAAATTCTGTCTTTCAGAAGACGATTACGAAGGAAAATCTGCCTCCATGAAATGGTATGAAGCTATTCTGTATGGCCCGAAACATATGTTCCTGATTCATTGGATCACGTTTAAAAAAGCCAACCGACAGTATAAAAGGAATATGCTTATAGAAATCATTTCGATTGCTGCTTTTGCTTTTACAGTGTTCTATTTCCAGATTCATTTCCTTATCTATCATATGCTGATCATGTTTTCCGGAGAATTTTTAATGGCATTCTTTGCGGTATGGACTGTTCATCACGATACCAATGAAAATCCTGGTATCGCAAGAACACAGCGGGGATCATGGAAAAATAAACTTACATTCAGCATGTTTTATCATATGGAGCATCACCTTTTTCCTGCTGTACCCACAATTAAACTGCCCGAACTTGCAGAAAGAATTGATAATGTATTGCTGGAACTGGACAAAAAGCAGACCTTTTAAAATTGAAACTTAAAAAATGGCTACAATTTATTTAGAAACCCCTGTCAAAGCAGATTTATATAAAGTTTTTGATCTGGCTCATGATCGATATCTTTGAATTTGAGTCTCCGTTTGGAATAGCAGGAAGATTTTTTAATCATATTTTCCTTAAAAACTATATGAGAAGCTTCTTACTTGACAGAAACGAATTAATTAAGAAAACTGCAGAATCAATCAACCCATATTCCATTACCACATAACTGGGAAATCCGATCCCAATCTCCAACCTCAAAAAACACAAAAATGAACTTCCTGAAAGCCGAATGGCGAAAATTAGCAATAATAAACTACGAAATAAACCCTGAAATCTTAATGAAATACCTCCCCGAAGGCACCGAGATCGATTTCTACCACGGAAAATGCTATGTAAGCCTTGTAGGATTTATGTTTTTAAATACCAGGCTGCTGGGTTTTTCAATTCCTTTTCACCGGAATTTTGAAGAGGTAAATCTTAGGTTTTACGTTAAAAAGAAAGAGAAAGATCTCTGGAAAAGAGGGGTGGTTTTCATCAAAGAGATCGTTCCCAAATATGCGCTCAGCTTTGTGGCCAACTTATTTTATAGAGAAAATTATAAAACAATGCCCATGAACAACGAAATCCGGGTGAATGGTGACGAACTGACGGTTAAATACTCCTGGAAAGACAAAAGCTGGCATTCTCTACAGATTACAGCCGGAAACGATGCGCAGCCAATGGAAAACGGTTCAGAATTTGAATTTATTACAGAACATTATTTCGGGTTTACCAAAAGAGAAAATAGAACCTCGGAATATGAAGTCTGCCACCCCAAATGGGACTACTATCATATTAAAGAGTACCAGTTTGATATTGAATTTAATGCCCTTTATGGAAAAGAATTTGCATTCCTGAACGGTCAGAAACCTGTTTCTGTAATGCTGGCGGAAGGCTCCGGAATTGAAGTAAAAACAAAGAAATATACGATGTGACTGATCTCCCTGGAAATTAAGGTTTGCCGATTAAAAAAAGGATGATTAAATTAGCAAAAACTAATCCTTTATGCTCCTTAAACAGAAACCGAAAACCCTTTTCCTGTCAACTTTTCTGATATCTTCTGCCTTCTTTTCACAGGCGCATAATGTCTCTGCAGGTTATCAAAAACCGGATGATCCGCTTGTTGTTCAGAACCTTGAACAGTGGCAGGATCTCAAATTCGGACTGTTCATGCATTGGGGAACTTACAGCCAATGGGGAATTGTAGAAAGCTGGAGCCTTTGTCCCGAAGATGAATCCTGGACACAGAGAAAGCCTGAACACGGAAAATCTTACAGTGAATATGTAAAGAATTACGAGAATCTTCAGACAACCTTCAACCCGGTAGATTTTAATCCTCAGAAATGGGCAGAAGCCGTAAAAAAAGCAGGGATGAAGTATGTGGTTTTCACAACAAAGCACCATGACGGCTTTGCCATGTTTGATACCAAAGAATCCGACTATAAAATTACCTCCGCGAAAACACCTTTTTCAAAAAATCCCAAAGCAGACGTTACCAAAGAAATCTTTAACACCTTCAGAAAAAATGGTTTCAGGATCGGGGCATACTTTTCAAAACCCGACTGGCATTCTGAAAACTACTGGTGGCCGTATTTCCCGCCAAAAGACAGAAACGTAAACTATGATCCGAAAAAATATCCGGAACGTTGGGAAAATTTCAAAAAACTGACCTTCAACCAACTGAATGAGATCACTTCCAATTACGGAAAAATAGATATTCTGTGGCTGGATGGAGGCTGGGTACGCCCTTTCCGCACCATTGATCCCTCTGTAGAATGGCAGAGGACCATTAAAGTAGAGCAGGATATCGATATGGACAAAATAGGCACCATGGCCAGAAAAAATCAGCCGGGAATCATTGTCGTAGACCGTACCGTGCCCGGAAAGTGGGAGAATTATGTCACCCCTGAACAGGCCGTTCCCGAACATGCACTTTCTGTTCCCTGGGAAAGCTGTATCACCATGGGAGACTCTTTTTCCTATGTTCCCAATGATCACTATAAATCCTCACAAAAGATCATAGAAACCCTCATAAAGATTATTTCAAGAGGTGGAAATTACCTGATGAATATAGCTCCGGGGCCCAATGGCGACTATGATGCCGTAGTTTATCAGAGATTAAACGAAATCTCCGGCTGGATGGAGAAAAATCAGTCGGCTGTATTTGCCACCAGAAGTGCAGTGCCCTATCACTATGGGGATTTTTATTATACCCAGGCTAAAGATGGTAAAACCCTAAACGTATTTCATATTGACGATAAAACAGATTATGAAACCCCGTCTTTCCTCACTTTTCTACTTCCTGAAAACTTTAGACCCAAAACACTGAAAGTTCTCGGACTTGCCTCAAAAATACAGTGGAAACAGGTCGGAAATACAATGGAAATACAACTTCCTGAAGAAAGAACAAAACTGAAGTTTGCCACAGTAATTCAAATGACGAACTAATGAAGCTGAATTTTATTAAACTGACGGTTATTACATTGTCATTAAGCTCTGCCTGTATGCATGCGCAGAAAGGAAAACCTGTGTATAAGGATCCAGAACAGCCTGTTGAAGCCAGGGTTCAGGACCTGCTGAAAAGAATGACTCCGGAAGAAAAGTTCTGGCAGTGTTTTATGATTCCGGGAGACCTTGACAACATTCCCAAAGACCAGTACAAACACGGAATTTTCGGATTTCAGGTAAGTGCCGGAAACCAGGGTGGCGGTGCAGCCGGACAGATGCTGAAATATAATGCCGGAGAGGACGCTGAAAAACTGGCAAAAAAGATCAATGCCATCCAAAAATATTTCATGGAAGAATCCAGATTGGGAATTCCGGTTATTCCATTTGATGAAGCCTTACACGGGCTAATGCGCGAAGGTGCAACCGCTTTTCCGCAGGCTATCGGTTTATCAGCCTCCTTTAATCCGGACCTGATGAGAGAAGTATCCTCTGCAATAGCCAAAGAATCCAGGCTGAGAGGGATCCGGCAGATCCTCACGCCTGTCGTCAACCTGGCCAGTGATGTCAGGTGGGGACGCACAGAAGAAACCTATGGCGAAGATCCTTTTTTAACATCTGTAATGGGAACCGGGTTTGTGAGATCATTCGAAGATATGGGAATCATTACCACTCCGAAACATTTTCTGGCCAACGTAGGAGAAGGCGGAAGAGATTCATATCCCATTCACTGGAGCAGAAGATACCTGGAAGAAACACACCTCATTCCTTTTCATAAAGCGTTTACAGCAGGAAAAAGCAGATCCGTGATGACTTCTTATAACCTGCTTGACGGAAGACCTTCAACGGCCAACCACTGGCTGCTCACAGAAAAGCTGAAACAGGAATGGAACTTCCGGGGCTTTGTCATCAGCGATGCCAGTGCAGTAGGAGGGGCAAATGTGCTGCATTTTACTGCAAAAGATTATGCTGATGCCTCGGCGCAGGCCATTAATGCGGGCCTGGATGTGATATTCCAGACAGAATACAAACATTATCAGCTATTCATTCCTCCGTTTCTGGATGGAAGAATTCCACAAAGCCGGATCGATGATGCCGTGGCGAGAGTTCTTAGAGCGAAATTTGAGCTGGGACTTTTTGAAAATCCCTATGTGTCTGATCAGGAAATAAAAGAATTAAAAAAGATTGACCATAAAGGACTGGCTGAAAAAGCGGCCGTGGAGTCTTTTGTTCTGCTGCAGAATAATAACCGGACATTACCGGTCTCTCCGGAGGTCAGGAAAATAGCCGTTATAGGGACAGATGCTGCTGATGCAAGATTAGGCGGGTATTCCGGGCCGGGGAATCATAAAGTAAGTATCCTGGAGGGAATTAAAAAAATCACTGAAAATAAAAATATTGAAATTTTTTATGAGAAAGGAATTAACTGGAATCTGAAGGATTTCAAGACGGTTCCTGCTGAATTTTTATCTTTCGGAACTAAAAAAGGATTGGCAGGGGATTATTTTTCCAACACAAGTTTATCGGACCGTCCGGTTTTTGAAAGGCAGGACGAGCAGATTAATTTCAAATGGACGCTTTATTCTCCTGATCCTGAAAAACTGCAGCCTGACAATTACAGCATCCGCTGGACGGGAAAGTTAAAGGCTCCGGATAACGGGAAATACGAATTGGGACTGCGCGGAAATGATGGTTTTAGACTGTATCTGAACGGAAAACTGCTTATTGACCAATGGGAGAAGCTGGGCTATTCAACCAAAACAACAGCAGTAGATTTTGTGAAGGACCAAAAATATGATATTACGGTAGAATTCCGTGAAAGCAGGGGAGAGGCGAATATTGAGATGATCTGGAATTATGGTATCGACCATTATCAGAAAGACTTTGATGATGCTTTAAAAGCTGCACAGAAGGCAGATTATATAATCATTGCCGCAGGAATTCATGAAGGAGAGTTTCAGGACCGTTCTTCACTGAGTCTCCCGGGAAATCAGGAACAGTTCATTCACGAAGTTTCAAAATTAAATAAGCCTGTTACTGTAGTCCTGGTAGGCGGATCTGCGATAAAAACAACCCACTGGAAAGACCGGGTAGGAGCTATTCTGGATGTCTGGTATCCCGGGGAAGAAGGTGGAAATGCCGTAGCAAAGATTCTTTTCGGGTCAGAAAATCCATCAGGAAAGCTTCCGGTTACGTTCCCGGCCGAAGAAGGGCAGCTGCCTCTTACGTACAATCACCATCCGACAGGAAGAGGAAATGACTATTATGATTTGAGTGGGGAGCCTCTTTATCCTTTTGGATTTGGGTTGAGCTATACCAGTTTTGAGATCTCTGATCTGAAGCTGAACAAAACAAAATATTTGGAAAATGAAACGATTACAGCAAAGGTTGTTGTTAAAAACACCGGATCAAAACCGGGAAGTGAAGTGGTTCAGTTGTATGTAAAAGATTTACTGGCATCGGTTTCAAGACCTGTTATTGAATTGAAAGGTTTCAGGAAAATCTATTTGAAACCCGGAGAATCCAGGCAGGTCACCATTGAAATTCCAGTGAAAGAACTCCGCTTTTTAGACGAAAATATGAAGTGGACCGTAGAAAAAGGAACTTACCGGATTATGGTCGGAAATTCTTCTAAAAACCTGCCTCTGAAGATGAATATTGATGTTGAATAGCCTTATTTTACAGGAAGGCAGGATAAGATTTCAGCTTAGGTAATATCTATGGTATGATATATGTAATATTTACTTTAACCTAATGAATTTAACTGATCATCACTGATTGTTTAAAATCATTTAAAAAAGTAAATATCATGAGAAAGTTTTTAATATCCACAGTATTGCTGTTAGGCTTATCGATGAATGTTAATGCCCAGAAACATCCTCCTGCTCCGCCACATCCTTCAAAGAGCGAATTGATCAATACTAAATCGCATGAGCTGGACAAAAGGTACAATGAGGAAAAAAAACTGATTTTGAATCATCCGCTTGCCACAAAAAAAATGAAGAGAGATCAGCTGAAGGCTTTAAATGAAAAATACCGAAGCCAGAAAAGGCTGCTTAAAAAAATGTAACGCTATTTTTTAATACAATGGAAATAGTTTAATTCAATAAAATCCGTTTGCGGAGTTTTAACTAAAGAGAATGCTTTTTGTATTCTCTTTTTTGTTTAAAGTAATAGGAACCGTCTTAGGAATACCTTAGAGATGAATTTGCAGAAACGTGCTTCATCCAATATTTTTCCTTAAATTCGCATAAAATTTTTAAAATAATGAACTACGATATCATTGTCATCGGAAGCGGTCCTGGCGGTTATGTTACTGCGATCAGAGCAGCACAATTAGGTTTCAAAACTGCAATTATCGAGAAAGAAAACTTAGGGGGTATCTGCCTGAACTGGGGATGTATTCCTACGAAAGCTTTACTGAAGTCTGCCCAGGTTTTTCATTATATCAACCATGCTGAAGACTATGGTCTGAATAAAGTGGAAGCCAGCTTTGAATTTCCAAACGTGATCCAGAGAAGCCGTGGCGTGGCCGGCAAAATGAGCAAAGGAATTGAATTCCTTATGAAGAAGAACAAGATCGATGTGATTCTTGGTACAGCTAAGGTTCAGAAAGGTAAAAAAGTTTCTGTTACAGATAAAGACGGTAAAGTGACTGAATATGCAGGAGAGAACATCATAATTGCAACAGGAGCGCGTTCAAGAGAACTTCCGAACCTTCCTCAGGACGGTAAAAAAGTAATCGGATACAGACAGGCATTGTCTCTTCCTGAGCAGCCGAAATCTATGATCGTTGTAGGTTCAGGTGCTATCGGGGTAGAATTTGCCGATTTCTATAATACAATGGGAACTAAGGTAACTGTTGTAGAATTTATGCCTAATATTGTTCCTGTAGAGGATGAGGAAATTTCCAAACATTTGGAAAAATCTCTTAAAAAGACAGGTATCGAGATCATGACCAATGCATCAGTAGAAAGCGTTGATACAAGTGGAGAAGGCGTAAAAGCTACTGTAAAAACAGCTAACGGAAACATTACCCTTGAAGCTGATATTTTACTTTCTGCCGTGGGTATCGCTGCGAATATTGAAAATATAGGATTGGAAGAAGTGGGAATCCAGACTGATAAGGGAAGGGTTTTAGTGAACGAATGGTATGAAACTTCAGTTCCGGGTTACTATGCAATCGGTGATATCATTCCTACTCAAGCCCTGGCACACGTTGCTTCTGCTGAAGGAATTACCTGTGTTGAAAAAATCAAAGGAATGCATGTTGAGAAAATCGACTACGGCAATATCCCGGGATGTACATACTGCCACCCTGAAGTAGCATCTGTAGGTCTTACAGAAAAGCAGGCTAAGGAAAAAGGCTATGAGATCAAAGTAGGGAAATTCCCTCTTTCTGCAAGTGGTAAAGCCACTGCAAACGGAAATACGGACGGTTTCATCAAAGTTATTTTTGATGCCAAATACGGTGAGTGGTTAGGATGCCATATGATCGGGGAAGGCGTTACAGATATGGTTGCAGAAGCAGTAGTTGCGAGAAAACTGGAAACTACAGGTCATGAGATCATTAAATCGATCCACCCTCACCCAACAGTTTCCGAAGCTATCATGGAAGCAGCAGCAGCAGCTTATGGTGAAGTAATCCACATCTAGGATCAACTGTAACCAAACAGTTTGACAAATATAATCAGCTGAGTTTTCAATGATTTTTGAAGAATATATCGAAAAATCAGAGTATAAATTCTAAGTATAAAGTAAACCACAGATTTTTTCTGTGGTTTTTTTGTTTAGATGAAAAATTATAAGACTGGACAAAAGTTATTCAGGTTGTTACCAAATTATACTTAAAAAAAATTAATACTGTACGAATGGTATTAGTATAAAAATTAATGCTGAAAAAAGAAATTGTTTTTATAATTTTGAGTAATGGGGAGTTTTGAAAAAACAGGCCTGGTTTTATCAGGAGGCGGAACAAAAGGAATCGCACATGCAGGGGTCTTAAAGTTCCTGAACGAAAAGAATATGGACATTGATGTTCTGGCATGCTGCAGTGCCGGATCTATTGTGGGATGTCTTTACGCAGTGGGGAAAACCCCGGATGAGATCCTGGGATTCTTCAATTCAGTTTATTTTTTTAACTGGAAACATTTTACTTTCAACCAGCCGGGACTGGTTTCTTCTGTTATTTTCAGGAATTATCTTAAGCCTATTTTTCACAATATGAAATTGGGGGACCTGAAGAAGGAAGTGAAAATTGTAGCAACCGAGCTTGTTTCCGGAACCCAGAAAATATTTGACGAAAACTTTGAAGTGGTAGATGCCATCATTGCATCATGCTCTATTCCGGGGGTTACAACGCCTTACATCATTGGCGAGGAAATGTACTGCGACGGCGGGGTACTGAACAATTTTCCGGCAGATATCATCAGAGATGAATGTGATAAGCTGATCGGCGTTTTTGTTTCTCCTCCCCACAACATAGATATCAAAGATTTGAAATCAATTAAAGCTATTGTTTCCCGCTCTTATGATCTTCTTTCCTACAGAATAGAGAAGGGGAAATTCGATTACTGCGACTGGTTTATTTCTTCACAAAAGCTTTCTTCATACGGAACTTTCGAACGCAGAAAAGACCGTTTGGAAGAGATGTTTGATATCGGCTATAATGCAGCAAAGGAAAGCTATGAAACAAGCAATTTCCGTTCGCAGCTGAGGCAGTCTGGCTCATAAGACGGTCATGTGAAATTGAAATTTCAGGATGGTTTGGGCTGACCGGATCAGGCTGTGAATAACAGTTTTCCTTAAAATCTGGCATAAAAACTTAAATCTATTTTTCCTGTTTATTTCTTCTTTCTTTTTCGGTCCTGTTCTTTTTTAATATATTGACTCCATATTTTATGAGAAATAAGGATCTTATTTACGGATGATTACGAAGTCGTTGCTGCCTTCCGGAAGGTAAATAAGAGTAGGAAATTCTTTATAACCTTTTACTTTACCTTTTCTTATTAAAGCATTCATACCTGCAATGTTTTTTTCGACCCCATAAAGTTCTGTACGTAAGTTTCTTTCTAACTTTACTAACTTACCATTACCATAGATTTTCAAACTATAATCTTCAATAGGAGCCATTCGGTCCTTACAATTCTTTAGATCATTAATATTTTCATCTTCTATCTTTGTTATTTCCTGAGGTGGTGTATAATTAAAAATATAGGTTTCCGCTGTTCTCTGAGAATTAAACTGATTAAACAATTCTACATTTCCCTTGTTTAAACTGTTCTTAATTTTTTCATAAAAAGCAAGAACTTTTTTTTCCAATTCATCTTTATCCATTTTAGAAAGATCTTGTCCATTGCTCCATCCTTCAAGTTCATATGGCAAGTCAACTGTAAATTCACCTTTTACTTCATAAAAAGGAACAGGTTTGTTTATTTTTGTAATCGGATATAACTTTATCTTTTCATAACTCTGGGGCTGTTCTTTGGTACCTGTTTTTTCGTAGCTGCTTACAGCAACCTTTAAAAAATCTATGGTACTGGGCTGTATTCCGCCTTTGGCAGCTTCACTCGGCATTGGGAGAAGCTTCAGGGTGAATTGGTATGTTCCACTTTTCAGCACATAAGGATTAATTTCTATAAAGGTGTTGTGCATGCCTGTTCCGTAATCTTTCCGTGCTACAATATCATTGATATAGATTTCATAGGGACCCGGTACTGTAAGATCCATTCCATAAATAGTTCGTTTAGTAGTTTTGTATTGATAGTTTTCCATAGTCTTTGCTCGGTCATTTTTAGTGGTGTTTTGCCCACAAGAAATAGTAAAAATACATATAAATAAATAGGATAATAATGCGATCTTTTTCATCATAATAATGGTTTAGTCAAACAATTTAATATCAATTTCAAAAGGCTTAAAAATTTCTACATCGTCAAATTTTTTGGTCTGCTCATTTTTTTTCTCTACAGAAATATCAGGTATTTCATCCCCGTTTTCTTCTGTATCATCGCCCCCATTGGTTTCGACTTTAATTTTTGCATAAATCAATGCTTCAATACCTTCAAACTCAAATTTAAGATATTTTGGGCGTTCCGGTGTCCATGTATATTTAAATTTCGCTTTGGTCTCTGCGTGTATAGAGGCTTCTCCTACCAGATCAAATAATTCTACTTTAAGATAGCCACCAGCTTCGAGCCCTAATTCTACCTCAGAATATACGCTTATTTCTGATCCGGAAAAACCATCTATTGTATGGTATTTGGCACCTTTTACAAAATCTATATTCAGGTTTGCTGTGGTGACAAAATCAAAATAATAATCGGCCTCCATATTACCTACTCCAAAAAATTCCATTATTTCACCAGCCTGGCTTATAGTAGCAACAGCACCGTCCAGTATTTTTACGACCCCATTAATGTATGGAATAAACTGAGCGGCAAAAAGCAAATCCAATCTTCCAGTTACAGATACTAATGGAAGAGCTCCAAGTTTGAACTCGTATTCAACTCCTATCAAATTGGGTTGTTTTATACTTTGAGCAAATTTCCATGCGACTCCTCCTGTAAATTTAGGTGGTGATACTTCAAAACGAAGAGGTAATGTGGATTTATCCCTTTTTCTTTTTTTCTCCCTGGTCCCCTTATCTTTATCAAACTGTTTTTTCTTTTCAGGGCTGTTTTCAGCTTCTTTCATCTTAGATCCGCCAACATATGAATCTATGATATTATAAATATAAACAGCTTTTTCTAGAATTTCTTCTAATTTTGTATTGCTCCCTTCGATGCTGAAACTTTTTTCATCTGCAAATTTTGCTTCAAACTCTATAGAAAACTCATATTCTTTCAAAAAATTTTCCGAAGTAATTTCGTTGTTTACATCATCTGTAAATTTCTGTTTCTGTTGTTTGTTATAAGCTTTTTTTGCAGCTTTTGTATCACTTCCTTTTTGGGCTTTATACTTTTTCTTCTTATAATTTTTAGACTGGATGACATATAAATATTTATCTTCATCCACACCAATATGAGCGTTGAAATTGTATTCCAATTCAGGATATACATTTATGACAAGCGGATGCTGAAAACGGCAGGTAATAAACTGTAGTCCATACCGTATGGGCTTGGCATTGGGTAACCAGGCATAATCAATCAGCTGAGGTGTAGTAGGCCTGGGATAACTTACATCAAAAGAAATATCTTCAGTGTTTTTTTTCAGATTCCTATAATGTGTTTCGGGATCTTTAAGAGAAATTACTTTACCTGTATGGTATTCTATAGTATTGTTGTAAGTACATTCTTTGGTATCAAGATCCGGCAGATAAATGAATAGATTCTTTGTT
Organism: Chryseobacterium luteum; assembly: GCF_000737785.1. Classification (GTDB taxonomy): domain Bacteria; phylum Bacteroidota; class Bacteroidia; order Flavobacteriales; family Weeksellaceae; genus Chryseobacterium; species Chryseobacterium luteum. The sequence goes on along the minus strand of NZ_JPRO01000009.1, from coordinate 32,432 downwards.
TTATCGCTGGAGATGATTTCCAACAGCAATTCACTGTCAATCTCCGATATTTTTCTTCTAAATATCGGATATTCCGTAGTCTCTAAAAGGGCAGTGATGGTATCATAACCACAAGGATTAAAGTGTTGCAGATTGGTTTCTACCTGGCTGAGAACAACTACCTGATTTGAATTGGACTCATTTACCTTTATTTCGTCTGCCGCATTACTGTCAATTTTTAAAATACAGTCCTGGAGAATTTTTTTTCCACCGGGAATACGATTATGGTGTACTACAGGATAAATTTCCAGATAATCTCCGCCCATGGTCTGCCATAAAGGATCTATAAATACCGCAAATTTAGATTTTTGTACATTGGGCTTTCCTGTGGCATTACCGTCATGTTTATTGCCATCATCTTCAACAAGATATCCTGTTTTAGCTTTAGAAGGAACTGTTTTTTCCTGGTGTACAGAAACAGGCCGCTCAAAAAATTCTTCCTGTTTAGAGATATCCTCTTCCGTTCTTTCCTCTGTATTGTTATTGAGATATTCCGCAGCAAAAAGCTTATCATCCGCGTCGGTCATTCCTAAAGTGATAATTCTGATCACTTTATCTTTATCTTTCAGCTGTACTTTTATATTGTTTCCGTATAAAGCGTCGGTGTAAATATTCAGATAGACGGAGGAGCCGAATTTTAAAGTTTTTGATACTTTATGGTTGTCTGCATCGGTCCATTCTGCGGTAATAACATCGGGATGCTGACCTTTCGCGTTAATAAGGATACCGTGTGGATATTTTCCCTGAGGTTTTGTACCTTCCCAAAAAGGTTCAAGATATACTGCGCCGCCGCCTTCCAAAAATTCGCTAAAGGAAAAATTAAAGGCGGATGTACCCATTTTCATGGCTTCATTAAAGCTTTCTGCGGTAAGTTCCGGCCGTCTGTCACCTACAAGCTGATGTACCCAGCGGACCGATTTGTAATCGTCCTGAATAGCTTTAAGATCAGTTTTATACTGCTTGTTGATGCCTTCAATATTTTTGTTGTGGGCATTGCCGAGTTCAGTATATTTCTTCTTCCGGGCTGCCATTCCTTCTTCACGTTTTTTCACGTTGGCATCGTAAGTCTCTTCTTTTACTTTACCGGCTTTGTAATCTTCATGATTTTGAGAGAGGAAGGCATAGCTTTGCTGTGCCTCTTTTTCTACGGCATTACTTTTTGTTGTATAATCATTATTAGCTTTGTCCAGATCTTTTTTTAGCTGTTGGTCCAAAACATCCTTCCGGTCTTTATATTCTTTGATGTAAACGTTGAAACTTTCCGCTTTTTTCAATTCCAGCCAGCCAATATCTTTGTGAAATTTCTGTCCGGTTTTGGATTCAACGTATATGTGTAAGGGTGTCTTGTTATCCATAGGACTTTATTTATTGATGGGAATATATTTTTTTGTTCCGCGTTTTATATTTACAAAGGGTAGGAGTTCGGCCAGAACTTCTTCATCTGCATTGTTCACATTTTGTGCGGTAGCTTCAGCTGTCTGCCCGTGATTGATGATGGTAATGCAGTCAGGACTTCCAATGGGGCAGGTTGCTTTGCTGTCTTCCAGTAAGGCTTTGCCGTTATTGTCCTGTAGCGTTATTTTGTCATAGAAACCGCTCCATTGCGTCACAGTAACCTGGCATGGATTATTATTCATTTTGGAGCAGCTTCCGAAAGTGTTTTTCTCGAAAGTTTTGCCAATATCCATATGGGTAGCCATCAGTTTTTTACTGCCGGAATTATCATTGATGTAGCGCTTACTTTGTGTCTTTACCTGAAGCTTATCCGGAGCTGTGCCGAAGTTACACCTACAGGCAGCACCTTGGCAGACTAAATGTTTTTCGCTCATTTCGTGTTCTTTTGGTGTTTTAAAACTGACTGATTTTTTATCTGTTCATAAACCTGAAAATCAATCTCATATTCTTTGCCCTTATCAAAAGTTGAGAGTGTGCCGCTGATTGAAAATATTTCTCTGGTTTCCCGCTCAAACTTATACAGGAGATCGACCTTACCTTTAGGTTTGTTCCTGTTGAATGCATCTTCTTCTTCGGTTCCTGTTATTCTTAATACTATTTTATTTCCTCTTGTATATTCTTTGTTTAATGAATATTCTATCTCATACCGGGCATCCCTGGACAGGCCTGAAAAGTAAATCTGCAAAAAATCCTTGCTGAAAAATTTCGGGTACCCTTTATAAACAGGTAGAAAAAAAAGCTTGTAAAATATATTTCTGTTGAACAGGTCTTTCTTTAAATCAATATCAGCATATGCCTGATCTAATTGTTCTAATATGCGGTCCGTAGTTTCCGACTGGTAGTATTCTTTCAGTTTTGGAAAGCATTCGGTCTTCCAGCGCTGGGAGATGTCTTCCTTATTCAGGATTCTTTGCATGGAGCCATTGCTGCCGGCATCTATTTGCAGCGGATATAAAACCTGCTCTGCTTTTTCAAACAGCTGTTCTATTATTTTATCAATTCCCTGATTGTTTACGTAGGTTTTTTCTTTGCTCAGTTCAATGCACGCAGGAGTTCTCCTTATGTTTGTTTTATAATGGATCTGTAGATTTTTTGGCAGAAATCTGATGATCACACCGTATACTTTGTCGCTGGATCCTGCCGGTATTTCCAGTACAGTGCTTTTCAGAAGCCTGTTGTCTCTGGCCTTAAATTTATCCGAAGGAATATAAATGTATTCCACGTACTTAGGCAGTGAAGCACTTAGTAATTCTGAGATGCTGCAATGCCTGTTATGGAAGTCCACCAGTTCTTCTGCCGTCATGCCATACTCAGCACAGAGAGCTTCCAGATCAAGAAGGTCTTCTGTTTTTAATTTTATATATTCTTTTGTGGCAGAATCTTTCATATTTATTATTCCGAAGATTAAATTACTTGCAGAATTTTTTTTGTTAAATTTCAGAGGAGCGTTTATAAAATCTTTATATTTTTAAAAAGTACATTAATCCCAAACTCAACCACTGCAAACCTATGTAGATATAAAAAATCATGGCAGAAGGCTCCGCCAGCTCGTGAAGTTTTTCAATTAGTTTGGTTTTAACGATATCATAAAAACTGGCATTTTCATTCTTCAAATCCAATTCATCAAAGCTCAGTTTTTTTAAGGCATAAGTTAAAATACGTTTTAATATTTTATTCTCCGAGCTGTTTTTAAATTCATTCAACAGCTTGATTTTAACCATTGCATAATCTGCGCTGTTCCTGATAACAGTGGGCTGTCCGCTTTTGAATTTGTTCATGATCTTATCAATTGCGGGAACCAAAAGAGTTTCCGAATGATCCTGCACCAGTCTGCTGATAACATTGGCCATAGCATATTTCGTGGAAAAAACACCAATCAGAAACGGAGCGGCAATCATCAGCAAAAAGAAAATGACGGATGAAACGGGCTTCACAGTTACCGCAGCAACGATGAACATGTAAGCGCCACTATGTCCCAAAGAACTTCCGAAGCTATTAGATAAAATATAAATTCCCAGCACAAACGTAATCACTGTGGAAAGAATTCCTATTCCATAAATCTTCAGTAAACTGCCGAGAAATACCGCAGATAGTTTTGAAAAATATTTTATTTGATTGGTGACTTTGTTCATTTTTTGTTTTAATAATTATTTACTGTTTTTTTCTTTCTTCAAATGAGGCTTGCTGTCAAAATAAATTTCGGAAATAAATAAAAATCTGATTAGGATTCAATATAAGACTGATTTTATAACAATGAATTATTTTTCTACATTAAACTCGCCTGTAACTTCATAGGAAATAAGGCCGGCTCCATTGGTGTATTTTCTTGTTTTTAAACCAGGTTGGTATACTTCTTTAAAATCGGTTTTTTTTGTTTTAGCAAATGTTTTTTTCTCAAATGTTTTTTCTTTTCCTATGAATTTCTCTGTAAAATAGATGGTGTCATTTTTTATGGTGCCGCTTACATAATCATACCATTGGTTAAAAGGTGTTGTATGTCTTTTTCTTGTTTTAATAATATTACCGGTTACCTCAAAATCTCCAAAATCTTCGACTGTAATTGGTTGTAATACTTTTATTATCCCATTTTCCGGGAAACTTAATACTTTGCCGTCTATATCCAAATCCGAAGTACTGATACAGAATGTTTCTTTATCTGAATAGATGATAAACTCTACCGAGGCAGGAGTTCTGTAATGAACATACACTTTATTTATTTTCAGATAAGGATTAGATTCCAGCTTTATTTTTTTCTCGTAATTCAAAAAATCACCATAATGAGCACTGAAAATACTGTCATTTAATTCTTTAAATGGAATTTTTTGAGCGGTCATATATTCTTTAAAAGCCAGGTTTCTTTTCTCTTTATACTGTTGTTTTCTATTTTGGCTGCTACAGCTTTCAAAACAAAATATAATAAGAATTAGAATAACTATTTTATTTATTATCGTTTTCAATTTTTTTATTCTCATTTTGATACTCTAACTTATAAAATTCCTGCGATTCCTTTTGGGGTATATCTGCTTCCAGATATTTCTTCAGTCTTTCAAAATCAGGTTTTCTGGACCCTTCCTTGTAGGTTACAAATAGATGATGAAAAGTAGAATTAGGCTTTAACCTTAGACTTATTTTATAATCTACCATATCCCTATTATAGGTCTCAACCTCTTTTTCATATTTAATTCTGGCTTCATCATACTTTTTACGGTCATTGTATTTACTTTCAACAGGCTCTTTTGGTTTTTTGGGTTCACTTGGGAAGTCTATAGCATTGTGCATATTATTGGAAGGCCAGAAAGTGCCATATCCAAACCGCGTTTTCCTGTTCAGGTTTCCGTTGGCATCTGTAAAAGAAAATGTTTCTTGCCCTCTGTTTAGTAATACATCAAACAGGGTTTGGGTGTCATAATTCTGTCCGTCAATTAATTTATCATGATTATAAGGCTGCTCATTATTAGATTTTCCGTAATATAAATCAAAAGCATAGGCCATATTGATCTTATCAGTAATCTTAGCCTGCATATTTACTCCTGCGGACCAATACTGGTCGGAATCCATTCCAAAAAATAAAGGGGGCTTATAAATATCATTATAAGAAGAAATCATAAAATTACCTATTTTTATAGAAGCTCCTCCTAAAATCTGATGCCGGTTGGTCCTATCCCGTGAGTTATACTGATCTTTTACTCTGATTCCGTTTTTGTCATAATTATGAGTCACTTTTCCAGAGCTTAAAATCCCGGTTGATCCTAAAGTAAAGGCATATTCGTAAGGGTTATTAACACCAGATCCTGAGAAACTGTTAAACAGATTCATGTTCAGCTCGTTTCCTGTTTTATAGCCTAATGTAATCGCAGGCGTTCCACTTAATGTAACTAAATTCCGGCTCATCGGAGAAGTGCCCGGAGTTCCATATCCATAGTAGGTTAAAGCAGCGTTAAAGCTTGGCATAATGCCGAAATTATTCATTTTAATTTGTTTGGAAATTCCGGCGTATAAACTTGCTGAGAATCCACCTCCCAAACTAAAACTGAATTTCAACCCGATATTGAACGGCGGGTCTCCCGGTCCCCCTTCTGGGCTGCTGTCCGGGGCAGCCTCTTCATTATAATATTCATCAGAATTTCCGGCATTCGGACCTCCTCTTTCTTTCTCTCTTTCTCCAAAATACTGTTTGTCGGAAGGAGGCGGGGTTTCGGTCTCTTGTTCTGGAAAGCTGATATCCAGATTCCCTTTGTATAAAGGAGATTCCAGTTTCGCAATTGTTACAGTAGATTCTCCCGGTGCATCAAACTTAAAAAGATCATAATCATAGGTTTCCAAATCATCTTTTGGGATTGCACTTTCTTTTAAAATAGTGTTGATATATTCCCCATATGCTTTGGCAAGTGCCCCGATTAATTTTATTTTTCTATCATTATTTTTTTCAATATCCAGCAGAAGCACGTCCCAGATAAGAATACTCTTACTCTCCTCATCATAAAAAGCGTTGGAAGATTTTCCGTTTTTAGCTACAATAATAGGCGGATTTGTAATTTTACCGTCAGCAATATCTTTATAGAGCTTGTATATAATTCCCGTGTTGTCTCCATTAAATTTTGAAATCATTTCTGATGCCACCCCTTTAATATGGTCATGAACATAAGTGCTTTCCAGCTTATATTCACTTTCAATAATCTGTGAAACAAATTTTTCCGGATCCCCATAAATCACTCCGCCTTCTTTCCCTATCTGAATAACCTTGCTTCCGGTGTTTTCAATCTCGTCTTTCGAGTATCTTTTATAATCTCCCCCGATAACTTTGGTGATATTCCCTTTTACAATCCTTGTTCTGCTCATCGTGTAATGATTTAAAAATTATTACTTTTCTCTGAGCTGTTATTCTTTACTGTTTTATCGGAATGCTGTTCATTGGTTCCGGTACTTTGCGTTACGATTTTCCCTTCACTTACCTCATTTCTTTCTTTCTTCGTCTCACTGTGTACATCCCCGTCTATAATTTCTGTCAGCTTTCCGGTGATCATCATACTTGCATCACCAATAACGGATGTTATTTTCATAGCTCCTACGCTTTGCGTGTCATTCATGGTAACCGATTCTGTTTTGTTCATGCCGACTATATTGCTTTGGTCGGCCCCTACTGTGGTGCTCATGTTCTGGCCCACATTGATCATCATGTTTTCTCCGGCATTGAAGATCATGTTTTTTGGTGCGCTTACGGTAATATTGCCTTTGCCATCCATAAAATAAGAATTGCCGCTCGGATCCTCAATAAAGATGCTTCCTTCCGTGTCATTGAAGATCACTTTATTTCCGCTCCGGGTCTGGATGGATTTAATATGATTGTCTATTCCTCCGCCTAAACCTACTTTGCCATGAAACATTCCTCCCATAGCGAAAGGAAAATCGGGATGATGGTATTCAAAACCAACCATAACCTGGTCGCCAACTTCGGGAACCGCCACAAATCCTCTGTTCTGAGAGATCTGATCCGTACCTCCGGCATCGGGACTCATCATACGGATGAAGTGGGTGGTATTGTTCTGCTGCCAGTCAAACTGCACCTGTACGCGTCCCTGATTCAGAGGGTCGGTGTTGGAAACAACTGTGGCGATCTGAGGTTCCGCATTGGGCATTTTAAAATCATGCTTTGGCATAAAGCCGGTTCCTTCAGCTATGGCTTCAAACGAACCTGTATAATAACCTCTTGCATCCACTTCATGGCAAGCCTCCGTGATCATTAATTTTGTAAAGTGTGATGTTTCGTTCGTATCAGGCTTTCTCATCTGAATATCCGCAGTACATCCCGGGTATAGAAAAGGAACGGTAGTATCACCGGAAACAGTCAATACCTGTACTGCTGCATTTCCGGCTGCGCTTTTCTGGGATTCGTCCACATCTATTGAAATATTGGCATTGATGGGGGCGGGGGTCAGAGACTGGCTCGTAAAGATATTGTCATTCATCTGGTAAGCTTTTGAAGCTAATTCTCCCAAATGCTTAACACTTGCAGAGGCACTCAACATCTTAGCATGATTGACGCTGTCATATCCAAAAAACTGAGGTTTGGTATGCACTGCATTCATTTCAACCTGTATATTGGTTACGTTGCTTCCGTAAATAAGCTGTATAGGCTTTTCTGCCGGGGGAAGGCTTCCGAACCGCAGAACATATCCGTCATAATAGAACTGTTCTCCATACGCTTCAGCAATTCGTGCCAGATAATTGTAATGGGTTTCGTTATACTGGGCACTGTAATTAATATAACTTTTATTGCGGCTGTCTACTTTAAAGTCAAATTTGCCGGAACCCAAAGTCTCTTTGATGACGCGTTCGGCAATGATTCCTGTATTCACGGACTGGTCTCCTCCGAAACTTTGGGTATGGGGAGCAGAATCCATCAGGATGGTAGGGCTTTTACCCTTCAAAATAATATTCCCGAGACTCATCTTATCCTGGCTGAAGGCTACCTTCGTAATAATCCCTACAAAACTTCTCTCCGGGCTTTCATTTTCCGAATCCTTATACCTGAATGTTACCGTTAAACGCTGTCCTAAAAACTTTTGAGTCTCCGAAAGATTATGATTCTGAGTTTTCCCCACAGAATCATGGGCCAGAGTCAGCTCAAAATCGTGGTGCTTCTGTGCACTCTGCAGCAACCGGAAATGTTTAAAATGTTTGATAATGTGGCCGTCTATAACGATATCAAGCTTTACAACACGGTTAATGCCCACAATATCGTTCTCCGAGATTTTTTCTGAATTCGAACTATTTTTTTTCATTACCATTATTTCATTAAATATAGAAATATTTTATCCCCTGAAAAACAAATAGTCTATAAAGTTAAAAATTTGTAGTAAAACTACGATATTTCAATCAGGATATGATATTTTTAAATTGATGATCTCGTATAGGCATAGGAATTCTGCGAACAGTTATTTAACCATACGATTTAGCTGAGCTTCGGATAAATTACAGAAATATATTATTGCTTCACTACATAGGCATCCTGACGTACAATTTCATGATCATTTTCGTCATTTACCGTTAAAGTGTAAGGAGCTTTGGAAGCAGAATCGGTAAGGTAATTTCTCCATACCTGATAAGTGTGACCTTCATTGACAAAGTTGAAGTAATAATTGCCTCCCGAACCGTCCGGGATCAGCTCACCATCACTGATGATCATACTTGGCTTTGAAGTGATTCTGGCATTGGCAGCCCATGACTGGTAAAGATATTTTCCGTTAGGCTGTTTATCGATCCTGATTTTGAATTTTTTCGTTTTGATGATCACTGTTTTCGGGACCTTCTGGAAAGGCTGTATATCGTTAGAAACATGAACGGTATTCAGCATTAAAGCCGGTTTTTCGATCGCGTAGGCTAAAGAAAACTGAGCCGTACAAAAGGCTCCTAATAAAATCTTTTTAATCATGGTCGTATAGAGTATTGGTTAGATTGTAACCCAATCAAAAATGAAGCCATTTGATGCTTATCTTAAAACCGTCTCATTGATCCATGTATTCAGTTCCATTGTATTTCTGAGAGTTTTCAGAAACCAGGTATTGGATTTATAATCTTCAATGTATTTGGGGAAATAGACGTTCAGCCCTTTTCTGAAATTAAAAAAGCTGAGGTGTACATTTTCTGCTAAAGACTCAAGACGTTTGTTGAGCCATATCCTGTCTTCCGGCAGTCCGGATTGATGATGTCTGATCAGAACTTCAATAACCGGGATGTCAATTCTTTCCGATTCTCTCAGTATTTTATCCAGGGCATTGGTCAGCACTTTATCATTAAGGAAATTGATATGCTGCAGATTTTCGTCATTGTTCTGAAAAAGATGTTCAAACTCAATATCCTGAAGCAGATAGTGGGCTCCGTGCATGATTTCCGAGGCAGAACTGTAGTCATTATTGTCTTTTACAATAAAAACGGCTGGGATATCCATTTTCAGCCTGGTATAAGCTTCAATTTTGTGATGCCCGTCTAATACAAAAGCAGAGCTCAACATCGGATCCAGATGGTAAAGACTGTAAAATATGATCGGCTTAGGGCGGGCTCCTTTTCTGATAAGATCGATGTAGAATTCTGTTCTTGCAGGATCAATACTTTTACTTTCCAGCGTATACAGATAATTAAAATCATCAAAAGGGTAGAACCAGCCGGAAAATTTTTGTTGATCCGTATTTTGATCAGCAGGTGGAGTTCTGCTCATATAAAAACTGGAATTGGCGGACGATATTGTACCCAGATTGACTTGGTAGGTACCATTTTCAAAAAGCTTGAGAAAATCCTCAATGCCCGCTATGATTTCAGCTTCTGTTCCGTCGGTGAGCGAGCGGTTAAGGTCGTCAGTCAACCTTATTTTTTCCTGTTCAGAAAGTTCAGACACGGCATAGTATTCACCCACACTTCCACGCGAGTCCGGCCAGTTGACGGCCACAGGTCGCCTGATGATTAAGCAGCTGGCAAAACCATCGTACAGAGCTTTGATAATGCCCTGTCCGTGAGTGATGTGTATTTCCATGAATAATTAAGAAACAGCCGTGTAACTTGCAAAAGCTTCTTCCAGGCTGTTGAATCTGCCTTTAAATTCATCGATAGGGCAGTCCTGAAGAATGTTTCCTTTGTGGATCAGGATGACCCGTGAGCAAAGTGCTTCCACTTCCTGCATAATGTGGGTAGACAGAAGTACTGTTTTCTGTTGCCCGATCTCTTTCACTACATTTCTTATCTCAATGATCTGGTTAGGATCCAGCCCATTGGTAGGCTCATCCAGGATCAGCAGATCCGGCTGGTGAATAATGGCCTGTGCCAGCCCGACTCTCTGTTTGTATCCTTTAGACAGCTGTCCGATTTTTTTTGATTTCTCAGGAGTAATTCCTACCAGCCCGATCACCTCATCTACCCTGGCTGAGGAAATCTGATGGATATTGGCCACAAACTGGAGGTATTCTCTGACATACATTTCCAGATACAGCGGATTGTTTTCGGGAAGAAAACCTATTTTTTTCTTGCTTTCGATCTCGTTTTCGGAGATATTCATTCCGTTAAAGATGATTTCGCCCTGATCAATTTTCAGTGCCCCGACAATAGATTTCATCAGTGTGGATTTTCCGGCTCCGTTCGGACCCAAAAGACCAATGATCTCATTTTTATCAATAGAAATATTGATGTTGTCTAGTGCGGTCTGTTCGCCAAATTTTTTGGTTAAATTGATTATCTGAAGCGGCATAATAAGTAAGTCTTTCTGCAAAAGTAAAAAATAAAAAACTCATCCGGATGAATGAGTTCAGTAATATTGAAAAATAATATGATTATTTTCTGGGTTTCTTGTTTTTACTGCTGCTGTTTGAGGCTGGGGCAGCAGTGGATGCCTGATTTGAGGAAGATTTTGCACCATTGATCTGGTGCATGGTAGCCGGCTTTTCATACATCGCGGCTTTTCCGTTCATTTTTCCAAATATTTTATCTACTTGTTTTCTGGTTAAAAACTGTGATTTACCAACATACTTGCGGTTTTTATTGATATACTGGATAAACTGTACAGTGGGCTGGCCGTAATTTTTCTCGTAATGAAGTTCAATGATATCATTAGGAAGCTCCAGAAGTATATTTTCGTCCGGAGGAGATATAAAGCCGTCCATGATCAGTTGATACAGACCGGATACGTCGCTGTCCAGATTCTGGAATGAAAAAGACCTGATGGTATTCAGGTTACTTGTATTAAGATCCTGGTAGTTGATGGTAAATTTGTCCTCTTTTTTATATAAACCTACGGAATTATCTTTGCCAATTTCCACCAAGCTTTCATTTTTTAGCACTTTGATCTGCGAGAAAACTGAAATGCCGAACATGCATGTAATGAGTAGAATTATTTTTCTCATGTGGAGGGATTTTAATGTTTTATAAATTTGTGTCTTAAAATTACTAATAAAAAGTTTTCAAACAATTTTATTACTTCAGGCAAAAGTAATACTTTTTTTTAATATCTGTAATGGAGGCCCTGCTGATATTATGCATAACGTTGCATGTCGTATGGTTTGCAAAATATCTATTTGCAGATGTTTTGCAGAGTATATCTGTTGAATGTCCAAACATGTTAAGTTGATTTAATATGTTTTTTTATTGATGTAAGGTGTTAATTCACAGACACTAAATCTTTTGAATTAAAAATTTCCAGACTATACAATTAATGTCCGTAGCTCACCACTCTTGAAATTTTCCATCCATCAGGAGTCTTTTTCCAGACGTGAACAAACTTAAATGTTCCGCAATTGATCAGAGAGCCGTTTTCCAGTCGGCAAAATTGATGTATCCCGGTTTGTACAGCTCCATAATCTTTAATAGGATATACTTCGACAGATTCAGGAACTAAAACTCTTCGGGTATAGGAGTAATTTTTAGCAACTCTGCTGAAATTGTCAACAGTTTCCTGATAGTTTGCCAGACCGCCAACGTCATGGAAGAACTCCAGATCCTCAGTAAAGAAAGTCTTCAGTTTATCGATATTTCCTGAATTGGCTGCTCCAAAGAGAATGCTGTCTTTCTTCATTATGGTGTCGTAGAGTTCCTTTGAAACGGGTGTATAGGCTTTTGATTGGGAGAAAAATAGCGTCCCAATCGAACAGCATAATATGATTGAAAATAAACGAATAATGAATGTGTTGTTCATGTTTTAAGGTTTATCAATTAAATAAATTTCAAAAAGCCTGTTATTTGCTTTTCAGTTTACTCAAAGATAAACCAATTAAGTTTTAAAGGTTATGAGAGATAAAGTTTATTTTTTGCTTGATAATAACGAATCAATTCACAGAGCCTTTGGAAATCCTTGTTACAAAAGCATTAAACTCATTTTTATAGCTTCTGCCTACAGGAATATGATGAATACCCAACAGGACTTCATTGCTGTTAAAAGCGGTGACAAATTGAGCGTTGATTATAAATGAACGGTGGATCCTTACAAAATTTTTCCCTGACAGAAGGGCTTCCACGTCTGTTATTGTACTCTTTGATATAATGCTTTCACTGCTGGCTAAAACCATTTTGACATCATTTCCCCGGCTTTCAAAATAAACAATTTCCTGAATGAAGACCTTGCGGTTCATTCCTTCCGTTTTGATGATGATAAAGTCTTCCCATTTTTTGAATCAGTCCTGTTTCTTAGAACCCGCTCCACAGATTTGAAAAACCGTTCAAAAGTAATGGGCTTCAGAAGATAATCCACGGCTTCGAGCTCAAAACCTTCTATGGCAAAATCCCGGTAGGCTGTTGTAAAAATAGTCGGCGGTTTCTGTGGAAGTGACCTCAGAAAATCAATTCCGGTTAAATGAGGCATCCGGATATCCAGGAACATAAGGTCTACAGATTTTGTCTGCAGAAGTTGATAGGCATTCATTGCATTTTCAGCTTTTCCGGCCAGTTTTAAATGCCCGATCCTGGAAATATGTTTTTCCAGCAGAGCTGCTGCCAGAGGTTCGTCATCTACAATGATACAGTTGATCATAAGGTTGTCGGTGTTTTTATTTCGACTTTAAAAATATTGTTTTCTTTTGAAACTTTGAATATAAAATCATCCTGGTACCGAAGCCGGAGCTGTCTGTCTATATTTTTCAGCCCAATTCCTCCGGGATCACTATTTTCATCATCTTCAAATGTATTTTCAATCCTGAACACTGAATATGATTCATCTGTGGAAACATCAATTTTTATCCCGGTCCGGCCCGAAGTCTTTCCGGCCCCGTGTTTAAAAGCATTTTCCACCAGTGTAAGGTAAAGCAGCGGGGGAATGGAAGCGGGGGAATGTAAGACGGCTGTTCTGTCGATCTTCAATCTTCCTTCACGGTATCTTAGGCTTTCCAGTGCGATATAATGATCAATTACAGCGAGTTCTTCAGATAGGGAAACCTCATTTTCAGGACCTTTGTATAGGATGTAATCCAAAATATCCGAGAGCCGGCTGATGGATTCGGAGGTTTTCCCGGAATTGCTGAGTGAAAGGGAATAAATATTGTTCAAAGTATTGAACAGAAAGTGGGGGTTAAGCTGGGATTTCAGGGACTTTAATTCAAGCTCGGCTTTTTCTTTCTGCAGTTTTGCCGTGTTTTCTTTTTCCTCTTTATACCGGATGACAAACATCACCGAGATAAAAATAAAAGCCCCACTGATGATTGTAAAAGTATAGTGATTCCAAAGATAACCCATATCTGTAAAAATACTGTAGAAGCTGTCTTTAGGAAGGCTGATGAAAAAAGGTTCTGCAAGGTATACAAGGAATATCCTGTTGGCCACCGAAATGATATACAGGCTGAAAATAAGATACAGCGAAAATCTGAGATAATTTTTCCGGTCAAAAAAATTCCGGATAAGAATGAAATAAATGAAATTGGCGCCCGCGATCTGAAATATCCAGTGACAGAAGTTATAAATGATCATCTGCGAAGATATTTCTCCATCATATTCACCGTAATTTCTTGCAGTTCCAAATAAAAATAAAGCCGTCCAAAAGAGCAGCTGAAAATAGATATTCTGCTTGAGATTGTTTTCCGGTCCGAATTTCATAGTCTTCAAAAATATAAAATCCTGAAGTACAGCCTGTCATTTTTTGATAAAAAGAAGCCAATTCGTGACGGAAAGCTTTGTTTCCTGTTCAGACAACAGATTGTACCGTTAACATTCTGATTATGGTTATCCGTCATGACCGCACAAAAAGACTGATCTTTTTTACAAGATTTGCAGAAAAAAAGATGCCTGCAGATCATTATTCTTCTGAAAGACTTTACGGATTGGATCATTTACGAGCTTTAGCCATTTTATTGGTTTTAATGTATCATTACCGCGCGTTTGAACATCCTGGCTGGATTGATGCCATAGGGAAATTCGGATGGACGGGAGTAGATCTTTTCTTTGTGTTGAGCGGATTTTTAATATCAGGACAGCTGTTTAAAGAAATTGAAAAAAATGGAAGCATCAGTTTAAAAACATTTTTTACCAAGCGTTTTTTCAGGATCATTCCGCCGTACTTTTTCACTTTGGCCCTGTATTTTTTATTTCCGTTTTTCAGGGAAAGAGAAGCTTTGTCTTCTTTGTGGAAGTTTATTACTTTTACCCAAAATTACGGACTTGATGTCATTAACCGGGGAACATTTTCGCATGCATGGTCTTTATGTATCGAGGAGCAGTTTTATCTTTTTCTTCCTTTAATGCTTTTGGCTGCTGTGAAAGCAAGAGTCTTCAGATATACAGCCTTTTTTGCTGCTTTTCTTATTGTATTTTCTCTTACAGCCAGATTGATCATATGGAAAGACGTTATTGTTCCTGTTCTGGATACCGAAGATTTCTGGAAAGTATGGTATATGAACATGTATTATCCCACGCATACACGCCTGGATGGTCTGGCTGTGGGGGTTACAGTGAGTTATTTAATGCAGTATTCACTGCGGTTTAAAAATATAGTTCATCATCATGGGAATACACTTTTCATTCTTGGAATCGTTCTGCTTGGGATTTCATTTTGGATCTGTAATGACCAGGTTTCTGAGGAAGCGTCCATTTTTGGATTTACTTTTGTCGCGGTAAGTTATGGGATTATTCTGATGTCATCTATTTCCGGATCTTCATTTCTTTTCAGGTCGAAATCCTATGTTACGGCGCAGATTGCGGGACTTTCCTATGCCATTTATCTTTCACATAAAGGAATTATCCATATGATTCAATATGCTCTTGGGCAACTTGGAATGGAAGTTTCGGGCAACGTGAGCCTTTTGATCTGCCTGGCGGGATGCATTACCGGAGGTTTGCTGTATCGGGTTATGATTGAAAATCCTTCCTCAAAGCTTAAGTACAGGTTTTTAAACCGAAAAATCGACCATTGATTGAATGAAATCACCGGTAAAAGTTGTCCTTGATTTTTATCATCAATGTAAAAATGCTGACCTGTTATTTAAGAGAGTTCGCCATTTTATAATAATCTCCATCATTGATGTCAGCAACTTTTATCCTGATCTGACGGGATTTTTCTTTGGAGCTCACATCGATAATAATGGTATTGGTAAAGAATGACCGCTCAATCTTAAATGTCCTTACTGTGTCAACAGGATATTCAATCAAAGGAAATATAATGCCTTTTTTTGCGGGATGGTAATATTTGATAGTAAAAACAAATCCGCTATTTTCAAAATAGAATATTTTTAAACCTGCCATTTTTTTCAGTATCAATACACTGATTCCGATCAATATTCCCAATAAAGGCCATCTGAGGTCATACGGGATGGCTGATTTGAAAACGAAGCCTGCTGCGATTATACAAAAAATCAGAGCAATAAGGATTTGAAAAATTCTCATTTTTATTATAACCTTATGTTTATTCGTAATGATCATATTTTAACGTGGTTTTTATCTTCAGACTCAGACTTTGAATTTCTTTTTCCAGTGCGTTACAGAATTCCTGCTCAACCTGAAATGTTGGGCCAGCTGGGTATTGTTCAGGCAGTTTTTCTGCTGATATTCCAAAATCTGCAGTATGGTCTGCTTATTATAAGAGCGGTGCTTCTGATTGCTTATGGATATTTCCCTTGAAGCATTGCCAAATATCAATGTATTGATCTCTATGACGTCCAATTGAGAGAGTACGGTTTTGCTGAGTATATTTTTGCACATTTCCTTTTTATCAGGAAAGTCTCTCTCTATGATGTCGGAATAAATTTTTTTGTAATCGGGGCCTGTATTTTCCAATTGCTTGGATTGATCTTTATTTACCATATTCATTATTTTTTGTATTTTTCGATCCACCGGTGAAGGGTAGATTTGGGTATCCTGTATTCTTTCATGATCTCCAGTTTTGTTTTCTCCTTGTTGGCCAGAAGGTCCAGAATAAAGTCTATCACTTCTGTCGTATAGAGGTTTTTACGAAATTCAGGCAGTGCGGAGGTGGACGTTATTCTGTTATAATTACTATTTGACGGTGGAGCATATAAAATAAGATGCTGGGAAAAAAAGCGAAAGAAATCATATTCCAAAAGTTTACTCCATCTTAATATGATATCGCTGTCCAGGTTTTTGGAAGCGTACATTTTTTTTATATCTTCTTCATCGCGCTTCATAAAACTGCAGATCCTGTCTATATCGATGCCTTTTTCTGTAACGCGGGTTTCTATAAGGCTTCCAATGTGTAAATCTTTAAAATCAATTTTCATCTGTACTTTGAATAATTTATGATTAGTGTTAAAGTCTTCTGTAATTTCCTTATCTGCTTGGTGTAAATCCAGATAAAAAATCAAGCTCACGGAATGCTGACTATTTCAGTATAAGAATTGACAAGCAAGAGTTCCGGGCTGAACTAGGATACTGTCTATATATTTAATCTTTTGTACCTTTTTTGGATTTGGCGTAGTAAAATATGAACGCCAGTGCAATAATGAAACGGACCGGGACGAAATTATCGATCTTGGCAACATACACTTCCTTATCAGGAGGAAGCGGGGAAGTTATGGAGGTGCTGCCATCGTTTGTCTCAGTCTTTGCCGTATCCGGGCCTGTGCTGTCGGTATCAGCGGGGGGATTTCCGGTATCGTATTCAGCTGCAATACCTGCGAACTGCACATGGTAATCTGCAGTTGTACTTAGGGAATTAATCGTATGATATGACACATACCCACCTGCGCACAATAAGGTAATAAAAAATAAATGGACAAGTCTTTTCATGGTCTGGATTTTGTCAGTATTTAATACGTTTTAAAGCTATAATTGAGGTAGTTTCGTTAAAACATAGTCCTACTTAGACTACGTTTATTATAACAAAGATAATTAATTATCGATTACAACAAAAATTTTAATCCATTGTTAATTAAAAGATTGCAATTGAATTTTTTTTCTTTTTTTTTAATTATGAAAAGTATAGTTATAATTAATAAAGCATTATTGTTAAAAAAACGTCAACTATATACTGGAAATCAGTAGTTTAAATTCAATAGTGGTCTAAGTAGGACTAGTTTTTTTTTTCTAAATTCGCTGATAATTAATTCTTTAAATTATCATATATGACGTTCAAGTTTTTTCTATCAAACAGTGGAAATACAAGAAAAATCAATCTAGAGTTTACCGATGAATTAAATAATAACAGCTTTCTTGTCCCTACGCCGTTGCGAATTTCAGAATCAGAGTGGGATATAGAGAAACAGCGCCCTAAAAATATTTATATTAAAAAACACAAGGAACTGAACAACAGAATTAATAAGCTGAAAATAGAACTGAAAGAATTTTACGGAGAGTGTCTCAGCAAAAAGAGAACGATAAGTTCACGGTTGTTGGTACAGACGGTAAAAAACATCTGTCAGTCACATCACAGCATCAGTCCGGAAATGACTTTGCTTTATTTTATGGAGCTGTATATCCATACAAAAAAAGAACTGATTTCGGAGTCCACTTACAAAAGGTATAAAGTATTTTTTAATCTGGTCCAGAAATTCGAAGGTCACACAGTAGAAAGGTTGTACATAAAACAGATTAATTCGGAGTTCATCAGAAATTTCCTGGTTTTCGGAAAGGAAGAAGATTATAGTGAAAATACACTTTACAGAACGATTCATTTTGTAAAGACGATATTAAACTTTGCTGAAAGGAAGGGAATTCACACCAGTGTAAGGGAACTTGAAGTACGCAGGGAGCGTCAAAATAAGGAAATTATCACTTTAAGCGAATCCGAAATCCTGAAGATAAAATACACCAACGTACCCAGCCGCCTCCAGGATGCGAAGGACTGGCTGATGATCAGTTGCTATACAGGGCAGAGGGTGTCAGACTTCATGAAGTTCACAACGGATAAACTCAGAGATATAAACAGCAAAAAATGCCTCAATTTTGTGCAGCAGAAAACAAAAAAGGAAATAACGATACCGCTGCACCCGATTGTTCAGAATATAATCACAGAGAATAGCAATCAGTTTCCCAATTTTGTATCTGTGCATCAATACAATGCATGCATAAAGGAAATCGCCAGACTTGCGGGCCTCAATGAAACCGTAAGTGCACGGAAGCGTGTGGGGCACAGGACGAAACTGCTGAAAACCGAAAAATGGGAAGTCATATCAAGCCATATCGGCAGACGGAGTTTTGCCTCCAATTTTTATGGAAAGATACCTACGCCTTTACTGATGGAGGCCACAGGCCATAGTACTGAAGTGATGTTCCTTAAATATATTAATACATTTGACGGGGAAAGGATGGTTAAGCTTAGTAATTATTTTGATAAGATGTATGAGGAGAGATTTTTGCTTCCCTAGTTAACTTTGCATCTCAGTTTTAGAATCAAAAATAGTTAAAGGAAACTCGATACGGGCTATCTTAAGTTATGGACTTATGTGTTCTTACTATGAAAACTGCCCCGGATTATGAAAGTTGATAATGTAAACTGCTATAGTCCGGAGCATTTTTTTGCCTGAAGTTACCAGGAACTCTATAAATGACTATTAAGGCATAAGAACCGTCATCCACTTTTTATAACATATTATTAATAATCTGAATTAGGGATATGGATTAAAATAACGCAAGGAAATGTCCCTTTGTCTGTATATTCATCAAAAATTGTCACCAATTGCTTTACTCCCAGCTTTTTAAATGATAAGCCGCTTCCCAGAAAGAGTATTCCATCCGGGACGAGGTTATGAATGCCTGTGTCATTCTCTCTCGTATAGCAGCAGTGGTTTCGGAAGCTACTCTGTCGCAGATGTTGATAGCCTGTTGCACAGCTTCTGCAAAGTCATCTCCTCCGTAAGTATCAATCCACTTTTGGTATGGGTTATTGTGAGACTGAAGATGATTACAGATGTGATCTCCCACTTTTTTGTAGATCCAGAAGCAGGGCAGTACTGCAGCCATTGCGATCTCTAAGGCTTCCAATGCCGCCGTACTCTTGAGAAAGTGGACGTAATGATGACAGGCAGGCTGCATATTCCCTTTCTCAGTTAAGCCAAAATCTTTAAAATAGGACTCATGAAGTGCATTTTCAACTATAATGGCAGTTTCAGCATACTTCAGGTAGTTCAGTGTATCCTTAATGTCATGCGCTCTTGCAGCTATTAATGATAATGCTCTTCCGAAGTGTTCAAGATATAAAGAATCCTGAGCCATGTAAAACCGGAATTTTTCCTTAGGCAGGGTTCCGTCAGCCAATTCAGCAATAAAAGGCATTTTAATGATAGACTGATATCTATCCTCAATTTGTTTCCAGGTGAATTCAGACCAGTTCATTTTTAATTAATTTTTGTGGGTTAAAAAAGTGATTTAGCGGGCCGTTTCCTTTTCCCGTTACGACATCTTTTCCATTTTTGATGGCTTCAAATACATATTGCTGTGCCAATGCAACTGCGTCGTATAATTCTTCACCCCGCGCAAGGTAAGCAGCGATGGCTGAGGAAAGCGTACAGCCGGAACCGTGGGTATTGCTGGTTGCAAATTTTTCAGTTTCAAAAGAAGCCTGCTCGCCGTTTTCGTCAAAAAATAATGAAGTGACGGTGGGCGATTCCTGATGCCCGCCTTTTAGCAGTATACTTTTACATCCCGATTTTAATATTTTTTCTCCTGCCACCCGCATATCTTCTAAGGTTTTCACTTCCATCCCGGCCAGTATGGAAGCTTCATCCATGTTGGGTGTTATAATGTCGGCAATGGGAAATAATTTCTCGGTAATGGTATTAATGGTTTCCTCTTCAATTAACTGGTGGCCGCTTGTAGCAACCATCACGGGATCAAAAACAATGGGAATTTTTGAATATTTGCTTAATGTGGTAACGATGGTTTCAACCAGCTGTGGGGTATGCACCATCCCAATTTTGATTGCCTGTGGGAAAATATCATCCATCACAGCTTCTATTTGATCAGAGACAGCTTCCATCTGGATGGGATATATTTTTCGCACACCCATTGTGTTTTGCACCGGAAGCGCGGTAAGTACAGATGTTGCATAGCAACCCAGTGCTGAAAATGTCTTGATGTCTGCCTGGATTCCGGCACCGCCGCTGCCGTCAAAACCGGCAATAGTCATTACAGACGGATAGGTATATTTTTTCATTTCAGTATTTCATTTTTGAGTTCGTATGCTGCTTTCTCGGGATTTTCCGCACCACAAATAGCAGATACAACAGCTAATGTGTCTGCTCCTGCCTTAATAATTGCCGCTGCATTTGAAAAATTGACATTTCCGATGGCTACCAGTGGTTTCGTGGTGAGAGACCGTATCCTGGACAGTCCATCCAATCCCCATTCAGTGATTGTATCTTTTTTAGTATCCGTACTGAATACAGGGCTGATGCCTAAATAATCTGATACTTCTGTGTTTTCATTTTCCAGCTGGTTGAGGTATTCGATGGAATACCCAATGATTTTATCTTTAAAATACTGTTGGCTTCTCAGTACAGACGGAGCTGCATCATGGTTTCCAACGTGAATTCCCGCGCATCCTGCTTCAACAGTGACTTCAGAATGATCATTAATGATGAGTGGAATATTATATTTGTCGGTTATCTCTTTTAATTTTAAAGCTTTATAAAGAAATTCTCCGGTTGAAGCATCTTTTTCCCGCAGCTGAATAATATCTACACCTCCCAGAATTGATTTTTCCGCAACCTTTAGAAAATCTTTCCCTAAACAGTCTTTTTCTGAAATAACCAGATATAATGGGTATGGAAATGAGGAATTAACTGGCATGATCCGACAGTTTTAAATGGGTAGAGAATTCGTCTTGCGTCATATTATAAAGCTTATCAATAATGTTGACCTGCAGGCTTCCGGGACCGGTACTTTTCTCAGCGGCTAATTCTCCTGCAATGCTTAGAAGGCTCATGGCAGAAACCACTGCTTCAGTCTTATTTTCGGTCACTCCGAGGAACGCACCAATAATAGCTGAGGCTGTACAGCCGAGTCCGGTAACTTTTGTCATCATAGGATGGCCATTTTTCAGACAGATGATTTGATCTTTGCTGATGACGATGTCGGTTTCACCCGAAATACAGATCACCGAGTTGTGAATTTCTGTAAGAGATTTTGCGGCCTCAACGGCTTCACTGCTCATCGCTGTGCTGTCAACTCCTTTAGTAACGGTCTTATTAGCTTTGGCAATGGCGATAATTTCAGAAGCATTACCACGGATCACCGTAGGATTTAAAGACAGCAGACTGCTTATGGCCTTATCACGGTAAGGGGTTGCGCCTGCTCCCACAGGATCCAGAACCCAGGGCTTTTGCAGCTCATTGGCTTTCTTTGCAGCAAGTAGCATGGCATCTTCCCAGTATTCATCCAGTGTGCCGATGTTGATGACCAATGAATGCGAAATATTGACCATATCTTCTACTTCGGATTGGGCATGGGCCATTATGGGCGATGCACCAATGGCCAACAGTGAATTAGCGGTGTTATTCATCACCACATAGTTGGTGATATTGTGAACGAGAGGAGAGGTGTTTCTTACGCGAAGTATATGTTGCCAGAGATTATTTTCCATGCTGATATTTTATTAATAAAAGCTTTAGGATAAATCCGGAACAACAGCCATCAGCAGAATAATGGCATATTGCTTTTCCCTACGCCGGTGTAAGCCGTATCAGGTTCAAAGGGACTGTCTCAATTCTTTTCAGAATACCCCTAAAGCGTTGCGTAAAAGTATTGAAAAATTTTGACCTGATAAATTAATGTGGACAAAAAATTGGAATTGTTTATTTCTGAATCTATATAAGAAAGGGGATTATATACTTGAATGTACCAACCTACAAAGCGTCTTTACAATTAGGATTAAAGGTATAATAAATAATATTTGCGGGGAAATTGAAACCCTTGATATATTCAAATAGATAGTTGTCATAAATAATATTGGAATTCCCGTTTTTTTTAATACTTTTAGTGCCAGAAAACGTTGAAAAGTAACCAGATTCTTAGCATACAGCTGAAAGCAGAGCACACAATTTTAACATCCATCCAAACAAGCTTTTACGAATATCCTCATTCAGGAATATGATGACAAAATTAAAGAAAGGAATGAAGATCTCTGAACGTGATTATATCCTGACTGATGATTAATTTTAAAGATAGAAGGGATTTCGGTATCGGGAACTGTTACATTCAATATATCAGACGGAATTTGAAAAAAAGATTGAGGAGAATTAAAACTTAATCGATATTTAAAAGACAAAAAAAATATGAAATCTTTATTTTTACTACCTTTATTACTCCTGACAATTTTTGTATCCGGGCAGAAGCCAACCCTTAAAATTAAATATTCCGAACAATTGGCTGTTTTTGTCTTTATTCAGAATCTCTCTGAAAATCACCCGGAAAATGTATTTAAAACTTCATTTCAAAAGTCAAAATATAATACGGAAGAGTACAAAAATAAGATTGCAAAGTTTGATAAGCTGGCCATTGATTACAGCTATCAGTTTGAGGAGTTCCCCTACGGATCAAAAGTTCCCATGCAGGCGAGGGATATTTTAAAGAAAAATCTCATCGAGACTGATAATCTGAATGATTTTAAGCTTCGCTCCATTGG
Source organism: Chryseobacterium luteum (assembly GCF_000737785.1). GTDB lineage: Bacteria > Bacteroidota > Bacteroidia > Flavobacteriales > Weeksellaceae > Chryseobacterium > Chryseobacterium luteum. The sequence goes on along the minus strand of NZ_JPRO01000009.1, from coordinate 9,403 downwards.
GATAGTTCCCAACAAAACATTGAATGATTTAGCAGCATTTATTTCAGATTTTACTCCCATTTATAATGAATTAATCTATAATCCAAACAGGGAAAAATTTGAAAAACATGTCATAGACATTACAGAGTATGCCAATGACCACCAGATAGAAGAGTATTTTCAAACAGGTTTATCTTTTTATAATTCAAGCTGGGATCAGTCTGTCCCATTTCAGATTGCATTCTATCCGCTGCCGGATTCGGATTATTTTACCGCACAGGCATTCTGCAATAATTTTGTAAGTGCCATACAGACCAACTTAAAGGATTATAAAAATTTGTTTAGCGTGATGATGCATGAAATCTTTCATATCATTTATAACGAACAATCTCTTGAAATGAAAATGGAGATTGATCAGGCTTTCAAAGAAAATAAATCAAAATCCAGTAATTATGCTTATCAGCTTTTGAATGAACTTCTTGCTACGACACTGGGAAATGGGTATGTCTATGAAAAATTAGCCGGTAAATTAGATCATAATGACTGGTATTACCATGAGTATATCAATCTGATGGCAAGAAAAATCTACCCTTTGGTTAAAGAGTATATTGCTGAAAAGAAACCAATGGATAAAAATTTTATAGACAGTTACATAAAGCTGTACGAAACCAACTTTCCGAACTGGATCAATGAGCTTGACAATATAATGACCTACCGGTATGTGATTTCCGAAAACGAGAATGATTTCAATACCATCAATCAGCTGTTCAGTTACCGTTCCAGTGCAGAATATGAAACTCCGATTACGGAAAAAAATATTGAAAAAATGCAAAAAACACCATTGACGAAAATAATCATCGTATCGAAAAATAATATTGAAAAACTCAAACTGATCAGGAGACAATTCAAAGAACTGGTGAATTGGAAGTTTAATTCTGATCAGGATTTCACGTACAAAATTTTATTGGCTGATAAAAGTCAGCTGATCATCGTAAATACTAAGAAAAAGGACTTGAAAACACTTATACAATCAATAAAATAAACACAGTGGCCGGGAATAGTTGAGGTCGTTTCTATACTGTTTGAATTCATTAGGCTGAAAATGTTTTTAATACTTCTGTAGTTGAATTAACAAAGGTAATTTAGTACATTATTTTGGCAGATGTGCTACCAATTCAATCTCTAACTTAGCTGTTGGCATATACAGTCTTTGTATTTGGACCCAGGTAGCTGCGGGAAAATCATTATTATAAAATTTCTTCCTCACATAATTGAATTTTTTCATTTCATCAATATTGGTCGTATATAGATTTTCTTTCACAACATTTTCAAATGTGGCTCCAAAACTTGCTAAAGAAGCTTTTAAATCGTTATAAACTGATGTAATTCCTTCAGAAGTAATATCCGTTGCTACAGCACCTGATATGTAGAGGACATTATCAACTTTTAACACCTGACAATAACCCGCAATTGTGTCTTGATTTATTTTGTTGTTATTCCAGTGCCATTTTTCTTTTTTAATTTGTTTCTCCTGGGAAAAAGCATTGGCAAAAAGTAATAAAAGCGGAAGTATAATAATGTATTTCATATTCATTTAATAAGGTTAGTAAAAAAATAGTTTGCGGTTTGGGTATTGCTGAAGGTGAGCATTTTTCGTAGCTAAGTTCAATGGAATCACAAAAGTTAAGGAACTGCTGTTGAATTCGGCACTGAACCTTCCATTTTTTGGAAGGCGCTGTTGTGCGTTTTATTTCTTTGTCAGTTTGTAGTTTCCTGTTGTTTCGTCTTTTGCCACGGAGTAGCCGTCATTAAGTTCCAGTGTCCATCCCTCTCCGTTTATATTTTTATTCTCCATTTTCAAAGGAGTGGTTACTGAAATTTTGTCCCATTTAGAACTCATTAATGCTCCGTTCTCAACCGTAAGTATTCCCCATTTATCGGTAACTCTAATATTGGGGTAAACTGTTCCCTTGTCTTCAATAGGCACAATATTCCTTGGGTCAAATGATACATTCATCTGCTCAAATACAAGTTCAAAATGAGGTTGGGTAATAAACTTACTTTTGTATCCAGCAATCAGTTTTTTTGTTTTTTCTTCTCTGGTTTTTTCTTCTGAAATAATTGCTTTTCCGTTGTATTGATTTACAATTAAGTCAGTACTTTTCTTTAAATCATTAGGTAGTGTTATATCAAATGCTTTTATAAAATAGTCAGCCAGGTTTGTTTTAATCGTTATTTCTCTGTTCCATCCTTTTTTTGCACTATCGAGCAGGTAACCGTAGATAGGAATGGTTTGGTAGGCAAATGAACGGACAAATGTAGGATTGCTCAAAAAAGAATTGATGCTTTGCACAAAGTGTCCGGAAGATTGCTTTCTATTCCTTCCGCTTATTATTGAACCTGTGTATTCAGCAATTCCTTCATTTAGTTCTAATAAGTTTTCGGAAGTGTCTGCTCCGGGATAAAGCGAATATCTATATTTCCTGAAAGCAAGGGCATTAGTTAGATGCGTTTTTTGTTCAGTTTTATTGTTTGTTTGAAGAGCCTTTTTTAATGCTTCCAGTTCTAAACGCAAATAAATTCTACCATCCTTTTGGTCCAGGTGATTGTTTTCGGTGTTGAATAGTTTGAAACCTAATGATGGTTGGCTTACGTGAAATAACTCGTGGGCAAGTAAATTTATTCTGTCCTGTTTATTGGTCGGCAATGGAAACATAATCATAGCCCAACGTCTGCCGTTCCAGTTGACGGCTGTGTTCGCAATGTTAATTTTGCCAGGTAAAATTCCTGAATAAATTTTGCCGTTTTGCTTGAGAATACCAACGCTGTCGGGAAAGTTGGCGAATATTTGCCTCGAATTAGGATTGACTAAGAGTATTGGTTCGTATAAATTTTTTTCCCATAGTTGCTGATGCTTGTTTGCCTCAGTTTTTATTTCATCGAAATAAGTAGCAATGCTGTCCTGAAAGGTTGATGTTTTCTGCCCAAACGATAATTGAATGAACATAAAAAACAGTATCGTGATGTGAAATTTTTTAATCATATCATTGCCTTTTTAAAATTATGCATAACTATAACTCGCTTTTTGCTTAACACATTGCATTATTCTAAACTTTTTTTGATAAAATTAAATAAATAATTAGTTAGATACAATTTTTCAAAACAGCAAATAAAGATTAATGGAAATGTAGTTTTTAAGAAAAGTGTAAAAAAAACAGATTATGATTGTCTTATATCCTTTGACAGGATGTGAAAATTAAGTAGATTGGTACAAGAAAATATCCACCAATGAAACAGACATTCAACTTATCAAAGTCAACGTTGATTTTCTATTCGGTAATTGCACCGTTTATCATTGTCGGCTCGTTTTATAATTTGGTTTATGGTCTTATTTTAGGTAAAACTTCCATTGTAAGGATAGGTGCCTGGAGCCTTTTGGGTTTTGTTGTTTTGCCACTTATGCTTATTGCCACTTACCTTAGAAATAAATGTGTTGTAACAGACGGATATGTACGCATTCATAAAAAAGAATTTCCCCGGTCAGAATACGATTTTACCATCACCGACCGATTTCTGTCCATAAAAGACCGGCCTTTATTTTCGATGTTCAGAAAAACATTCCATATTTTGACCATTACACAGAAAACAGATGGAAGTGTGGTTTTTGAGCAGGATTTAGAAACATCATCGGCATATACTGAAAAAATAAGATCAGCATTACGTGCTTGAATGAAATAAAATATTTTAAACCGGATTGATCAGATTAATTATGAATTTTAAAGCTAAGCATTTCCTTCACAAGCTAAATCTCATAGCTATTTTGGGGTTCACGTTTTTTGCCGGTACTATTGCAATTGCACAAAATGGGACCTATGAGCTCAAAAACAAAAACGGTTCTTACTGTTATATATCTATTGTGAAAAAGGGCAATCATATAGATGCAGAAATATTTGCCTGGTGGAATACCGCAAGTGCCCGAACAGGGTTATATTATGGTGAAGGTACATTAATTGGAAACCAGTGTACTTTAAAAAGTGATGAAAACGACCCGGAATGTAAGGTAACCCTTGTTCTGGAACAGGATAAGATACGTGCATCATTTGAAAACTGTGCGGTGGATAATGTACCGGAAGATTTCAATGGAGTGTATAGTAAAATTACCAATGCTACGGCGGGAGATTATAGAGTTTCCGTCCCCAGATCTTACTTTCATAAAAAGCCGGATGCTGCTTCAAAACTTAATTCATACGTAGTTAAGGGAAATAAGGTCACTCTTAATATGGATAGGATAGAGGCTGGGAACTGGGTCTACGTTTATTATGTTGATTCAAAAGGTAAAGAAACAGCCGGATATGTGGTTCTCACTGACCTCAGAAAGATGGAAAAATAATCCTGTCAAATGATTACTAAAGAAACAATTCCTCTAGCCATTTAAGAAGATTTTTAAAATTTAAACAGCCTCCTAATGAGCAAAGTCTATTCTGTAAGGATGTGATAATTCCTTAAAATCATCAAATCACAATAAAAAATTAAACAAAAGATTAAAAAGAAAGAAAAATAGAAAATAACTATACTATATTTCAAAAAAAATCTTATTCTTATATCATCAAAAAAAAGGCATTATTTATCATATAGACTACGAAGAGAATAATGCGAGGCCGTAAGCATGATACAACACCAAAAAACAAAACATTAACAAAAAATAAATTCACTATGACATGTAAAACATTGTTTATCGCAGCAGCAGTTGCAGGAATAGCATCCACAGCCACCTCCTGCTCATTTTTTGAAAGTAGTAGAAACCGTGAAAAAGGAACGCCGATAGAATCGTCAAAGGCAGCAGTACAAAAAATTTTGGATGACGAAAAGGCGAATGAGGGAAAACGTTTTTCTATTACAGGCTATTTGAATTATTCGGCAGGAATGACGGTTTACATTGGCAGGCCTCAAACAGTCTATGTAAATAAAGCACCCGGTGATGATGGTGAAACAATTACTCCCGTAAAAATGGCGTGGGCAGAAAACGGGCATAACAGCGTTTTTGTTCCTGAAAATGCGGGACGGGGATCTGATAAAACCATATTTTATGATAATGAAGGCAAACCGCTTACAACGAATGACAAGGTAGAGGTTTCATTTGAGGTTGAGCAATCATCGGTTTATCCTGTTGAAATACGGATAGACAAAGTAAAATAATACAGAAGGGAAGTCAACAGCATGTAACGGATTTTTCAGAATGAAATTCGATACGGAATCACTAAATTTAACTTTATTTTATGCAGGTAAATTATTTAATACTCTTATTTACTGGCCTTTTTTTAATAGGCACATATATTAACTACAGGTATACCCGGAAGAAGGGGATGATATTCAGGTATAAGCCCGTTTTTTTAATCATTCTAGTTGTTTTATTTTTGATCTCCTTATATGGAATTATTGTTGGAAAACCATATAATGAAATTCTACCTTTTATAAAGTAAAATAATTGCGAATTATTATTGGGTTTAAAGACAGAATGCTGTCAAAGTAATGAAAATGAGCCGGAATGTAAGGTAATTCCGGCTTTTCAAATTAGTAAGGCAATTTCACTGTACTGCATTTATTGGGTGACAGGTTCTATGGCATAGAATTCAGTTTCAATAGAAAAGTTACTGAATTCGTAACCCGGAGTGATATGGTTAAGATTTGCCCCTAAGATCCTGCCGCTGAATACAACATCACTGTTTTTTTTAATGCTGCTCAGTTTTTTATATAATGTTCCGTTTTAAAATAGAGTAGGCCTGAATATTTTAAGTATTTGATTTTAATGTTGTTATTGTCCTAACTGTTTTTTATAATTATTTTGGGATTATATTCCAACGCTTTTTCAAGAAGATGTTTTTGCTGAAGATAATTACTGTCAATACTGAAGAAATAGCTTCCCCCTTTTGATTTCTTGAATATCACCATTTTGTTTTGTTTACCTCTTGTAAAATAATTGTTCCGGATCGAAATTTCAGTCAGGTCGGTAAAGTATAAATCCGGCTGATGATAAAATTTAAAAACTATGATTTTACCGGAATAAATAATAAAGGACGGAAGGTATTGCTCTATCCATGACCGCGATTCACTAAGTTTTTCCAATGTTTCCAGATCTGCGCCATTCATCTCGTTAATGACTTTATCATAGCTTCTGAAAAAGAATATGGTGAAGAAGAATGCAACTATCAATAAAACTAACACGAATGAAGTTAAATAAATAGTAAAGTTCATCGTATTCATGGTTTGGGCATAATAAAATAAAATGCATACCCCTATGATCATGAGTATAATACAGGAACCCATGATTCCTAAAGTAATTTTTTTAATAAGATTAATTTTTTTGAGAAGATCTCTGCGATAATTTTTATTCAGCATATTAATTTTTATTTCTAAGTTGTTGGTGTACTGTTAAACGGAATATAAAAATTTATGCCAAGTTAGCTTTTAATTGAACATTTAATTGAACATTTGTTTTCAATAACCCGGATAAGTAAAAAAATCAGGATAAACTAACTCTTTTTGCCTGTTAGTATGGGCTGATAGTAGCCGGACTGTTCAGGCATTAGCCATCTTATTTCTGTAAATCCGGCAGTTTCAAATATCCTGCCTAAATCTTGCCTGCGGTATGCCCGATACATCGTTTTGCGCATATTAGTATCAAACTGTTCGTCCTTACCTTTTACTGTAAAATGATTAACGACATAAATATCTTCTTTTATCCAGTCCCAAACCTGAAACGAAATGGTTCTTCGGCCTCCTGAGTTTTTTACTGTCGGCTGCGTACTTTCCGGTTTTTCTTCAAGGACTTTATCATAATCCCTGATACTGGCGATAAAAAGACTTCCTGAATCCATTTTCTTTAAAATATTTTCGGCTGCCAGCAGCATATCACTTTCTTCCAGTAAATGAGGCAGTGCATTGTCACAGGCTATCACGACATCAAATACACTGGGAACATCCTGATCCAATGTTCTGAAATCAGCAACATTAAAAGACACAGACAGGCCTCTTTTCCGTGATTCCACCTTTGCCCGCTCAATAGCTTTTGGGCTGAGGTCTGTGCCGCACACCTGATAGCCGAGAGAGGCAAGACCGATTGCCTGTGTACCGATGCCGCAGGCACAGTCAAGGACAGTTAATGCATCCGGTTTAGCATATTCTGTGATCATACCTTTTAAAATTAGCGCCTGTCTTTTAATGGCGTCTTCCCAGCTGTCGAAAATTAAATGGTAATCCTCTGATAGTTCATCATAGAATTTTATATTGAGGTCTTTGTCCATCCGCTACTGATTATTTGTATATTTTAAATGTACAACATAAGTTTCAATATTTATATCTTCAAGATTGATCAATAGATCTGCAACGGTCGCGAACAAGAGCTTTTTTCCAATACAAACAGCTGATGGGCTATCTTAAATAAATTTATAAAAGTGTATATTTAAGCGGTTAAAAACCAAAATTTATTTGACAAAATGCAGGTGAAGGCTATGTGAAATCTGTTCAATCAACGTCAGGCCCTCATTGTGTACTGCCTGTAGCAGAAACCCATTAAATTTAAATCAGGAAACAATGGAAAAAAATGATTTTGAAAATTTTAAGCAGGAGGTAAGTTGGTTTGTAGGACAAAATGATAGCGTGGAAATCAGGCATATCATTAGTAAAACTTTTAGTCCGGAACTGATCAGTACATTCCCTGCTTTATATAAACTACTGCTACAGTCAACTTCAATTTTGAGTGTTGATATAACAACCTCTAAAAATAAAAAATCAAACTATTATCTGTATACCTGGACTGACAGGAATGGCTTAAAGTGCGGTTGGTTGTGTAAGACTGAAAAAATTCAAACAGAAATTGATGTCATAGCTGAACATCAGCTGCTCTTAAACGAAATGGGCGGGATAACCGAAACCTATCACCATTTTGATACGGAAGCTGAAATGCTGACCGATAATCAGAATTTTATTTTCACTCAATCCTTACTCACAAAAGGCTTGGGTGACTGGATTGACTTATATGACCAGGTTTGTAAAGATGAAAATGTAAAACAAACGGACACAAAAGACCTGATTTGTTTCGCTGAGGAAGCGAACGGAAATGAAACCTTTTATGACCCAGACACAAAACAGGTTTTACTTTTTGCTCCTGATCATAGTTTTGAAAATGTTGAAGTTTTAAAAGGTCAGCCAGAATATACATTTTATACTATTAATCACGTAACGACATTTGTGGATTATGTAGAAACTCTTGCCCGGCAATGGCTGGAAAATATTATAACAGAGGAATTGTAAAGTCCTGAGTGTATCGATTCAAATAATTTTCTGAGAAGGAAAAAAGATTATGACTTCAGAAAAAGACATTGAATTTACGGTTGACCAGTATGACAGACTTGCAGACTACGAAATAAAAACTTCTGATATTTTCTATAATTACCAGAAAAGGTTAAAAAACTAGCGGAGAAGAAGATAGATTCCAACACCAATTGCAGCATAAGCTGTAACTGTAAGAATATCAGCGATGGGCTGTGAAAAGCGTTTTTCCGCAATTTTCTCGCTATTGATCTGGTTCTTATGGAATTTCAGAATTTTTTTAGGATTATTAACCGGGTGGGCAACCAGGCTGTCGCTTTCCCACTTGTCAACTATTATTTTGTAGGACTTGTCATCAACATTAATTTTAAATTTTTTATTTGGGGCAAGTGTCTCCTGAACATTGATAGGAACAGGCGTTGGTTGTACGTTCAGGCCTTTGGATTCACCTGTTGTACTTTTCATTTGCGCAGAAGTATTAACAGGAGCAGCACTCTTTTTAGATTCTTGCTTATTGCCGGCCGCCGGATCCGCTTGCTTTTTTACCTGGTACGTATAACAACTGGTAAGGGAACATAATATAATGATGAGATAAAGATTCTTTCGCATGAGCCAAATTTAAGAATTAAACGGAATATTCAGGAATTTCTTTTAAAAGATGCTGTTTTTTTGTTTTGATCCTATTGTTTTGATACCACATTATTACATCATATATCCCTTTACCCCGTTCCATAACCCCCTCCAGGGGGTTGGAGAAGTACATACAGTCCTTCGGAAGGGCTTACAGACTTTGTGGTGAGGTTTTGTTAATCTTTGGATGTTTTTCGAATATTTGATTTATAATGCTAAAAACCACACGAAAGGATTCGTGCGGTAGCGGGGATCAACCTTTCTTATTTTGATTATTACATCAAATCAGAAGGCGGAAATACAATCGTTATGAAAAACAAGACTGCCATTCCGCTTTCCGTCCGTAAAAAAGAAGAGTTTATGGTATTGCCGGATTCGCTTTAATTTTTGATGTATACCAATACGAAAGTATTCCAATTCTAGACGTTAATACTCAAAAAAGCTACGCTAATTTATTGGCTGAGCT
>NZ_JPRO01000008.1 GCF_000737785.1 Chryseobacterium luteum | reverse complement strand
CAAGGGTTACTCTGCCGTCCCTGTCCGGACGTCCGCCATAGCCTACGCTTCTTTCAGTCGGGTCCAATTCTACGAGACGAACTCCTTTTTCCACTGCATCCAGCGCTTTTCCTCCTTTTCCCAGAATGGTCCAGGCTTCTTCATTGGCTTTCAGTCCGAAATTCCAGGTGGAAAGCACAATAGGTTTTCCCGTTGCTGCAGGGTTATCCGGCAGCTCTCCGGCAATCAGATCCAGTGGATTTACGGCAAATGCCAGGGAAGCGGCGGCTGTTTTTTTGATGAAGTTTCGTCTACTTTGCATGGTTAGATATATTTGGCTTCCAAATTAGCAATTTTCCCGTTAGCAGAAAAGGAAAAAAGACCACAGCATCTTATCCATGGTCTTTTCTTATTTTTATGAGTAAGCTTATTCCTGAAATGTACCAATACAGCAAATTCTGTGAAGGATTATATTGCTATGCAGGCTATAGAGCTAATTTATACCGATTTCATCAACAAACAGCCATGCTTTTGAGTCTGCTCCCGGATTTCCGGCTGGAATAATGCCTGCGTTTTCTATCTTTATTTTGATGTATTTTGAGTTTTGATTTCCTACGTTTAATTTAATTTTTCCTTTTGCGTTTTGGATTTCGTCTTTTCCAATTTCCTTAATTATTTTGAAATTTTTATTATCATCGGAAACAAAGATCTGTGCAGATTTCGCCAGATGAATCCAGCTTCCTTTATTTTCCAAAGTATTAAAGTAAACTTCTGAAAAACTCGTTTTCTGCCCAAGATCAATCGTTGCAACAACATCTTTCCCCTGAAAGCCCAGCCACGTTTTCCCTAATTGTCTTGTGTTTCCGGTAATTCCGTCTACAAGGGTAAAAGCTCCGCCAAAGGAATAATTTTCACTCGGTTGTTGCTCTAATGTTATTTTTTTTCCTGTCGTTTTTGAAATTGTGAATTCCTGTGAAGAAACAGCGCTTTTCAGTTTTCCATCTTCAAAATAGGCAGATTTAACGGTTAAAGATTTTGAAACAGCAATAGGTCCCTGATAAACCTGTGAATCCATTGAGGGTTCTGTGCCGTCTGTTGTATACCGGATTCCTTCCGGATTTTGTGAGACTGTAAGTTCGTAAGCAATACCATTGCCGGCAGGGAGCACTTTTCCGGAGATATTATAAATGCTTTTTGCATAATTGACCTTCATCCTGTCCAGCACTTTGAACTGGCCGATTACTCTGTTTTCAAATTCTTTATAGTTCTTAGGATCTGCTGTTCCCCAGCCCACTTCGGAAAGTGCCATCAGTCTTGGAAATATCATGTACTCTACCTGCTTAAAATCAGGGATGTATTCTGTCCATAAATTGGCCTGAACCCCTAAAATATATTTGGACTGTTCGGCATTGAGTTCTGCAGGAATGGGATTATAGGAATAAACTTTATCCAAAGGGGTAAATCCTCCGAAAGCATTGGGCTCTGACTGCGGATCTCCCTGATAGTGATCAAAGTAACAATAGGCTCCCGGTGTCATCACTGCGAAATGTCCGGATTTTGCAGCTTCTATTCCTCCATTCACGCCTGTCCAGCTCATAACGGCAGCATTTGGAGCTAAACCTCCTTCAAGAATTTCGTCCCAGCCGATGATCTTTCGGCCTTTGCTGTTGACATATTTTTCAATTCTGTGGATGAAATAGCTTTGTAAGCCATGCTCGTCTTTCAGATTGTTTTTTTTGATCAGTTCCTGGCAGTGGGCACATTCTTTCCATCTTGTTTTAGGACATTCATCACCGCCGATGTGGATATACTGGGACGGGAATAATGCAATGACTTCATCAAGTACATTTTCCAGAAACGTAAATGTTTCTTCTTTCGGACAAAAAACATCGTCAAAAACACCCCATTTTGTAGCGGATTCAAATGGTCCTTTTGTGCAGGCAAGCCCGGGATAGGCAGACAAAGCAGCTAAGGCATGACCCGGCATTTCAATCTCCGGCACTACGGTAATATGTCTCTGTCCGGCATATTTAACAACTTCTTTAATTTGTTCCTGAGTGTAGAAATAGGGACCATAAGGTTTTCCGTCAAAAGTATTATCAACGTAAGCCCCGGTCATTGATTCTTTACGTTTTGAGCCTATCTGGGTAAGTTTCGGATATTTTTTAATTTCAATTCTCCAGCCCTGATCGTCTGTAAGGTGCCAGTGAAAGGTATTCAGTTTGTACATTGCCAAATAATCAATATACTGTTTAACCTCATCAACATTGAAGAAGTGACGGCTGACATCCAGATGCATTCCCCGCCATGCGAATTTTGGCTGATCCTGAATTTCCATGGCCGGGATTTCTCCATCCTCTCTATGTTCTTCAAACAGCTGGATCAGCGTCTGAAGGGCAAGAAAATACCCCTGCCTGGTATTGGAGCTTATAAAAATCCTTTTGGGCGAAATATCAATAAAATAACTTTCTTTATCTCCTTCAGGATCAATTGGAATTTTCGGCTGCGGAACCGGCATATACATTACATGCACTTTTTCTGTTTTGCTGCTGGACTGAAACTTAATCCGGGAACCGAGACGTTTTTTAAAATATTCTGTTTCTTCTTTTGGCAGCTGATCATTCAATATCAGTGTTTCAGGAATTACAAACCTGCCTTCCTGCATAATGACGCTTTGAGGATAGGGAATTAAATCCGGTTTTTTCTGGGCATGAAATACAGTGGAAAAAAGAGCAGAAAACATAATAAGAAAACGTCGCATTTAAGTATGATTAAGGTTTTAGCTAATATAATTATTTTCCAAAAATCTTCGGTCATTTAACTTATTAATTAATAAAGTATCTAAATTTGCAAAAATATACAATGAGAAAAAATATTCTATTCGCTGCAGCGTTATTGTTTTCAGTTTCTTCACAGGCACAAATCTTAGATATGATCAAGTCTACTGTTAAAACCCAAACCGGAGTTGATCTTGACAATCCCTCAAAACCCAAAACTTCTTCTACCAAAACCGCCACTCCGTCCAAAAATTCTCCCGTCAATCTTGGGAATCTGACCTCAACACAGATATCATCAGGATTAAAGGAAGCTTTAAGTATTGGAGTGACTGATGGTGTAAAAAAACTGGCTTTAACTGACGGTTTTCTAAAGAATGAAGCGGTAAAGATTTTAATGCCTGAAAAATTAAGAAAGATTGATACCACACTACGTTCGCTAGGCATGGGAAGCCTGGCTGATGAAGGGGTGAAATTATTAAACAGGGCTGCCGAGGATGCGGTAACGGAAGCCGCCCCTATTTTCACTAAAGCAATTACATCTATGACGATTACGGATGCGAAGAATATTCTTTTAGGATCTGATAATGCAGCGACAAATTATTTGCAGTCAAAAACTCAAAGTCAGTTATTTACTGCTTTTCAGCCGAAAGTAAAAGCTTCTTTAGGAAAAGTGGGTGCTGATACGGTTTGGAAGGGTTTAATTTCAAAATACAATACCTTAACCGGTCAAGCGGTAAGCACCGATCTTAATGAATATGTGACGACGGAAACCATTAATGGTGTATTTAAAATGGTTGCTGATAAAGAAAGCGGAATCAGAAATAATTCTGTAATGAGAACAACGAGTATTTTGCAGAAGGTTTTTGGAGCGCAGGATGGTAGATAATTTTCTTTTGTCTTGAAATAAAATTTATTTTCTTAATGCTGCGACTTGTTATGTCGATTAAATTACGCATAAAAAAACCTTGTCGATTGACAAGGTTTTTATTTTATTTAGAATTGCATTTCAGGGATTTCACCTTCAATGATGAGATCTGCTTCTGTAGATTTTACAATATGTTCTACTGAAACTCCAGGAGCTCTTTCAATAAGTTTGAAACCGGCCGGAGTTACGTCTAAAACAGCTAATTCGGTTACGACTCTTTTTACACAGTTGACACCCGTTAAAGGAAGTGTGCATTTTTTTAAGATCTTGCTTTCTCCAGCTTTGTTGACGTGCATCATGGCAACGATAATATTTTCAGCAGAAGCAACCAAATCCATTGCACCGCCCATTCCTTTTACCATTTTGCCAGGAATTTTCCAGTTGGCGATGTCTCCGTTCTCTGAAACTTCCATTGCACCAAGAATGGTAAGATCTACTTTCTGACCTCTGATCATCCCGAAACTAAAGGCTGAATCGAAAAATGAACCCCCTTCTAAAATGGTGATCGTCTGTTTTCCGGCGTTGATTACGTCTGCATCTTCTTCACCTTCGAAAGGGAAAGGTCCCATTCCCAGCACTCCGTTTTCACTCTGGAATTCTACGGAAATCCCTTCCGGAACGTAGTTAGCGACCAAAGTCGGGATTCCTATTCCGAGGTTTACATAGTAACGGTCTTTGAGTTCTTTTGAAATTCTTTTGGCAATTTGTTCTTTTGTGAGCATATTAAAAACTTAGACTGCAATTTAAATATTTTCACCTGAATACAAAAGGGCTTTATTATTCAAAATTATTACTGTTGCCTGAGTTCGGGATAAAGCTTTCTTTTTAATAATGTCCTTACGCAAAGTCTCCAGAAAATATCCTTGTCAATATTTAAACTTCTGACAAGGATAATACTATTTTTAACACAAATATTTTTTTCAATTATACGGAATGACAGGTCATCATAAAAATTATTAACACCGTTAGTCAAAATAATATCGTTAATTTTGCACCATTATTGATTAGAAATGAAAATACTTTTAAAATATCTTAAGCCTTACAAATGGTTGATTATCCTTTCTTTGTTTTTGGCGACCATTAATCAGGTTTTTTCTTTATTTGCCCCGGCAATTACCGGTAATATCCTCGATAAACTGGTTACTCACCCCAATTTTTTTGACAAAGAAAAATTATTACCCAGGAACCTGGATCAGTATTTATATGGAGAGGGTATTTATCACGGTGTATTCTATTTCTTAGGATTACTGATCGGAACGGCGATGGTGAGCCGAATTGCGAAAGCTTTTCAGGATTATGCAGTAAGCGTAATTACTCAAAAGTTTGGTGCAAAAATATTTACAGACGGCTTAAAACATTCAATGGCGTTGCCTTATCAGGAATTTGAGGACCAGAGAAGCGGTGAAACTTTATCAATTTTAACGAAAGTAAGAGAAGATACGGTAAAATTTATCACGAGTTTCATTAATATTTTCTTCGGAATCCTGGTGAGTATTATCTTCGTTTCTGTGTACGCAATCCGTTTGCATTGGTCGATTATGCCTGTGTACATCTGTGGAATTTTTCTGATTGCATTTATCACGAACTTACTGAGTAAAAGGATCAAAGGCATCCAGAAAAATATTGTTTCGGAAACTACGGCTCTGGCTGGAAGTACAACGGAAAGTTTAAGAAATATAGAAATTGTTAAAAGTTTAGGATTAACGAACCAGGAAGTGATCCGTTTGAATAATAACACTTATAAGATTCTAGGGCTTGAGCTTAGAAAGGTGAAAAGCATCCGTTCTTTAAGTTTTATCCAGGGAACGATGGTGAATTTTCTTCAGCAGATGATCACGATGACTTTGTTGCTGTTAATCTTTAAAAACATCGTTACTCCGGGACAATATCTGTCTCTGATGTTTTACGGTTTTTTCATTTTCGGACCGATGCAGGAAATCGGGAATATCATTATTTCTTACCGTGAGGCGGAAGCTTCTCTTTTTAATTTTGATAATTTAATGAAAAAAGAGGTGGAAGAAAAACCGCTTCATCCCAAACAAATCGGTGCGATTGAAGAACTGGAATTTAAGCATGTTTCTTTTAAGCATCAATCTGCTCAATATAAAGCATTAAATAATATTTCTTTTGATGTTAAAAACGGAGAAACCATCGCTTTTGTGGGACCAAGCGGCTCGGGGAAAAGTACATTGGTAAAATTGCTGGTTGGATTGTACAGACCTCAGGAAGGCAATATTTTTTATAACTCTATTAACGGAAAAGAATTTGATTTTGATGAACTGAGAAATCAGATTGGTTTTGTGACCCAGGATACCCAGCTTTTTGCAGGAACCATCAAAGAAAATCTTCTTTTTGTAAATCCTAATGCTACAGAAGTTGATCTGGAAATCGCTTTGCAGAAATCAAGCTGTACCGCATTGCTGGAAAGAGCTGAAAAAGGCATCGAAACCGTTATCGGCGAAGGCGGACTGAAACTGAGCGGCGGTGAAAAACAGAGAATTGCCATTGCAAGAGCACTTTTAAGGAAACCACATTTATTGATTTTTGATGAGGCTACTTCTGCCCTGGACAGTATTACTGAAGAAGAAATAACCTCTACCATTAAAGATATTTCCAAAGAAAAGGAACAAATCACGGTTCTTATTGCACACCGTTTAAGTACGATTATGCATGCGGACCGAATTTATGTTTTGGAACGCGGACAAGTCATAGAAATGGGCTCTCATGATAATTTGATTGCCGAAAAAGGTTTATACTATGCGATGTGGCGACAGCAGATCGGGGAAAGAAAAATGCTTATTTCACCGGAAGCATAATAAAAACAAAGGCGCTGAGAAAATTTCAGCGCCTTTTTTTTTATTTAATTTTTAAAAAAAGTTTAGTCCTTTTTTCTAACTGTTCTCTGTTCGATTCTCTTTTCAAATTTTTCTCCCTGGAAAATTCTCTGGATCATAATTCCGGGAATGTGAATCTGGTTGGGATCTAATTCTCCCGGTTCTACCAGTTCTTCCACTTCTGCAATGGTAATTTTTGCCGCACCCGCCATCGGATGATTGAAATTTCTTGCTGATCCTTTGAAAATTAAATTTCCTGCGTGATCACCTTTCCATGCTTTTACGATAGAATAATCTGCTTCGTAAGCGTGTTCTAAAATATGAGGTTTTCCTTTAAAATCTTTTACTTCTTTACCTTCCGCAACTTCGGTTCCGAAACCTGCAGGTGTATAAAAAGCAGGAATACCCGCCTGTGCCGCTCTGCATTTTTCCGCCAAAGTTCCCTGTGGAGTAAGCTCAACTTCCAATTCTCCGGAAAGCATCTGTCTTTCAAACTCGGCATTTTCTCCCACGTAAGAAGAAATCATTTTCTTAATTTGTCTTTTGTGAAGCAATAATCCCAACCCGAAATCGTCAACACCTGCATTGTTTGAAATACAGGTTAAATCCTTCACATCGCTTTCTACCAAAGCATTAATTGAGTTCTCAGGAATACCGCAAAGTCCGAATCCACCCAACATCAATGTCATTCCATCCTGAATCCCGTCGATGGCTTCCTTCGCATTTTTTACTCTTTTATCTATCATGAAAATATTAGATTTTTCTGTTGGCTAAATTTAATAATTTTTCTCATATCTACCGTATTCCTATCTTATTTGATTATTGTGAACCCTATAAATATTTTCTGTCTGGTCCAAATTTTGGTTATTACTAAAAATAATCTGTTACCAAATCAAATATTTACTATTATGGAAACAAAAGATATCTCAAGAATTGCTCTTGGAGCTTTTTTGATTACAGCCGGAATCGGACATTTAACTTTTGCAAGAAAGGAATTTCAGGCACAGGTTCCCGAATGGGTTCCGTTAAAAAAAGATGATACCGTGGTTTACTCAGGCATTGCAGAAATCCTTCTGGGAACAGCAACCATTGTAACCCCGAAAAAATACCGGAAAACAATGGGCCAGCTTCTCGCCGGATTTTTCGTTGCCGTACTCCCCGGAAATATTTCCCAATACAAAAACAGAAGAGATTCTTTTGGACTGAATACGGATAACCAAAGGTTTGCAAGACTTTTCATGCAGGCACCACTGATTGCCTGGGCTTTAAAATCGACTGATGACTGATTAATCAGCATTGCATAAAGAAGCGGGAAAAATTTTAATTTTTCCCGCTTCTCTTTTAAATCGTCCTTTCGGCACACTTCTTTATCACAACATCAGAATATTATTGGATAATCAATTTTAATGTAAATAATTTTCTGGTGTGAACTTTCACGAAATACACTCCTTTCGGAAGGTTCTCGTTGACCAGCGAAAAACGTTGGTTGTTGATGTTTTTTGATTCATACAAAAGCTGTCCTGATGCGGATACCAGCTCAATTTTCTCAATCGGGTAATCACTTTTGATGAATGTAGGTTCGCCCGGTCTGCTGGGATTCGGATATAAAACTACATTTTTCTCTGTGCTTTTCACTTCGTCGGTTCCCAGTGTTCCGGATGTTACCTGGAACTCTTTTCTGTTTGAAACTTCCGTGTAAGAATCATTGGTAAACATCACCATATAATAATTCCCCGGTGTTGTGGGAAGTGCTGTTCCCTGAATTGTTTTTGTTCCCTGAGTAACGCCATCGAAATAGGTATAGGAAACAAAATTATCATCCGGAGTCTGAACACTCTGAGGATAAATTCCCAGCCAGTCTTTGATAATTCCCGGAGAATCCGTCCATGAAGCCGTAATATTTTCACCCAGTGTATAAACAGGTTTGTTGATCCATAAGTCTGTAACAATATCCCCTACTTTAAAGAACACTTTATCTCCGATTCCCGTATATCCGTCTTCAAGCAGGTACTGGGCATAATAATATCCTTTCGGAAGACCTGTAAAATTCAGTGTTCCTGAAGCTGTTGATACATAGCTCCATTTAATGGAAGTATTGGTTCCGGGCGTCTGTCCCATCTTATAAATCCCGATCCAGTCTTTCACCAGGTTCGGCCCGTTGCTGTAATTGATGACCACCGTTCCGCCTACAGGATAGGTATCTGCAGTAGTCTGAAGCTGTACTTTCGGCCCTACATAAAAGCTTTTTCTGCCTGTGATTTCAGTGTATCCTGCGTTGGCAAAGAAACCTGCAAAATACTGTCCTTTGTTAGCAATACCGTTAGAGAAAACAGCAGTTCCTGCTGTCTGTCCGTTCGTATAAAGGAAACTTTGAGAAGTTATTGAAGTTGGGGTTTGTCCTTTTTTATAGATTCCTACCCAGTCCTGCTGATTTCCGGGTCCGCCGGTGTAAGTGGCTGTGATGGGTTCACCTTGAGTATATTCGGTTTTGTCCAATGTAAATGTAGGATTGGAAACTACACTTCCTGTTACCGTAAATTGCTTGACATCGCTCCAGTCACTCCACTCCAGGTTCCTGTCCCTGTAACGTACCTTTACATAGTATATTCCGTTTGAAATGGAATTGGCAGGAATGGTTGCCTTTGTAATGTCAACTCCTGCATTTAAGTTTTTCGTTTTATCCGGTGTTCCGTTTCCGTCTTTCCCGAACCAGTTTTCATAATCACGGTAAAATTCTTTTTCAATCACTGAAAAATCGGATGCCTTACTGATTAAAAACTGTGTAGTGTTCAGTAATTCTCCATTAGATGAAGCAAAAACACTTCCATCCAGGGTCAAAGGCAACGTTACCGGCGCTGGAAAAGTATTGGCCACAGATGGCTTTGAAGGCTTTGGTTGATTTTTGTATCTGTGGAAAGTATCTACCAGTTCATTATACTTTCTATTGTACACTCCACCTATTGAGTAGCATTCTACATCAACTTTCCCGGTATTTACATCAACTTCTACGATCTGGTAGGTCCAGTCTGTCAGTGTTTTCTGTACATCATCAAAATCCTGCTCATTGGACATTCCCCAATACTGGTCCCACGCAGTTCCTCCGGAAATGATCTGGTAATTCGGGGTATCTTTCAGCTGACCTCTGTGATATAAATGATGATGAGCCCCAACGTGCATTAAGTATTTATTTGAAGTCGTTAACAACGGTACTGCATTGTTTCTTACCCAAGTAGAAATATCTCCGACATACTGTTCAGCCTGGTAAGGTCTGTGGCTTAGAGAAATGATCCAGTCTACGGTAGGATCGCTGTTTGCTTCGTTCAGGATCTGGGAAAGCCATGTTTGCTGGGCAGTGCCTGTATGTTCCGAACTTAAACTTACAAACAGAACGTTTCCGGCCTGCTGGGCATAATAGTTCTCGTTTCCGGATGAAATGTTTTTATATTTAATTTCATCAATATAGAAATGGGCATAGTAAGAATTCATCCCAAGCGTTCCGTAAGTCTCATGGTTTCCTACCGTCGTCTGAATAGGAAGGTAAGGAGATAATTTGATGTTCTTTTTAAAATGGACATTCTCATAATGGTCCAATGTTCCCACATCCACCTGGTCCCCAACCATAAAGGTTAAAGCAACATTATCTGAAGGATCGGAATTGGGTCCGAACTTCTCTTTTAATTTTTTATAAGCATTTAACGTTAATGAATCATATCTTGGTTCAGCTTTAATCTGGTTGTCACCCATGATCAGAAAACGGATTTTCCCATTTGCTGTTACAGGCTGTCCCGGTAAAGGAAGCGTTCTGAAATTATAAACCGCCGATTCACTTGTTCCGGTTTTTATTTTGTAATAATACTTTGTATTGGGCTGTAAATTGGCGATTTTTGCCGTGTGATAATAATAGTTGTTATTGTATCCTGTATCTGAAAAAATATTGGTTGTTCCTGTAAAAGTAACATTCAGATTCGTCGGAGATGTTCCGTAGATCACGGTTGTTTCATTGTTGGAAGCTGTTTTCCAGTTGACGATCATCGAACTCGGTGTGGGGTTCTGCAGATAGGGAAACAGTGCCTGCCCGAATGCCATCTGGACGGCAAAGCAGAAAAAGAAGAAATAATGTTTCATAATAGTTTACTTTTGTATAGATTTACTTTCAATTTGTAAATCAGGCCATTAAAAAATAATGAGCTGATTTTTTAAGTCCGGGCAAAAGTAGATTTCCTATGTAAACTGTGCCTGATGGGAATTTAAAAGAACTGTTAATTTTAAGGCAGATCCGGGGTGAAAAAATTATAGTTTTTAGCATATTAATTATTTGGTGGAATCAAAAACTATTTTGTATCTTTGCGACCTGTTATTCAACCTCTGACGAAGAACGTGTAAGTTGCTTAGCTTTAACATTTTATTTTATTAATAATGGATTTATTAAAGTACGTACAAGACCAGTACATTACTAAAAAAGATTTCCCTGAATTCAAAGCAGGAGACACAATTACTGTGTATTACGAAATTAAAGAAGGACAAAAGACAAGAACTCAGTTCTTTAAAGGTACCGTTATCCAATTAAGAGGTACTGGAGCTACAAAGACATTCACAATCAGAAAAATGAGTGGTGATGTAGGTGTAGAAAGAGTATTCCCTATCAACATGCCTGCACTTCAGAAAATTGAAGTTGACAGAAGAGGTAGAGTTAGAAGATCTAGAATTTATTACTTCAGAGACCTTAGAGGTAAAAAAGCTAGAATCAAAGACGCTGCTTACAAGAAGAAGTAATTCAGACAACAATACATACAAAAAGAGACTATCTATTCAGGTAGTCTCTTTTTATTTGCAATCCATGCATATTCTCTTATCGGCTTCATTTTATAAACTCATACAAAGCGCTGGAAAACTCCGGATATACTTCTATATGCGGAAGATGCCCTACATTTTCGAGTTCAACCAGTTTTGAACCTAAAATTAACTGTTGCGTTTTTTTTCCTAATTCCTGATACTGCCCCATTTTTGACTGAAGTTCTTTTGATGCCCTGTCTTTTCCTATTGCTGTTCTGTCTCTTGTCCCGATAATGAGCAACGTTGGTGTTTTGATATTTTTAAATTCATAACATACAGGCTGGTTGTAGATCATATCAGAAGTAAGTGCTGCGTCCCAGGCTACCTGAGGATAATCCTTGTGTAAAGTCCAGCCTGCAATTAAATCTAACCAAGGTTGGTATTCTGCTTTCCATTTATTATCGTAATAAAATTTCAGCTGATAGGCTTTATAAGTTTCAGCCGTATTTTTAAGTTCGGACTGATACGCCTGATCTATAGTCTGATAAGCAGCAAAAGTTTTGTAATCTTCCAGTCCTATCGGATTTTCCAGGATCAGCTTCTGAACTTTCCCAGGATAAAGCAGTGTAAACCTTACTGCCACCATTCCGCCCATTGAGTGTCCCAGCACTATGGTTTTATCAATTTCCAGTTTGTCTAATATGGCTTTTGTATTTTCGGCCAGCTGTGAAAAAGAAAACTGGTAACTCTGAGGTTTAGACGATTTCCCAAATCCTATCTGATCCGGTATAATCACTCTGAATCCTTTTTCTGAAAGGTCTTTTGCCGTCTTTTCCCAATAGGCTCCGTTAAAATTCTTACCATGCAGAAGCATTATCGTTTTTCCGTTTGGCTTATTCGGCTGTACATCCATATATGCCATCTTCAGATCGTTATTTTGGGACTTAAGATCTATATAATGAACTTCGTACGGATATTGATAATCGGACAACATTGCATCCAGTGGTTTTACCTGCGAAAACAGCAATGTTGGTACAGCTGAAAGCATGATCACCGCCATTGCCTTTCTGAAATATTTCATGTAGAGCTTTATTTTAAACCTTAAAATTAAAGAAAACAAATTCAATAGAAATGGTTTATCGTCGTTATTTCAGTTTCAGCTTTATTTTAAGATAACTTGGCATTTTACATCATTCTTTATCAAAATATTAACATTAATAATGTTTTAGGTTAAAAATACAGGGGTATATTTGAAAAAACTAATAAAATACCATTTAAACTTCCTGTTCTCTTAAACATGTCTATTTTATGAATCACAGCAGCCCTATCCTACAAAACCAGCGCACACCGATTATAGACATTTTAAGGGGTTGGGCATTATTTAGTGTAGTCGTTATTAATTATTTCACGATCTATACCTGGAATAATCATTCGGTAAAAGCAGAATCTGGCCTAACCTTGTTTATACAAAATATTTCCGAGGTTGTTTTAGGCTCAAAAGGCTGGACTTTACTGGCTGTATTATTTGGTTTTGGTTTTTCTGTATTATTAAAAAAAATAAGTGACAGTGGCCATCCCACGAGTTCATTTTTTATCAGGCGTATGCTATGGCTGTTTGTCTTTGCTTTTATCAATACCCTGTTTTTCGGTGGTGATATTCTCAACGACTATGCTTTCATGGGATTAATATTACTGCTGTTCTACCGTTTCAATACAAAAACGCTCTTCATTCTTGGAATAGCTATTTTATTATTAACCCCATTTTTACAATCTTTTTTAGGAAGGCATCATTTATTATTTGCTCCTAAAGACCGGGATCTGTTTTATGAGCTGTATGATAAAAATACTTTTTGGGATCATATTAAGGCCAATCTGGTCATGAGATATAAGTGGATGCTTCGCTTAAGCTATTCCATTGTTTTACATCTGATACAGTTGGGTTGTTTTTTAATTGGTGCAGCTTTACATAGAAGCAGTTTTTTTTCTAAAATAAATAATAATTCAAAACTTTTAAAAAAAATATTCCGGATCAGCCTAAGCCTTTCAATTGCTTTATTTTTCACCCAGCTTTTAATAGAAAATTATGAGTGGACATTCAATACTTACTACAATTTATTTTATCCGGAGGTACTGTGCATCATGACATTAACAACTACCGGAGTCATTTGGCTGTATAATTCAGGCAAGGCTGAACAGGTTTTCTCAGCACTTCAGGTAACGGGTAAAATGACACTTACTCATTACATCATACAGAATATAATTGCATTTATTTTATTTATCTGGATAAAGCCGGATTGGGCACTACACTGGTATATACTGACTGCACTTTTGGTTTTTATTTTACAGATTTTTTTCAGCAGATGGTGGCTGAAAAAGTATAATTACGGATTACTGGAGTGGCTTTGGCGTTCGCTAAGCTACAGAAAAATATTTCCATTAAAAAAATAAAAAACCGCCTCAAAAGAAACGGTTTCAATATGATATTTAATTAACTATTTTTAAGCAGCTTCTACTAGTTTCATCTCTTTTTTTGAAGGCAGGTTCATCAGTACAATAGCAAAAAGAATAAGGACGATTCCCGCCCATTGGATCAGTAAAACTTTTTCACCCAATAAAACGAAAGCCATCGTCACCGATACCGGAAGCTCCAGTGATGAAACGATACTTCCCAATCCCAGCCCTGCATTCGGGAAACCGATATTGAACAAAATCGGCGGAATAATGGTTCCAAACAACGCGAGTACAAATCCGTATGTCCAGAATATTGAATAATTAAATGAATGAATATGCTCTGTATTTTCTGTAAAGTTAAGGTATAATGATTTTAATCCATCAAAATACATAGGCCCGATCTGGGCAAAAAACAGGAATGCAAGTACGACAACCGCTCCTCCGCAAAGCATAATTATACTTTTCCTGAATACGGGAAGATGTGTAGCCAGCGTATTGGATGTAAACATGGTCATCGTATAGGAAGCTGCAGCCATAAGGCCCCAGAAGATACCGTGCCAGTCCAGCTCAATATCCATATTAATCAGGTTGGTAGCCAATATGGTACCTGCCAGTACAATAATCACAGAAATTACTTTCCTGGCATTGGGTAATTTTTTTGCTATTATACTTTCCACAACAACACTGAACCAAACCGACTGCATCAGCAGCACAATCGCTATGGAAACATTAATATACTGAACTGCAATATAATAGAAAAGGCTGGTACATCCCAAAGATGTTCCTGCAATCATCAGCATTTTTATTTCTTTGAAACTTGGCGACGAAAGTTTCTGTTTTGATGTGATGGTCTGTATAAAATTCAGGATCAAAAGCCCGATCAAACCCATCAAAAACTGGGAAGTAGTGACTTCTGACGTGGTATAGCCATCATGATAAGCCATTTTAACAAATGTAGCCAGCATTCCGTATATACTGGCCCCGATTCCTACGAATAAAACTCCTTTGAGTATATTTTTCTTCTTCATAATTTTTTTAACAGCCGGCAAAGTTACAATATAATAATCAAAATTACCGGGAACGTCATTATGATAGATAAATAAAATCGCCGCAAGCAGAGCTTGCGGCGATTCAAATGAATTATATAATAATAAATTATTTCTTAACGATTACTTTAGATGAAGCTTCAAAGCCAAGGCCTTTTACTTTTACCATATAGGTTCCGTTTACTAAATTATTTGTAGAAACTGCTTTCTTGGAATCCGGTGAAATTTTGTCTTCTGAAGAAACAAGTTTTCCAGACATATCATAGATTTCCAGACTTACTTTTCCAATTGTATTGCCTGGGAAGCTGATGTAAAACTCATCTTTAGCAGGATTCGGATAAATAGAAATATGGTTTTCCTTAGCAGACTTTACTTCGTCGGTGCCTAACGCAGCACATTCAGCCGGTAAAGTAAAGCTTTCCTGCTGGTCATTGATATTGGCTTTAATTCCTGCTGATGCGCCTGTACCTAAACCTCTTTTTGCAAAAACCTTCCAGATCATACATTTATCCTGTCCCTGAGTAGCTACTTGCTCTGCTGCCAATATAGCATCTCTACCCTCAATGAAGTTAGGATTACATGCCTGAAGTTTCAATGCATTCGTAACAAGCTGTAATACTCTTGAGCTTCCATTGGTTGTATTTGCCAATACATCTGAAGAATATCCATATTTTGCAACATATTTCCAATGAAGATCCCAAAGCATTGTTGCCCAGATAAAGCCGATAGAGTGTACATCAGGAACAACAACACCGTTTTGGTTGGTGTATTCCATTCCGTTGGTATCTCCGTAGGTAAAGTCATTAACCTCAAAATCAGGTGAGTATTTGGCCGGTCTGATTCCAGAGCCTGTAATGGCCTGTCCAGCCACATAGGTCCCCATACCTCTCGGTACGCCTGCATTATCACCAAGCTTGTTCGTCAGCATCAATGCAAAGAAATCCGACCATCCTTCTCCCATTTGCTCTTTGCTTACGTTTGAGTTTAAGCATGCATATCCTGTACCTGTCAGTCTGTTGGAAATTCCATGACCGTATTCATGAGTTACAATTCCGTTATCAAAACTTCCATCCGGTGTTACGTTCGATTTTAATGTAACATTTACGGGCGTGTTTGCGGTAAGCTGGGTTTTGATGTATTCTCCTTCACTGTTAGTAATGAGTACAGATGGAATAGTAATCGTTGCATCTGTTCCCGACATATTACCCAAAGTAGCACCATTAGCCTGATTATTATAGATTACGGCAGCAATGGCACCAGCATCCTGAAGATTTTTTGTTTTAACGGCAAAAGCACATGTTCCTCTTTCAACCAGACCTATATTTCCTGTAAGTGATCCTGTCGGTAAAGCTGTACAACCGTCCAAAACCGGTGAAAGTTTAATGTTTCCCGTAGTTCCTGTCAAAGTGAGAGGATTGCCAAACTGTGCAGTCCCTGCTCCCGGTGTACGGGTAACTGCGGTTCCCGGTGCATTATAAAAAAACACTCTTCCTACAGGTGACCAAAGGTACATCTGCATTCTTGGGTTATAACCATCTTCGGGCGACGCAAAATTGGCATTGTTTGTACCTCCACCATCCTGGGCTTCTGCAAACACATAGTCATCATCAACTCCGCCTTTTCCAAAGTTATTCTGCTGAAAGTTTTTTGCAGATTCTGTAAACCCGAATTGATAGAAAATATCATGAATTCTATTGTTCAGATAAAACAGATTGGTAATTGATGCATTCCTGTTGTTTGCAGGCACCTCGTTAATATTGAAAGGAAAATCAAAATTCCTTGTTGATCCGCCATCCGTAGGAGTTCCCGGCAGATAATCGGGCGCTATCGTTAAAGCAGTTCCTGCAACGTCTTCGTAAGCAAAAACATTATTTCCTCTTGTGATTGTATAATGTGTAGTACCGTCAGAATGCCATCCTTCAGGGGAAGCATTGAGTATCCATGGATTAGTGATCACTGATCTCGTTCCAAAAGTAGGTGCCTCAATCGGCAAGGGAAATACATTATAGGATGCATTATCAGGAACAAATAAAGGAATGTTGTTTGTTGCTATATTATTCTTGTTCTGAGGACCCATAAGGGTATTCTCAAAATGGTCAGCATGGTTATGATCAGCATCTGAAGCAAATGCTTCAGGATGGAAATTACACGATAATGTGAGATTATTTTTCACAAGAATCTTTCCATTATTGGCATCCACCAAAATGTTCCAGTAATTTGGAGATTTAGGTTCTGCTAAAGTATACTCATACGCAAGACGTAGGTTGTCATTTCCATCATTGGTATAAACCAATCTTTGGTTTGCTGATGTAGCCCGTTTATTACTTTTTTCAAGATATTCAAGAATAGTAAAATTGGTAATATCAGAATTTTTCAGTTCTTCAGCAATTTTTTGAAGCGCTGTACTTTTATTGATTGCAGCTTTGGCTGATGTAGATGCAGCATAATTCTTTACAAAATTATCTGTATAATAGATAATCTTATTATCCCGGATCAGGGCTGTTCCTACGGAACTGTACACCGGAAGGCCATTATAGGTCTGCAGGAACTTTACAACTTCCCCATTCATTGATTTGGAATGATCAATATTATCAATGGTGAAATTGGTAAGGTCGTTCTTTTTATATTCTCTGGTTTTATTTTGAGAAATATAATCTTTAATCAGCTTCTCGTTATCTTGTGAAAATAAAGAGGAAGGAAATACTGCAAAAGCAGCAAATAAGAGTGGTAGAATTATCTTTTTCATTTTACTAATAAAGCCGCTAATTTACAAATAATTCACAATCAATGTGATTTTTTAATAAATTATTTTAAACAATAAAATATCTATATCACAGAACTCTTATCGAAAGGGGTTTTATCATTTCCATAATTGAGCTGTAACCGGATTTTTTTCATTAAAAAGCTGTTCTGAAGCAAATACCGACCGATTATTTACCATCTGTATCTTCAAACCTAAGACTGATAAATTTCAAAATCAGGCACAAAAAAAAGCCGCTCAAATGAGCGGCTCAATATGATCAATGGTTCAAAGATTATTTACCTTCTTCCATTTTTCTTTTCAATTCTGCTAATGCATCGATATCACCAAGAGTTGATCTTTCTTCATTGTTTGAAGATGATGATGTATTATTAGATCTGTTGTTAGAGTTATCTCTTACATTTTTCTTCTCTTCGTCTCTGAAGATCCCTGTATGAGAAACTACTACTCTCTTGAATTCTTTGTTGAATTCAATTACTTTGAACTGAGCTTCTTCTCCTTTCTTGATTTTAGATCCATCTTCTTTCTCTAATAATCTTGATGGGCAGAAAGCTTCTACTTCAACGTCTTCAAACTGTACAGAAGCTCCTTTATCGTGAACTTCTACCGCTTTACCAGCGTGGATAGTACCTTCAGCATATTTAGTTTCGAATTTATCCCAAGGGTTTTCAGTTAACTGCTTATGACCCAGAGATAATCTTCTAGCCTGGATATCAAGCTCAAGAACTACAACATCTAATTTATCACCAACTGCACAGAACTCAGATGGGTGCTTGATTTTCTTAGTCCAAGAAAGATCAGAGATGTAGATTAATCCGTCGATACCTTCTTCTAACTCTACGAATACACCAAAGTTAGTAAAGTTTCTTACAGTTCCTACATGCTTAGATCCTACCGGATATTTAGTTTCGATATTTTCCCATGGATCTTTGCTTAATTGCTTGATACCAAGAGAAATTTTTCTGTCTTCTCTATCTAAAGTTAATACTTCAGCCTCAACTTCATCACCTACTTTCACGAAATCACCTGCAGATCTTAAGTGAGTAGACCAAGACATTTCAGAAACGTGGATTAATCCTTCTACACCTGGAGCGATTTCTACGAATGCACCATAGTCAGCAAGAACTACTACTTTTCCTTTTACTCTGTCACCAACTTTCATGTCAGCAGAAAGAGCATCCCAAGGATGAGCTTCTAATTGCTTCATACCTAACTGGATTCTTGTTTTCTCGTCATCAAAATCAAGGATAACAACTTTTACAGTCTGTCCGTCCTCTAGGATTTCAGATGGGTGGTTCACTCTAGACCAAGAAAGGTCTGTAATGTGGATCAATCCATCAACACCACCAAGATCTACGAATACACCATAAGAAGTAATATTCTTAACAGTACCTTCAAGAACCTGACCTTTTTCAAGCTGAGCGATGATTTCTTTTTTCTGACCTTCGATATCTGCTTCGATCAATGCTTTGTGAGATACAACTACGTTTTTGAACTCAGGGTTGATTTTCACAACTTTGAACTCCATAGTTTTTCCTACGAACTGATCGTAATCTTTAATTGGCTTAACGTCAATTTGAGAACCTGGTAAGAATGCTTCGATTCCGTGTACGTCAACGATCATACCTCCTTTAGTTCTAGACTTAACAAAACCGTTAACGATTTCTCCAGTTTCGTGAAGTTCGTTTACTCTATCCCAAGCTTTAAGCGTTCTTGCTTTTCTGTGAGATAACTGTAACTGTCCTGTTTTGTCTTCTCTTCTGTCTACCATTACTTCAACATCATCACCTACTTTCAGGCCTGGGTTGTAACGGAATTCGTTAAGAGAAATAACACCTTCAGATTTGAAATCGATGTCTACGATAGCTTCTTTATCAGTTAATCTTACAACTTTACCAGTGATAACGTCGTTATCATTTAAACTGCTAAGAGATCCGTTGTAGATTTCCTCTAAATCGCTTTTTTCTTTTCTAGCATCTGCATCAAGACCTGATTCGAAAGAATCCCAGTCAAATTGTTCCGGTGCTACGTTTTGGTTTAAAATAACCTCTGCTGAATTTGTCTCTTTTGACATTTTCTAATAAAATTTGTATTCCTTCTTTTTTAATGGCTTGAATAAATGTGGATTTAAAAAATACGGAAGTAATTAATTTATAATAATTTACCTTTTCAAACCTTACCCACAAAAAGTGGTGCAAAGATACTGAATTTATTTAAATTAAATACAATAATTTTAATTTTCAAATGTACTTTCTAAAACCCTCTTAAACTCGTTTTCATTTCCGTAATTATAAAAGGGAACTGCTGTAATTTTGTAGGTATCTGTATAGATTTTGATAGATTTTTTTTCATTTCCTATGACTTTCAAAAAGTCTTCTTTCCACTTGTCATATCCTATTAAATGAGCACCTTTCGGTTCGATAAATACCTGAAAAGTTAATTGTTTATTGGCTCGTTCACTGCAAAACAATAAGAAATCCGGTTCAAAAGCACGACCATATTTATCAAAAATTTTAATTTCTCTTTCGTTCCGAATGAGATGAATATTTTCAAACTTGTGGCTGAAACCTTCAAAACGTCTGGAAAATAATGAAACAAATGCCTTTTCTTCAATAGTTCCAAAATTATCGTTGAAAGAAAACCAATCTTCATTGTCTAAATTAACCCTGAATTTATCGCTCGTTTCGGATTGACTTTTTGCTCTTTCGCTTAATTTATTCACTCTGATTTCTTTATCCCTGAAAACCTCACGAATAGGTTGCGAGTAATATTCTGAGCCTTCATATTCTGTAGAATTATTTTTAATATCCGTTTCTATATTTTGCAATAAACCGTTTAGCGCCTGAAGATAATCAAAGTGTGAAATTTCCTGAAGACGACTGTAATTACCGAGGAAAGTAATTTCTAAATCTCCCAAATAATTCACATCCTCAATAAAATCTGAAAGCGACGAAATATTCGGAAAGTACCGTGAGAGACTATCAAAATAATAAAACGGATTCTGACTTAATGCATATGTGATAACGTGTTTCGGTATATTTTTAAGTTCAACGTCTTTAGACTTTATAGCTTCATCAAAAGAAACCGGACTCTCCAATTCAAAAAACACACTGGAGACTCTCCCAGAACCTGAAGAAAGCTGATGCCGATAATTGGTTTTAGTAACTCCCAAATCAACAAACGACTTTACCTTATCAAAATTTTTGGGAAGCTTTTTATTAGAGAAAACATATCCTTTTTTATATAATTCCGAGTTTTTAAATATTGGTTTTAAAGTGAGTTTTTTAGTTTCCAAATTAACCTCATCTTCATAAATTCCGGTTTCTATCAAAGCTTTTTTCAGTTCCGAAATATAGCGGTTGTCTTCTTTGGTATGATAATATAATTCTTCTAAAATTTTTAAATCATTTGAAATGTCATCATCGTATTTTCTGACAAATTTATCTTCACCTTCTTCCAACGCAAAAGGATAATATCTTGCTCCACGACCAATCAATTGCGCCTCAGAAAGTGTTGTTTTACCTGGATTTCCGTCTTTTCCGTCACGATCTTCGTATAATCTTACAATATCAAACAAATTAAGAACATCCCAACCTTCATTGAGTTTTTGGACCGCAAATACAGCACGAATCGGGTTGTTTTCATCTTCTAAAGTATTCAGTAAAATCTGATTTTTCTCTGCCTCCGAATCATTATTTGCACTCAGACAATTTTCTTCCCTGAAATTGATATGAATACGTTTTGCAATCTCATTCAACGAAATATTTTTGGCTTCAAAAAACTGAAAAGCCTTCTGCACAACGGAAACCGTAGAAGTTTTCTTAATTTTCTCCACCATCGCTTCAGATAACTCATCAATCAGTTTGTGGAAATTTTCTTTATTTTGTTCCGATTCTTTAATCGTTTTCTTTGCTTTAAAAAGAATAACAGGCTTTAAATTAATATTGTTAATCGTTGCCAATTCCTGACGGTACAAATTAAGAATCAACGCCTGAATGATACGTCCTTTCTCATCATATAACGAGCGCACAAGATTTATTTCTTTAGAAAATTTATCTGCCCTGAACTGCGAAAGGTCATATTTATAAATGACTTTATCCTTATACTTATTGATGATTTCCCGACTTTCATAATCCAGAGTTGCCGTAAATTCCAACAAAATATTGTCAAAATTCTGATGAAGGATTTTCAAAACCGTTTCCTCCCAACTTCCAAAAAGGTTTCCGTTTTTTGTTCCACCACTTAAATGATGGGCTTCATCGGCAATCATTACTATTTTTTTATTTGTAAAATCTTCGTAAGTAACACTGTTTTCTTTGGTATTATTCAAATCAATATGCAACTGTTGGATCGTTGTAAATTTGATATTGATATTCTCTTGATCGGCTTCATCAAAGTTATCAATCTGTTTTAGTAAAACTTCTTTTCCGTTTATGACAACTTTATCTTTAAAGAGATATTTAGACGTTTGAGGATTGAGAAAATTATCTTTCGTTTTTTGGATGATATTATTACTGTTCACAAAAAACAGAAAATTCCGGTAGCCTTTTTCATATAAATGAAGCATCAAACCTGCCATTACCAAAGTTTTCCCGCTTCCTGTTGCCATATTGTACAGTAAATGAAGCGGTTTATTTGGTTTGCCTGCAAAATTTTCCGAATGACAGAGAATAAAACGCTGAAAAGCTTCCTGCTGATAAGGTCTTTGGCTAAATTTCAAATTATCTGAAATGTGTGCGGGAATTGAAATCTGAGATATGGCTCTTTTTCCGAATTCCTGTAAAAGTGTATCGTATAAAAATGCCATTTGTTATTTTTTTATTTGGTAAAAATCTTTTGTTACTTTCTTTTCTTCCGGTGTACACTCGAAATTTTCGTCATGGAGTGAAGATAGATTTACATACAGTTGATTTTTGTTGAGCAGTTCACAAAGATGCTGTTTTTGTTCATTCAGATGCAAAGCTTTAAAATCTTCGAAATGTTGCTCTTGCTTTTTGAGATCAATATTATAATTAAGAAAGGATTTGGCTTTCATTTCTTCCCAAACTTTCAGGAGATTTTCAGAATCCTGAGCTTCTTCTATTTGCTCGATAAAGAGTTGGTTGTATTTTTTGAGCTCGAGGTAAATGAATGAACCACCGCCCTGCCAGTTGGTGGATTTGGATATGCCACCTTGCTCGCCATCGATCACTTTTTTTAAACGTTCAACAGCTACGGTTTCTACATAGTCCATCTGTTCTATTCCAATGTATTGACGATTCATTTTGTGAGCTGTTGTGGCAGTTGTTCCGCTTCCGAGATGATAATCTAAAATTATGTCATTTTCTTCTGTTACAGCTTTAATTAAAAAACTAATTAAAGATTCAGGTTTTGGATAAGAATTAAAATTTAGATTGAGAGAATCAATATGTTTCTTCGAATCTTCATTTGTTTCAACCCCTATTGCTTTAGATAAATATATATTGTCTATAAATTTATCAGGTGCAAGATTAGAAGAATATTTCCTTTGATATCTAATAGAAAATTTATCTGATTTAATAATGAAATAAGTTCCATTTTCTATTTCAATATCTAAAAATGATTGTTGCCACTTAAAACGTCCTTTAAGTTGGATTGTATTTTCATTTTTACCATTTTTTATTACCAAATCATTAACCAATTCAATCTTATTATAATTCCCTTTTTTATATATATTATCTGGAATTTTAAATTCAATAATATTCGGTTTAAATTCTAAAATGGTAACTGGGTTACCACTATTTAATAATGGTGCATCATCATTATCACTTTCTCTTCCAACATAACTTTTTGCATCCAAAAATTTTTCATAACAGTGAATAAATTCTACATTCTTTCTCGACTTTTTCGACAGAGCTGGAGCATTATCTGTATTTTTCCAAATAAATGTCTCTACAAAATTCTGTTTCTTAAAAACTTCATCTAAAAGAATTTTTAAAGTAGCCTGCTCATTATCGTCACATTGAACAAATATTTTCCCATCTTTAGAAAGCAAAGCCTTAGCAATTTCTAGACGATTTTTCATAAAAGTTAGCCACGAACTTTCATTGAAATTATCATTATATTGAAAACTATCATTTCCCGTATTATAAGGCGGATCAATATAAATCAGCTTCACTTTTCCGGCAAATTCTTTCTTTAAGGAATGCAATGCCAAAAGATTATTTCCTTTAATAATAAGATTATCAGTAATAATTCCTTTTTCATTTCTATTAAATTGATCAAAACTCTTTTTACCGTCTTTATCAAATAACTTGGCATTGGTAAAAACTTTTGGATCAAGCAATTCGGTAATCTCGTCCTGTGCCAAAATTTCATTAAAGAAAATTTCTTCTCTTTTATCCTCTTCCCGGCTTTGTCCGCCTTCCAAAACACAGTCTTTAAATGGCCAAACCAAAGCGACTTCATTTCGTTGTTTCAGATATTTACCATCAATCGAAAAACCAACTTTATTCTTAAATTGAGTATAGCTGTCGTTGAGATAATTTTTCTGTTCAAGAAATTGGATAAAAAGATTTTGGTTAAATATCAAAACACCTTTTATTTTGACGAAAAATTTTTCTTTCAAATTGGAATCATTTAATAACAATTCAATCAGTTCTTCATCAAAATTTTGAGCTTTATTGAGTACCACCCATTTTTTAAGTTCATTATTGTCGGATACATAATTGGGTTCTTTTTTAAGCTGGGTTTCGAGGGTTTGGTATAGTTTCATGGTGGGTTATTATTTTTTAAATCATTAATAAAATTTAATAACCCAAATCTATTATCAATAGACTCAAGATAATTACGGTTTACCATAAACCAAATAAATATTGATTTGAATTTCAATAAAAAACAAAATCACCTTACCTTTGCAAAATGGAATTAGAATCAATATATCAAAAACTGCAGATTCAGGATATGAATCAAATGCAGAAATCTACATATAAAACTACCGAAAACAACCAAGATGTTGTTTTGCTTTCTCCTACCGGCTCAGGGAAAACGCTTGCTTTTTTGTTTCCAGTTTTGAGAAATCTAAAAAAAGGTGCTTCGGGAATTCAGACTTTGATCTTAATTCCTTCAAGAGAATTGGCATTGCAGATTGAGCAGGTTTTTAAATCGATGGGAACAGATTTTAAAGTTTCCGTTTGTTATGGTGGTCACGATAAAAAGATTGAAGTTAATAATTTAGTTCAAGCTCCGGCAGTTTTAATCGGAACGCCGGGAAGAATTGTTTACCATTTAAGAAATAATAATTTTGACCCGAAAACGATTCAGACGTTGGTATTGGATGAATTTGATAAAGCGCTGGAACTGGGTTTTCATAAAGATATGGAATTCATTTCTAATTCTTTAAAAGGTATTTCGCAAAGAATTCTTACTTCTGCAACAGCAATGGATGAAATTCCTGAGTTTACGGGATTGAAAAATGAAAAAATTGTTGATTTTTTAAAATTAGGTGAATCAAAACCCGATATTCAGTTAAAAAAAGTAATGACGATTTCTGAAGAAAAATTGGATACTTTATTTAATCTGATCTGTAAAATCGGGAACAAAAGAACATTGATTTTCTGTAATCATCGTGAAGCTGTTGACCGTATTTCTGAACTTTTGCGTGAAAAAGGGATCGATAGAGAAACCTTCCATGGCGGAATGGAACAGGACGAAAGAGAACGTGCTTTGCTGAAATTCAAAAACGATTCTGCAAGAATCTTAATTACAACTGATCTTGCTTCAAGAGGTCTGGATGTTCCTGAGGTTGAATCTATCGTTCATTATCAATTACCTTATAAAGAAGATGCTTTTATTCACAGAAATGGTCGTACGGCGAGAATGAATGCGAAGGGTTTTGCTTATTTAATTATGACTGCGGAAGAAAATTTCCCTTTTATTAAAAATGATACTCCTGAAGAAAGCGTTGAAGGTTTCAATACAATTCCTGAACAGCCATATTTTCAAACGATCTACATCAGTGCAGGAAAAAAAGACAAAGTAAATAAAGTGGATATTGTAGGATATTTAATTAAGAAAGGTGAGCTTCAAAAAGAAGAACTTGGGCTGATCGAAGTAAAAGATACCACTTCTTATGTTGCAGTTTCAAGAAAGAAAGTCAATTCTTTGTTGAATAAATTAAGCAACGAAAAATTAAAAGGCAAGAAAGTAAAAATGGAGGTTGCTTACTAATCCGATTCATCAATAAACAAACAATTGTCATTGCGAACCGAAGGTGAAGCAATCTCAAAAAATACAGACTAAGTTTTGTAAATTTAATTGAGATTGCTTCGTCGCTTCACTCCTCGCAATGACATTTTTGTGAATAAATATTATCTAACACCCTTCACTTTTGTCGGTAAAGTATACACTGATTTTGAAGCTGTGATAAATAAAATTTCATTATTCTTTCCTCCGAAAGTAACATTTGAGGTCCATTCTTCATCAATCGGGATTTGATAAATCTTTCTTCCGTCACGATTAAAAATTGTTACTCCTTTCCCTGTTAAATAAAGATTTCCGTGTTTGTCAAGCGTCATTCCGTCTGAACCCATTTCGCAGAATAATCTCTTCTCAGATAATTTTCCTTCACCAAGAATGTCGTAAACATATGTTTTTCCTGCATCGATATCTGAAACGTATAGTTTTTTATACTTTTCACTTCCTACAATTCCGTTAGGTTGAGTGAAAGTGTCTAACTTAATAATTTTACCTTCTTTGTTTCTGTAATATAAACTTTTATGAGGCGTTTCCTGTTTGAAATTAACCCAATAATCTCTTTTATACAAAGGATCTGTGAAGTACATTCCGCCAAATTCATCATTCCATACATCGTTTGGCCCGTTCAGTCTTTTTCCTTCAAAATCTTTTAATAAAATCTGAATTTTTTTGTCTTTTGAAATTTTCCAGATCTCGCCATTATCATCTGAACAAGTAATTAGATTATCATCTTTATCGAAATGCGTTCCGTTAGCTCTCCCCGATTTTTCCAAAAATACGATTACCTGGTTGGTCTTCCAGTCCCAATAATAGATTTTATCATTGGGTTGGTCTGTAAAATATACATTCCCCTCTTTATCCGAAGACGGGCCTTCCGTAAAACTGAATTTATCGGAAACCTTTTCCGGCTTTACACCATCATAAAACATGTTACTATAATTTACTGATTTGCAATTTACTAATGCGAAAACCAAACCAATTAAGCCTATTCTAAAGATATTTTTCATTCTCCATTTTTTGAGGTTACAATTTACGATATCAGTAATAAGATTCAAAGTTTACTTTCTCATTTTGATTCATTAAAAACATCAACTAAAAATGTCCCAATTGTACTATTTTGTAAGTAGATGGTATTAGTAATGAATGGGTTTAATTCAGAGCTTTGCAGTAATCTAATCAAAAGATATTTTTTCAATACTTAATACGTAAAATGAGAAATAAATCAAGTTTGATCAGACGGTTCAAATTAAAACAGACTAAGCGATGAGCATACAATCCGGCGATATTAAAAGTTCAGATATAGAAAATGAAGCTTTTAGAAATTCGGTAGGTACGATGGATGAAACCGGAAACCGAAAATGGGTTTTCCCACGAAAACCAAAAGGAAAATATACGAACTACAGGAATTATGTAAGCTATTTCCTCTTAGCTTTATTCTTTGGATTACCTTTTGTAAAAATCAACAATAATCCCTTTTTGTTATTTAATGTTATCGATAGAAGGTTTTTCATTTTTGGGCAGCCGTTCTATCTTCAGGACTTTTTTATTTTAGCTCTGGGAGCCGTTACTTCAGTGATTTTTGTCATGTTGTTTACAGTAGTTTTCGGAAGAATATTCTGTGGTTGGCTTTGCCCGCAAACCATTTTCATGGAAAGTGTTTTCAGAAAAATCGATTACTGGATCGAGGGTGACAGAAACAAACAAATGAAGCTGGACAGACAAGAATGGGACGCTGAAAAGATCAGAAAAAGAGTAACGAAATGGTCAATTTTCATTTTGATCTCTGTGATTATTTCACATTTCATGTTCATGTATATCGTGGGATATGAAGAGGTTTTCAAGATTATGAACGAAGGCCCAATTGAACATTCTTTGAAATTCATAGGAATGATAGGCTTTGCAATGACTTTCTATTTTGTTTTTGCATGGCTCCGGGAGCAGGTTTGCACTTTGGTTTGTCCATACGGAAGACTTCAGGGCGTATTGATCGACAAGCAGACCATTAATGTTTATTATGATTTCAAAAGAGGCGAAAACCGTTCTAAATGGAGAAACAATGAGGACCGTAAAGCGGCAGGAAAAGGAGACTGCATAGACTGCCATCAGTGCGTTGTGGTGTGTCCTACAGGAATTGACATCAGAAACGGACAGCAGCTGGAATGTGTAAACTGTACAGCCTGCATCGATGCCTGTGATGAGGTAATGGATAAAGTAGGACTTCCAAAAGGACTGATCCGCTATGCTACGGAAGCAGAAATTGAAAACCAGGAAACGTTCAGGTTTACATCAAGAATGAAGGCCACTACGGTTTTTCTTGCCCTACTGATCGGATTTTTAGGCTTCCTGATGTACGACCGCGGATCTATGGAAGCCAAATTCATCAAACCGGCAGGTTCTACATTCTTTATTAAAGACGGTAAAATCACGAATACTTTTATTTATACGCTTTTAAATAAATCCAACGAAAAAAAGATCCTCACCATTAAAGTAATCACTCCCGCCCATGCAGAAATCACTTATTTCGGTTCTGAAAAGATCATTCTGAAAGGTGATGAAATTCTGAAAGGAAATATCAACATTACGTTTCCTGAAGAAGACATGCAATTTTCCAAGCAGAATATGGTGATCGGTGTTTTTGATGAAAAAGGAGAAATGCTGGATTCGTTTGAGACTACGTTTGAAGGCCCGTTTAAGCTTTTGTTGTAAAATTAAGAATCAAGATTTTATATGGTTGATAAAAGACTTCTATAACTTCAATCTTCCATCCTAAATATTAAATTTTAAACCTTGTATTTTCTCATAAACTGAGTAGGAGTCATTCCGGAACTTTTCCGGAATACTCTTATAAAGTAGGAATATTCTTCATAGCCAAGCCTGAAAGCGATTTCCACAAGACCTTCATCAAGGTACATCAGCATCCTTTTAGCTTCCAGCACTACTCTTTCTGTAATGATATCGGTTGCTGTTTTTTGAACAACGGTCTGTGCGATTCTGTTCAGATGC
Organism: Chryseobacterium luteum; assembly: GCF_000737785.1. Lineage (GTDB taxonomy): Bacteria > Bacteroidota > Bacteroidia > Flavobacteriales > Weeksellaceae > Chryseobacterium > Chryseobacterium luteum. Next base: position 78,479 of record NZ_JPRO01000008.1, on the reverse strand, counting down.
TTAGGTGTAATTCCTAGCAAAGAAGCATAATAGGAGATGGATTTCTGGGCAGTAAAATGCTGTTCTACGAGGTTTTCAAAATCCTGATAATGCTTAAAATAAGCAAGACTGGCAGAGGAAGCATGGATATCAATTTCTTTTGAGAAGAGCCTTGTGGCATTGATAAAAACCTGGGACATTAATGAAAGGATGAACCCTTCTTTCATGACGTTCTGGGACTGATGTTCTCTTCCCAGTTCCTGAAATAAGTTGTCGTTTTTTATGAGCTCATCATTGTCCAGCTGCAGTTTTCTGGGAAAAGAGACGGAACCGAAAAAAGGGAAATTTCTTAATTTCTGATTCACATAATGCATTTCATAGAATTCCTGAGAACAGAAGAAAATATACCCGTCAATATCCTCTGAAAGTTCCCAGCTGTGGATCTGTCCGGGAGAGAGAAAGAAAAGACTTCCCTCCGACACATCATACTTCTGAAAATCGATCTCATGAACGCCTTTTCCTTTGGTAAACAGAACGGCAGCATAGAAATCGTGCCGATGCGGTTTTTCAATATGCCGGTGCCCCACCACCAGATGTTCTTTCATGCTATTGAAATAAAAATCGGAAGTATTTCTGCCGGACTGGAAAAGTTCAATATGAAGAACGGAGATAGAATTCATTACTGGTAATATAAGAAGTCTGGTTATTGAATTTGTTTAAACTTTTTTGTTGAACAATCGCAAAGGCGCAAGGTTTTTAAACTGTATGGATGTTTTTAAGGCGCAAGGAAATCAAAGATTTCAGGAAAAACTCTATAGTAAAAAGTTAGAAATTTTATCGCAGATAAAATCTTTGCGCCTTAAAACGTCTTTTTTATACAATTTGCGCCTTTGTGACTGGCCAAATATAAAGATAAGTTTAAACAAATTGATCGTATAAAAGTACTGTAAAAAGAAAAAAAATACAAACCGCCAAAAAAACGAAAGGTTTTCGCCGGTCTTTCATTCAAAATTTTCAATCGTTGAGTGGCAGCCTGGCGTTGAGTTAGCCATCTTAAATGAATAGAAAGCCGTATAATTTGCATACGAGGTTAAAAAATTTTTATCTTTGGCTTTTAGGATTCGTAAAATGAAAATAAATTTACCTGATAAACTGTATTATTCCATAGGAGAAGTGGCAAAAGCCTTTGATGTAAACACTTCACTAATACGTTATTGGGAGCAGGAATTCCCTATCATCAAACCTAAAAAAAACAAAAAAGGCAACCGGTACTTTACTCCTGAAGACATCAAAAACCTGCAGATGATCTACCATCTGGTGAAAGAAAAAGGCTATACATTGGATGGAGCAAGGATTGCTCTGACCACCAACAGTAAAATTTCGGAAACCGTTACCATCATTGACCGTCTTGAATTCATAAAAGCTGAGCTTCAGAAGTTGAAAGCTTCACTTGCGGACAGAGATTCTGAATAGTTTAATATTTCCAGGAAACGTTTATATTTCATACGCTTTTGGAGTATACTGTCCCTCTGTTTACAACGGTATTATTACTGCGCTATTTTTCAGTCGGTCTAAAAACCATTCTATTACATTCATTTTAAAAGCAATGTAACCTTCTGATTTGAAGTATTATTAAAATTATTTCAGCATACCATATATTCAATTTATTTTATCAAGTAATTGCATTAAATTTAATTGATAAATCTATCCTTTCTGCATTTCATCATTGCATCGACTTATTTTTATTGATAAGTTTACTTTATGATGAGAAAAAACTATTACCGGAAACTGGCATTCATGGGAATGCTTCTGATCGTACTTTTGGCTTTTCAAAAGTATACCAGCACGGAAAAGGAAGATTTTCCTGAGCTAAAGTTTATTGCGGAAAATTCTGTTCCTCTCACCCTGATTGATTTTGACCCTAATGATTTAGACTCAAAGCAATGGAAGAATTTAGGGTTTTCTGAAAAACAGGTTTTGACTATTCTTAACTACAAAAAAATTATAGGAGGTCAGTTCACTTCAAAAGAGCAGCTCAAAAAATGCTATGCAATTTCTGCCGAAAAATTCACCGAACTGGAATCTTTTATTATGCTTCCTGAAACAGGTAAAGACCGCCACTTTGAAAAGTTTAAAACCAATGAAAGGAAAGTAATCACCATTTCTGAAAAATTCAATCCGGATAAACTTTCTGCTTCGGAATGGATGGAAATGGGCTTCAGTGAAAAGCAGGCAGAAGCTATTTTAAAATACAGGAATTATTTGGGCGGAAGCTTCGTAAGCAGGGAAAAATTCAGGGAATGCTTTATCATTTCTCCGGAAAATTACAGCAAGCTTGAACCTTATTTGCTGCTTCCGGCAAAAGCACCTGATAACTTTAAAAAATCAGGAAATCAGTATGCCATAAAATCTCAGATTCAGTACCATTCATTTGATCCTAACACTTTAGATCCGGATGGATGGAAAGCTTTAGGTTTCTCCGAAAAGCAGGCCAGTACGATCGTTAATTACCGTGACAGAAATCTCAGGGGAAGCTTTAAATCACTTGAAGATATAAAGAAATGCTTTGTTATTTCCCCGGAAAAATTCCAGGAGTTAAGCCCTTATATCAAACTCAATACGGATACAGGCCAAAAACAGGAAACCGATTTTTCAAAAACGGATCTTAATGCTATTACTTTTAAGCAGCTTTTAGAATTCGGACTGGATGAAAAAAGTGCAGGCTCAATCATTGGATTCCGTAAAAAACTGGGCGGGTTTGTTAACAAACAACAGATCATGGATACCTATAATATTGATAAAGATATCGTTCAGAAACTGATCTCCATATGCCAGCTCAATACTTCAAATGTTCCCAAATACACGCTGACTGACGCTCCAGAAGAATGGCTTAAAAATCATCCCTATTTCAAATATTCTGCGGATAAGATTATTTTTTACCGTATCAGTAATTCTGAGGACGCAAAAATCTGGAAGCTTCTGAAACTGAAACCTGAATATGAGGCAAGGATGAGGCTCTACATTAAATAGCGATGGGGTATATCCTTAATCAAACGTTTTGCTGGAACCCTCAAGCAGGCTGTTAAGAGCATTAAATTCTTCTTCTGTGAGGTCGCGCCATTTTCCAACCGGAAGATCCAGCTTAATGTTCATGATGCGGATACGTTTTAATTTTTTTACGTCATAACCGAGAAATTCGCACATTCTGCGGATCTGTCTGTTCAGTCCCTGGGTCAGGATAATGCGGAAGGTCATATCATCAATTTTTTCCACTTCGCATTTTTTAGTGACGGTATCCAGGATGGGTACTCCATTCCTCATTTTTTCAAGGAATTTGGGTGAAATGGGTTTATCTACGCGTACAATGTATTCTTTCTCGTGGTTATTTCTTCCCCTGAGGATCTTGTTGACGATATCTCCGTCGCTGGTCAGAAGAATAAGGCCTTCACTGGGCTTATCCAGTCTTCCGATCGGGAAAATTCTTTTTGGATAATTGATATAATCAACGATGTTGTTTTTTTCACGCTTTGTGTCTGTAGTGCATACAATCCCCACCGGTTTATTAAAAGCGATATAAACAGGCTTATCCTGCGGCTCACGGACAGGTTTTCCGTCTACCTCCACAAGATCTTCATCAGAAACTTTCGTTCCCATTTCCGGAACCTTTCCATTAATGGTAATTCTTCCTTCTTCCAAAAGCTTATCTGCCGCTCTTCTTGAACAGTATCCTACCTCCGATAAATATTTATTGATGCGCGTTTTTTCCATTAGTCTTCTCCGTAACCTGTATAATTTTTATTGCTGAAAATAGTAATTCCGTAGCTCAATCCGATGAAAAAGCCACTGGACTTACCGTTCAGCTGATATCCTTCAAAAGTAATTCCGCCTTCCTGGCTCAGTCTTTTTGAGTAGGAAACCATAACTCCCAACCTTGCTCCCCAAAATTCGGAATCAGAAATCGCCGAATGATTGAGCTGCTTTCCATAATTTAAATCAATATAAAAAGGACGGTCACCGGGAGAGAATATAATCTTCGGCTGGATCATCCAATATACCAGATGGTAATTATCTTCTATAAAGCTGTATTTAAATCCGGTTCCGATTGCAAAGTTAGGAAGAAAATTGTAACCTCCAATCGCCGTCATGCCGTATGCTATTTTACCAATCCGTTTCGGTTCAATATACTGCGAATTCGTAAAGTTATGATCTCTGTTTTGAAGATTATAGCCGATATTGAGTGATGGATTGAAATAAAAATCCATTTTAGCTTTTTTAGTCTCCGCTTCCTGTGAGAAATAGGTGACAGAAGATAAGAGCCCTAAAAACAGGAAGAAATTTTTTATCATAAACTTTCAAATTTATATTCAGTATCTAAGAAATCGGTTGTTGCATTTTCAATCGTATACTCTCCGATCTTTGTACGTCTAAGCTGTGTAAGATAAGCGCCTACTCCCAGCTCCTGCCCAATATCATGGGCCAGGCTTCTGATGTACGTCCCTTTGGAACATCCCACTGTAAAGCTGACTAAAGGAAATTCAATTTTAATATCTTTAATGTAGAAGATTGTCGTTTTCCTGGATTTCATTTCCACTTCCTCTCCTGCTCTTGCCAGATTGTACGCTCTCTTCCCATCTATTTTTATTGCTGAGTATACCGGAGGTTTCTGCTCTATCTCCCCAACGAATTTTTCGAGTACTTCCCTGATCTGTTCTTCGGTGATGTGGGCAATTTCCTGATGAAGGATTTCCGGTTTTTCCGTATCGTAAGATTCTGTCTGTACTCCTATTTTGATCTCCGTCCAGTATTCTTTGGGAGCATCCTGGATCTCGGGGATTTTCTTTGTGAATTTTCCGCAGCAGACAATAAGCAGGCCTGTTGCTCTCGGATCTAAAGTTCCGGCGTGGCCTATTTTAAATTTCTTGGGAAGATTAAATTCTCTTTTAAGCTTATACTTCATTTTATTGACCGCCTGGAAAGAGGTCCAGTCCAAAGGTTTGTCCAATAAAAACACATATCCTGATTGCAGTTCTTCAGCTGTCATTATTCTAAAATTTCCGTGATGCTTACTAAACTGGGCAGCTTATTGACTCTTTGTTTACAATCCGGTCCGTTTTCCACATTGATAAAACATTTTTTATCGCCAATGAAGTAATATATATTCTGAAAAGGATATACTGAACTATTCGGAATAATGTTCACCGTATAATTTTCAGGTAAACTGAATTTATAACTGGTCTTACTGACCGCTGTAGTTTTTTGATGGTAGCATTTTCCTTCTTTCCCATATTCAATAAAAGCCTTGTGGTCCAGCTTTTCATCCGGCACAAGCTCTTTACATATCAACAAATCTCCGGCTGTTTTTTTTTCTTTGAGCTCAACAAAAAACTCTATTCTCTCCCCTGTATTATTTTTCACGAACAGCGTATGTGCCGGTGTGCAGGAAATAATCAGGCCTGAGAAGGCCAATATCTTTAAAATATTACTTTTCATAGGTTTATTTAAAGAAATAGAAATAAATCAGAAGGGCAATTCCTACGAAGATACGGTACCAGCCCCAGGGTCTGAACCCATATTTGTTCAGGACTCCGATAAATGCCTTAATGGCGATCAGCGCTACAATAAAGGCTACAATATTTCCCACTATAAAGATCATAATGTGATCCTGGGATGCCATGATCATTTCATATCCTTTCTGAGGGTTTGCGGTTTCCTTCCCCCATGTTTTCAGAAAAACGGAATATACGGTAACTGCCAGCATTGTAGGAACTGCCAGGAAGAAAGAAAATTCTGCAGCAGCTTTTCTCGTCAACCCCTGAGACATCCCACCAATAATGGAAGCAGCACTACGGCTGGTTCCCGGCATCATCGCAAGACACTGCCAGAAGCCTATCGTGATGGCTTTTTTTATGGTAATTCCCTTTTCATCGTCAATTGTAGGATTTTTGAACCACTTGTCTGCGAAAAGCAAAATTACCCCTCCCAGTACCAGCACCGCAGAAATAGCAATCTGGTTTCCAAGGACAGCTTCAACTTTATCGTCAAATAAGTAGCCGAGAACCAACGCAGGAACAACTGCAAAAGCAAGTTTATAATAAAACTGGAGATTTTTCAGGTCAAAGAATTTTTTCCAGTAAGCCACCACAACGGATAAAATAGCCCCAAACTGAATAGACACCTGGAACATTTTCAGAAACTCATCCTCCTGCAGACCCAAAAGGTTGGCTGCAAATCCCATGTGTGCGGTAGAAGAAATCGGAAGATACTCTGTAAGCCCTTCAATAATAGCAATAATGATTGCTTTAATTAAATCCATATTTTGTATGTATAAAAATTTAAAGATTAAAAGATCTGAAATTTAGAAAATCTTCTAAATCCCTCAACCTCTTAATCTCTAAATAAAGAATGTATTAATTATTTTCTTTTCAAAATAGCATAAACCTCTATTACAAAGCCTATCACTATAAACAGGGGCGCGATTCTGATCCTGCGGATGGAAAAAATACCGTCGTTCCATGAATTGGGATCAAATTTACCGTCTACTGTATTAGCATCCGGCCCCATCATCAGCAGGAACCCCACTACGATAAAAGCCAATCCTATCAGCATCCACCTGAAGTTCTGCTGCCCGAAGTAAAAGGTATTTTCCTGTGGTACTTCGGTTTCCTTGCCAAATTCTGAAGCGGCAAACTTATTTGTTTTTTTGCTCATTATTAAGAATAATATAAATCGTCAACGTTTGATTTTAAGAATCTCCAGGTAGCGAAAATGGTACTTAAAACAGAAATAAAAATTCCTACACCAAGCACCAGGATAACCAGCCAGAAATACTGATTGTTATCCTGCACGAAAGCTGAACCAATCTGGCTTGTAAAATAATACCATACTCCTCCCAGTGCCAGAAGCCCTATCGTAGATCCTATAGCACCCAGGATAATAGCCTCAATGATAAACGGCTTAAGGATAAACCTTCTTTTTGCCCCTACCAGCTGCATGGTTTTAATGATAAATCTTTTAGAGAATATTTTCAGCCTGATGGAATTGTTGATCAGTACGACTGCCAGGACCAGGAAAAGCAAAGAGAATCCCAAGATCCACTTCAAAATTCTGCTTAGGTTATTATAAACATCCACCATCAGGGTACTGTCATTTTTAACATCCACAATACCTGGAACAGCTTTGATGATTTTTATGGCTCCATCAATTTTAGCCGGATCTACATATTCAGGTTTTAGTGCCACTTCGATAGATGAAGGGAAAATGTTTTCCTCAAAAAGCGCGTCGCTGTCTATCCCCATTGTTTTTTTGGCTTCCTTAGCCGCCATATCTCTTGAGATATAGGTCGCTTTTTTTACAGGAGCTAATGTCTGTACCTTTTTAAAAGTTTCTTCCTCCAGTTTTGCAATCTTTACAGAATCCTTTGCATCGTAGTTTTCATCAAAATAAGCATTTACCACCAGCTGCTCCTTAATATAATCGGAATACTTTTGGGCATTAATTAAAATAAGCCCCATTAATCCTAACAAAAATAACACTAATGCGATACTTATTACTACCGTAATATTGCTTGACCGAAGCCTTTTCTTATTAAACTCATCTACAGATTTAGCCATTAATATTAAAATTTTTGGCTAAATTAGAAAAAATCTTCCGAAATTTGGGACGAAATAAAGAAAATCAATGTTAATAAAATCATAAAAAACTTTGAGTGTAAAAGCAAAAAAACATCTTGGACAGCACTTTCTGACAGATGAAAATATCGCGAGAAAAATCGTGGAAGGTCTTAGTTTTGAAGACTATAAAAATGTCATGGAAGTAGGTCCCGGAATGGGCGTCCTTACTAAATACCTGCTTGAAAAAGATCAGACCATCTATCTGGCAGAGATTGACAACGAATCTATTGAATACCTGAAAAAGAATTATTCAAAGATCGCAGAAGATACTTTTGTAGGAGATTTTCTGAAGCAGGACTTCCATTTTATCAATGGAGAACAGATTGCCGTTATTGGTAATTTTCCTTATAATATTTCTTCACAGATTCTTTTTAAGATCGTTGATTATTATCAGCAGGTTCCTGAAATGGTAGGAATGTTCCAGAAAGAAGTGGCCCAAAGAACGGCAGCTGTACCCAGAACTAAGGATTACGGTATCCTTTCCGTTCTGATCCAGGCGTATTATGATGTTTCCTACCTGTTCACGGTTCATGAAAACGTTTTTAATCCGCCTCCGAAAGTAAAATCGGGAGTTATCAGGCTGACAAGGAATCCGAAGGAAGGTCTGGCCGGGAACGAGGTTCTTTTTAAACAGATCGTAAAAGCAGGGTTTAACCAGAGACGGAAAAAACTTTCAAATTCACTGAAGGTATTGACCATTCCTGAAGCCTTGAAAACTCATGAATTTTTAGACAAAAGAGCAGAAGAACTCAGCATTCTGGATTTTATCGGCTTTGCCAATCTCTGGAAACAGAATCAATAAAGCCTGTTTAAAAGTAAAAAAGCCTTTCAAGTTTTCTTGAAAGGCTTTTTATGTATGCTTTGTCTTTTATTCACGGTTCTTAAGCATGATCCATCCGGACCAGTTCATCTGAACTTTTGACTTAGGATATTCGAAATTAAATTTATACCAGTAAGTCGCTGTAGAAAGTTTTTTTCCTCCTACGGTTCCATCCCATATAGGTTTTTCTTTAGAGAATTTGAACATTTCCACACCATATCTGTCAAAAACAGATCCTGTGAAATTTTTGAATCCAACCAATGCTTTAAGATCCAGCACATCATTCACCCCATCATCATTCGGCGTAATGATATTATTAATCTGCAGGGTATAGAAATCAAAAGTTCCGACACAATGAGTCCCTACTCTTCTAATCATTACTGTATAGTTGGTGTTGTCTAAAAGGTTGGTGAAAACATTAGACTGCTGCCATGTGATTCCATTGTCTAAAGAATATTCCAAAGTACTTGGAGTATTGTTCATCGCAGGATTTTGTGCAATAATCGTTACTGTTTTTTTAGCGCTTTCATAATTCACGGCCGTCACGAAAGGAGTAGCTGCCCCTCCTACTTTTGCCGTGAAGATCTTTTTACAGAATCCGTTGTCCACTTCTACTGTATAAACGCCCCAGCTGTCTGCAGGAATAGTTTGTGTTGTAGCTCCTGTACTCCATAAGTATTTATAATTGGGACCTGCACCTGCATCCAGTGTAATACGGTCACCCAGACACATTTCTACATCTTTCAAAGGTGAAGTGATTTCCGGCGTAACTTCTACCTTTATGGTAGCAGGGTTCAGTGAACGGCATCCTTTTGTCCCGACTGCATAAACAGTGAATGTAGTGGTCTGATGCAGTGTTACGGTCTGTGTATTGCCTGTACCCGGGAAATTAACCCATTGATACGTTACTCCTCCTTCAGCTGTCAGGGTTACTGTTTCTCCCGGACAAACTTTAATTCTTGAAGACTTTATACCGGCAACAGGTGTTGTTTCTTTGAGCAAAGTTAATTCTATAAGCCTGCTGCAGAAGCCTCCGTTTGAAACCACGGTATAAAGGATCTGTCCGTCTGTACCGTTATAATTTAAAATATTCTGAATATAGGCACCATTCTGGGCCACAGCATCAGCCTGATCTTCATAGAATCTGAATACGGCTCCCGGTGTCGGGCTTATCGACGGCATAGCATTAGTAAGGTCAAAGGTGGTAATATCCGGTGTAGCACACAGCAAAAGTGTAGCATCCTGTGCCTGAGGAGTAGTTCCTCCATGAATTTGTATAGTGGCTTTACCCGGACAAGGATTTCCGGGAACGCTTACTTCAATGGTATATGTTCCGGGCTGTACAGCTGTAATACTGTTTGTGGTAGCACCGGCCACAGGAGCTCCGTTAAGGAACCATTGATATAATAAGTTCGGGTCGCTTACTGAGGCCGTGATCACCTGCGGTACATTGTCGCAGACATTAATGTCAGAAGGCAATGTAGCACCGCTTGGATCTAAAAGCTCCACACCGATATTAAATGATCCTCCTTCTAAAAACACGGCAGAATCCCAGCCATGATCTTCAAAACTTCCTGGTGCATAATCAGCAACCACCATTTTAAAGTGGTATTCCTGTCCTGGGGTTACAGTAGCAGTTGCCGTAAGAGGAATCGTTCTTCCCTCAAAATTCGTCTCTATACCGGTAGTGTTATATCCTGCGAAATACTGTTCGTTAACGGCAGCACAACCGCCACCTCCGGGAATTAATGGGTGGATATTGGTAATACTTACAGGACCGGCACCTCCGGGAAGTACGGCCATATTCTGATAAGGTCCTCCCGATGTCGGTCTAAGTAAAATTGCAAAGGCATCTGCATACTGGCATGGGTATGAGCCTGAATACTCTTCAGATGCCAGGATATAATTAAATTTGATCTGTGAGGTTGTAGGAACAAAGTCAAATTCCAAAAGAACACCGTCAGTAAGAGTTCCGGTAGCACCGATAGCCTGTGCCAGGTCGGAATCTGTTCCTCCTCCATTATTATCACTCAGATTCATTTCAGAATTGTTTCCTGCTCTTCTGGCAAATCCGGTAGAAAGTACAATCCCGTCTTTGAAAGGAAAATTGGTAGTTCCTTTATGGAAATATCCCCAAGATCTGTCAGCATCTGTTACGGCATGGTTAGGGGTAATTTTCACATTGGATACAGTAGGCGTTACACAAGTATTTGTTCCTGAAGAGATCAGGACATCTTTTACCAGCTGCGTAATTGAATAGGCAGATTCTGCATATCCCGGCACATTTACATCTATGAATGCGCCTGCTTTTTGAGTAACTGATCCGGAAGGTTGATTTTTGGGAGGCTTACGGGGACCGTTTACCTGTGAATATAAAAATGTCGAAACGACGAGGAAAAATAAAAAGAACAGTAGACTTCTTCGCATAATACTTTTGTTTCAACAAATTTAATTTATTTCTAAATATATCCTGTATTTTTTACCTATTTTTTAACATAAAAAAAACAAACCTTCCAAATATGGAAGGTTTATCTATTAGTTTCTGTTTTTTAACAATATCCAGCCTGAACGGAGCTCAAGTTTCTTACTGGCAGGGTTTTCCCACTGTACCTTATACCAGTAGGTTCCTGTAGGCAGATTCATTCCTTTTAAGGAGCCTGTCCATACAGCATCAGTTTTGGTTGCCTTGAAAAGTTGTGCTCCATACCGGTCAAATACCGATGCTGCAAAATTATTATACCCCCTGATTCCGGAGAAATCTATTGTATCGTTTACTCCATCCATATTGGGAGTGATGGCGTTGCTGATTACAAATGTGAAGTAATCTAATGATGTACCGCATTTTGCATCTTTAACCCTTACCATCACATGGTAGTTTGTATTATTTAAGACATTATAGAATATATTGGACGGCTGCCATACCACACCTCCATCTATTGAATATTCCAGGACACCTCCCGTAGGATTGCTTGCTGTAAGGGTAAGCACATGGTTATCATATACTATATTCGTAAACTGAGGCAGATCAGGATTTAGCAGCTTAGCAGTGAAAACCTTAGAACAAACCCCGTTACTGATCGTCACCGTATACGTTCCGGCAACATTGGTCGATATGGTTTGCGTTGTTGCTCCTGTACTCCATAGGTAGGTATAACTAGGCCCTGCACCGGCATCTAAAATCCCTGTATCTCCTGCACAGACATACACATCGTGCAATGTAGATACAATGGCAGGTACTACTTCGATTGTCACTTTTGCAGGCAGCACAGAACTACAGCCATTACCTCCCAGTGCATAAACAGAGTATTCTGTAGTCACTGTTGGCGAAACCACCTGGGTACTTCCGTTTCCGGGAAGTCCCATCCAGTTATAGGTAATTCCTCCTGTAGCGGTAATTGTAACGGATTCTCCTGCACATATCTTTGTTTTAGAGGCAGATATTCCTGCCGTTGGTGGCCCGACTACAACGGTAACCGTTGCCGGAGTTGCAGAAACACATCCGTTAGCTGCCACTGCATATACGGTATATACGGTAGTTAAAGTTGGAGAAACCACCTGGGTATTTCCGTTTCCTGGAAGTCCTACCCAGTTATAGGTAACGCCACCAGAAGCCGTTAATGTCACCGATTCTCCCAAACATATTCTTGGCTGAGAAGAGACAACGGTTGCCGTTGGCAATGTTGTATTTTGTGTTACGGTAACGGTTGCTGTATACGTACATGTTAAATTTCCGGGCTGGGATACATTGGTAACTGTAAGTGTATAAGTTCCTCCTGCATTCACTACAGGAGTAAGCGTATTGGCACCTGAGACAATATTTCCACCTCCTGCTGCTGTCCATGCAATAGTAGATCCTGCAGGCACTACAGATGCTGAAGCATTCAATGTAGTCTGAGGTGTGGTACAGGTTATTTCCTGCGGTGCTGCTATCGTAAGTGTTGTTTCAGCCGTTCTCAATAACTGAAGGGAAACCACATAATGACATCCTCCGTTTTTCACCAGTACATAGATGGTCTGATTTCCCGGAGGCGAATAGGACGTGGGTGTCGCAATAAAATTGTTATTTTCCGCAAGAGCATCAGCCTGGCTGATATAATAGGTAAAGGTAACACCACCTCCTGAAGAAGTGATCTGGCCTTGAGCAGTTGTCAGGTCATAGGTCAGTCCCGGTGCGTAGCATTTATGCAATATGGCATTCTGTACAGTAATTGGCTGCGAAACCTGTATAGTGATCGTAGCAGGGTTTTGAGATACACATCCATTGGCTCCTACGGCAGTCACTGTGTACGTAGTAGTTGTAGTAGGTGATACGGTCTGGGTATTTCCCGTTCCGGGAAGTCCTGTCCAATTATACGTAGTACCTCCTGATGCCGTTAAAGTTACCGATTCACCATTACATATCTGTATTTTGCTTGCTGCAAGCCCTGTAACCGGAGGAGCACTGTCTCCTGTAACGGTAACGCTGGCAACAGCTGTACAGATAACACTTCCCGGTTGATAGGTTTTTGACAGGGTTAAAGTATAAGTTCCCGGAGCATTGATGACCGGGGTTAATGTATTTCCTCCTGAAACAATATTTCCTCCCGTAGTTGTCCAGTTAAAAACAGTTCCTGCAGGATACACAGAAGCTGAAGCATCTAAAGTGGTCTGTGAGCTGACACAGGTCAGTACCGCCGGCGGCAAAATTGATGCCGTCATCTGAGGAGCTTTTATCAACTGTAATTCTGCCACTTTGGAACAGAATCCGTTTTTGACAAGAACATATATAGTCTGGCCTCCCGGATTTGAATATGTTGCAGGGCTGGGAATGGTATTTGAATTTCCGGCAAGTGCATCTGCCTGGTTGAGATAGTATGAAAATGTTGCACCGGGCGTTGTACTTATGGAGCCCTGTGCTAAAGGTAAATTAAATGTCGCATTTCCTGCGGTGTAACAGGCTGTCAGGGTAGCATTCTGTACTGTAGGGGATGTCCCTCCCACTACTGTAATGGTTCCTGTTCCCGGGCATGTATTCCCCTGGATAAATACCTGAACACTGTATACTCCCGGCTGTGTGGCAGTATAACTTGGTCCGGTCTGGCCGGGAATAGGGTTGTTATTTAAAAACCACTGATAGGTAACGTTAGGAACCTGTACGGAAGCTGTAAATGTCTGAGGGGCATTGTCACACATATTCACTGTGTCAGGAAGCTGCACTCCGGCAGGATCCAGAATTTTCACTCCGATATCAAATGATCCCGCTTCCAGAAATACCGCTGAGTCGTAATTTCTGTCACTGAAGTCTGCCAGAACCATTTTAAAATGATAGGTCTGACCTGGAATTACAGTAGCTTTTGCGGTCAAAGGAATGGTACGTCCGTCAAAATTAGTTTCAACAATCGGGTTATTGATTCCTGCAAAATAAGATGCATTAACAGCCTGACAGCCATTGGGAATTGCCGGGTGAATGTTTGTCACACTCACAGGTCCCGCACCTCCGGGAAGCACTGCCAGATTAGTATAGGTAGGATCAGTCGCTTTCTTCAGCAATAAAGCAAATCCGTCTGATTTGGTACATGCAAACTGGAATCCAGGCGCATATTCTTTGGATGCAAATAAGTATCTGAATGTAATTTCTGTAGAAGCAGGAATAAAGTCAAATTCAATATAGGTAGCATCTCTCAGTTCACCATTATTAATTCCCAGCGCGGTAGCCAGATCTGTATCTCCAAAAGTATTCAGACCGTCATTCAGAATTCCCTGATAATTATTTCCTGCTTTTGCGGCATATCCCGTTGAAAGGACGATTCCTTTTGCAAACGGAAAACCGGTAGTTCCTTTATTAAAAAATCCCCAGCTTCGGGCAGCATCATTTACTGCCAGATTAGGAGAAACGCTGACATTGCTCACATTGGATGTAGAACAGGATCCTCCGGAAATCAGTACATCTTTCACCAGCTGTGTAATGCTGAAATTGGATTCCGTATAATTGGGTGTATTTACATCTATAAAAACACCTGCTTTCATAGAAGTTGCATTAGCTTTTTTAGCAGGTATCGCTGCTCTGTCTGTGTTTTGAGCCAAAACAAAGCTTCCGATTAATGCAAAAAATAACGCCAAAAATAAATTTCCAATCCTCCTATTTAACATTTTATAGTATTTTAAACAAAAATACTATTTTTTTTGATTGAAACTTAATTTAACGCAATTTACATTATCACTAATACAAGTTTAGTTATTCTGCAATATAAATCCTGCTTTGTCTGAAAACAATAAGAAAGGCTGACAAAAATGCCAGCCTTTCCATAAACTATATAAAATATTATTCTAAATTTTTAAGAAGAATCCATCCTGTCTTCACAGCCGTCTGTTTACTGGCAGGATCCTGATAGGTCACCTGGTACCAGTAAGAAGCGGTTGGCAGACGTTTCCCCTGGAAATAGCCATCCCAATACGGTCTTGTTTTTCCGGCTTTGAACACTTCTCTTCCGTAACGGTCGAAAACCAGGCCATGGAAGTCTTTGTAGCTGCTTACTCCGCTGAAATCTATGATATCATTTACATTGTCTCCGTTCGGCGTGATCACATTTTTCATGACAAATGTAAAGTATTCCAGGAATCCTACACAGCTGGTATTTTTCACTTTAACGCGAATGGATATCACTGTATTTTTAGGAACATTGGAGAATACATTGGATGCCTGCCATGTAAAGCCGTTGTCTACGGAATATTCTAACGGACCGTTACTAGGATTACTTGCTGTAAGAATCATTGTTCCGCTGTCGTTATATTCAACTTTTATGATTTCAGGAACTACAGCCCGTATTACCTGGGTTTTAAATTCTTTGGAACATACTCCATTGCTGATCATTACTGTATATTCACCCGGAGTTGATACGGTAATCCCCTGAGAGGTTTCTCCTGTATTCCATTCATAGGTATATCCAGGTCCGGATCCGGCATCTAAAAGGATCATATCTCCTTCGCAGATCTGCCCACCTTTCAGTGAGGATACAATAGCAGGAACTACATCAATAGTAATGGTAGCAGGTTGTAATGATCTACATCCCTGTGCACCGATAGCATATACTGTATAAGTTGTTGTCTGGGTTGGACTCACTGTTCTTACTCCTCCGGTAGAAGAAGCATCTCCCCATTGGTAGGTTACACCACCGGAAGCTGTTAATATAAGGGCTTCCCCTTCACAGATCCTCAGTCTCGGAGCATTAAGCTGGGCAACAGGTGTTTCCTCTCTTTTCAACGTCAGTGTTACAATTTTGCTGCAGAACGCTCCATTGGAAACGACTACATAGATCACCTGTCCGTCGGTACCGTTATAATTCGTGAGACCGGTAATAAAACTGCTGTTTTGAGCCTGTGCATCCGCCTGATTGGCATAAAAGCTAAATACGGCACCCGGTGTTGTACTTATCTGTGGTTTTGCATCTTCTAAATTGAAAGTACTGAGAGAAGGCGTAGCACAAAGCTTTAATGTCGCATTCTGGGCAGCAGGAGAAGTTCCTCCTATAATGGTAATGTTTGCCTTCTGGCATTCTGTTCCGCTTACAAAAGTTCTCACTTCATACACTCCCGGCGAGGTCGCTATATATACGGCACTGGTTGCATTAGGAATCACAACTCCGTTTTTGTACCATTTGTAAGTCATTCCCGGAACGGCAGTTACCTGTGCTTTTAAAGTCTGTGGAGTATTATCACACATATTCAGGGTATCTCCGAGAGGGTTTCCGTTACTGTCAACGATAGTCATTCCGATATCAAATGATCCTCCCTGCAGAAATACTGCGGAATCATAATTGGTATCCACTGCATCTGCCATAACCATTTTAAAATGATAGGTCTGGCCCGGGACAACCGTCGCCACTGCTGTAAGGGGTACGGTTCTACCTATGAAATTGGTTTCAATATTCTGGGTATTCAATCCGCCGAAGTACTGCTCGTTAATAGTTTCTCCATCACATCCCACTCCAGGTGGCACGATATTAAGAACACTTACCGGGCCCGCTCCGTTGGGTAAAATAGCCAAATTTTCATAGGTTGGGTCACCTGCTTTTTTAAGAAGGAGCGCAAAACCGTCTGCAAAATCGCCACACGGAAATCCACTTGTATATTCTTCTGAAGCAAATAAATAATTAAATTTCACCTGATTGCTGTTCGGAACAAAATCAAATTCCAGAGATACAACATCTTTAAGGACATCCGGCGGATTAATCGCTGCTACCAGATCCGGATCATTTATTCCTGCTCCCGGAACCATATCACCTAATGTAGATGATTCCAATCCATTTCCTGCTCTTCTTGCTTTACCGGAAACAAGCACAACTCCGTCCGTAAAAGGAAAATTGGTGGTTCCTTTATGAAAATATCCCCAAGCTCTTTCTGTATCTGTCGGCAGCTGATTGGGGGAGATAGTTACATTGCTCACATTGGGAGCCGCGCAGACAGATCCTCCGGAAATCAGCACATTTTTCACCAGCTGATCTATGCTGAACGCAGAAGGTGCATAAGTAGGTACATTTACATCTATAAATGCTCCGGCTTTTTTACTCTGTGCACTAAACTTTTCCTGCTGTGGCTTTCTGGCTGCTTTTTGCGAAAATGCAGAAACAGAAGCCAATAGAAACATCGTAACTAAAAAGTAATTATTCAGTCTATAATTAAACATTTTATTTTTGTTTGTTCAAATGTAGCAAAAATATTAGTAAAAACCATATTTTTTCCAGCAGATACAAATAATTTACCACATGCATTCACAATAAATCTATTTTATAATTACATATTCCACAAAATTAGTAGGGTTTAATTCTCAACTTGTAAATCAGCATAAAAAAGCAGACCTGTGATGTATACGGTCTGCTTTTGTTTTTTAAGAAAATTATCAATGATAATTAAAGCTGTTTCGTTACTCCTTTTTCAGCTGTTCTATTTCTGTTTTTAACTGGCTGATAATATCTTTCAGAGCTTTAATCTCATTTTTATTGGAACTTACATTGCTTTTCAGAATGACGTTCTTAGCCCTTTCATTATGGTCTTCATCATCTTCGTCTTCATTAATCTCTTCAATATCTTCCTGAATATCCTCAATATCTTCATTGATTTCCTCGATATCCTCGCTGATCTCTTCGATGTCTTCACTGATCTCCTCAATATCTTCCTGGATGTCTTCAATGTCCTCGCTGATCTCTTCAATATCTTCCTGGATATCTTCAATTTTCTCGTGACTCTTGTTGACGGACATCTGGATAAAAATAGCCAGATAGATAGCCTCCAGCGAAACCACTGTTGTAAGAATCAGAAGCATCTTATCGAACTCAACAAGATTGAGCATCGGTAAAAGAAATGATGTGATAAAGAATAAGGTATGAACGATAAGCGAAGGAATAGAACCTACCCACCATGTAATACCGTTCGCAATTTTTTCTAAAACTTCTGTCTTTTCTTTTTCTTTTTCCATCCTTTCTATAAGTTATAAGAGTTCTTTGGTGACTCCAAGCCCAAATAATGCGAAATCATACTTAGCCGGATCATTTTCGTCAAATTTTCTAATGGCTGCATCCAGCTCTTCCACGGTTTTCCAGTCATTCTGTGTTCTGGAAACCAAGCCTAGTTTTCTGGAAATATTTCCTGTATGTACATCTAACGGGATTGAGAGGTTTTTCTGATCTATACCTTCCCAAATACCAAAATCTACGCCACGTTTGTCCTTACGCACCATCCAGCGCAGAAACATAATGATTCTTTTGGAGGAAGAATTTTTATAAGGCGAGCTGATGTGTTTGTGGCTTCTGTGCTTCTCCGGTTCCAGAAAACTGTTCCTGAATCTTTCAATAGCATGCTGAAAATTAGTTTCCTGATCATTTACTGTAAATAAATTTTCCAGACTTTCATTGTCTTTATAAACTTTATTGAACTGTCTGATGAAATAAACAAAATCCTGACCGTTAAAGGTTCTGTGGATACTTTTGTCCTGAAGGATCTCCAGGTCTTTTTCAGAATAATTCAACACAAAATCATACGGAGAATTCCCCATGATATCAAGCATTTTGTCGGCAGATCTGATGATTGACTTCCGGTTTCCCCATGAAATAGTGGCGGCCAGAAAACCTGCAATTTCTATATCCTGCTTTACAGTAAAACGGTGTGGGATCTGTATGGGATCATCTGCAATGAAGTCTGGGCTGTTGTACTGATCTGCTTTTTCATTCAAAAAGCTTTTCAATTCTTCAAAATTAAGCATACAGGTTTTAAATTTTTACGCTCTCCAATGCTTTTGGCAGGAAGGTATTGGGAAAAACATTTCTGGCCTCATCGGTAAATACAGTAAGATCTGCATATCTGTTTGAAAAATGTCCCAGGATCAGTTTGCCGACTTCCGCTTTCTGGGCGATCATTGCCGCTTCCAAAGCCGTCGAATGTCCGGTATAGTCTGCCATTTCTTTCAGATCGTGAAGGAAGGTGGATTCGTGGTACAGAACCGTTACATTTTTAATGATCGGGAGCACTGTTTCAAGATACCGGGTATCGCTGCAGAAAGCGTAGGAAACAGGAGGTGCCGGGTCCAGGGTCAGCACTTCATTTCTGAGGACATAACCATCACTCAGTATGACATCTTTTCCTGCTTTTATATTGTGGTAGTCGCAGGTTTCTATTTCGCTGTATTTGGCGATTTCCTTCATATTCAGGTGTCTGTCTTTAAGTTTTTCTTTAAAAAGATACCCGTTACAGTATATCCTGTGATCTAAAGGAATGGTATATACTTCTACCCTGCTGTCTTCATAGATTTTTTCGGAATAGTCTTTATCCAGCTCGTGGTAAACGACTTCAAAACCACGGTGCGTTTCCGTAATTGTAAAGATGGTTTCGAGCATTTTTTTGATTCCTTTCGGACCGTAAACATGAAGCGGGGTATCCCTTCCAAGCAAACGGAAAGAGGCAATAAGACCGGGAAGACCGAAACAATGGTCTCCATGGAGATGCGATATAAAGATATGATTGATCTTTGAAAATCTCGCTTTTGCTTTTCTCAGCTGTACCTGGGTTCCTTCTCCGCAATCGATCAGAAAATGTCTTTCTTCCATTTCCAGCAGCTGGGCCGTGGGTGAGGAATTAATGGTCGGAATAGCTGAATTAAAGCCTAATATCGTTAAATAAGTACTCAAATCAATAGTTTATTGTAACAAATGTACGACAGAAAATTTAAACCTATCTTTTGAATGTAAGTTTAAATACAGACTGACATAGAATTAATTATTCATTTACTTTTAAGAAGTCCAGGAACAGGTCCAATGCCTGCTTGCGGTGGCTTATCTTGTTTTTATCTTCAGGATTCATTTCTGCAAAAGTCCTGTCATATCCTTCAGGGACAAAGATGGGATCATATCCAAAGCCTTTATGCCCTTTATTTTCCGTGAGCAAATTTCCGTAAACCCGGCCTTCAAAATAGCGGGCGCCATTTTCATCATAATAGCATAGAACGGTAATGAAATAGGCTTTTCTGTTTTCCTGATCTTTCAATTCACTTAAAACCTTTTCGATATTTTTAGCAAAATCATGGTCGCCTGCATAGCGTGCGGAAAAAATTCCGGGTCTGCCATCCAAAGCTTCCACAGCCAGACCGCTGTCGTCCCCTAAGCTTGGAATTCCGGTTTTTTCAAAACAGTATTTCGCTTTGATCAGGGCGTTGGCATTGAAGGAATCACCATCTTCTACAATTTCTTCATGAATATTATAATCGGTAAGGCTTTTTACTGTAAAATGATTCCCCAGGATCTGCTGGATCTCTTCTTTTTTATGTTCGTTGTGCGTGGCAACCAATAATTCCATATTTATATTCATTTTTGCTCAATTCATTTTTGCCCGTATATTATTTACGGCCAACCTTATTAGTTTCTTATTAAATTTCAGTGTAATGTATTTTGTTCTTTTTCGTAAAAAGATAGAAGAACAGAGAAAAAAGTACAATTCCAACGGCCAGAATAACCCATTCGGAAATTTTGAAAGCGTCTGCAAAGCTTTCACTTTTGGTATAAGTAACCAGCAATGAGGAACACAGGTTATTGAACCCATGCAACAGCATTGGCAGCAGCAGGGATTTTGTTTTATGATAGACAAGGCCCAATACACAACCCAGCAATACCGCTCCTACAAACTGCCACGGATTTCCGTGGACCAGCCCAAAGATAACAGAGGCATAAAAAATGGCTCTCCGTGGATCTACTCCTTTATTGATCAGCCCTTTCTGGATAATTCCCCTGAAAATAATCTCTTCAAAGATAGGTGCCATGATCACAGTCATGATGATCATAATGACCGGTTCAAAGGTCAGCTGCTCCATAAGCTGGGAGAAATATTCGTAGTACTTTCCCCAGAATGGCCCTGTGACAGGGATAAGAGACGTGATGAATTCCGAGATCAGCATCATGCCTATCATCATAGGAAATACCAGGAGATAGGTATATAAATTGGTTGGAGAAAAGTTGAAGTTCAGTTTTTTTCCGGTTGAAGGTCTGACGATAAAAAAATCGAAGAAAGCAATAGCCGTCAAAAAACCTGCTGCATTGGTCAGCATCATAAACCAGTCTTTCAGTTCTAGGTTTTCCCTGAAAGCTATTTTCCAGAAACTTCCGAAAAAAGAAACAGCCACTGTTCCTATGAATAACCCTGACACTAAAACAATACCGCCGATCCATGTGAAGGTAAACTTCGGATACCTGCTATTTTCCATGCTTTTCTCTGTAAAAAATTTATAAAAACAAAGATAATTTTTTTGAAAGCCTTGAGCAACTAAAAAAGGAAATACTTATTTTCGCCTATTCATCCGAATCACTGCAAAAAATGAGCCTTGAAAAGACTTTTCCAGTGAACAGGAAAATGCAGGTATTTATTTTTAATCATCATATCAGCTGCGCTTTTAAGTTGTGGACTTATTTTGTGGCTTGTATTTTATTTCAACCCTTCTGTATGAAAGAGAAATTTAAAGTAATGGAATCCAAGATCAACCGGCCATTGATGTATTTAGCCGGGAGCCTGATCTGGCTGGTCATTATTTCGGTAGCGGTCGTTATATTTTTTATTTTCCGTGAAATTTCCGGATCTGGTTTTATGAATAACATGGAATACAGAGCCTTACATTTTTTCATTCTTATTTTTGCTGAAGCCTGCCTCGTTTTATGCTGCCTTTTTTTGATTTACTTAATGGTTAATTTCAAAAAGAAGTATTTCCGGCGAATCATCGTTGATGAAAAAGGTGTATCTGTTTATAATATACGGAATGAAATGATTCACCAAACACTGTATGCTGACCTGCATCACTCCAACGATGTATATTTGCCTGACATCAGCCACAGAATTCATTCCCAGCCTTCTTTCAGAATAACACTGAGGATCTTTAAAAAAGACAAAACGGGTCAGATTAAGGAAGAAAGTATTGATCTGGATAACAATTCTTTCAGCATCAAAAACAAATTTGAACTGTACCGCCATTTTCTGAACGGCATCCAAACCTTCCGTCCGGAACTTAAAATAGGACAGCGCACGGCCGAACAGTACAATCTGGAAAGTCATTTGACAGAGAACAAAAAGATATCTGAATAACTTAGATTTTAGTTCAAATAAAACGGGCCATTTTTCAGTCTCAGTAACTTTGCCCGGAAGGTTGCCGGCTTATGTATTCTGTCATAAACCAAACTATCATCCATTTATTCCTGCAAATTATTTGAAACCTCATAAAAAATCCCGATTTTTGCAACTTCAAAATACACTATGTCAGACTTAATCAAAGAAATACAAAAAAGAAAGACTTTCGGGATCATTTCCCACCCGGATGCCGGAAAAACGACGCTTACAGAAAAGCTGCTTCTTTTCGGAGGAGCGATCCAGGAAGCCGGTGCGGTAAAGTCCAACAAAATAAAAAAAGGAGCTACCTCCGACTTTATGGAAATCGAAAGACAGAGAGGAATCTCCGTTGCGACTTCCGTATTGGCCTTTGAATACAGAGACCACAAAATCAACATTCTGGATACGCCTGGTCACAAGGATTTTGCTGAAGACACGTACAGAACTTTAACGGCTGTAGATTCTGTAATCGTTGTGATTGACGTTGCAAAAGGGGTTGAGGAACAGACTGAAAAACTGGTAAAAGTCTGCAGGATGAGAAACATCCCTATGCTTGTTTTCATCAATAAGCTTGACCGTGAGGGTAAGGATGCGTTTGATCTTTTGGATGAGGTTGAACAGAAATTGGGATTAAGAGTGGTTCCGTTATCTATTCCCATCGGTATGGGAAGTGATTTCCAGGGAATTTATAATATCTGGGAAAACAATATCCAGCTGTTCCTGGAAGAAAAGAAACAGAGGGTAGGTGAAGCGGTTAAGTTTGATGATATCAATGATCCTTCGATAGATGAGGTGATCGGTGAAAAAGCAGCCCAAAACCTGAGGGATGAGCTTGAGCTTGTCCAGTCAGTCTATCCTGAATTCAACCGTGAGGAGTATATGAACGGTGATTTACAGCCGGTTTTCTTTGGTTCAGCCTTAAATAATTTCGGAGTACGTGAATTACTGGATGCATTTATTGAAATTGCGCCGATGCCACAGCCGAAAGAAAGTGATATACGTCTTGTAAAACCGGAAGAAAATAATTTTACAGGATTCGTTTTCAAAATCCATGCGAATATGGATCCGAAGCACAGAGACAGGCTTGCCTTCGTAAAAATTGTTTCGGGGACATTCAAAAGAAATGAAAATTATCTGTTGGTAAGAGAAGGCAAAAAAATGAAGTTCTCTTCTCCGAACGCTTTCTTCGCAGACAAAAAAGAGGTTGTAGATGAAAGTTTCCCCGGAGATATCGTGGGCCTTCATGATACAGGAAGCTTCAGGATTGGTGATACATTGACGGGGGGTGAAAAATTAAGTTTCAAAGGGGTTCCAAGCTTTTCTCCGGAACATTTCCGTTATATCAACAACAGTGATCCGCTTAAAGCTAAACAATTAGCAAAAGGTATCGATCAGCTGATGGATGAAGGGGTTGCCCAGTTATTTACCCTTGAAATGAACGGCAGAAAGATCATCGGAACTGTGGGTGCTCTTCAGTATGAGGTTATCCAGTACCGTCTGGAGCATGAATATGGTGCAAAATGTACCTATGAGCCTCTTTCGATGCATAAGGCATGTTGGGTGGAAGCGGATGAAAAATCTGAGGAGTTTAAGGAATTTGCGAGATTAAAGCAGCGTTTCCTTGCAAAAGATAAATATGACCAGCTTGTATTTTTGGCGGATTCTTCGTTCACCATTCATATGACGCAGGAAAAATTCCCGAATGTGAAGCTGCATTTTATCAGTGAATTTAATAATGATTAGTATTAAATTCTATTAAGAATAAAAAACCGTTCAATCATATCGATTGAACGGTTTCTTTTATGTCAAAAGCCTGAATTATTTTTTAATGATCAGCTTCTTTGAAATTTTCTGACCGTCTTTATCTACCTGAACGATGTAAACACCTGAAGGGAGATAGGACAGATTAACTTCTTCACGAATCTTACTTCCTTTTACTTCTTTGGTCGCATTAACCAGTTTTCCGTCCATTGCATATACCGTGTACGAAATACCATTGCCTGCTTCGGTTTCGATGGTGAAAATTCCTTTTGAAGGGTTCGGATAAATTCTTATTCCTTCTTCAGCCTTTTCAGTTTCGCTGGTTCCTAATGTAGAATTGATGGTAAAGTTTGTTGTATTCACATTCAAGAATACATTATCAATCGCTTTGATCATTATTCTTGCTGTTGAGCTCGTTCCTAATCCTCCCGGAACATTGAACGCATAAGACCCGTTGTTTGGTGTACTGGCCACCAGCGTATAAGGGAATGTAAGTCCTCCGTCTTTTGAAAGCAGTATCGTTACATTTGCTGTATTTACGGGAGCAGCATTGGTATTCGCTACATTCCATGTAATGGTCTGAGGAGCTCCTGCATTCCAGACAACTCCCCCTGCATTCTGGGAAGTTACTGTAAACGGCCCGGCAGCGGCAGATACAGTGAGCTGGATGTCATCGCGCCCTGTCTGTCCACCAACAATAGGTCTGTTATCTCTTACCATGAATGAGAAAGTTAAAGTTCTGGCTACTGTTGAAAGCTTTTCCCATGATTTAGGATTTGTTGCGGTGTTAATCGTTCCGTCATATCCTGAAATAATTGTTGAAAGTTTTGGGAAGTATCTTGTAGGAGATGTTGTCGCCCACATTGACCTGAACATTGGACCTACGGCATTGGCAGGTCTTGGAGGCATTGTTGCCGCACCGGCATCAATTTGTTCCCAGTTATAGGTAATAGCATCGCCATCCGGATCAGAACCCACACCTGTTAAAGCAAATGGGGTTCCCATTGGAATTGTTTTATCAGGTCCTGCATTCGCAGTAGGCTCATTGTTTCCTGATGCTGTATTGACTGAGCAGTTTCCGCCCGATCCGGTAATTCTTGTATACATCTCGCGGATACTTACCGCATGGAAATAGGCGTCACTGTTGTTCTGTACATTCGGAGAGCAGATTCCTGCGTACCCCATAATGGAACTTGCACTTCCCGGTTCTATTGAGGTCGCATCATTTCTGTTACAGGAATTATTTTGAGTATGGTTAGCTCCAAACTGATGTCCCATTTCGTGCGCAACATAATCAATGACAAAAGGATCTCCTACAGGAGCTGCAGACCCTGTAACCCCTCCGGCCTTTACACTGCCGCAAACCGCAGGAGTATAAGCAAGGCCGTTATCATTATCCTGCGAAGCCTGGAAAAATACATGCCCGATGTCATAATTATTGACATCGATCGCATTATTGGTCACTGTAACGTTCTCATCGATCATCTGATAGGCATCTAACGCATCAAAAGTATCAGAAGTAATGAAAAATAACAGATCTGTATTGGCAATAAGCTGTAAAGACACGGAAATTTCATTTTCAAATACCTGGTTAAGTCGGGCTACCGCTAAATTAACTGCTGCAAGTACGGCTGCTTTTTTCTGCGCGTTAGTTCCGGAACCTACCCCAGCCTGTTGGGCAGCATAAGCAGTATATTCTGTTGTGGTGGTAATAGCCAGCCTGTATTTACGCATCAACCCGTCTACAACGGTTTTACCATGTACATCCGGAGCAAGATCAATTAAAGGTGAATCTCCTTTAAACAGACAGTTGAAACGGCTTTGGGAAACCGCATCCTTTCTGTCATATACTATATAGGTTTTATTATCCTGGGAATATGAATCTATATAGTACATTCCTTTTATTCCCCTCACTGCGGCATTCAGTCCGAAATACGGATCATAAGTAAATCTGATATTGGTAGCAGGATCCCCTACTTTTTGTCCTACATAAGATCGTATATCAGAATATCTTGACTGTAAATCCGGGTGCATTGTAGATGCTTCAAATACTTCATAGGTATCAAATGTTCCCTGATCATTGGGAAACTTCACAAGGATTCCTTTTTCTGAGGAAAGGTGATTCCTGTCCGGGGCCAAGGAAAGCTGATGTTTCAGATCGTCAGTATTTAAATGTACCAATTGGTATTCTGAAGTTCTTATGCCTCTTTCTCTTGTTTCTTTTACGTTTTTCTGTGAGGTTTTACTCCAGGCATTCTGCTGAGCCACGGCTGTTCCGGAAAGAAGCAGAAGGCTTGTCAGAAATAATAATTTTTTTTTCATCATTGTATTTATTTTATGGTTAATTTAATTTTTTTAGGACTGTCCATAATTTTCAGGATCAATATGGGATCAGATTGTTTTTTTTCTGTGTATTCCTGGTTTTCAATTTCTTTATAAAAAACATTCAGTGTTGAACCGTTGGTTTCCAGTTTTTCAATTTCGATATCGCCGTTTTTTATTTTTTTGAGCTTCGGTTTTAAAACCAAAAAATATTCTCCTTCTTCTAAAACAGGTATCGGCGCGGACCTCGAATATTTTGAATCATTGAGCTTCATATACAGCTCTTTGATTCCTTTTGTAGAAGTAATGACTGTATATTCCTTCAGATCAGTCTTAAGATTAAGTCTCCTGATCTCGGTAAATTCTACCTTATCCTTATTTTCATTCTGATAATTCATCTGTGTAATATTTTTATAATCAGCACAATTAATCATCAGAAAGCTGAAAAAATTCAAAAAAAGGAAACTTTTAATAAATATACCCATAATAACAAATATAAAAAAAATTTAGACACAAAATTCTTATTCCGCAATCATTTCCAATTACTAACATTCTCAAAATGAGACATTCAATATCTGCTTACTTTAATTATTCAAACAAATCTGATCAACACCATCTTCTGTCCTGAAGACAAAAAAAAACAATTTGTAAAACAATTGTAAAACACATATAAAATAATGATTTTCAAACGTTTAATACTTTACCAGAATATTACTTTCCATTTACAAAAAATAGCCTCCGTTCACCACTAATTTTACTTCATCAAAAAATTAATGTTATGAAAAAGTTCATATTACTTCTTGCTGTATCGGGCACTTTTATTATGTGTAAAAAAGGGGAAACAACAGAATCCCGGATAAAAGATACTTTACATTCCGCAGACAGTGCTGCTGCTGCAGTGAATGAAACCGTCAATTCTATAGGTAATACCACAGACAAAGTTCTGGATTCGGCCAATATCAGAATAAAAGATTTTGAGGATGCTAAAGGCGAAATTCAGCAGAAAATGGAAAACACCTCCAGGATGGTAGATTCTTTAACCGACAAAATTGCTTCAACAAAACTGGAATCTAAAATTGAGAAAAAGGATTCAGCAGAGAAAAAAACTGAGAAGATCGTGGTTAATGTACCGGCTCCAAAGGTGATCAAAGAAACCAAAATCATCTATAAAGACAAGCCAAAAAACGATAGCTATGAGCTGAAAAATAAAATGGTAAAAACCGGCCTTCTTTCTGTAAAAGCTGACAACGCAGAAACGGTAAAGCAGCTTGTAAAAGAAGAAACTATAAAAAATAACGGTTACGTAAAAAGCGAAGAGCTTTCCTATATAACCACAGAATCCGCTGACAGAAGCTCTTCTTACGAAGAAAACAGCCAAAGAGTATATTATATGGATATTAAGGTTCCGATCCGTAATTTTGACGGGTTAATGGATGATCTGAGCGACATTGGTGATATTGAAACTAAAAACATACAGGTTTCCGGAAACAATTACTCAGAGAATACCTTGTGTACCATAACGGTAACCCTTACGGATAAATCGGATTATGAAAAAGAACCTAAAACTTTCGGTGATAAATCACTGGCAGCAGTTTCATCGGGCTGGAATGTGATCACTTCTGCGTTTCTTTTCCTCCTTCCGCTGTGGCCTTTATTCCTGATCGGTGGAATAGGATATTATTTCTACAAGAAGAAAAAACAGAAAAAAACTGATGGTAATTCCCAATAAACAGGACAAACCGGCAGGTTTTTTAATATTATTTTAATAAAAATAAAATCCCTGAAAAGCTTCTTCTTTGTATATTTAAATATTCATAATTCATCACGTATTCAGATTAATTAAGTATATTATAAAAGTGGTTTGTAAAAGAAAGGCTCCCGATCGGGAGCCTTTCGCTATTTCATGTTCACTACTTTGTCTACAATAAACTTTGTGTTGCCTCTCCACGGAAGCGCTCCATTGTATTCTTTGTAATGAAGATCGAAAGTTTTGCCGCTGTTGGTTTCCAGCTGCTTAAAAATTTCAGGATCTTCTACAGAAAACTCAAACTCATAGCTTGTAATGGTTCCTGTCTTTCCTTTTCCAAAACCTTCCTGGATAAGTTTTCCTTCATACGTTTTGAAAACATAGCCTTTTTTCATGGCATAATTCAGATAGCCGGACTTCACCCCTTCCCCAAAGACGAAATAGTATTTATACCATACCGTTACCCCTATCAGAAGAAGGATTACACCGAGGCTGATCCACAAAGTTTTTTTCATAAGCAGTGTTTATATTTAATTTATTTTGCGATGCTTCTGGAGATCACAATTTTCTGGATCTCGGAAGTACCTTCATAGATCTGCGTGATCTTCGCATCTCTCATCATTCTTTCCACGTGGTATTCTTTCACGTATCCGTATCCACCGTGGATCTGAACGGCTTCAATGGTAGTATCCATTGCCACCTGAGAAGCATATAGTTTTGCCATTGCACCGCTTTCAGAAATGTCTTTACCTGCATCTTTCTCGCACGCAGCTTTGAAACATAACATTCTTGCCGCAGTGATCTGGGTAGCCATATCTGCCAGTTTAAATGCAATTACCTGGTGGTTGATGATCTCAGTTTTAAAAGCTTTTCTTGTTTTAGCATATTTCAAAGCCAATTCATAAGCACCTGCAGCAATACCTAAAGCCTGAGAAGCAATACCTATTCTCCCTCCATTCAATACTGCCATTGCAAAATTGAATCCGAACCCGTCTTCTCCGATTCTGTTTTCTTTCGGTATTTTAACGTTATTAAAGATCAAAGAATGCGTATCACTTCCTCTGATTCCCAATTTGTCTTCTTTCACGCCAATATCAAAACCTTCCCATCCTCTTTCAACGATGAAAGCGTTAATTCCTTTATGTTTTTTCTCAGGATCTGTCTGTGCAATTACAATATAATAAGAAGCTGTTCCTCCGTTGGTGATCCAGTTCTTGATACCATTTAAAAGGTAGTAATCTCCTTTGTCTTCTGCGGTTGTTTTTTGGGAAGTAGCATCAGAACCTGCTTCAGGCTCGGATAATGCGAAAGCGCCAATTACCTTTCCGCTAGCAAGAGGAGTAAGGTATTTTACTTTTTGTTCTTCGGAAGCAAATTTTTCAAGACCTGCACATACCAGAGAGTTGTTTACGGACATTACCACAGCTGCGGAAGCATCTATTTTTGCGATCTCTTCCATTGCCAAAACGTAAGAAACGCTATCCATTCCTGCGCCACCGTATTTAGGATCAACCATCATTCCCAAAAGGCCCATTTCACCCATTTTCTTTACTTGCTCTGTAGGAAATTTCTGGTCGCGGTCTCTTTCAATAACTCCAGGTAATAGTTCATTTTGTGCAAAATCTCTTGCAGCCTGCTGAATCATCAGCTGTTCTTCCGATAAATTAAAGTCCATAAAAAATAATAATTAGATAGCCGTAAATTTACACTTTTTAACGAAATCTGAAAATAGAATTGGAAATTAGGAGTAGGTTGCGGATATCAGGAAGTTCAGGGCGGTAAAGACAAAGATAAATGTTAGAATAAAGCTGATGTAAAGGTTGAGATTGAAGTTAAAATTAGCGGGATTGAAGTTTGAGCTGACAGTCCTGAAATCGGCTGTTTATTATGGCTGGCATTCAATTAATTCCCGATTGATGATTTCTGATTACTACAATTAAAAAAAATGCTTATATTTAAAATTCTTTAAAAATTGCTTAAAAAATCATGACAATCAAAAGATTATTCGATATTCCATACTATGCCTTAGATCAATTTCCTAAAACGGATATGTTTGTAACGAAATATCAGGGTGAATGGAAAAAAACTTCAACGCTGGAGTTTATCAGTCAGGGAAATAAAATATCCAGGGGACTTTTGAAACTGGGGATAAAACCCGGAGACAAGATTGCTCTTATCACTACCAATTCCCGCACGGAATGGGCTGTTATGGATTTTGGACTGTCCCAGATCGGTGTAGTTTCCGTTCCCGTTTATCCGAGTATTTCTGCTGAAGATTATGAATTTATATTCAATAATGCTGAAATACAGTATTGCTTTGTATCTGATAAGGAACTGCTTGGCAAAGTGATGAAGGTAAAACACAACATCCCTTCACTACAGGGAATTTTTACTTTCGACAATATCAGCGGAGCTGCCAACTGGAAAGAAATTCTGGATCTTGGTGAGGACGATTCCACCCAGACCGAGGTGGAAGATCTTTCCAATGCCATTAATTCCGAGGATCTGGCTACCATTATTTATACTTCAGGAACCACGGGGAAACCAAAAGGCGTGATGCTTACCCATCACAATATTGTATCCAATGTATTGGGCTCCGTTCCAAGAATCCCCAAGAAAAAAAGCCTGGATTACAAGGATACAAGGGTGTTGAGCTTCCTTCCTATCTGTCATATTTTCGAAAGGATGCTTTTTTATCTTTTCCAGTACAATGGCTTTTCTATTTATTTCGCTGAAAGCATTGATAAAATGGGGGAAAATGTAAAAGAAGTAAAACCCCATTATATGAGTGTTGTGCCCAGACTGGTGGAAAAAGTATATGATAAGATCTACAACACAGGTTCTTCAGCCGGCGGAATAAAATCAAAAATATTCTTCTGGGCTTTAAATTTAATCAGCAAGAAAAAAGAAATCTCCAAACCTTCAGGATTACAGGGAATCATTGCTGATAAACTGGTATTTTCTAAATGGAGAGAAGGACTGGGCGGAGAAATCATCACTTTGGTTTCCGGTTCTGCAGCCTTGTCCACAAGATTAAACCTGATGTTCCAGAATGCCGGAATTCCTATCTTAGAAGGATACGGTTTAACCGAAACTTCACCGGTTATTTCTGTAAACAGTTTTGATAAGATGAAGATCGGTACCGTCGGCAGACCATTGGATAATCTGCAGGTAAAGATCCAGGAAGACGGTGAAATCACGGTAAAAGGCCCCTCTGTTTTCAAAGGGTATTTTAAAGCTGAAGAAATGACGAGAGAAACTTTTACCGAAGATGGCTTTTTCAAAACAGGAGACATCGGGCATATCGACAGTGAAGGATTCCTTCAGATCACTGACCGTAAGAAGGAAATGTTTAAAACATCAGGCGGAAAATACATTGCCCCGCAAACGATTGAAAACCAGGCAAAAGCTTCCAAGTTTATTGAGCAGATTATGGTGGTTGGAGATGGCGAAAAGATGCCGTGTGCACTGGTACAGCCTGACTTTGAGTTTGCTAAAAGCTGGGCAATGAGGAACAATATAAATATAGGTTCCACCCCTGCAGAAATTGCAAAAAGCCCTGAATTGAAAGAAAGAATTGAAAAGGAAATAGAAAGCATCAATGAGCATCTCGGAAACTGGGAAAAGATCAAAAAAATTGAGCTGACCCCTGAAGTATGGGCCATTGATACAGGACTGCTTACTCCTACTTTAAAGCTTAAAAGAAAAGCAATAAAAGAGAAATTTATGGATCTGTACAACAAAATGTACGAACATCACGAATAAAATGCAATAAGCTGTTTCGGAAATGAAGCAGCTTATTTTACTTTTACACAATAAAAAATGTGCTTCATTTCTGAAGCACATTTTTATTATTTTGAATTGCAATTAGAATTTAATTACAGATTTCATTCTTTCGTTTTCTTCCATTACCAATTCGTCATCTACAAGAATTTTTCCGGAGTGCTCATCGATGATGATTTTCTTTCTCTGAGCAATTTCCATCTGCTTCTGAGGAGGAATAGTGAAGAACGACCCTTTCGGTGCTCCTCTTTCCAATCCTACAACAGCCAATCCGTTGGGAGAGCTCCTTCTGATCCTGTTATATGAAGCAAGCAATCTTTCGTCAATTTTGCTGGCATACTCTTTAGACTGCTCTATTAAGTACTCTTCTTCTTTTTTAGTTTCAGATACAAGACCATCCAATTCTTCTTTTTTGAATTTTAAATGGTTTTTCAGGTCACTGATTTTCTCGTTAAGTTCGCTTAACGTTTCATTTTTGTGAGCAATTTTAACTCCGAATTCTTTAATTCTTTTTTCAGCAAGCTGAATTTCCAGATCCTGGAATTCCATTTCTTTTCCTAATGCTTCAAACTCTTTATTGTTTCTTACATTATCCTGCTGAGATTTGTATTTTTCAATTAACGTTTTTGCATGGTTAATCACTTCATGTTTTGTTTTGATCTGGTCATCCTGATCTTTGATCTCTGCATGAAATTTTTCAGCTCTTTTTTCAAGTCCTTCGATCTCAATTTCAAGATCCTCAACTTCAATTGGCAATTCTCCTCTGGTATTTCGGATTTCATCCAATCTTGAATCAATGATCTGCAAATCGTATAAAGCTCTTAATTTTTCTTCAACTGAAATATCGTTGGTTTTTGCCATATTTAAATGAAATAATTTACTGGGTTGGTTTTTTCAATAGATTTTGAAATTGCAAATGTACTAAATTTTTGTGATAAAATTTCAAATAATTGTTGAGTAACGAATTGTTCTGATTCATAATGCCCTATGTCACAGATCAGCATTTTGGATTCTGACAGGAAATAGTCGTGGTATTTGATATCTCCGGTGAGATAAGCATCACATTTCTGAGCCATAGCAGACCTTATTCCTCCGGCTCCGGAGCCACCCAGAACCCCTACTCTTTTTATTTTTTTACGGGTAAAATCAGAATGTTTGATAACTTCCAGACTGAATTTCTCTTTCACCAGCTTTAAAAAATCCTGTTCATCGATTCCTTCCTCAAAATCGCCATACATTCCCAAACCTGAATACTGGTTCTCATTATCCAGCTGGTATATCTGATAAGCCACTTCTTCATAAGGGTGCGCAGCCTTCATTGCTGAAATGATTTTTCCTTTTTTATAGTCTTCAAAAATAACGGAGATCATATCTTCATCCGCATTTTCACGGATATTCCGCTGCCCGGAGAATGGGTTTGAACCTTCAACCGGTCTGAATGTTCCATTTCCGCTCAAAGTAAAACTGCATTCGTCATAAAAGCCTATATTCCCCGCTCCTGCATCAAACAGCGCTTCTTTTACCTTTCCCGAATAATCTTTGGGTACAAAGACGCTCAGCTGTTTCAAATTATTTTTTTTAGGCTGAAGGATTTTCAGATCTTTTAATCCCAGCTGGCTGCATATTTGATGGTTTACCCCAAAGAAATCATTATCAAATGCCGTGTGTATGGCATAAATGGCAATTTTATTTTCAATGGCCTTTAGTACTGCTCTTTCTACATAATTCTTCCCAGTCAGAGATTTTAATCCTGAAAAAATAATGGGATGAAAACATACAACCAGGTTACAGTTTTTCTGAATGGCCTCATCTATAACATTTTCAAGTGCATCATGGCATACCAGTATGCCGCTGACATTTCGGTCCGGAATTCCGCACAGCAGTCCCACGTTGTCAAAATCTTCTGCCTGCTGCAGAGGAATACGGTTTTCTATTTTTGAAATTACTTCGCTTATTGTCATTTTATTCTGTATGTTTGCTACGAAAATAACGATAATTTGTTAATTTTAAAAAACATTAAAAAATGGAAAGAGAACATAATCTTGTTCCCGAAGACAAGCTTTGGAAAAGATTTCTTTACAGGATTATCTACCGGGCCGATACTAAGCTCGGAAAGTTATTTGACATCACATTATTATCTCTGATCCTTATAAGCACCGCCATTATTATGATGGAGAGTGTACCCCAGCTAGACAAAAGGTTCCATTATACATTTCTGATCCTTGAGTGGGTCATTTCTATTTTTTTCACAGCTGAATACTGGATGCGGATCAGTGTTTTAAAGAATAAAAAAAATTACATTTTCAGCTTTTTCGGGATCATCGATTTCCTTGCGCTGGTTCCCTTTTACCTGAGTTTCTTTTTTCCTGTTACAAAATACTTCCTGATATTCAGGATGCTGAGAATGCTGAGGATTTTCAGGATCTTCAATCTACTGGATTTTATGAATGACGGCTACCTCATCGTCCGTGCCTTAAAGAACAGCTCCAGAAAGATCTATATTTTCCTTTTGTTCCTGATTATTTTTTCAGTGATCGTGGGGTCGCTCATGTTTATGGTGGAAGGCGGAAGACCGGGCTTTGAAACTATTCCGCAGGCTATTTACTGGGCTGTGGTTACGGTGACTACAGTTGGTTATGGAGATGTGTCTCCCATCACACCGATGGGTAAATTTTTCGCGGTTATTTTAATGCTTGCAGGTTATTCCATTATCGCAGTCCCTACAGGAATTGTAACGGCAGAGATGCGCAATAAAAGACAGAACCTGGAAAAGATCTGTGAACAGTGCGGGAATGAAGATATAGATGATGATGCCAGATACTGCAAACAGTGTGGCAAGAAATTAGCTTAGTATTTGGTATTGATATTAATCTATTAACCAAATACCATAAAAATCATGGAACCACAAAAGAAAAATAAGCCGAACAGTCTGGTCATTATCCTTTTCTCTTTAATCGTATTAATGATCATTATTTATTTTGTACTTGTAATGTTTTTCCCGACTGTCTTTGAGCATATGAATACAGGTGATATACAGCCCATACCCGATAAGTGATCGTAATAGTAGATAGGTAAATATAAGAAAGACGGCAATATTGCCGTCTTTCTTAGTATAAATGTATTATTTATTCTTATTTTTTGATCGCTTTGATCATCTGTCTGGAACCGTCTTTCATATTTAAAGTAACGAAATACAATCCTTGTTTCAGATCTGCTAAATGAAGAGCAGAAGATGGATTTTCAATAGTTTTCACCAATCGTCCGGAAACATCAGAAATAGAAACCGATTTTACCAGTTCTGCTTTTGAAATATTCAATACATCAGTGAAAGGATTTGGATATGCCTTAATAGTTTCTTTTGCTTTGGAAACTTCAGATGTTGCCAGATTTGCAGATTCTATTTTAAAATTATCAACGAAGAATTCATAATCTTCAGTATCATTTACATCACCTTCGGAAGCATAAAATGCAAAAATTGTATTGGCTCCTGTATAATTTGCTAAATCAAAAGAATACGTTGTAGAAGTATTGGATGGTGCGTTCGATGCATCCCATGTCTGAAGCGCCGTCCATGTAGCTCCTCCGTCACCAGATACTAAGAACTGAATAATATCATCAGATCCCATAGCGGAAGGATCAGTATTGAAATATGCTGTAAGTCCATAGTCAAACTTAACCCTGTATCCTCCTGCTGAAAGATTGAAAGGTACAGTCTTTAGCCAAGCTTTAGTTTGATCATAATAAAGATTTATTTTAGCAGCTTTGTTACCATCCCCGGCATTCAGGAAGTCCCCGTAAAACCATAATTCTCCTGTATCATCAGGCCCTGTGCTAGCATCTCCACCTGAAGCCTGTTCCCAGCAATTTCCCGGGAATGTGGAAAAATCATTGGTATAAGTATTTACAGGTACTACAACCGCACAGTCAGTGGTAAATGATGTTCCCAGAGACCATGCGCTTCTATCAGTGGCACTGCATACAGATCTTACCCATACGTGATAAGTAGTGGCAGAAGTTAGAGATAACGTAGCCGATAAAGCAGATGCTCCTACACTTCCTGTAGCTACAGTAGCACTTGTTGGTAATGTATCCGTTTCAGAATAATAATATTCATAACCTACTCCAACGGTACTGGTGGGAGCTGTCCAGGAGATAGAGGCCGAATTCGCTGTAACACTGCCTGATGATAAATTATTTGGAGCGAGACAGCTTGGAACAGCTCCTACCATTACAGTATAATCATGTACCTCACCATAGCCACCCGTATTATCACAAGGTTGGGGCTGGACTGAATATCGGTCTCCTACTCTCATACGATAAGATCCGGGTGTAACTGTTGATGGGATTGACATCAAGCCATTGGTAAACGCTTCATCCCCGCTGGAAGCTTCAGCTACCAGTTCCGGTGCAGCATCATCAAAGGTTCCGTTATTATCAAAATCAATCCAGATACGTACGTTTTGACTGCCATAATTATGAGTAATGGAGAAAGGGTAAACAACACCTGCATTTACGTCAATAGTCTGAGCAGTATAATCTCCATATCCATCCTGGGAGCAATCTGTATCAAGGTCGCTAAATCCCGCTGACGGAATGGTAAAGCTATCAATCATATCTCCACCGCTGCATCCGTATAAAAATTCAGGTGTACAATAGGTCTGAGCAAACGCACATGTACTGATCATTAATAAATTCGCAAGTAAAAACTTTTTCATATAATATTATTTTACATTTTTAACAAATTTAATGAAAAAAACATAATAATACTTTTTTTAAAAGAAAAATTGACAGCTATAATGTCGTTTCAGTAAAATAATCTGAATTAGGAATAAAGACTAAAAATAAACACATTGATAGACAAAGATTTACCAATCATTCAGTTGATTTTTAAGTTAAACAAAACCGTTTCACTTATAAATAAATAAGCAGTACACAGGAAATATTTAGTATTTCTTTGCTGAATGAAATGACATTGTATCCTACATACCGGAAAATGTTCTTTTCTTACCTTGGCAGTATATAAAATCGGTTTCAAGTATTTTCTTACCCTTAACTCAGGTTAAACCAGATCATCAATACTAATTTTTTAAATTACTTTTATGATTTGGCTGGATCTAATTTTCATATTCAGATTATTCAATACATCCTCTCCCGGACTAAACCGGAGATAGATTTAAACGAAAACAGAATAGCTCTATTTCATAAAAAATAGCAGCCTTTCGGCTGCTATTATACTTAATTATGATCAAATAAGATTTATTTCTTAATTGCTTTGATCGTTTGTTTTGATCCGTCTTTCATGTTTAAAGTTACAAGATACATTCCTTGTTTCAAATCTCCTAACTGAAGAGCTGAAGAAGGGTTATCGATTGTTTTTACAACTCTTCCGGCAAGATCAACAATGGATACTGATTTCACTTTAGAGATATCTGAAATATTTAAGACATCTGCAAAAGGATTCGGATATGCTTTAAGTTCATTTTTAGCTCCCGAAACTTCTGAAGTTGCTAAAAGTGATGCATCGTAAGCAGAGATTTGGAATTTTCCGTCTGTACCTGCTCCTGAAGAATATCTCCAAACGCTTACCAATAAGGTAGCTCCAGGAGTCTGACCTGTTAATGTAACCAATGAGAAGTTACCATCTGCAGAACTATCATCATCACAAGCTACAGCTGTTAATGATCCACATGCTCCACTGAATACATTTATAATTGAATCCGTATAAGTAGAACCTGCAACTGAATTTGTTTCAACTTTCAATGTTCCAGAGGCCGGAACCACTACAGAATACCAAACGTTATTAGTAGCACTTGTCTGGCAAGATTGTGCTGTACCATCAGCAGTGGAACCAACATTTGTAGCCGTAATTGCATTAGCACCGAATGTACCTCCTACCGTTAAAGGAGTCGGGTTTGCACAGTTATCATTTGCCGGTGGCGGCGGAGGTGTTCCAACACAGATATTGAAACTAGTATTGTATCCTGCACCAGAATACGTATATACCCTTATATAATATGTTTGTCCCGGAGTTAAACCACTTACAGTAGCTGTGTTAGGATCTGAACATAAAACACTGGTCTGAGAACCACACACTCCGCTTAATACTTGAAAATACATATCCGAAGCTGAAGTTGTTCCTGTTGAAACTACATTTGATAATGCAACAATATGTGAAGCAGCAGTTGCTACGAAACTATACCAAACATCATCATCAGGATTTCCGTTACAAGGCGTGGCTGCAATAGATAAAGATGCACCTAGTGTATTGCCAGCTGTTGTAGCTCCACAAGCTAGATCCGGATTAACTGTTAAACCAATAGCACCTCCACAATTATCGTTTGCAGGCGGAGCTGTTGCAGTTGTTGTAAATGATCTTACAGTACACGTTCCCGAGTTTGCAGATGCATTATAAGATGTAACAGTATAATAATACATAGTAGATGGAGTCAAAGCAGAAGCAAATGTATATGAAGTTACATTACCCAAATCTATATTATTTAAAACATCTGTACCTCCGGAAGTTGTACCCATAGTAAGTCTATATCCTGTAGCTCCTGAAACCGCTCCCCAAGAAATTGTAGGGATTGTAGAAACTCCCGTTGCAGCAGCAGCAGGTGAACTTACACTTGGACAAGGCATTGCCAAAGTTGTAAATGTATTCTCAGTACAACCCGTAGCCATACCTACAACATTTTTAGGCATCACCGTTACATAATACTGTGTTAAATATGACAATGGTGTTGCAGCAGGAATAACATATGATGTTACGTTTCCTACATCTACTCCGTTCATAATATCGGTTCCACCAGGTGTAGTACCCATGTTGATCACATAACTAGAAGTTAGAGGCGTTGCAGCCCAAGTAATTGTTGGTGTCACAGAAACTCCTGTCGCTGCGTTTGCAGGTGCAGAAATTGTTGTACAAGCAGGAGGTGTTGTCGGAGGCGGTACAGTAGCATCAAACGCAATCACCGGTCTTCTATAATTAGATGAACTAAGTGTAGCCCCAAAAGCTGCTGTTGCACTTACATACTTTGTAGTATTACTATTTGAAGTATTAATACATGGACTGCTGTATTCATACTGCCAATAAATAGTTGACGCCTGAGCAGTAGTTTGTACATACTCTGTATAAACAGCAAGGTTACTTCCTGCGGTGTAAACAAAATTAGCAGAAT
The DNA here is from genome assembly GCF_000737785.1 of Chryseobacterium luteum. Classification (GTDB taxonomy): domain Bacteria; phylum Bacteroidota; class Bacteroidia; order Flavobacteriales; family Weeksellaceae; genus Chryseobacterium; species Chryseobacterium luteum. The sequence goes on along the minus strand of NZ_JPRO01000008.1, from coordinate 39,608 downwards.
GCTGGAATTGCTTATATCCTGCAGTACTTCCTGCCGCAGTTTGAGGATTAGAATCATACACAAGAGTGGCAGAAACGGTTTCAGTATCCCAATCCGGAGATCCAGATCCGAAATCTGTAGCAGTCGTGTTTTTTAAATAAATTCTAAAGTTTGCCCCTGCATTTAAGCTTCCTGAAGCTGTTGCTCTTTTAAAGTAAGTTGACGTGATAGTACCATTAGCGATATTATCCAGTTGAGAAGCTGGAATAATAAAAGCCATACGCTGTTTATCATTGGCTGTCGTGTTACTTCTCAATACCGAATACGTCATGTTATCAACATTCGTTGAACACGTATTTACAGTGAAAGTTTGTCCCTGATACAATTGGCAGGTTATCATACCTGTCAAAATTGAAAAGAGTAGAAATAGTTTTTTCATACGTAGTAAAATTAAAATTAGGCAGTAAATGTAGAAAAAATATTCAATTAATATCAAAATTTTTGATAATTTTCTAAATAATAACTAAACAAACAACTAAATACATGCAAATAATCAAACGGTTATTTAATTTTTTTCAACAATTCAACAATTAATGAATTGTATTTAATCAAATGATTTTCAATATTTTAATTCCCCAATCTCAACTTGAGATATTTTTTCATGTGGTACTAAAGATCAATAAAACTAATATTAAACAAATATTAACTTATCATTAATATAAGCAAAAAAGTGGCTCAAAGAGCCACTTCAAATTATCTGTTTTGCAGATATTTAGTTCAAATAAAACTCATATTTATTAAGAAGCTGAATTTCCTTAATCAGATCACCATTCAGATCTACGGAATGTTTCATGGACTGAACTTCAATCTGCGAATCGTCTTCTATATTTTTAATAAAGAATTTAAGCTTCTGATTTCCTTTATTCCGGTCGAGAACCGTTCTGAAAAAGTCAAGATCTTCAGGGCGGACATCCATTACATCCATTACGAGAGATATGCTTTTGGCGAATCTTTCAAAAGCTTCCTGAAGTTCAATCACCTCATTTACGTTCACAAAAACCCTTCCGTCCTTCACCTGTGCAAATTTTATTTTAAAAATAACGAATCTCTGGACTTCCAATTTCTCCTTCAGACGCATATAATCCCTGTCTCCCAGCCTGAAAGAATAGGATCCTGAATAATCCTCCAACGTAACAAAAGCTACTTTTTCACCACTCCTGAATCCGTCCTGTACTCTATACTCCGTGATCAGCCCGGCTACCGTGTATTCTTTACCGCCACCACCATTCTCTCTTTCTTTCTGAACTGTTTTCCAGTCTTTCTTTTTTTCCTCAAAGAGCTCTTCCTGCTTATTGGAAAAAGCCTGCTCTTTGTAGGCATCCACCTCATCCAGATTCAAAAACATAAAATTACCCTTCGGCTCGGCTTTTTTAGTCACTTCTTCTATGATTTCTTCATCTACTATGGACATTTCATCGGAAACAATTTCTATAAGATCCACCGTTTCATCCAGGGAATCTTTCTCTAAAACAGGAACTTCATCGGTAATTGGTTTTTCCTCTTCTTTTTCAAGTACACTTTTTTTGGAAAGCCTGCCCTGCATAAACTGGAACTGATATTTGAATTCATCCAGCGGATGGGCAGACAGATAGAAGCCGATAATTTCCTTTTCTTTATTAAGCTTGTGCATATTAGGCCATTCGGGACACGGCAGCAGTTTAGGCTGCTCAATCTGCACTTCATCTGCAAAATCTGCGAAAAGTGAGTGCTCCATTTCATTTTTGCTTTCCTGGAAGCTCTGCCCGTACCGGATCAATCGTTCAAGATTGGTTTTTCCGGCCATATCAATGTCAAAATACTGACCTCTGTGGTAGGAGCCCAGTTCGTCAAAAGCCCCGGCCAGTACTAAGCTTTCCGCCACTCTTTTATTCATCTGTGAAGGCTGGATTCTTTCAAAGAAATCATAAATATTTTTGAATCTTCCGTTAGCTCTCTCTCTTGTAATAGCTTCACTCGGTCCTTCCCCTATTCCTTTAATGGCTCCAAGGCCAAAACGGATCTGTCCTTTCTCGTTTACCGAGAATTTATACTGGGATTCATTCACATCCGGCCCTAAAACATCTACCCCGATGCTTTTACAGTCTTCCATAAACATGGTAATGGAATCTGTATTGTTAATGTTATTACTCATTACACTCGCCATATATTCAGCCGGATAATTGGCTTTCAGATAAGCGGTATGATAGGCAATCAGTGCATAACAGGTAGAGTGAGACTTGTTAAAGGCATATTCTGCAAAAGCCTTCCAGTCATTCCATATTTTATTTAAACGGTCTTCATCAAGGTTGTTTTTCTTACCTCCTTCAATGAATTTCGGATACATTTTATTCAGAACATCAATCTGCTTTTTACCCATCGCTTTTCTCAGCGTATCGGCTTCACCTTTGGTAAAATTGGCCAGCTTCTGTGACAAAAGCATTACCTGCTCCTGGTAAACGGTAATTCCGTAGGTTTCTTTTAAATATTCCTCAGTTTCAGGTAAGTCGTAAACGATTTCTTCAATTCCATGCTTCCTGTTGATAAAGTTCGGGATATATTTGATAGGACCGGGACGGTAAAGTGCGTTCATGGCAATAAGATCGGCAAAAACGGTAGGTTTAAGCTCTCTCATATATTTCTGCATTCCCGGGCTTTCATACTGGAAAATCCCAATGGTTCTTCCTTCTTTAAACAGCTGATATGTTTTTGTATCATCAAGCGGAATCTCGTCCGGATCAAGATCTATATTATGCCTTTGTTTAACCAGCTTCATCGCATCTTTAATGATCGTCAGGGTACGAAGACCCAGGAAGTCCATTTTCAGAAGTCCTGCACTTTCCGCTACGGAGTTGTCAAACTGGGAAACCAAAATATCGGCATCTTTTGCCGCAATCGTTATCGGAACAAGGTTACTTACATCTTCAGGTGTGATGATTACCCCACAGGCATGAATTCCCGTATTTCTGATACAGCCTTCCATTTTCTTGGCACTTGCCAATACATTGAAGCGCGGATCATCAGGATTGCCCAGAACCATTCTCATTTCATCCACCAGCATCTGCTCTTCAGGCTTCAGCTTATCATATTTAGCTAAAGCTTTGGCAATATTCATTCCCGGACTGGCAGGAATCAGTTTTGCTATATTATTCGTATCCGGAATCGGAAGATCCAACACTCTTCCGGCATCTTTAATGGCCGATTTACCACCTAAAACCGAATAGGTAATGATCTGTGCTACCTGGTTTTGTCCGTATTTTTCAATTACCCATTTAATGATCCTGTCACGTCCTTCATCATCAAAGTCAATATCAATATCGGGCATTGAGACCCTTTCCGGATTCAGGAATCTCTCAAAAAGGAGATCATATTTAATGGGATCAACATTAGTAATTCCTATACAGTAAGCTACTGCAGATCCTGCAGCAGATCCCCTGCCGGGACCAACCCAAACCCCCATATTGCGGGCTTCGTTACAGAAATCCTGTACAATAAGGAAGTAGCCCGGATAACCGGTGTTGGCAATTACATCAAGCTCAAAGTCCAGACGTTCTTTAATTTCTTCTGTGATTTCGGTATATCTTTTTCTTGCCCCTTCATATGTTAAGTGTGTAAGGTAAGCCATCTCTCCTCTTTTTCCTCCGTCCGTAGCATCTTCTGCGTGAATGAATTCTCCCGGAATATCAAATTTAGGAAGGAGAACATCTCTTTTTAAGGTATATGGGCTAAATTTTGCAAGAAATTCGTCGTAGGCTTCAAAAGCATCAGGATAAGCCCTGAATGCTTCTTTGATTTCATCACTGTTTTTAATATAATACTCTCCTGTGGTAAGTCCCCTCCGTTTTCCGAAGCCTTTTCCTACAGGGGTAGCTAATTTCTCTCCATCCTTGATACAGCTAACGATATCCTGGATATTCGCATCATCTTTATGGGTATAGAACGTTTCGTTCTGGGCAAGTATCTTAGTATTGTATTTGTCTGCCAGATACAGTAAAACTTCATTTAAATGCTCTTCCTCGGGCAAGTTATGATTTTGAAGCTGTACATAGAAATCATCTTGGAAAGTATCTTTCCACCATTTGAAGAGTTCCTCTCCTTTTTGTTCCCCGGTATTAAGAATGGCATCCGGGATATCTCCTAAAATCCCGGAGGTCAAAGCAATCAATCCTTCTTTATATTCAGCGATAAGCGCTCTGCTGATCCTTGGAACTCCAAAATAAAACCCTTTTAAAAATCCTATACTCGAAAGTTTAGCCAGATTTTTATAGCCGTTAAAATCCTTTGCCAAAAGGACTACCTGGGTTCTTCTGTCGGGATCATCTTTTGTAAACTGCTTTTGCTCGTACCGGTCTGAAATATAAAATTCACACCCTACAACAGGAATAAGCGGCGCTGAAACAGGTTCCTGTTCCGTAAATTCAGTTGCATTTTCTTCTGCTTCCTGTTTCTTTGCAAGAAATTCCTTATGTTTTTTCGATCTGTCTGAATTGGCAGATTCTACTGCGGAAACAAATTTAAAGGCACCCATCATATTTCCGATATCCACCATTCCTACAGCCGGGAAGTTTTCATCAGAAGCTTTTTTGATCAGATCATTAATACTTGAAGTAGCCATTAATGTAGAAAAAACACTGTGACTGTTAAAATTGAAATATTTCCCAATATCAATTTCATCAATACTTCCAAAATCAGACTGCTTTTTCTTATTATTAAATTCTGCAACCTGTCTTCTGATAACAATATTAAACGGCTTTATCGGGTCCGGATAAAGTGTTTTAAAATAGGCCAGCTGATCTTCGGTAGTCTTCAGTACTTCGGCAGGGATCACGCCTATTCTCATCATTTCAAAGAATACGCGGGCAGTTGCATTTACGTCGGCAGCAGCATTGTGGGCTTCATCAAATTTGTGACCATAAAGTTTTTCGTACAGCTCTTCCAGTTTCGGAGATTTATATCTTCCTCCTCTACCACCACCAAGTTTACAGTAGTCTGTGCCTAAAACCATTGTATCGGCTTTAGGCTTATCCTGAAGATTGTCTTTTAAATTTTTTCTGTAAAATTCTGCTCCTACAATGTTGTAATCGAATTCTACGTTGTGCCCGGATACTACTCTTACCCTGTCTAGAACTTTAGAAAACTCTTCCAAGATCTCTTGTAGGTCCCGTCCTTCTTCATTGGCAATTTTGGTGGTAATTCCGTGAATTCTTGCAGCATTGAAGGGAATATCATATCCTTCAGGCTTTATTATATAATCCTGGTTTTCAATTAAATTACCTTCATCATCATGGACCTGCCATGCAATCTGGACCATTCTTGGCCAGTTATCGGAATCTGAAAGCGGTGCATTGAAATTTTTAGGTAAGCCGGTTGTTTCTGTGTCAAAAATTAAATACATATTAGTTTCTAACTTTTTTAAAAAAGAGAATGTAAAGTTACTTCATTTTTTTTAATAATTGGCACCATAATTCCGTTCTAGCAGTAATAAAAGTTTCATTTTCAGACCTCCTTTTCAGATTCATAAAATAAAAAAACATCCAAAAAATAACTATTTAACCAAAAACAAATAAAAATATATTTAAGTTATAATAAAACAACAAATAATTTATATTACAAACAAGTCAATTTCAATATTTTAATATATATTTGTTGACTTATAAATTTTAATATTTCACTAACCATTATGAAGAAACATTTACTTTTGGTCGGCACTTTGGCAATAACATTATTAAGTGCGCAAAACAATGAGGGATTAAAAAGAGAGTTTGAAAAACAAAACAAGGAGAATGCTGCAAAGTTTGACTCTTATGTTTCAAAGCATTACGGAGCAGACAGATCTTCAGAGACTTTAAAAGAAATTGAAGAACAAAGAAGTAATTTAGCCGGATTTACTCCAAATGGCAAGCCGTACTTTTATCAAAACGAAGATAACAGACAAGTTTTGAATGCTAATGCTGACAACCTCAATACAGCAGGTGGTGTAGTAGGATTAACCAACGCTTATAATGGTGAAGGTATTAAATATACTATTTTTGACGGAGGAAGGATTTACGCTGCTCATCCAGCATTTGATAATGCCGCTGGAAGAATCACAAACAAAGAAGCAGATACTAATATATACAGTGCACACTCAACAGGGGTAGCAAGCTTTATCGGTGGTAGAGGTATCAATGTAAGTGGAGGCGGCCTTAGTGGAAACACAAGAGGAATTGCTATCAATTCTACAATGGATTCTTATAGATTTGCAACCACTACATTACCTGGTAATACTACAACAAGTACTGTATTTCAAAAAATACTTGTTGCCCAGCCTAATTTGTCTAATCACTCATATGGGACCAATCAAGGTTGGGATGTTAAAACTGTAAATGGTGCAAATGCATGGGTTTGGCCAGGTGTTTTTGAAAGCCCTTCTACTTCTATGGATTTGCAGGGGACTTATTTCAGTCAAGATCAAAACTATGATCAGATTGTATATAATAACCCTTCTTATATTATTGTGAAATCTTCTGGTAATTATTTTGGTTACGGACCTGATTATCCAGGAACATCTGCTTTTCCTAAATATTATACCGATGATAATGGTGTCCAAGTTCAGTTTGCTGCAACAGATACACTTCCTACAACAAACTGTAGCAATGGAGCTGATTGTATCGGACCTGGATCTTTAGCCAAAAACATTATCGTTGTTGGAGCTACGGATGTAATTTCTACCAATAACTTTAAATATACTACTGCTTCTGATGTTGTTCATTCTGACTATAGCAGTGCAGGACCAAGAGATGACGGAGGAATCAAACCAGATATTTCAACTACAGGTACTGATGTATTTTCTGCCGCTACAGCAGAAGATACTGTTGGCAGTACATTATATAGCTACGGAAGTGGTACTTCTTATTCCGCGCCAGTAGTAACCGGCGTTATCGGCCTATGGACTCAAATCAACAAAGACCTTTTTTCAAACCAGTTATTAAATGCTGCAAGTGCAAAAACGTTAATGATTCATTCAGCTTCAGAAGCAGGGAATGTAGGTCCAGATCCATGGTTTGGATGGGGATACATCAATGCTAAAAAAGGTGCTGAATTATTAGTAGGAAAAGCTAATAATACTGTTATTTTTAATAACGAAACATTAACCAGCGGTACTCCAAACACAAAGAATATTGTAGCATCAGGCAGTGAGCCTTTAAAAGTTACTATATCATGGATTGATCCTGAATATGTTATTCCTGCCAACCTAACATGGGCACAAGCTTACAACAACAGATCTTCAAGATTGGTGAACGATTTAGATTTAAGGATTATAGATACAACAAACAATACAATCTATTACCCTTGGAAACTGAATGCTACTTCTCCAATGACACCTGCAACAAAGGCAGATAATACAGTAGATAATGTGGAACAAGTGATGATAAATAATCCGGTAGCAGGCAGAACTTACCGAATTGAGATTACCAACAAAGGAACCTTAAAAAACAATGCCGGTGCCAATGCTCCTCAAAACTATTCTATTATAGCTACAGGCCAGACGCAACCTGTTTTAGGAACCAGCGAAACCAATGCATTAAGCGGTATCGCAATAGCACCAACCATTACAAAAGATATAGTAAATATACTGAAAGCCCCTAAAAAGTCTACTTTCGTAATTTATGATCTTTCCGGCAAAAAATTACAGAATGGAGTGATCAACAGTGAGAAAGAATCTATAGATTTATCTGCATACACCAAGGGTATTTACATCATTGAAATAAGAACAGACAAAGATGTTATCTCTAAAAAAGTAATCAAGGAATAATCCCATATTACATAGAATTCATACAAAATACTAACGCTTGTTAGTATTTTGTTTTTTATGTATATTTGCTTCCTATGGAAAATACACTTCACGAAAAGGTTTCTCAGGATATTCTGCTTAAAGCGTACAATCATATGATGCTTGCTAAGGCAATGGCCGATATCTATGAGGAAAACAGAAATATCTGCAAATATGTTCATAGCACTTCAAGAGGTCATGAAGCCATTCAGCTGGCAACAGCCTATCAGTTAAAAAAAGAAGACTGGATATCTCCTTATTACCGTGATGAAAGTATTCTTTTAGGAATAGGTTTTGAGCCGTACCAACTTATGCTGCAGCTGCTGGCAAAAGCGGAAGATCCATTTTCAGGAGGGAGATCTTATTATTCCCATCCTTCAAGCAGAGACGAAAATAAGCCCAAAATTATTCACCAGAGCTCGGCTACAGGAATGCAGACTATTCCTACTACTGGTGTTGCGCAGGGGATAAAATATATTCAGGAATTCAATTTACAGAGCTTCGAGAACAATCCGGTTGTAATCTGCAGCCTTGGAGACAATTCGGTAACGGAAGGTGAAGTAAGTGAAGCTTTACAGTTTGCGGCCCTTCATCAGCTTCCTATCATATTCCTTGTACAGGATAATGAATGGGGAATTTCTGTAACCAAAGAGGAAGCAAGAACATGTGACGCTTACGATTTCGTAGCCGGTTTCACAGGTCTTGGCAGAATGCGTGTGGACGGAACTGATTTCGTGGAAAGTTTCGAAGCCATGAAAAAAGCTGTTGATTTTGTAAGAACCGAAAGAAAACCCCTTGTGGTTTGTGCTAAAACAGTTCTTATCGGCCATCATACATCAGGTGTTCGAAGAGAATTCTACAGAGACGAAGAAGATTTAACCAAACACAGAGCAAAAGATCCGGGTGAGATCCTTAGAAAACACCTTCTTGAATCAGGAGCTGACGAAGATCTTTTAAAGCAGATCACTAAAAAAGCCCGTCTGGAAGCTGAGGAAGCTTTTGAAAGAGCTAAAAATGCAGAAGATCCAAAACCGGAAACAGTGATGAAGCACGTTTTCACCCCTACTCCGATTACTGAGGAAACAGGAACCCGCGAACCAGAAGGTGGCGAAAAAATCGTTATGGTAGATGCTGCCATTCATGCCGTTCAGGAGCTGATGTGGAAACATCCTGAAGCCCTTCTTTACGGACAGGATGTAGGAGAAAGGATCGGGGGAGTTTTCAGGGAGACAGTAACTTTAGGAAAAAAATTCGGGAACAAAAGGGTATTCAATACAGCTATTCAGGAGGCCTATATCATCGGGTCAACCGCGGGAATGAGTGCCGTAGGTTTAAAGCCTATCGTAGAAGTTCAGTTTGCTGATTATATTTATCCGGGAATCAACCAGCTGATCACTGAAATTTCAAAATCAAGTTATTTAAGTCAGGGAAAATTTCCTGTAAGCAATATCATCCGTGTACCAATTGGTGCTTACGGAGGCGGTGGACCTTACCACAGCGGAAGTGTTGAAAGCATTTTAGCCAACATTAAAGGAATCAAGATCGCTTATCCAAGCAATGCTGCCGATTTCAAAGGTTTATTAAAAGCAGCTTATTATGATCCAAACCCTGTGATCATGCTGGAACACAAAGGCCTGTACTGGAGTAAAGTTCCGGGGACTGAAGATGCCAAAACCATTGAGCCGGCAGAAGATTATATCCTTCCTTTAGGAAAAGGTAAAATAGTCATTGAAGCAGATAAAAATGAAACTGAAAAAGGAAGAACTTTATTGGTTGTCACCTATGGAATGGGAGTTTACTGGGCAAAAGAGGCTGTGAAAAATTTCAACGGAAGAGTTGAAGTAATCGACCTTAGAACTATCATTCCTTTAGATGAAGAGCTTGTTTTCGAAAGAGTAAAAGCACATGGAAAATGTATCGTTCTTACAGAAGAACAACTTAACAATTCATTTGCAGAAGCGTTTGCACACCGTATCTCGAAAAACTGCTTCAAATATCTTGATGCCCCTGTAGAAACAATGGGCTCTCTGGATGTTCCGGCAGTTCCTATCAACCTGGTACTGGAAAAAGAAATGCTTCCGAATGCTGAAAAGCTCAGCAAAAAGATCGAAGAAATGCTGCAATATTAATCAGCTATATTAATTATATGAAACCTCTAATTTTTAGAGGTTTTTTTATTACATTTAATCAACATTTAAAATACCGCTTTTGGTATTTCTTTTGTTTATATGCACACCAAATTTCATGCAGCATTATGATCACCACCAAATATTTCAATTACAAACAAGTTCTAAACCTTGCAGGCGGCCACATTATCTGGCTTACGGCATGGTGCACTTTAGTGGCAGCCCTTTTCTATTTTTTTAAATGGAAATGGATGATCATTCCGTGGGTACCTGTAGCTCTGATTGGTACTGCAGAAGCTTTTTATGTAGGTTTTAAAAACAACCAGGCATACGACAGATTGTGGGAAGCAAGGAAAATATGGGGCGGAATCGTCAATTCCAGCCGTTCTTTCGTTTCCATGCTGTATGCATTTAATACAACCGGAAAAGACAACAGTGAGACTGAAATCATAAAAAAGAAAATTGCCTACCGTCATATTGCCTGGCTGTATACTTTCCGTGAACAGTTACTGGTTCCTACAGAATGGGAGCATATGTCCCAGAAAAGACATTTCGGGGATATTAATGTCAGAAGGCACAGGCTGATCAAGGCAGGTTTTCCTGATTATGGAAGAACCCCTATTTTCCTTCATAAATACCTATCGGAAAAGGAACTGGACCTGCAGCCGGAATATAAGAATTTTGCCACCTATCTGATTTCTAAACAGGCAAAAGAGGTCAATGATCTGAAAAATTCAGGAAACATCACAGATTTCAATCAGATGCAGCTTCAGGATGCCCTCAACCTGTTTTATGATTATCAGGGACAGGCGGAAAGAATAAAAAAATTCCCTTCACCCAGACAGTTTGCGAGCACAGCCTTTATTTTTAATGTCATCTTCATTATGCTTCTTCCATTAGGGCTTGTGAACGAATTCGCCAAATTGGGAAACTGGGGAATACTGCTAAGTGTCCCTTTCTGTGTTATTATAGGATGGATCTATATTGTGATGGAACTCGTCGGTGACTATTCGGAAAATCCGTTTGAAGGAATGATGTTTGATATTCCGATGCTTTCCATATGCCGAACCATTGAGATTGATGTCCTTCAAATGATAGGCGAACATGACGATCTTCCGGAACCTATCGCTTCAAAAAACGGAGTCCTCGTATAAATTACAGAACAATCGCCGTTGTATTTTTCACTTCAGAGATCATAAAAGAGCTGTGAGTGCTTGCTATATGCTGAAGGGCCGTTAATTTGGTCAGCATAAAATTACGGTAATCCTCCATGTCTTTCACGCCTATTTTAAGGATATAATCGTAGTCCCCGCTTACATGGAAGCATTCTGTGACTTCCTCAAGATTCATGACTTCTCTTTCAAACTGCAGCACAAATTCTTTTTTGTGCTGGGTTAATTTTATATGGCATAACACAATAAAATCCCGGTTTATTTTGTGGCGGTCCAGCAAGGCCACATATTTTGAGATTACTCCCAGGTTTTCAAGCTTTTTTATTCGTTCATAAACTGCCGTTACAGACAAATTAAGCTTGTAAGACAGTTCTTTGGTGGTTTGCTTACAATCTTCCTGAAGTAAAAGGAGCAGTTTTCTATCCGTTTCGTCAAAATTCATAGATAATTTTTTGGAGAAAGTTTAACAAATTCAAATATAATAAACATATTTTCTATTCAAAGCATAAATTATAGATTTATATTCTACATATTCAAATATATCTTGTAATAATTATGAAAACAGAGCATATTTAAGCCGAGAAATAAATCTAAAGCTTATGGAAAATTTTAATGCAGCCAATGAGATCCAGGATCTGCAGTATTTTGGTGAATTCGGAGGAGTGAATCCATCTATTTCTGACAGCTCTACCTATACATTCCTTTCTGCAAAAACCATGTTTGATACATTTGAAGGAAATGCTGAAGGATGTTATTTATATTCCAGGCATTCATCCCCGATGAATCTGTACCTGGCACAGGCACTGGCCAAAATGGAAAACACAGAAGCTGCCAATGTGACGGCTTCCGGAATGGGCGCTATTACTTCTGTATTGATGCAGGTATGTAAAAGCGGTGACCATATTGTTTCCAGCAGAACGATTTACGGCGGAACTTATGCTTTCCTTAAAAATTTCCTCCCTCCTTTTCATATTGACACCACTTTTGTAGACATCAGCAATTTTGAGTCTGTAGAAAACGCTATAACTCCCAATACGAAAGTTATTTACTGCGAAAGTGTGAGCAACCCGCTTCTTGAAGTGGCGGACCTGAGACAACTTTCAGAGATCTGTAAAAGACACAATCTGAAACTGATCGTAGACAATACCTTCTCCCCTCTTTCTGTTTCACCTACATTATTAGGTGCTGATATCGTAATTCATAGTTTAACCAAGTTCATTAACGGAAGCAGTGATACGGTAGGCGGTGTATATTGCGGAACACAGGAATTTATTAATGATACCAAAAATGTAAATAACGGGGCCTGTATGCTGCTGGGACCTACTATGGACAGCTTCCGATCTGCCAGTATCCTGAAAAACCTGAGAACACTCCACATCAGAATGAAGCAGCACAGCCACAACGCAATGTATCTTGCCGAAAGGTTTGAAAAAGACGGGCTGAAAGTATCTTATCCGGGCCTGAAATCCCACAAGGATCATGAACTGATGAAAAGTATGATGTACGAGGAATACGGATTCGGAGGACTGCTGACGGTAGATGCGGGAACCACCGACAAAGCCAATGAGCTGATGGAAATGATGCAGCAGGAAAACTTAGGCTATCTGGCTGTAAGCCTGGGATTCTACAAAACTTTATTTTCATGCTCGGGAAGTTCGACTTCCTCGGAGATTCCTGAAGAAGAGCGTGAAGCAATGGGCATATCGGACGGGCTGATCAGGTTTTCGATCGGGCTGGATCATGATATCGCCAGAACTTATGAAAAAATGCGGGAATGCATGCTAAAAACAGGCATTCTCAACCATGAAACCCTATTCATATCCTAATTTATTGTTATAAAAGCTGCCGGAACTTCTGTCAGCTTTTATTTTTTTAAATGTCCCTTTGTTTTGAAACAAAAGAACAAAAAATTCAAGACTGGAATCTTCCACTAAAATAAATTTTGTTCTCTAAAAATTCTAAACCTGCGCGAATTCAAGATGGCCTATTCGATTCAAAAAATGTTTTTTTGTTTAAGTAACAGATACGCATTTATACGGCAGCTTAATCGAATGAATCAAAGATTAATTTTTATCTTTGATTGAAAAAACATCATCTATTTTATATGGAAATGTTTTGGGAAGGCATCTTCAGGCTTCATTCTCAAAATGTTCAGAAGCACCCACGATTTCAGGAAACCATATCCGTAGGAAAACATCTGAATATAAGTTGAGATCACTGCCATTCCGGCAATGCTTATATTCTTCGTCACCACCATCGCATGGAATAATACAAGAAACGTATACAACCCGTAAAATGCAAGGATAATGCCTCTTCCCAGAAGAAAATATTCAATAAACCCTAAAATATACCCTACCATGAAAAGTGTCGGAAATGCAAATGAAATCTTTACATAATTGGGATGTCTCTGATTGAGAATAGGTCTCGCACATCCGAACTGATAGACCTGTTTGGAGAATTTGCCCAAATCTACTCTACGCTTATGGTACACCGCGATATCATCAAAGAATGCCGTAGTAAAACCGTTTTCCCAAAGTGTCATGGACAGGTCCGGATCTTCACCGATCCTCATTTCTGAAAAACCGCCTACTTTTTCAAAGACCTCTTTCTTTACTCCCATATTAAAGCTTCTCGGCTGGAATCTGGATACTGATTTTTTACTTCCCCGGATTCCCCCTGTTGTAAAAACCGAGGTCATAGAATAGGAAATAGCTTTCTGCATCAGGTTAAAACCTTTGTGAGCCTTATCCGCACCTCCAAAGGCATCACATGGAATGGTTTCGATGTCTTTTTTAATATTTTCGATATAGTCCTTTTCTACAATCACATCGCTGTCTACAAAAATCAGCCAGTCATTCTGAGCCCTCTTTGCTCCATAATTTCTGGTAAGGCCCGGACCGGAATTATCTTTTCTAAAGTATTTGATATCCAGTATCCCATCAAAATTCTGAATGGTAGGCTTAAGATCAATAAAAGATCCATCATCTACAATAATCATCTCAAACTCCTTATCCGTCTGAAAAGTCAAAGAATTCAGCAGCTCAAAAAGTTCGTCCTTTCGGTTGAAAATAGCAACGATAATGGAAATGGTAGGTCTCAAATTGAAAATTTTTCAAAATTACTTATTCACGGATGAATGCGCAAACTTGTTCATGAATATATAACGAAACTTTATAAATAACATTTCAATATTTTTCTATTACGTGTAAAAACAGCTAAAATTTAATAAAAATAATTTCAAAATTCTTTTTTTAATTGTTTAAATACTTTTTCGGAATTTTTTCAATATAAAATAAATTATTAATTGATAACCATGTATTTCTCACGATATTAAAGAAATAATTTAAGTTGTTTTGCAAAATAAAATTATTTCATATTATTTACATTTATATCCTATAAAAATTTAACAACACAAATTAAAAAATTTCAAAACTAGCTTATGGGATTAGATTATAGCATTGAGCCTAAAACTGAAGAATCTGAATATTTTAACTTTCCGGAAGTCTTGTCGTACTTTTTTGAACAAATTGGAGGATATGAAGAGCAAAGTATTGTATCACAAGTTGAAAAAATATTAAATATTGACTTAAGTATTTTTCAAAAAACTTACCATCCTGAAATGGAGTTTGAATTAGAGGATTATGATGAAGAATTTAAAAATGGTTTGGATCCAGATGGCTATTGGATAAAAACAGAATTATTAATTGATAAGACTTCAGAATTACAAAATAAAATCAGGGATAATAAAAATTATTTTGACCACTTGATTTTTAATCCAAATAATGATATAAATAAAATGGTAAATATGCAATATGAAGAGGTCATAAAATATCAGAAAGAAAATTCACTTTCTTTATATCCAATAAATAAAGGAATAATAACAGACCAGAATTTACAGGAATCTATTGAAGAATTACATACAACGCTCTTAGATATAAAGAAACAAGACATTGAAGAAATAAGACTTGTATATGCATAAATTATTTATTGAGTAATTTAAACTGAAACTCTAAACAAAATAAATTGACACTTTAAACAACACCAAAAACCTATTCCCTCCATAACTTTGTCTCAAGAAAATTTTAAAACAATTAAAAATGAGACTTAATAATTTACAACAACCGATCATTTCAGGATTTAATGCAGCGTCAACAGCTCAGGAAATCATCAGAGGAATAGATTTTGAACAGATAGAGTACAGATATGATGAACCGGCAACAATCCGTGGCGTGAAGCCTTATTTCATTGACAGGGAGAATGCAAAGGTTATGGAAATTAAGCGAAGAAATGCTGGGCTTCAAATTCGATGCAGAATAATCCATTTTTAAATACATTTGTACCTATAAACTACAGATCATGGATTTCCAGATACAGTACATCACCCCGGACATCAAGCTTTCCACCTACGACGACAAGCTCTTCAAAACAGAAGCGGTTTTTGAATACCATATGCTGGTCTGGCTTATTTCCGGAGAAACCAAAATTATCCAGGCTGATAAAACATATCTGTTCAAAGCGGGAGATATTTTCCTGATTCCGAGAAATCATCTCGCCACGATCATCAATTATCCTAAAGACGGGGTTCCGCATAAAGCTGTAGTGATGCATCTCACCACAGAAAGACTGAAACAGTTTTATGCTTCCATTGAATCGGGCCATAAAACCATTTGCCTGGAATCCAAAATTCACAGTTTCCAAAGTCATCCTTTATTAAAAAGCTGTCTGGCTTCCCTGGTCCCTTATTTTGAGATGAAAGGACCTTTCCCGGAAAACATTGCTTCCTTAAAAATTACAGAAGCCATAAGCATCCTCAGGGAAATCGATAAAGATATAGATGCTGTCCTGACCGACTTTGAAGAACCGGGAAAAATTGATCTGGTGGGATTCATGGAAAAGAATTACATGTTCAATATGTCTCTGGAAAGATTTGGATACCTTACGGGAAGAAGCCTTTCCACTTTCAACAGGGATTTCAGAAAGGTTTTTCAGGCCACACCTCAGCGGTGGCTTACCCAAAAGCGCCTTGAACTGGCTTATTATCATTTAAAAGAGAAGCGTAAAAGGCCTTCGGATGTATTTCTGGAAGTAGGTTTTGAAGATCTCTCCCATTTCTCTTATACCTTCAAAAAGCAATATGGACTTGTTCCCTCTGCTTTAATCTGATCAATTAAAATATAAAGATCTGTGTAATCTGCTAAATCTGCGGGCATAAATTTTACGCAAAGATTATTAGTATTATTTCATATTTGAGATGGCAAAGACAAAATCAACTTCGTTGATTCGATGAAGCTATCTTTTCAAAGTCGTAATAAAGAGAAATTAAAAATATTCACATAACAAAAAACCTTCCATAATGGGAAGGTTTTATTTGGAATTGATTAATCTTTTTCAATCTTATGCAGCTTTTTCGTGCCCTCATACATTTCGTACTGAAGAAATCTTGTTTCCAGCTTTCCGTTGAAAAGTTTAATCTTTCTGGAAGGACGCAGGCCTATTTTTTTCACCGCCTCCAGGTCGGAAGAGATCAGCCAGGCTAATGTATTAGGATAATTTGTCTTGAACGTATCTCCTATTTTCTTGTAGAAATCATCGTCATTAATAGAAATTCTTTCATCATAAGGCGGATTGAAAACCATAAGCAGCGGGAAAAGCTCTTTTTTGGATTCAAAGAAATCCTGTGTTTTCAGTTGGATCACATCTTCCATTTCTGCTGCTTCGATATTCGTTCTGGCCGCATTCAGCATTCTGTTATCAATATCATATCCAACAATCTTCCCGGTTAATTCGCGCACTCTGTTTACCCGTACTTCTTTGATCTTGGCAAAAAGATCCGCATCATAATTCGCCCAGTTCTGAAAAGCAAACCTTCTTCTGAAGATCTGGGCAGGAAGATCCATTGCAATCATGGCAGCTTCAATAAGAAGCGTTCCTGAACCACACATTGGGTCCAAAAAGTTTCCTTTTCCGTCCCAGCCCGCCAGCTGCAGCATTCCGCTTGCCAGCACTTCATTGATAGGCGCTTCACCCTGCTCTTTCCTGTAACCTCTCTTAAATAAAGGATCTCCTGAAGAATCTAAAGAAATAGTGACCAATTCCCTGTCGATATGCAGGTGAAATTTGATATCAGGACTTTTCGTTTCTACATCGGGACGCCTTTTGAATTTATCCTGAAAATAGTCCACAATAGCATCCTTCATTTTCAGAGTCACAAACTGTGAATGCTTGAATGTTTCGGAGTTCACAGTGGAATCAATCGCGAAAGACTGATCTACATCCATATATTCTTCCCATGCAATGGCAGAAAGCTTATTGTAAAACTGATGCTGATTAAATGCCTTAAATTCAAAAACTGGAATTAAAATTTTCAATGCCGTTCTTGCAGAATAATTAATTTTATAAAGAAAACCGAGGTCGCCTTCACAATTGACCGCACGGTTTTTAATTTCAACGTTTTTCCCGCCTAATTTTTTAATTTCTTCCGCAAGGATCTGCTCCAGTCCGAAGAATGTCTTTATCTGAATCTTTAGATTTTCTGTGTCCATAAATATTTATTAAAAGATTTAATGATTTAATAATGAAAAGATTACAAGTCTAATTTTGCTGTTAATCGGATCTTTTGGTATTTCATTATTTAAATACTTTGCTTTTAACCGCACAAATTTAGTTATTTTTGCATTATGGAATGGTTTGAATCTTGGTTTGATACACCTTATTATCATCTTCTTTACAGTAACAGGGACTATACGGAAGCCGAAAATTTCATTACGAAGCTTACTGAACACCTTCAGTTACCCCCTTCATCCAAGATTATTGATCTGGCTTGCGGTAAAGGAAGACACTCCGTTTTTCTGAATAAACTGGGATATGATGTATTGGGACTTGATCTTTCCAGACAGAGCATTGAATTCGATAAACAGTTTGAAACCCAGACACTTATTTTTAATGTTCACGACATGCGGAACCCGATTGATGCAGATCCTATGGATGCTGTATTCAATTTGTTCACAAGTTTCGGATACTTTGATAACGAAAGTGATGACAAAAAAGTATTCGAGTCAGTTTATAATGTCTTAAAGCCGGGAGGGTATTTTGTTCTGGATTATCTGAATGAAGAATATGTAAGAAAAAACTTAATTCCTGAGACTACCATAACCCGAGGCGATATTGATTTTAAAATCCTGAAAAAGATCGAAGGAAGACATATCGTTAAAGACATCCGTTTTGAAGCGGACGGGAAGCCTTTCCATTTCTTTGAAAAAGTAAAGCTTCATACTCTGGAGGCTATCAATTCCTATGCAGCAGACTGCGGCTTTGAAAAAGTAAACATCTGGGGCGACTATCAGCTGAATGAATTTGACCGTGAAGTTTCAACACGCTGCATCAATTTATTTAAGAAAAAAGCATGATAACAGTTATCTTACTGATATTAAGTGTTATTACAGGAGTATTCCTCGGCAAGCATTTCGGAAAAAAAGAAAAGCTGGCAAAAAATCTGTTGGTACTCAGTGCCGGATTTCTGATCACCATCTGCCTGAATGAGGTTTTTCCGCAGGTATACACTTCTGAAGCCGGAAGCAGCCTCGGAATTTTCGTGATTGCGGGTGTACTGCTCCAAATGATCCTGGAAGCTTTAACCAAAGGTTTCGAACACGGGCATTTTCATCACCACAGTGAGCACAATATCCTTCCTGTTGCATTGATGGTAGGGTTGTTTGTACATGCTTTTATAGAAGGAATTCCTTTAGCTAATGAAAAGCACGAGCTATCGCCTTATCTTCTGGGAATTGTCTTTCACAATCTTCCTATTTCATTTATTCTTGGAGCCTTTTTATTCAACAGAAAAAAAGAGTCCAAAACTTCACCATATCCTTCAATGCTGATTGTAGCTTTGTTTGCTCTTGCCTCTCCAATGGGAATGCTGCTTGGAAATTATTTCAATCCTGACCTGCAGCCTTATTTTCTGGCTATTGTAGGTGGAATATTTCTTCACATTTCTTCTGTGATCATTTTTGAAAGCAATAAGAATCACAACATCGACTGGATGAAGATCGGCTTGGTAATTATTGGTGTTTCACTGGCACTGGTCATGCATCTTTTTCACCATCATCCGGCTGCCGGACATTCTCATTAATCTTTTATCAAACACAATAAAAAAGCTCCGGATTAAAATCCGGAGCCTTCAATTTAATCACTCATTACACCATCTGGATTAGAATTTCCAGCCGAATGTAATAAAAAAGTTATTCCTGTTATTTTTCACTTCCGAAACAGCAAAATAGTCTGATGACATGATTTTTGTATCAGAATAATACGCCGTATCAGTAGAAGGGTTTCCTGTTTCAATACCTCTTAAGAAAGGGTTGCTGTAGGTAGACGTCACATACTGATAAGATGCGTCTATATAGAATGATTTGAAATCATAACCCAAACCGAATGAGGCCAGGTTTCTGTTATTCAGCATCATATTGCTGTATGACTGGTCAGACGTGGAGGCATCCGGATTTACCTGAGTCACTGTTAAAGCATCAAAAGGATTAGACATGTAAGAATAACCACCTCTTAATCTGAACTGCTTCAATCTGTACTCGGCACCTATTCTTACTTCTGAAAGGTTCTTATAATTGTCTTTAAAGAAGCTGTTCAGTTCGCTTTCAGCACCTGATACTACTTTATATTTAGGTCTTGTTAATCCTAAAGTATAATCTACGTTTAATGAAAAGTTTTTGCTGGCAACAAATGCGGCACTCACTGTCGCTTTAAGCGGTGTTGTAAGATCTCTTGATTCGGCTCCGCTGCCGTCACCATAATTCGGATCATTATAGAAGCTGTAAGTTCTGTCTATACGCCAGAACGTTGGAGTTTCTATAGCACCTCCGATTCTGAAATTAGGACTAAGCTTGCCGATCACCCCTAAAGATGCCGAAAAGCCGGAAGATCTTTCCAACATCGGTGTATTCTGTCTGTTGAAATATTCCAAAGAACCATTACTCAGTGACTGAAAAGCCGCCGTATCATACTGGTCAATAGATGCACTGAAGAAATTCAATCCTGCACCTATATATAAATTATGATTATAATTTGCCCCAACACCAAAGCTTGTTTTTGAAAGATTTCCGTATCTGTTATAGGCATGTCCTGCGAATGATGAACTATTATTAGCATCAAAATCCTTGATAACATTACTGCTTCCCGGAGATTCTACATAATTATCCAATGACTGATTGGAATAATTGATCCCGATATTAATAAACTTCCAGCCTGTTTCAGTCATCAAAGGGAAAGCGATTACACCTCCCACATTTCCAAGATCAGTATTGGTTTTGCTGTAATCAATGGAAGATCCTCCCCATGTACTTTTATTTTTATTTCCTGCAATAGATACCGTTCCGGAAACTTCTCCGGAAATAGCCACCCCCAAACCTGCAGGGTTGGTCAGCAGTGAATTGGCATCACCTCCTAATGCTCCGTTAGCTCCTGCCATTGCATTAAACTTTGACGAACCCACCATAGGACTACTGGAATAAACATCTACAGTATTTCTCAATATAGAAACATCCTGTGCCTGTGCAAAAAATGCAGCAGAAACACTCATTAATACTAAAGATTTTTTTAACATTATTTTTTTAATAGTTATTAAGTTTGAAATTATCTGCCGCCTCTGAAGCCGCCGCCTCCACCGCCTGATCTCATACCTCCGCCACCTGAAGAGCCTCCGCTTCTAAAACCGCCTGAAGAACCTCCGCTTGATCTGAAACCTCCGTTGTCATTGGATCTGAAACCTCCATTATTATAGTTAGGCTGAGAATTATAATTAGGTCTTGGCTGAGAACCTGAATTACGGAATCCGCCTGATTGTGGCTGTGTTCTGTAACCGCCGTTTGTATTTCCCTGTCTGAAACCGCCGTTGTTATATGAACCGTTTCTGAAGCCTCCGTTTGTACTTCCGTTTCGGAAACCGTTATTGGTTGATGTATTTCGGAAACCGTTTCCACTGTTTCTGAAACCGCCTCTATAGGTATTGGTTCTGTACACAGCATTTGACAGCCCGGGATTACTGAATCCTCCGCCACCGCTTCTTCTATGAACCGGTCTGTAGCTATTACCCCAGTAACCACCGTAACCGCCCCAATATGGGTAACCGTAACCGCCACCCCAGAACGGATCATAATATCCGCCCCAATAAGGAGAATAGCCGTATCCCCAGTAAGGATTTCCCCAGCCGAATGATCCTCCCCATCCAAACGATCCACCCCAGCCCCAGGACATATTCATTCCCCAGCCGCGGTTCATCCCCCAGTAAGGGCTGTAACCACCGTACCATCCCCAGGGAGAGCCCCAGGAATTATCGTAATAGTTAGTCTGAGCTCCGGCAAATGCACCCCAGTCTGAATCGGTAGCATTCGTATTCCAGTTATTATCGCTCCATGTACTGTATCTGTTGTCCTGTTCTCTAGAATTAGCTTCAGCATTCTGGATTACATTAGAGTCCTGGTAATAATCGTAGTTTTCCCCTACCCTGTTACCACCTTCATTGATGATCACACCTTCTGGCAGCGTATCTTTATTAGGGTCATAGTATACCCCATCGGTCTCTGTATATCCACCCATCTGGGCGCCACAGGACACAAGCAGTAATCCGCCTGATATTGCCAAAATCCCTTTGGATTTTAACAGACCGAGCAAATTTTTATGTATATTTCTTTTCATGATAACGTAAAGATTTTTAATTTAAATTATATTTGCAATCTGTACCAAAAATGTACCAAAACACCGGTAGAAAAATCTATCAAAAATAGATTTTTATTTTTAGATTACAATAATGTACAAAAGTTAAAAAAATTAAAAAAATAATGGCAAAATTAACCTCAAGAAGCGAAGATTACAGCAAATGGTATAATGAGTTGGTGGTAAAAGCTGACTTAGCTGAAAACTCTGGAGTGCGAGGATGTATGGTGATCAAACCATACGGCTATGCAATCTGGGAAAAAATGCGTGATGAAATGGACAAAAGGTTCAAAGAAACAGGTCACGTTAATGCTTATTTCCCGCTTTTTGTGCCCAAAAGCCTGTTTGAGGCAGAAGAAAAAAATGCAGAAGGTTTTGCTAAAGAATGTGCAGTAGTTACCCACTATAGATTAAAAACAGACCCCAACAATCCACATAAACTTATTGTAGATCCGGATGCCAAATTAGAAGAAGAGCTTATCGTACGTCCTACTTCCGAAGCCATTATCTGGAATACATACAAAAACTGGATACAGTCTTACAGAGACCTTCCGATCCTGATTAACCAATGGGCTAACGTTGTCCGTTGGGAAATGAGAACACGTCTCTTCCTCAGAACAGCAGAATTCCTTTGGCAGGAAGGACACACAGCCCATGCCACCAAAGATGAAGCAGTGGAAGAAGCTGAAAAAATGAATGATGTATATGCCGATTTTGCAGAAAAATTCATGGCGATGCCTGTTGTTAAAGGATTAAAAACACCGTCTGAAAGATTTGCAGGAGCTGACGAAACGTACTGTATTGAAGCATTGATGCAGGACGGAAAAGCACTTCAGGCAGGGACCTCTCACTTCTTAGGCCAGAATTTCGCGAAAGCTTTCGATGTAAAATTCACCAATAAAGAAGGTAAAATTGAATATGCCTGGGCTACTTCATGGGGAACATCCACGCGTCTGATGGGAGCTTTGATCATGACCCATTCCGATGATTTCGGATTGGTACTTCCTCCTACGCTGGCTCCGATCCAGGTGGTTATTGTTCCCATCTTCAAAGGAGAAGAGCAGCTGGCACAGATCAGCGAAGTGGCACTTAATATTGTGGCTAAATTAAAAATAAAAGGTATCTCAGTAAAATTTGATGACGATACGCATAACAAACCGGGATGGAAGTTCGCAGAATATGAATTAAAAGGTGTACCGGTAAGAATTGCCCTGGGACCTAAGGATCTGGAAAACAAATCCGTGGAAATCGCAAGAAGAGACAATCTTACAAAAGAAGTTCGTTCTATTGAAGGGATTGACACTTACATCGAAGAATTATTGCAGACTATTCAGAAAGAACTTTATGAAAAAGCATTAAGCTTCAGAAAAGACAATATTACAAAAGTGGATAATTATGAAGAATTCAAGAAAGTTCTTGAAGAAAAAGCAGGATTCATTTATGCACACTGGGACGGAACCGCTGAAGAAGAAGAGCAGATCAAAGAGGAAACAAAGGCTACAATCAGATGTATTCCTTTAGATGATGATATTGAAGAGGGCATTTCTCTGATTACCGGGAAACCTTCTGCAAGACGCGTATTATTCGCAAAAGCTTACTAAAATTTTTTGCTGATTTTCAAAATTACTGCCGGAAATTAAATAAATATCCAAAAAAAGTGACTTTGGACAGATTTTTGTTTAAATTTATTTAACATTAATCTTAAAAATAATTTATTATGTCTTTAAATGTCATTGATTTAATTAAAGGACAGTTAGGTCCCGCTTTAGTTTCGCAAGCAGCTTCTCAGTTTGGAGAAAGCGAGTCTGGTATTTCAAAAGCAATTGGAGGTATGCTTCCTGCAGTTGTGGGAGGCTTGGCAAACAATTCTGATAACCCGGAAGTTTTGGATGCAATCAGCAATGCTTCTTCAAGCGGAATTTTAGGAAATTTATTAAGTGGTGCATCCACCAGCCCTATCATTTCCAGTCTGCTGACCTCTATTTTTGGAGATAAGATCAGTGGAATAGTAAATGCTATTGCTAGTTATGCAGGAATCAGCAATAACTCATCCGGTTCACTATTGAATCTGGTAACAGGAGCTACGGTAGGTTCTATCGGAAAATATGTTGCTGATAATAACTTAGATAAATCAGGGATTTCAAACCTGTTAAGCGAGCAAAAAGGGATCGTGTCTTCACTTTTACCGGCAGGACTTTCCCTGGCATCTCTGAATATTGGGGACTGGGCAAAAGGGTATAAATTTGATAACGACAATGATACCATTAGACCAGCTGTAAGTGAGGAGCCGAAAATAGAAGTTACAAGAAGTACAACATCTGCAGGGACCGATCCTGACAGAAATAATAATGAAGGCGGAGGTTCAATCTGGAAATGGTTGCTTCCGCTTTTACTTTTAATCGCTGCTGCTTATTTCATATGGAAGCAGTGTGAAAAGAAAGAAACAACCACTACCACTACAGTAGTTGATTCTACAGGAGTAAAAACAGATACAGCCACCACCATGCCTGCAGATACTTCAACAGCTACAGCCCCGGCAGCCAGAACTGATGAAAATATTGATCTTAATGGTGTTATGCTGAAAGGCTATAAAGGCGGTATGGAAGACCAGATGATTACCTTCCTGAAATCAGGAAATTATAAAAATGCAGCTGATGATGCAGCATTAAAAGATAAATGGTATGATTTTGACCATGTAAATTTCAAAATGGGAAGCTCTACTGAACTTGAAGCAGGTTCCCAGGGACAGCTTGATAATCTGGTAGCAATTTTGAAAGCATTCCCGGATGCAAAAATCAAAATCGGAGGGTATACTGACAAAGTAGGAGATGAAGCTGCCAACGTAAAACTGTCTCTGTCCAGAGCTGATTTCATCAAAAATGCTTTAGCAAAAGCAGGCGTTGGAAATCAGGTTTTAGGAGCAGAAGGTTACGGAAGCAAATTTGCGAAAGTAGATGCTAAAGCTTCTGACGCAGAAAGAGCCGCAGACAGAAGAATGTCTGTAAGATTTGCCAAATAGATTTTAAAATCTTTAAAAATAGAATCCCGGAAATTAGTTTTCGGGATTTTTTTTATCCCTTTGCTTTCACATTTATATTTATTTAATTAAATTTGTTAGTCATTTCTAACATTTATGAATCTTAAATTAAATAACGCCTGGCGTAAAGATAAAACATCCCATTCCCTCCCGGAGGTATATTCATCTATAAAAGTACCCCGTAAAGGTAATTTCTGGAGAAAATACCTAGCCTTTGCCGGGCCCGGACTGATGATCGCTGTAGGATATATGGACCCGGGGAACTGGGCAACGGATATTGCCGGAGGTGCCCAGTTCGGGTATACCCTTCTTTCCGTGATTCTTATTTCAAATATTTTCGCAATGGTTTTGCAGCATTTATCTGTAAAATTAGGTGTTGTTGCCGAAAGAGATCTGGCACAGGCCTGCCGTGATCACTTTAGCCCTACCACCAATTTTATTTTATGGATATTCTGTGAAATAGCCATTGCCGCCTGTGATCTCGCCGAGGTCATCGGTTCTGCCATTGCATTAAACCTGTTGTTTCACATCCCTCTTACCTGGGGAATTGTGATCACAACAGTGGATGTCCTGATCATTCTTTTGCTTCAGGCTAAAGGCTTCAGATGGATAGAAAGTATTGTTGGCGGACTTATTTTTATTATTCTAGCATGCTTTATTTATGAAATTGCAATTTCACAGCCGGCTTTCAATGAAATTCTTGGCGGGCTCGTTCCTCAAAAGGAAATCATTCAAAATCCCGCAATGCTTTATATCGCTATCGGAATCCTGGGGGCTACGGTTATGCCCCATAATCTATATCTCCATAGCAGTATTGTTCAGACGAGAGATTACTCAAGAGACCGAGAAGGCAAAAAAGAAGCGATAAAATTTGCAACGCTGGACAGTACAGTCTCACTGATGCTCGCTTTCTTTATCAATGCAGCCATACTTATTTTAGCAGCCGCAACCTTCCATACTACAGGAAACAAGCATGTGGCAGACATTCATGATGCATATAAAATGCTGACTCCAATTCTCGGGGCTTCTATGGCAAGTATTGCTTTCGCCATTGCTCTACTGGCATCAGGACAGAATTCTACCCTGACGGGAACTCTTGCAGGGCAGATCGTGATGGAAGGCTTCTTAAACATCAGATTAAAACCATGGCTGAGAAGGCTGATCACAAGACTCATTGCCGTGATCCCGGCTTTAATCGTTGCTATTATTTACGGCGAACAGGGAACAACGGATTTATTGGTTTTAAGCCAGGTCATCTTATCCATGCAGCTGAGTTTCGCCGTGGTTCCTTTGGTGATGTTTACCAATGACAAAGCCAAAATGGGGGAATTTGTAAATAAGCCCGTAATGAAAATAGGGGTCTGGATTATTTCTTTTGTGATCATTATTTTAAACCTGTACTTGCTTTACCAGACTTTTTCCGGGTAGTAAAACGTGAATTATCAATGGTGAATTGTGAATTTTTCCCAGACAAATTATTCCATTTCACTTGTGAAGCAAATTGACCATTCACAATAAAACAACAGTGAATGGTGAATCGTCAATGGTGAATTTTACAACTGACAGCAATTGACTTGGTGAATCGTCAATAGTGAAGTTTACAACATACAGCAATTGACCACTCACTTGCGAAGCAAATTGACCATTCACAATAAAAAAATGCACAACAGTGGCTGGTGAATCATCAATGGTGAAGTTTACAACAGACAGCCATTGACCATTCACTTGCGAAGCAAAATTGACCATTCATAATAAAAGTACTGGTGAATCGTCAATAGTGAAGTTTACAACATACAGCCATTGACCACTCACTTGCTAAGCAAATTGACCATTCACAATAAAAAAATGCACAACAGTGGCTGGTGAATCATCAATGGTGAAGTTTACAACAGACAGCCATTGACCATTCACTTGCGAAGCAAAATTGACCATTCACAATAAAACAATAGTGAATCGTCAATAGTGAAGTTTATAACATACAGCAATTGACTATTCAATTGCGAAGCAAAATTGACCATTCACAAATCAATTACCTATCTATTTTTCTGCCTTAATGTCCATTTTTTGTATTTGGCAGGTTCTTTGTCAAACAACTATTTAAATAAATATTGAATTATGGAAAATCAGGATATTAACGAAGAAAGCATCAATAATCAGGAAGTAAACAACATTCAGGACGAAGCAGTGTCTGGGGAAAATGTGACAGCAGCACCTTCTGCAGAGGAACTTTTGGCAGAAGAGAAAGACCGTTACATCAGATTATACGCTGAATTCGAAAATTATAAAAAAAGAACGGCGAAAGAGAAGATGGAATTCTTCCAGTATGCCAATCAGGATATGATGGTTTCTATGTTGGGAGTTCTGGATGATTTCGAAAGAGCTTTAAAAGAAATTGCTAAAAACGGAAATACATCTGACCTTCAGGGTGTGGAGCTGATCTATCAGAAATTCAAAAACAAACTTACAGAAAAAGGCTTAAAACCTATGGAAGTTAATGCAGGGGATACATTCAATGTAGACTTCCATGAGGCGATCACTCAAATTCCGGCACCGTCTGAAGATCTGAAAGGCAAAATCGTAGATGTTATAGAAACAGGATATATTTTAGGTGATAAAGTGATCCGTTTTGCAAAAGTAGTAACAGGAAACTAATATTAAATAAATGATAAATGATGATAGATAATTGATTGGCAGCAGGCTTTAAGCCATACGCAACAGTTATTATTTATCAGTAATCAATTATAATCAACATGTCAAAAAGAGATTATTACGAAGTTCTTGAGATCAGTAAATCTGCATCGGCCGACGAGATAAAGAAGGCATACCGAAAAATGGCCATCAAATATCACCCAGATAAAAATCCGGGAGACAGAGAGGCTGAAGAAAAATTTAAGGAAGCTGCAGAGGCTTATGAAGTACTGAGCGACGACCAGAAACGTGCCAGATATGACCAGTTCGGCCATGCCGGAATGAGTGGTAATGGCGGTTACGGAGGCGGAGGCTTCGGCGGAGGTATGAACATGGAGGATATTTTCAGCCAGTTTGGAGATATTTTCGGTGGCGGCTTCGGAGGTTTTGGTGGAAATGGCGGGGGACGTCAGCAGGTGAAGGGTTCTAATTTAAGAATCAGAATCAAGCTGAGCCTTGAAGAAATGGTAAACGGAACCCAGAAAACCATCAAAGTAAAAAAAATGAAGATGGCGGAAGGTGCCACTTCAAAAATATGTCCTACCTGTAACGGTTCCGGTGTTCAGCTAAAGGTTATGAACACGATGTTCGGACAGATGCAGACACAGACTACCTGTGGAACCTGTCAGGGAATCGGGAAAGTAGCCGATAAAATTCCAGCAGGAGCCAATGCACAGGGACTAATCAAAGATGAGGAGGAAATCTCTATCAATATTCCTGCCGGTGCAAGAGACGGTATCCAGCTGAATGTAAGAGGAAAAGGAAATGATGCTCCATTTGGAGGAATTCCCGGAGACCTGTTGGTGATCATTGAAGAGGAAGTAGATAAAACGATTAAGAGAGAGGGAGATAATCTTCACCAGGAATTGTATATTTCTTTCGCAGAAGCAGCTTTAGGAGCTAAGAAAGAGGTTCCTACGGTAGGCGGTAAAGTGAAAATTACCATTGATCCGGGCACACAGTCCGGAAAGATCCTGAGACTGGCAGGGAAAGGCCTCCCAAGCATCGACAGCTATGGAAAAGGTGATATGTTCATCCACATTAATGTATGGACGCCGCAAAAACTGACGAAAGAACAGAAAGATTTCTTTGAAAAGCAGATGTTAAGCGGAGAAATGGTTGCAGAACCTTCCGGAAAGGAAAAAACTTTTTTTGATAAAGTGAAAGATTTATTCAATTAAAATATAAAAGAGGCTTTAAAAAGCCTCTTTTTTTTGATATAAGTAAAACATTGACGGCAGGTTTCAAAAGTATTTAAACCTGCTTTTATTCTAAGTTTACTTTTTTATAATCTTTAGAGTCTGATCTTTCTTATCATATTTTATGTGAATCAAATACGTTCCGGACACATAGTTTTGAAGGTCAACCTTCAATTTATCCCCCTGTCGGATATATTCCAGGGGTTTAATCAGCTTTCCATCCATGCTGTATAAGGATAAATTTTCCGGCGTACTTTCAGAATTTAAATCAATATACAGGAAATCTGTCACAGGGTTTGGATAGAATGAGAGTTCTGTTTTCCCCGCTACTTCACCTGTACTTAGAGATTCATTATTTATAGTAATTCTGGCCAGCGCAAATTGTCTGTCATCATGAGTGGAATCTCCAGAAATCAGGATTTTTTTATTGCTGTCAAATTTCATCGCGGATAATCTTCGGACAGAATTAGAGGTTGGGAGTCTGAATAATCCGTTAGTTCCAAATGACAGGTCGGGAGTTCCGTCAAAATTAAATTTGGTCAGAAACATCCAGTCATAATCCAAATAACTTCCTGTAAAATAAAATGTACCTCCTACATAGATCCCATTATTACCCAAAAGTATAGAGTTCGGTACTTCACTTGTAACATTCGGGATGTTGACCACCTTCCGTTTTACAATACCTGCGGTTCCAAAACTGTTGATAAACTGGCCTTCAGAATTTATTTTTGCCACCCAGGAGTCTCTGATACCATTATTGAAGGCAGAGCCTGCGATATAAAAATTTCCGTTAGGATCCTGAATCATATTTCCAAACTCAAAGGGATTCCCAAGATTGAAAATCAATTTGCCATTGGTTCCGAAAGTTGTATCAATAGTCCCGTTCATATTTAATCTTACCACATAAATATCACCAGGCCCGTTTACATTGTCAGTGGTATCATTAATTCTTCCTATTCCGGCAACAATAAGTTTATTATTAGCTATCAGAATGCTTAGGGCATTTACTCTTTCCTGAGATACTCCGGTGTTAATGGTAAAATAAAGTTTTCCATTAGTCCCAAAGGTTGTATCTGCGGAACCATCCTGATTCAATTTTAATAGGCATGATCTCCTTTTTGGATATCCATATTCGGCCCCACCGCATACAATGATTTTTCCATCTGATAATTCTACGGCACTGAAAGCAACATCAATGGTTTCCACATTAGCAGGATACCCCATATTGACAGCAAGTCCGCCTTCGATTCCAAACGTTGTATCTAAAGTACCGTTTGTATTGAATCTTTCAATAAAGAAATTCTGGTTGTTTGTATGGCCTACACTTCCGATCGTTAAATATTTACCCGAACTTAATTTAATGATTTTATACTGGGAAGATTGATTCTGAGTAATCTGTACCCCTCCGGTTCCAAATGATGTATCCAGATTTCCATTGGCATCTACTTTATAAATAGCTCTTTTTGATCCTGGACCTACATTTCCGAGCACAATCATGCTGTTATCTGCCTCTATGAGGAAATCACCTGATTTGTCAAAAACTGTTGACGGATTAGTGAAATTGAATCCATTCGTACCGAAAGTAGTATCCAGGGTCTGCGCATTTGAAAATAATGAGGAAAATAAAAAGGTTACATAGAATATTTTTTTTGTCATGTTTATTTTTTTTTGCAAATATACCTTTACCCAAGTGACAGTACAAGTTAAACCAGCCTTTTATCTTCTGTGTAAAAAAACATAAAAACCGTATTCACAGATGTGATACGGCTTTGTTTTATCATGTTATCCAGATTTACTTTTTAGCCACAAGTGAATACGTTTTCTTTCCGATCGTAAAAAGCGCTACAGCCAATAAACCTCCTACAAGGCCAAGAATAATTTCTTTTAAAATAGTAAGAATCTCATTAGAAGACCAGGAAGGTAAAACATGGTGAAGAAATTCTACTCTATGGGCAAAAATTCCGCCGGCTACCATAATTAAGGCAATCGTACCGATAACTCCCAAAGCTTTAATAACGATAGGAAGGGCTTTCACCAATAGATGCCCAAGCTTTCCGAAGAATCCTTTATCATTACTTTTTTTGATTAATTTAAATCCTGCATCGTCCATTCTTACGATCAAAGCAACAATTCCATAAACTCCTACGGTCGCAATGAATGCTACTAAACTCGTTACTAAAATCTGTGTAATGAAAGGATGGCTTTCTTCCAAAACTGTTCCCAAAGCAATAATTACAATCTCAATTGACAGAATAAAATCTGTAGTAACTGCCGATTTTATCTTCGATTTTTCTATCTCTTCGTCACTTTTTTCATCTTCTACAATTTCTTCCACAACTTCATGACCTTCCTTTTCGCGGTGAAAAAGAAATTCTATAATTTTTTCAACACCTTCAAAAGCTAAATATAATCCTCCGAGAATCAATACATAATTAATTGCCGGAGCATACAGCCAGTTGAGCAAAAAAACAACAGGCAGAATGATCAGTTTGTTGATGAACGAGCCTTTTGTAATTGCCCACAAAACCGGAATTTCCCGTGAAGAAAGGAAACCTGTGGCTTTCTCTGCATTCACAGCCAGATCATCTCCAAGAATACCCGCCGTTTTCTGTGTAGCTATTTTACTTGTAACCGCCACATCATCCATTAGTGCCGCAATATCATCTAAAATTGCAAAAAAACCAGATGCCATATTTTAATATTTTTTTAATCTATGTTAAGTCGGGCAAAAATAATTATTATAATCTGTTTTTATTTGTTTCTGGATATTAATTTTAAATATTTCTGATGATGATGCATTTATCTGAACAAAACTCTGCTTACTTTTACCCTGTTTAAAAAATAAAATACCATGCACTGTAAGCATTATAATAAGAATGCTGGCAGAAAATGAAAACAGGAGAGAAACAATAAACAGATCTGGATTAAAAAATGAAACGATATTTTATATTTTTACTGTTTTCAGCACTCTGCTTATATTCTCAGGAAATAAAAAATAAAGAAGAGTTCAGAAAATGTAAAAAACAATATTCTAAAAAGACCTGCCTTTCGGATGAAGATCAGGACGGTATTTTTTTTTATCTGGACAAATATCCGAAAGAAAGTGGTTTCTCAGAAATTAAAGGCTGTCCGTGGCCAGACAATGACGGTGACGGTGTTATTGATAAGGAAGATGGATGTGTCAACGAAAAAGGTAATGCTGAAAATAACGGTTGTCCGTGGCCGGATACTGATGGCGATGGTATCCCGGATAAAGACGATGCCTGTCCTGCGGTTCCCGGTGTTCCTGAGGCTAATGGATGCGCTTCAGATGATTGTAAAGAGTTTTTTGAAAAGGAGGATAATATTTTAAAAGAATTTAAACAAAAACATACCCGGGAAAAAGAAAAGTTTGAAGCGTTGAGAATGGTCATATTCAACAGTATTCCAAAAGAATTATTCCCCAAAAACAATATATCAGTAAGTATACATACCAGTACTTTTATCAATGATAACATAAGCAACTGTGCTTCGATGTCTACTTTAGAATTCAGTAAAAGTTTATTTCTCGACCAGCTTTTCTGGACAAAAGATACGTTTGATTATGCTGCCAAAAAACTAAAGAAAAATCTTTTTCCCACTTATGACTTTGGAAGAATGCCAATTAATAATGTTCTCTTAAATGACTACAAACAGGAAGGCTATTATGATTTTATAGAAAAATTTCCGCAAGCTTCTGAACCGGCAAGAAATGTAATGGTATATTATTATCGCGGGAATAAGCAGAAAGCTGAATTCCACCCCTATAATACGAGATTAAAAGTAGATTTTGGTCTTTATGCCAATAAGGATATCGTAATTGTTGAAATAAGAAATATTCCCCGAGGTCATTATTTTTATACATTCTCATATATTGGCAACCAATGGAAGCTAACTAAAAAGGAGGCACAGAATCATTAACTAGGGTCATAAAAATCACGTTTTTATCTTCGGTTTCCATCTACATTTTGCCTAATTTTATCTTATGAAAAAGCTTGTTCTCAGATACCATTTTTTTGTTGTAGGATGCCTTAGTTTCATGCTGCAGTCATGTAATACAAAATTCAGGGTCTGGGTAGGCACCGGCGGACAGCAGAAAATATATAATTTAAAATACGGCGAGCATAAAAGACATAAAATGGATGTTTTTCTTCCATTAGATTATGCACAGGATGCGCCTGTAGTTCTTATCGTACATGGAGGTGCCTGGACTCTCGGAAAGAAGGAACATATGATCCAGGTTCAGAAAATGCTTTTTGAAAACAAGATCCCGAGCATCAATATGAATTACAGGCTGGTTTCAAAACACAAAAATATTACTTATAAGCAGCAACTGGAAGATATTGGTGCTGCCATTGAAAAGTTTAATTCCCTGGCCGAAAAAGCAGAACTTCAACCCGATAATTATATTCTGCTTGGGGAAAGTGCCGGCGGACACCTTGCCCTGCTCTACGGATACAAACATCCTGAACAGGTTAAAAAGATCATTTCCATGAGTGGTCCGACGGATTTTTACAGTCCGGAATACCTTAATTCATTTTATTCAAAATATACTTCTCCCACTTTCCAGAAGGTGGTAGGAACAAAATTTGACCGTAAAAATATCTCTGAAGCCTTTAAAGAAGCGAGCCCGGTTGCCAATATATCCAACGTTCCCACGCTATTATTCCAGGGGAATAATGATTTTCTGGTGAATCAGCATCAGGGATTGTCCATGGATTCTGCGCTTACAAAACAGAATGTGCCTCACAAATTCATTTTTATGGAAAGAACAGGCCACGTTCCGAGGTTTTTCAGCAAAATGAAAAGAGACAGTATTATTTATCCGAACATTCTGGAATGGGTAAAAAAATAACCTGCCGGAAGCAGATTATTTTTCTTTTTTTGTAAAGCTTGTTTAAGCTTTTATTTTTGAACCATTAAGATAATAAGTTATAAGCCTCTAAAAGCCTTAAAAATCAGAATGATTTATCTTAATTATACTTTATTCCTAAATTCTGCTTAATGGTTTAAACAAATTTGCAGTCTTATTCAGGATCCTTGTTTTCATATTTAGAGAAGTCTTCTTTCTTCCCGAAAACAAATTTGATGATTACCGGAAGCGTCGTTACCAGAACAATGATAATAATGATCAGTTCCAGTTTCTCTTTTAAATTGATTCCGAACTGCTCCTGGAAAAGTTTGTCCAGATAATGTCCGGCAAAGATCAGGACGAATGACCAGAGAACTGCCCCGATAACATTATCTCTCAGGAATTCTTTTTTGTCCATTTTTACGATACCTGCAACAATTGGAGTAAAGGTTCTCACCACCGGTAAAAATCTGGCCATAATAATTGCCAGTGCCCCGTGTTTTTCAAAAAAATCGTGGGCCTGATAAAGGTATTTTTTCTTAAAAAGCATGGTATCTTGCTTTTTGTATAAGGCAGGACCTGTTTTCACACCAAAGTAATAGCCCACCTCATTTCCAATAATGGCAGCAAGCGCTACGCAGGAAGCCAGAATAGTTGTATCTAAAAAGTCGCTCCCTGTAGAGCCGAAAGTCTCTTTGATAATTTCAACAGCATAAATTCCTGAAACAAACAGCAATGAATCTCCCGGCAGGAAAAATCCTACAAACAGACCTGTCTCAGCAAAAACAATAAATAAAATAAGCCAGAACCCACCCATTTTGATATAAAATTCGGGGTTCATCAAATCTCTCCAGCTATTGAAATCTTCCATATATAACGATTAACAACAAAAGTAAGCGTAAAAAGTCTTAAACAAAAATTAATTATAAGATTTTAACTAAAATACGGACATGATATTTTACAAGTCCATATCATCGTCTGAAACAGCCGTACCATCGGCCATCAGGAAGGCTTTCAGGAATGGTGTGATATTCCCGTTCATTACGGAATCCACATCTGAAGTTTCATGAGCGGAACGGACATCTTTTACCAGCTTATACGGATGCATCACGTAGTTCCGGATCTGGCTTCCCCACTCTATTTTCATCTTATTGGCTTCTATCTCTGTTCTTGCTTTCATACGGGCTTCAAGTTCCATTTCGTAAAGTCTTGAACGAAGGAGCTGCATTGCCTTTTCTTTATTTTGAAGTTGCGAACGTGATTCGGAGTTTTCAATAATAATTCCTGTGGGTGCGTGGCGAAGACGTACGGCAGTTTCTACCTTGTTTACGTTCTGACCTCCGGCTCCGGAAGACCTCATGGTTTCAAAGGAAATATCAGCAGGATTGATGTTAATTTCAATGGTATCGTCCACCAAAGGGTAAACGTATACTGAAACGAAACTTGTGTGCCGCTTGGCATTGCTGTCAAAAGGAGAAATCCTTACCAGCCTGTGTACCCCGTTCTCCCCTTTCAGGTATCCGAAGGCATATTCACCATCGATCTCCAGTGTAACGGTTTTCACTCCGGCTACTTCCCCTTCCTGATAGTTAAGCTCACGGATTTTATAGCCCTGCTTTTCGGCCCACATGGTGTACATTCTCATCAGCATCGAAGCCCAGTCACAACTTTCCGTACCTCCGGCTCCTGCTGTGATCTGGAGAACGGCAGAAAGTTCATCCCCTTCATTGGAAAGCATGTTTTTAAATTCCAGGTCTTCTATTTTTTCAACAAGCTTTGGAAATGTGTCATCCAGCTCTTTCTCAGAATCCGGATCTTCTCTGGCAAATTCTGCCAGCACCTGCAGGTCTTCAAACTGGGTAGTAATTTCTTCATAATCCTCTACCCATCTTTTTCTGGAACGGAGCTGCTTCAGAAATACTTCCGCTTCTTTTGGGTTGTCCCAAAATTCGGGAGCAGCTGTTTTTTCATCATCATTCGCTATTTCTATCTTCTTTTTTTCGATCTGAAGGTATTTATATAAGTCTCCTATTCTGGACTGAACTTCTTTTATCTGGTCGTTGTTGATCACGAATTTTTTATTTTATACAAAAATACGGATTTTTTTGGGGTTTGAGAGTTTGAGTTTGTGTGTGGGAGGGTTTTAGAGTTGGAGCGTTTGAGGGTTTAGAGTTTCGGGGTGCGGGATTCGGGTTTGAGAGTTGTAGGGTTTGAGAATAGAGTTCAATAATTATTTTAATCTAAGTCTTAGTCTGAAATCCAGTGTCTAAAATTTTTATCAGATTTACCATTTAAATCTATATTTGTCTCACTTAAAAATGGTATTGTATGGATATAAACTACATGAATATTTTAATTAATGATCACAACACAAATTTTGAACTGTTAAAAAAGTTCATTATATCAATGAACATAACCTTGGGAATGAATAAAAACTTCTGCGCCCATCTTGCAGAAAAAGTACTTCAGCAATTAGAAAAAGGAGCAGATATGCCGAAAATACAGTGCATCATAGAATCAGAATTATGTGTGGGTTATGGCCTTTATCGGGATGAATTTAATTCAAAAAAAATAACAAATGAAATTATGCACTGGTGGGAAAACACTTAACTAGAAAAGCTCATCTCTTTTCAATAAAAAAAGAAAAATCATAAAGATAATATGAATCCCTATAATAATGGGAAATGCTTTTTTTACTGTAAATCTATCCAGCAGGAAGCCGTAGATAGGAAGTTGCAACAAGCCTATAATTATAAAAATAAAAGAAATTCCTTCATTAAAGAGTGTTCCAAGCAGACTAAAGGGAAAGAGCAGTAAAAGCAAAAAATAATTTCCATGCCCTCCACCCGCAAAAAATATGCCCAATACAGCTAACGGAATTGTCGATACGGATAAAAAAATTGTGTATTTATACATTTTTAACACCTCATCAATTCAATTTATTTATGAAACTTTAAATGAAACAGTCTTATAAATCTCAGTTTAAACCTTCGCTTAACCTCAAACTAAAACCTAAAATCTGATGTCTGATGTCTGATGTCTGATGTCTGATGTCTAAAATCTACACCATCCCAGCCATCATTTCTCCTATTTCCGGAGCCAGTGCCACTCCCATTCCTGAAAGCCTTACGGCACAAAACTGTCTTTCTGAAAGCTGTTTCACAATGGGTGTTTTTTCTAAACCCATAGCCATAATTCCTGACCAACGAAGTGCAACCTTAAAGTCTTGCCCGGGTAAAATAACTTCTTTTAAAAAGCTTTCCAAATGCTTCTGTAGAAATTCTGTGGTCTCAAAAGCTGTTGTTTCTTCCGTTTTAAAGTCCTGATTCCGTCCGCCACCCAAAAGAACTCTGTTTCCAAGGTTTCTGAAGTAATAGAATCCTTCATCATAATGGAATGTGCCTCTAAGCTTCAATCCTTCAACCGGTTCTGTCAAAATAACCTGTCCGCGGGCAGGAATTATTTCTTCCCTTTTTAAAAATTTTGATGCAAAAGCGTTGGTACAGTGAATAATTTGACTGGATTTAATGGAAAGACTTTCTGAAAGCTGAACTTCAATTTCATTTGAAGTTTCAACAATATTTCCGACTTCTGTTCCGAAAAGGAATTCAATTTTTAATTCATGGCATTTTTCTAATAATTTTTGCAATAATTTCCCGGAATGCAGACTTCCTTCACAGGGATTTTCAATCAGAAATTCAGATTTTCCAAAACCGAATTGTTTGATTTTTTCCTGGTTAAGAAAATAGGTTTCCGCTAGGCCGGTTATTGCTTTCATTTTTTCATTTACTGTATCTAATTGCTGTAAAGGCTCATCATTGTTTAAAATTTCATATCCTCCGTTCAGTTCAAAATCTATTTCATTATTCTTAAAATATTTTCTGATCTTCCGGAGACCTTCAAATCTCATCCTAACCAACTCCAGTGTCTTTTCCCACCCCATTTTCTGAGAATCGGCGATCACTTCCGTCAGGCTTCCAAAGCATGCAAAACCGGCATTCCGGGTTGAAGCTCCCAGTGGAACGGTATTTCTTTCAATAATTAAAACCGACTTTTCCGGATATTTCTCTTTAATGGATATAGCAGTCCAAAGCCCGGAAAATCCGGCCCCGATAATGACGATATCTCTTTTTCTGTAAAAGGTTTCCAGTTCCCAGATGCTGTTCATTTTTGTACAATATAAAAAGTATTGATATTCATGAGAAAGCGTGAAGATTTCAGATGCCGGATTTCAGACATCCGATTTAGACTGAAACTAGAATTTAAACTAAACCCCAAACAACTCTCCAACTCTCCAACCCTACAACTCTCCAACTCAAAAACCCTCCCACACCACACTCACCCCTGCGCACCGCCATCACCTTCTTCCCCATTATGCTGAAACCCGATTGCCCTTCTCGGTTCTTCAACAGCTTTATAAGTATCCAGTTCTTTTTTCAGAGCCTGAATTCTGATTTTGAATTCGTCGAAATTATTGATAACAGCATCTGCCAGGAATCTTGCCACCTGGTCCAGGTATTCTTCGGTAAGCTTTCCGGCGGCATCCCTTAGCGCTGCATTCAAAAGATTCTGATCGATCTTAAGATTTTCATTTTTAGTTTTCCGATATTGATTTTTAAGTCGTTTTTTAAGACTCTGTGTAAAATCAATGAGCATGGTATTGCTGAATGCCTTCATTTTGGACGAGATCTCATGCCAGAACGGAACTTTATCAGCTTTGTTATTTTTTAGAATCTTATAAAGAAGGGAATCTTCCTCAAGCTCTCTGGTCATCGCATACAGAATGATTTCCGAACGCTCTGCTGCATTGGGTGGAAATACAGGGATCATGACATCAAATCTTCCCGGAGCAAGAATTTCTTCATCAATCTCCGAAACAGAATTGGCGGAACCTACCATCAGCAGCTCTTCTTTTTCAAATTTCCCGATATAATGCAGGATGAGTTCCTGGGTTTCCAGATTGCAGGAAGCCAGATCTGTTTCCGCTTTTCTCTCCATCATGATCTCATCAAAATCATCCAGGAAAAGCAGGACTTTTTCTTCTTTCATCATCGTGAGCAGAAAATCATTGAAATTGGTTTTATTTCCGTCTATGAAGGAGGTTCCCAAGTAATGTTTTTTGACTTCTTTGAATTGATATCCGATAATCTCGGCAATTTTAGTCGCCCAAAATATTTTCCCGCTTCCCGGAGGCCCGTACAGAACAATTCCCGCCGGCTTATGAATACCCCAGTCTTTGATCTGCTGAGGATTCAGGAATGGCTCCAAAACCCCAGATATATAAAAGAATAAATCTCTGTACCCGATAAAATCCCTATGCTGGAGACTCGTTTTCTGTCCGAAATAATCATAAACAAACTGATAATTTCCACCAAGTTTATTATCAATCCCGTAACTTGAAACTGATGACCGGAAAAAGCCATTATCAAAAATATTGGAATTGTTTTCCTTAATAGCTTCTTCCACTTTTTCTTTGGGCTGATGGATCACCTCAGCGATCTGTTCCACCGTTTTATTTTTGTCCAGATCTTTTTCATAAAGCTTTAAAAAATCCAGGTTCTCACGGGCAAATTTTTCAAAATCTTCCTTCACTTCAAAGTTGGTACTAATACAGACCCCCAGTTCAAGATCAAAATCCTGGATAAACTGTTTGATGGCTTCTGCCGAAACATTAAGCTCCTTAGCTAACTCAATTAACTTCATAAACTACCGATTAATTCTATCAAATTTAATATTTTAATCTTAAAAATCTATTGAAAATATATTAAAGTTTAACCTGAAGCCGCCCTGATAGTGTGAAGAGAAAATAACGATCTTTTTACTTAACCGTAATTTTTTTAACCATATCATTTACAGCTTCTTCTATGATTTCTGGCTGATCCTGATTAATATAGTGTCCGCTTGCAGGCAATATAATCTGCTTGCTGTCGGTGGATAAATAGAGTAAATCTTTCTGCATTTTA